>NZ_JBHTGO010000005.1:0-31758 GCF_042666835.1 Pantoea sp. GCM10028869 | reverse complement strand
CTTCATTGGCCAGCGTGATGCGCTCCATCAAGCGTCGATTAATCTGCTCACTCTGCTTCAATTCGGAGATATCGATAATCTGCGCGATGAAGTAGTGCGGCTGTTGCGCGGCGATAAATCGCGCCGCGACGAAATGGGCGGGGATTTATCGCGTTATTCATTATTGCGGTGCGATCTCTTCATCGGCCTGTGCGGCCAACAAATCCAGCAGCTTATTCACCGCAAACCCGGCCGCGCCCTGTGCCCACATGCGGTTGGATTCCGTAAGGAACTGCAGCGGCGTCATGTGCGGCGTCAGCTTCAAACGGTAGGTCTGAAAACTCTGCGTAACGTGGTCGAGCAGAATGCGCGAAGCCATTTGCGGCTCCATCGCCAGATATACTACGTCCGGATCGTAAGCCACCGACAGATTCGCCAGCGACATCCCCAGATGCTGCCCGGCCTCGGCCAGTGCGCTCAGCACCTCCGGCGTTGGACGCGCATCGAGATCGCGCAGCGTATGCGGCACCTCTTCTTTGGTGGTGGCCGCCACGCGCTGCAGAATCGCCTGCGACGACGCCACATCCTCCAGCAGACGCTCAGAACCATCGCCCAGCAGCGACACGCCAATCTCCCCTGCTTTGCCGTGACGACCACGATAAAGCTGGCGATCGAGCAGAATCCCCGCGCCGATGCCTTTGCCGAACGTAGCTATCACCGCCGACTGCGCATGACCGAGCTGACCAAACACCAGCGCCGCCATCGCCAGCGCGTTGGCGTCATTTTCAATAAATACCGGCAGCGAGAAGCGCTCTTCCAGCAGACGGGCAATCGGCACGTTATCCCAGCCCAGCGCGCGTGACAGCACGCAAACGCCATTGCTGGCATCGACTAAGCCCGACAGCGCCAGACCAATCGCCCCAACCTTTTTGCCCTCAACGCCACGCAAAAACTTCGCCAGCGCATCGCCGAGCTGTTTGGGCGTCATCGCGCCGGAAGGAATTTGCTGCTCGCCGATGATGTTGCCGCTGAGATCGGTCAGCACCATCAGGTTGCGTTCGGCATTAAGCTGAATCCCCACCACGCTGGCGTGATCCGGATTGAGGCCGAGCAGCGTTTTGGGCCGTCCCATGGAGACGCGACGTAGTCCCAGCTCCTGCACGATGCCGCCGGTCAGCAGACGATTGGTGGCTTGCGACACCGTCGACATGCTCAGGCCGCTGCGCACTTTGAGATCGGATTGACTAATAGGCGCATTTTCGACAATCAGCCGCAGAATGCGCGCGGTTACGTTGGGAGCGCTCATGAGCCTCTTTATCTGAAGTTAAGCGGGAAGTGTCAGGCTGAACTGCATGGCCAGGCGAAGCGCACCGCATAGGGCATCGCCCTGGGGCGGCACCAGCAACGCGGCGATATCCGCCGGCAGCCACGCCTGAATGGGCGCGGCTAATCCGCCCATCAAGGCCAGCTTGCCGTGGCTGCGCACCAGCAGCGGCTGCACCATCTGCACGATATCCGCGGCGGATTGCTGCACCAGCGCTGTGCCGTGCACATCGCCCTGCTGCGCGGCAGCGAACACCTCAGGCACCACGCGGCCCCAATCAGCGGGTGTCGCCTGTTTCGACCACATCAGCAGCTGTTCCGGACTGTTTTGATAGCTTGCCATGATGCGCTGTGTTAACGCCGAGGTGGGCACAATCTCTTCGTGCGCCAGCAGCGCCAGCCGCAGCGCGCGTTGGCCGAGAATCGCACCCGAACCGGCATCTGACAGGGCAAAACCCCAGCCGCCGAGCAGCGTGAAGTGCGTGCCATCCCAGGCCGCGCCCTGGCTGCCAGTGCCAATAATAAACACCGCGCCTGGCGCACCGGCGTGCGCACCGGCACAGGCGATTTCGACATCGGTAAACAGATAGCGCGCCTGACAGCGTGGCTGCCAGCTGGCGAGACGGCTTTGCACCGAGGCGACGTTCGCGCCCGCCAAACCGGCGACGATCACCGTGCGGTCGCGCGCTTCAGCGGGTAAATTCGCCTGCGTAAATAGATCGTTAATGACCTGCTCAATGGCCACGATGGCGGCATCAAACTGCGACCAGACGTTAGCGGGACCGCCTTTGGCTTCCGCCAGCAGGCGTCCGGCGCTGTCGGTCAGGCGTCCACGACAGTGCGTACCACCGCCATCAATCCCCAGCATTAGTGATTGCACGCGCTTCCTCCTGCCAGCCCGAAACGGTATGACGCTTATAGATGTGCGAAAGATAGGGGAAAAAAACTTAAATCGCAATAATAAATAAATAGGCAATCCGTATAGTTAATTAAAATAGATATAAATCATATAAATAACATTTTTTCACCAATTGAGATCCGCCACACGGATTGACATTAGTTTTTCTGGCGTAATAAGTTAGCGGTCAGATTATCAGCAGCCTGACAGGTCGGGCGGCTCAAAGGCAACGGGCTTCAGGGGTACAATATGAAAGTGGGCATTATTGGTCTGGGCTTTCGTCTTTCCCATGTGGTGAAAGAGTTCAACAAAGCCGACACAGCGTTTTCCGTGGTGGGTTATGTCGATCCCGCTCCGGCGGGATTACCGAATCTGCACAGCTTTGGCATCGACCCGGGCACCGCGTTTGCTAGTGTGGATGCGCTGCTGCAACACGGCGGCTTTGATCTGCTGCTGGTGGGTTCGCCGAACTTTATGCACCTTGAACACATTCGTCAGGGCTTAGCAGCAGGCTACACGGTGTTCACCGAGAAGCCGGTGGTGATCAACGAAGAGCAGACCATGGCGATGGCGCAGCTGGTGCAGCAATATGGTCACGAGCGCATTCTGGTCGGCTTGGTATTGCGTTACTCGCCGCTCTATCGCGACCTGCTCACCGCGCGTGATGAAAATCGCCTCGGCGAAATCACCTCAATTGAAGCCACCGAACACATCAAGCCGTATCACGGTGCGTTCTTCCAGCGCGACTGGCGCCGTCTGGAGAAGTACGCCGGCCCGTATATTCTGGAAAAATGCTGCCACGATATCGATCTTTATCAGGGTTTGGTCGGCGAGCGTCCGGTACGTGTTGCCAGCTTTGGCGGACGCAAAAACTTCACCCCGCAGCACGCGCCTAAAGGTGCGGTAACAGCGCAGTCAGAGGTGTATCACGTTAAACCGAGCGGCTGGTCGAGTACCGATGCGGTGTTTGACGGCGATGCCGACATCGTCGATTACCAAACCGCGCTGATTGAGTATGCCGGTGGCGCGACCCTCGCCTTCCACGCCAACCTTAATGTACCGGATGAGTTCCGCCGCTTCTGCGTGATGGGCACCGATGGCATGGCCGAAGGTGACTTCGTGCGTAACTACTTCCGCGTGCACAACGCCCGCACCGGTGCGCGCGAAGTGGATACCGAGTATGACGGCAACGCCTATGACGGCCATTACGGCGCAGATGCGCTGATGGCAGAAGAGATAGTGAAACACATTACACAGGGAACGCCGCTGAAGGTTTCAGTGGTGGACGCACTGGAAGCGGGCCTCACTGCGATCAAAATCGATGAAGCGCGTAAATCGAAAACCGTGGTGGATATGACGGAGAGTTGGAAAAAATTTGACGCCAACCTGGGGAAAGCAGCAACCGCGTAAGACACGCGCAATAAATTGCGCCGCTACAAACCGTAGCGGCGCGATTCATCGCGCGATGTTGAAGTTAGGTAACGGTTTCGTTTTCCAGCTTCTGCCGCTTACGCAGATGCGGGAAAATCGTCATCCACACGCCCACCACGATCAGCGTGCCGATGCCGCCAATCGCCGCCGCGGGCACCGCGCCTATCCATGCCGCCAGTAAACCTGACTCAAACTCGCCGAGCTGATTCGAAGTATTAATGAAGATGGCGTTGACCGCATTCACGCGGCCACGCATGTCATCCGGCGTATCGAGTTGCACCAGCGCGCCGCGAATCACCATACTGACCATATCGAAGCCGCCCAACGCCGCCAGCGCGATCACCGATAGCCACAGCTGCGTGGAGAGCGCGAACACCAGCGTCGCCACGCCAAAACCGGCCACCGAGCCGAACATGATCATGCCGACGTTCTTTTCCAGCTTGTGACGACTCAGCCACACGCCAACCAGCAGCGCACCGACCGACGGCGCGCCGCGCAGGATGCCCAAGCCCCACGGCCCGGTATGCAGGATATCTTGCGCGAAGATCGGCAGCAGCGCGGTGGCGCCGCCCAGCAGCACGGCAAACAGATCGAGTGAAATCACGCCGAGCACATCTTTGCGATCGCGGATAAAGCGCACGCCAGCAAACAGGTTCGGCAGATTCATCGGCAAGCGCGCCTGCGGCGGCCGCTCATAGCGCAGTCGGCTCACCAGCACGATGGAGAACAGATAGAACAGCGCCGAGACGCCATACACCACTTCCGGACCGGCGACATAAAGGAAGCCACCGAGCGTTGGGCCGATAATCACCGCCGCCTGTCCGCCCACCGAACTGGCGGCCATGGCGCGCGCCAGAATCGGCGGCGGCACCAGCGCCGGCAGCATTGAGGTAATCGCTGGCCACTCAAGCGCCTTGGCGACGGAGATCAGAAACACCAATCCCCAAATCTCGATCTTGCCCGCCCAGTTCATCAGCGTGAGCGCAACCAGCCCCAGCAGCGCCAGCCACTCAATAAATTGTCCGAGCAATACGATACGACGACGGTCAAGCTGATCGGCCAGATGCCCGGCGGGCAGCGCCAGCAGTACAGAAGGCAGAAACTGCATCAGACCGATCATGCCGAGCGCCATCGCGCTGTGGGTCAACGCGTAGATTTGCCAGCTGACCGCGACCGAAAACATTTGAAAACCAAACGATGAACAGGTGCGCGCCAGCCAAAAGGCGACAAACGACCTGTGCCGCAGCAATGAATCCTCTGCTGCGGAGACTGGAGAACCCATAGTTTTATCCCATCCTAAACAATTACATCGGTTAGCGTCGTTGCACCAACCTGGTGAAAAGCCACGTTGCGGCTTCCGCTTTATTTTTTCAGACCACAGAGTGCGGCATCTTACTGAGCCAGGCAATGGCTAGCCGTGCTGTTTAAAAACAGAAGCTTATCCAAAAATTAGCTAAGCATGGAGCTCTTAATATTAGCAGGCTGATGGTTATGAGATGAAAATATCCAAAAGTTTCCCAATGTTGCAATATCCGATTAATTCATCCTGCGTGGCGCCTAATATCTCTCTATCAGTGACAGTTAAAAAAAGGTGATCTTGATAAACAAAACGATCTATATTGACTGTGTTTAGATTTCATTATCCCGCCGTCCTTATAATAATTAAGACGCTCCAGTTAATTAATTTATTCACAGAGATAAATGGAAAACAGTTCTTATAATCCTTATGTTACTGAGCGCATCCATCGCTTCGACGGGGCGCTAGCTGGCGTGTGTTATTCAGCCCCCTTTATGCATTGCGAACAGGAAAACACAGCAATACTTAATGGACGCAACATAATTTCGCTGCATAATCAGTTGCCGGACACACCCGAATTAATAATCATCCCGTTAACGGGAAATAACCTTGTGCGTTTTTTACAGGATCCGGAAATTTATTCCAGCCTGCAGGATGAGAATGTACAGCTGGCAATCAATTATGCCGATTTAGTTCAGCAAGATAGTGCTTTACGTAGGGCCGCAGAGCGTTTCTCATTTTGGCTCTATGATTTGGCACCGCCCGGCACCTGCTGGAAGAATATCGCTGCGTTTCCATTTTGCGGTATTGCGCTGACCGACGAGTTTTTTCACGATAATTATCTCAAGTTCAGCTTTCCTTTTCTGCTGGAATCCTGTCGTGAAAGAGAAGTGGAAGTAATATTACGCACGCCACAGTTAACGTTGCCCGCTGAGCACTATGCGCAACTTAATTTGAGCGGCTGGCAGGAACAACGCACCAGCAGCACGCTGTTTGAAGGGTAAACGTTTACACAATGTGTTGCTCTTAGGTGTTGTGGCCCGATCTAACTGGACATAACACCTTTATTCCCTCATAAAATGTCGCAGTACTTCCCTTCAACGAGTGCAAAGCACTAAAAATATCAAACCCTTTAACGTTTTTAAGATAAAATTTAACGCAAAGGGAACATCTCGCCGCACGGAAAGCGTCGCTCGAACCGTTTCGTTATTTCGTACTCTATGTCGGGAAGCAACCCAACGCGTTGTTTCCTTTTTAGTTTTTAATGGCAAAGAAAGAGGTCAATATTATGGGGAAAGCTTCCTCATCTTTTGGCGTAATCCGTTTTCTCACAGTGCTGTTTGCACTGCTGACGGGCGCGTTTATGCTGGTTGGTGGCGTTTGGTTAGCCGCCATTGGTGGTTCCTGGTACTACGTTATTGGCGGTGTGGTCATGTTGATCACCGCTATTCTGCTGTGGCGCCGTAGCGGCTCAGCATTACTGCTGTACGCATTGCTGCTGTTGGCAACGCTGGTGTGGGGCGTGTGGGAAGTCGGTTTCGACTTCTGGGCGCTGGCACCGCGTACCGATGTGCTGGTGATCTTCGGCATCTGGCTGATTCTGCCGTTTGTGTATCGCGGTCTGAATAATGCCGGCAAAGGCGCTCTGGCGCTGCTGTCAGTGGCGCTGCTTGCCAGCGTGCTGGTGCTGGCGTGGGCGGTATTCCACGATCCGCAAGAGCTGAACGGTGAAATTCCAGCGGCAGCAGCCAATGCTCCGCAGGCACAGCCGCTGAGCAACATCGCTGATGCTGACTGGCCGGCGTATGCGCGTGACCAGCAAGGCACCCGCTTCTCCCCGCTGAAGCAGATCAACACCGGTAATGTGAAAGAGCTGCAGGTTGCCTGGCAGTTCCAGACCGGCGATTTGAAGACGCCAAACGATCCGGGCGAAATCACCGATGAAGTCACGCCAATCAAAATCCGTGACACCCTGTATCTCTGCTCACCGCACCAGATTCTGTTTGCGCTGGATGCCAAAACCGGTAAGCAGAAGTGGAAATTTGATCCGGGCCTGAAGCCGAATCCAACCTTCCAGCACGTGACCTGCCGTGGCGTTTCTTACCACGAAGTGCCTGCTGCGGCCGATGCGGCCAATACTCAACCTGCGCTGTGCTCACGCCGCATTTACCTGCCGGTGAATGATGGCCGCATGTTCGCGCTGGATGCGGAAACCGGTGAACGTTGTGCTGCCTTTGGCAACAACGGTGAACTGGATCTGCAGCACAAGCAGCCGGTATTGACGCCAGGCCAGTATGAGCCGACGTCGCCGCCGGTCATCACCGACACGACCATCGTGGTCGCGGGTGCGGTCACCGATAACTACTCTACCCGTGAGCCGTCAGGCGCCATCCGTGGCTTCGACGTTAACACCGGTAAACTGCTGTGGGTGTTCGATCCGGGTGCCAAAGATCCAAACGCGATTCCAGCGGATGAACACAGCTTCACCATGAATTCACCGAACTCATGGGCACCGGCGGTGTACGATCCGAAACTGGATATCGTTTACCTGCCGATGGGTGTGTCAACGCCAGATATCTGGGGCGGCAACCGCACACCAGAGCAGGAACGTTATGCAAGCAGCGTACTGGCGCTGAACGCCACCACCGGTAAACTGGTGTGGTCGTATCAGACCGTGCATCACGATCTGTGGGATATGGACCTGCCGTCGCAGCCGACGCTGGCTGATATCACGACTAAAGATGGCAAAACCGTACCGGTGATTTATGCACCGGCGAAAACCGGTAACATCTTTGTCCTGGATCGTCGTACCGGTGAGCCGGTTGTCCCTGCGCCGGAAACTCCGGTTCCACAGGGCGCCGCCAAAGGTGACCACGTTGCACCTACTCAGCCGTACTCCGAACTGACCTTCCGTCCGAAACAGAATCTGACGGACAAGGACATGTGGGGCGCGACGATGTACGACCAGCTGGTGTGCCGCGTGATCTTCAAGCGTCTGCGCTATGAAGGCCCGTTCACCCCGCCGTCTGAGCAAGGTACGCTGGTGTTCCCAGGCAACCTCGGCATGTTCGAGTGGGGCGGTATCGCAGTTGACCCACATCGTCAGATTGCGATTGCTAACCCAATGGCGCTGCCGTTTGTGTCCAAGCTGGTTCCGCGCGGTCCGGGCAACCCGATCGAGCCACCGGCTGACGACAAAGGCGGTTCAGGTACCGAAACCGGTATCCAGCCACAGTACGGCGTACCGTACGGCGTGGAGCTGAATCCGTTCCTGTCACCGTTTGGTCTGCCATGTAAACAACCGGCGTGGGGCTATGTCTCCGCAGTTGATCTGAAGACCAACGAAACCGTGTGGAAAAAACGCATTGGTACGGTTCGCGATAGCGCGCCAGTGCCACTGCCGTTCAAAATGGGTATGCCAATGCTGGGCGGCCCAATCACCACCGCCGGTAACGTGTTCTTCATTGGTGCCACCGCAGATAACTACCTGCGTGCGTTCGACACCAATACCGGTGAAATGCTGTGGCAGGCACGTCTGCCAGCAGGCGGCCAGGCAACGCCGATGACCTATGAAGTGGATGGCAAGCAGTACGTTGTTATCGCTGCCGGTGGTCACGGTTCGTTTGGCACCAAGCTGGGCGATTATGTGATTGCTTATGCACTGCCTGATGCGAAGTAAGTTTTCGCGTTGAGGTAACAAAGCGGGCTTAGGCCCGCTTTTTTTATATTTAACGGTTGCCATGAATGGCGCCCTACATGTTAGGTTTTACGCAGCACTCGCGCGTTCAGCAATGCGCACAGCGCCATGATCACACAGGTCGCCAGAAACACCGGCCGCATACCAAACGCGCCGCCAATAAAGCCGCCGAACAGCGGACCTGAAACCTGACCGACATACTGCGCCGAGGTTGAATAACCCAGCATCTTGCCCACCTGCGACTGCGGCACGCTGTGACGAATCAGCGCGGTGACGCACGGCATCAATCCACCCAGCGCCATACCCATCAGAAAACGCAGCACCACCAGTTGCCACGCTTCGCGGATAAACGCCTGCGGGATCAGCAGCAGCGCACAGGCTATCAGCCCATACACCAGCACGCGACCATGCCCGACGCGATCGGCCAGCCGTCCCAGACGTGGCGCGGAGATAATGCTGCCGAGCGCGGCGGCGGCCATCACCAATCCGGCGGTGACGGTGATGGCGTGATCGCCGTTAACAAACTGGCCGATATACAGCGTGATGATCGGCTCAATCGACATATTGGCGAAAATCAGCAGCATGCCCGACAGCCACATTAGCCGCACCACGGGCAAATTGAGTGACTTCGCATCGTCAGCAATCTTCTGTGAGGTTTTCTTGCCAGAGGAGCGCGGCACCTCTTTCAGCAAAAAGGTGGTTGCGAGGAAGGCGAGAAAAATCACCGCGCCGGTCAGCCAGAAGGTGTGACGAATGCCAATCAGCGGCGGCAACACGCCACCCAGCAGCGGCCCTACCACGTTGCCGGCCATAATGCCGGATGACAGCACGCCTAGCGCCCAGCCGGTTTGTTCTTTCGGCGTTTGCGCCGCCACCAGAATGGTCGATCCCGAGGCGTAGCCGCCGAGCAAACCCGCCAGCAAACGCAGCGCCACCAGCTGCCACGGCGCGGTGGCCATACCAATCAGCGACATGGCAATCGCCATGCCGAGGCTGGCGCGGATCAGCATCAGTTTGCGGCCATAGCGATCGGCCAGTCTGCCCCATAACGGCGCGGTCAGGGCGGCGCTGAGGAAGGTGGCGCCGTAGGCCGCACCCGACCAGCGCGCAATCGCCGCGGGTTCCTGCACGCCGAGTTGCTGCACGTAGAGCGGCAGAAACGGCAACAGCAGCGTCATCGCCACAATAGTGCTGAACGAACCCAGCACGCAGATACACAAATTTCGCTTCCAGTGTTGCTGTTCGGGCGCTAACGCGAGTGGAGGTTGCTGCATGGTAATATCCCTGTTTTTTGCTTTTTTAGCAGGCTAACAGTGACGCTGCGCAGAAAATAGAGTAGCGCGGATAATTGCCAGGCGGCGCAGCATTGTTGCCAGATAACAACAATTACGCTGTGCCAAGGGTGTTGATTAACGCATCGCACAGTAAGGTGACCGGCGAAGAGGGTTGCGGCTGCTCTTTCAGCAATAGATAGCTGTGCAGGCGATCCATTTGCCAATCTGATAGCACCTGCTGGATTTCGCCGCGCGCTAAGGCATCTTGCGTCATATAAGCGGGCAGATAAGCGATGCCGGTGCCTGCCAGTGCGGCATTAAGCAGCGCCATACTGTTGTTGGCGCGGAAACGGCTGTGCACATCCAGCGCCAGGCGCTGTTTATCACGGCGAAACGGCAGCGCGGCGGTGTGCGCGGGGCCGTGAAACAGCAGCAAGTCGTGGCGCATCAGGCGGTCGGGATGATCGATGGGCGCATGCGCCGCCAGATAATCTGGCGTGGCGTACAAGCCCCAATCAATGCTGGCGAGTTCACGATAATTAGCCGCGTCGGGCGCACGCGCGCGGATCACAATCGCCACGTCGGCGCTGGGTTGCGGGTCATCGCTGGTGGTGAGGTCGAGATCGACGTTGATGTGAATATGGCGGCAAATAAAGTCATTCAGCGTGGGGACCACGCACTGACAGCCGTAGGTGATCGGCGCCTGCAAGCGCACGTTGCCTGCGGGCAGTTGATGTACCTGCTGCACAAAGGCGTCCGCGCGATGCATCTCTTCCAGCATGCGCACGCAGAACGGATAGTAAGCCTGGCCGAGCTCCGTCAGCACCACTTTGCGCGTGGTGCGCTGCAACAGCTTGATGCCGAGGCGCACTTCCAGTCGCGCCACTTCACGGCTGACGTGCGATTTGGAGACGCCTAAGGTGCGTGCGGCTTCGCTAAAGCTTTGCCGTTCCACGACGCGTGCAAACAGCATCATGGCGGAGAGATTGTCGCTGTTATCCATGTTCTCTGGCAGTTAAGAGAGTGAGAACAGCAGCTTAAAAGCAAAAGGCGTCATTAGTCCATCAGCGTACATTTCATAGCGGCGCGATGCATCGCGCTTATCAATGATGGCAACGAGCCCATCCAGATATTGCGCAATAAATTGCGCCGCTACGAATGATGCGCATAGGCATACATCAACTCGCCATCGCCAATGGGAACAATAAACGATCCGGCTCAACGCGACGCTGGCGGCGCAGCTGGCCTGGCGTCACCATGAAGTAGTTTTTGAAGGTGCGAGTATAAGCCTGTTGCGTATCGAAGCCGTAACTCATCGCCACCTGCAAAATCGCCTCATCACTGTTAATCAGCGTCAGTGCAGATTCGGTTAACCGGCGCTGGCGAATGTACTCGGCCAGTGAAAAGCCGGTGTGCTGACGGAACAGACGTTGCAGATGCCAGCGGGAGTATCCCGAGCGGCGTGCGACTTCATCCAGATGCAGATCGTGCCCTAAGTTATTCTCTATCCAGTCCAGCAAACTACGGATAAATTCGCGCTGATTCATGGGATTCTCCTGCGTTGGCAATATGTCCAGTGCCGCCACAATAGCGCGTTAAATTTATCCCTTAATTAGCAGAAAATTAGCGCAGAATTAGCAAGCGGGAAAACGGGTATAATTCTGGCCTAATTATCTGTCGCTACACTGCGTTCAGTTAAGTTGGAGGGCATCATGCGTGTGCTGCTGGTAGAAGATGACGAAATGATTGGCGCGAATCTGCAGCAAGCGCTGGAAGCGGCAGGTTGGTCGGTGGATTGGGTACGCGACGGCGTGTATGCCAGTAATGCCTGGGCTGAAGGCGGCTATACCTGCGTGTTACTGGATCTGGGCTTGCCGCGTGAAGATGGCCTGCAGGTGCTGCGTCGTGCGCGCACGCGTGGCGACATGACGCCGGTGCTGGTGCTCACCGCCCGCGATACCGTGCAGCAACGTATTCAGGGATTGGACAGCGGCGCCGACGACTATTTGCTGAAACCCTTTGATCTGCAAGAAGTGCTGGCGCGTATGCGCGCCATTACCCGCCGTCGCCACGGTGCAGCAGATTCTCTGCTCGGCAGCGGTGATGTGCAAATCGACATCATGACGCGCGAAGTGCTGTACAAAGGCCAGCGCGAACAGCTCACCGCACGCGAATATGCCCTGCTCTACGCCTTGCTGGAGCGGCCGGGCGCCATTCTTTCGCGCGAACAGTTAGAAAACCGCATTTACGGCTGGGGCGAAGAGGTCAGCAGCAACGCGGTGGATGTGCTGATCCACGGAATGCGTCGCAAACTGGATAACGAAGTGATCCGCAACGTACGCGGACTTGGCTGGCGGGTACCGGCAATATGAAACCTTTCACCTTTATGCGCTCGCTGCGTAACAAGCTGCTCGCCACGCTGGTGATTCTGCATCTGGCGATGATTGGCGGCGTCACCTGGTATTTCTATCACTGCTACGGCGACATGATGGGCACCATGAAAGACGACCAGCTAGCCAAGATCGCCGATGCGTGGGCCAGCAGCCAACGTATGCCGGCCCTAATGCCGATGGTGATGCATGAAGAGAAACTGAAAAGCACCTATATCGTCCAGCTGTGGGACGAAAGCAATCATCTGCGCGCCAGCTCCTGGCCGGGCCTGCATGCGCCATTGCAGCTGAAAAAAGGCTGGACCGATTTGAAAGTCGGAGACTGTGGCGACGACTGCGAATGGCGTGTCTATACGCGGCCCGGCGAGCTGGGCAGTGAAATTGGCAACATTCAGGTATTACACAATATCGGCTACATGAAAAGTATCATGGTCAAGCGAGCGCTCTCCGCCATCATTCCGCTGGTGCTGATGATGCCGCTCTCACTGATTGTGATATGGCTGGTGGTGCGCGCTATTACGCGCGATTTACGTGTGGCGTCGCGCCATATCGCAGCGCAGGAAACCCTGCATCCGCACAGCGTTTCACCTGATGGTTTACCGGATGAAGTGCTGCCGCTGGTGGCAGCTTACAACGCCTTGCTGGATAGACTGCGCGCGGCATGGTCATCGCAGCGCCAGTTCCTTGAAGATGCGGCGCATGAGCTGCGCACGCCGGTCACCGCCGTGACCTTGCAACTGGAGAATCTGCGGCAGCATATTCAACCCGGTGAAGCCAGCCGCCAGTTTGACCAGTTGGAAGCGGGCGTGACGCGCACGCGCCATCTGGTGACGCAGCTGCTGAATATCTCGCGTCAGGAAGATCAATCGGTGGTCGCCACAGTGGAAAGCATCGAACTGGACGACCTGCTGAAAGAGAGCATTGAGCAACTGATGGTGGTGGCGGATAAGCGCGGCATCGATATCGGCTTCAACGGCACCACACATTATCGCCTGCACGCCAGCCGCTCCGATCTGCGCAGCCTGTTCGATAACCTGATTGGCAATGCGATGCTGCATACGCCGGAAGGCAGTTTGGTCGATGTGCTGCTGCATCGCGTCGGCAATCACACCGTGGTGGATATCGTCGATAACGGTCCCGGCATGGCGGAATCCTTTATCGAGCGCGCCTTTGACCGCTTCACCCGTTCGCCGGATGTGCAGGCGCAAGGCAGCGGACTGGGCTTGTCGATTGTGCGCAGCGTGGCGCAGAAACATCAGATGCAGGTTGCGCTGTCGAACCGCCACGATCCGCAGGGCCAGATTGCCGGCCTGCAGGTGCGCGTGACATTGCCATAAACTTCACCGTGCCGTAGCGGCGCAATTTATTGCGCAAAGTTGCTATGGGCACGGTGCGACATCAAAACAACGCGATAAATCGCGCCGCTACATCCTTTCCCTACATCAATAACTTTCCGTGCTGAACGCGACACGTAAACGGTTGCGGGGTTCCGTTCGCTACACGGGATTAATGTGATAGCGATCACATTTTCAGTGAATCAAACTGCAACACTTTTTGACAAACGTGACCAAAATCTATTTTCTATGCCTCTGTTACAGGCACATTACGCAAGCTTGAAAATCTGACGATGCAGACCGGATACGACAACTCACTGCCCATCCCCTGGGATCAATTTCACCCGATCGCGGCGACGGCCCGGCGATCAAAAGCATGTGGTTAACAATAATGAAATATAAAGCGTTGATAGCAGGGGCCTTATTGGCCAGCAGCTGGACTGGTGCGGCACAAGCAGCAGACAGCGATCCGCAGTACGTTTCTGACTGGTGGCATCAGAGCGTGAACGTGGTGGGCAGCTACCACACCCGTTTTGGACCCCAGTTCAACAACGACGTGTACCTGGAATATGAAGCCTTTGCCAAAAAGGATTGGTTCGATTTCTACGGCTACCTCGATCTAACCAACTTCTTCGGCGTGGGCAACAGCAACGCTAACGGCGTGTTCGACCACGGTTCGCCGATGTTCATGGAAATTGAGCCACGTTTCTCCATCGATAAGCTGACCGGCACCGATCTCTCTTTTGGTCCGTTTAAAGAGTGGTACTTCGCTAACAACTACATCTACGACATGGGTCGCAACAGCGATAACCGTCAGAACACCTGGTACATGGGTCTTGGCACCGACATCGATACGCACAGCGATATCGGCCTGTCGCTGAACGTTTACGCTAAATACCAGTGGGAAAACTACGGTGCGGCGAACGAAAACAGCTGGGATGGTTATCGCTTTAAGGTGAAATACTTTGTGCCGATTACCGATCTGTGGGGCGGCAAGCTGAGCTATATCGGCTTCACCAACTTCGACTGGGGTTCAGATCTGCGTGATAAGTCCGATCGTTCACGCACCAGCAACTCGATTGCGTCCAGCCACATTCTGTCGCTGAACTACGATCACTGGCATGTTTCTACTGTGGCGCGTTATTTCCACAACGGCGGCCAGTGGGCTGACGGCCAGGAGCTGAACTTCGGTAACGGTCCATTTGAAGTGAAATCAACCGGTTGGGGTTACTATTTGGTGGTGGGTTACAACTTCTAAGTTGTTGGTTTCCCTCACCCTAACCCTCTCCCACAAGTGGGAGAGGGAACAGATCGTGCCCCTACCAACTCCCTCTCCCGCTTGCGGGAGAGGGCTGGGGTGAGGGCCAGCGCGCACCATCCACTCAAATCTGCGGCTTATACGCATTCACCATCCACGGCACGCCGAACTTATCGGTCAACATACCAAAGCCATTAGCCCAAAACGTCGGTGCCCAGCTTTTCGTCACCTCACCGCCCGCTGACAACGCATCAAACCAACGCTTGCCCTGCGCCTCATCCGGCGTGGATAAACTCACGGCAAAACCGCCATACGCCGCCTGCGGTGCGCCGTCACTCATCATCAATTCACCCTGCCCGATACGCAGATGGGCATGCATGATCTGCTCCGGCGAAAAGCTCACGCCCGAGATGCAGCCTTCATCCTCCACCGGCGTTTCATCCGGCATATCGCCATAGGTCATCTTGAACAGCAGCTCGCCGTCGGTGGCGTCGAGGTAGAAGGCAATCGCCTCTTCGCAGCGACCGCTGTAAAACACATACGGGGTAACTTGCATGGTCTGTTCTCCATAAAGGGAATGTCCACTGCAAGTGTAGTGCGCAATAGTTATACAGTTGCGAGCCGGGCCGCACTCTTACCTTTGCTGACAGTAGCGCCGGAACAGCTGCGCCATGTAGGCACTCATCGGCGTCAACGCGGTGTCTTTGCGCTGAATAAGATAGAAAGTGGCTTTCGGTAAAGGTTCGTCGAGAACGAGAGAAATCAGCTGGCCGCCGTGTGTAGGATCTTCAATCACATCGCGCGAAATAATGCTGACGAAATCGCTCTGCGCCACCAGGCTGGTGCAGGCCATAAAGGTCTCGCAGGTGACGACAATTTTCGGCGCCATGCCGCGCTCGCCAAACAGATCGTGTAGCAGCCGATAATAGCTCCCTTGCGGTGTCGGCATGGTCCAGTCGCAGTGTTGCAGCTCGGCCAGCGTGCGCGCATGCGCCATCGGATGCCCTTTGCGCATCACCACCTGATAATCGCGCTCCATCAGCCGTTCAAAAACTAACTCCTGATCGAGATGATTTTTATCGTAGGTATTGATGGTGAAATCCAGCTCGCCCTGACGCAGTTCATGCACCATCGAAACCAGCTGACCTTCAACAATCCGCACCTTGACCAGCGGATATTCGCGATGAAACTGATTGATCACCTGCGGCATGACGGTGCGCGCAATACTGCCACCCACGCCGATATTGACGCGCCCGCCGGCCAATCCCAGCCGCTGCTGAATATCTTCCTGCGCCACCCGCAACTCTTCCAGCACCAGGCTGGCATGCTTGAAAAAGTTATCACCGATATCAGTCAGCGTAACGCCCTGCTGTCGCCGCTCGAACAGGCGCGCGCCCAGCGCCAGCTCCAGTTCCTGGATCGCTTTGGTCAGCGCAGGCTGTGAAAGCCCGGACAAGCGGCTGGCGGCGCGGATGCTGCCCTGACGCGCCACAGCAACAAAAGCGCGCAACTGATGAAGTTTGAGGTTCGCAGACATAGTTTGGTGATAACCATTGTTTATCAGTAGCAAGATATTCGCATCTTATGCGCGGCAAAACCAATGTGTAGATTCGGATGAATGCATAAAAAACCAACACAAAGGAAATGCCGATGAAAACCCTTTCTGACCTCGTCAACGCGCGCATCCCGCAGATGCAGGCCTGGCGACGCGATCTGCACCACTTTGCCGAATCGGGCTGGCTGGAGTTCCGCACCGCCACACTGGTGGCAGAAGAGCTGCATCGTCTTGGTTATCAACTCAAGCTGGGCCGCGAGGTGATCGATGCCGATTCGCGCATGGGATTGCCCTCTGATGAAGTGCTGGCGCAGCAGGAAGCGCGCGCGCTGGAACAAGGCGCGCTGCCGCAGTGGATTAAACACTTCTCCGGCGGATTTTGTGGCGTGGTCGCTACACTGGAAACCGGTCGTCCCGGCCCGGTAATGGGTTTCCGCGTGGATATGGATGCGCTCGATCAGAACGAAAGCCACGCCGCCGATCATCTGCCAACGCGCGAAGGCTTTGCCTCCTGCAATCCCGGCATGATGCACGCCTGCGGTCACGACGGCCACACCACCATCGGTTTGGCGCTGGCGGGCGTGTTGATGGAGATGAAAGCGCAGCTGAGCGGCACCATCAAAATCATTTTCCAGCCAGCGGAAGAAGGCGTACGCGGTGCGAAGGCGATGGTGGCCGCTGGCGTGGTGGATGATGTCGATCTGTTCACCGCCATTCATCTTGGTACCGGCGTGCCCGCCGGCGAAATCGTTTGTGGCAGCGACAGCTTCCTCGCCACCACCAAACTCGACGTCAGTTTCACCGGCGTCGGCGCGCACGCCGGCGGCAAACCGGAAGAGGGCCGTAATGCCCTGCTGGCGGCGGCGCAGGCAACGCTGGCGCTGCACAACCTGCCGCAGCACAGCGGCGGTGTGGCGCGCGTCAACGTCGGCGTATTGCAGGCCGGAACCGGACGCAACGTGGTGCCCGACTGCGCGCTGATGAAGGTGGAAACGCGCGGCGTCAGCAATCAGGTCAACGATGATATCTATCAGCAGGCGCTGCGCGTGATTGGCGGTGCGGCAGCAATGTACGGCGTGGAATATGAGGTCAAGCTGATGGGCGGCGCGCGCAGCTGCACGCCGAGCCCGCCGTGGGTGGCGTTCATCCACCAGCAGGCCGAGGCGCTGGGCATTTTCACCTCAGTGGTCGATACGAAACAGCAGGCGGCGGGCTCGGAAGATGCCACTTACATGCTGGAGCGCGTGCAGCAGCGCGGCGGCCAATCCTCCTACGTGATTTTCGGCTGCGATCTGGCGGCGGGCCATCATAACGCGAAGTTCGATTTTGACGAAGCGATCATGGCGACCGCGGTGCAAACGCTGGCGACGCTGGCCCTCAATCACGCACAGTTTGGAGGCCAGCGATGAGCCACAGCGAATTTGTTGATCGCTACATCAACCAAAACCAGCCGCGTTTTACCGCCCTCAGCGATGCCATCTGGGACGTACCGGAAACCCGTTTTGAAGAGACAAAGTCCTCCGCACTGCTGGCCGATGCGCTGGAGCAAGAAGGTTTTCGCGTGGAGCGCGGCGTCGGCAACATCGATACCGCGTTTATCGCCAGCATTGGCAGCGGCAAACCGGTGATCGCCATTCTCGGCGAGTTCGATGCGCTGGCCGGTTTAAGCCAGCAATCGGGGTGCGCCACGCCACAGCCGCTGGTGGAAAACGGCAACGGCCACGGCTGCGGACACAATCTGCTCGGCACCGCCGGTTTGGCCGCCGCTTTCGCCATCAAAGCCTGGTGGGCGCAACACGGCCAGCGCGGCACGCTGCGCTTTTACGGCTGTCCCGGCGAAGAAGGTGGCTCCGGCAAAACCTTTATGGTGCGCGAAGGCTTGTTCGACGATGTCGACGCGGCGGTGACCTGGCATCCCGAAGGTTTCAGCGGCATGTTCAACCTCAGCACGCTGGCCAATATTCAGGCCGCCTTCCGCTTCAAAGGCGTGGCGGCGCATGCGGCCAACTCACCGCATTTAGGGCGCAGCGCTCTGGATGCGGTGACGCTGATGAACACCGGCGCCAACTTTCTGCGCGAGCATATCGTGCAGGAAGCGCGTCTGCACTACGCGGTGACCAATGCCGGCGGCGTCTCCCCCAATGTGGTGCAAGCCGATGCCGAAGTGCTGTACCTGATTCGCGCGCCGCAGCTCGATCAGGCGCAGGATATCTATCAGCGCGTCATCAACATCGCCAAAGGCGCGGCGCTGATGACCGACACGCAGATGACGGTGCGCTTCGATAAAGCCTGTTCTAATTACGTGCCGAATCGCGCGCTGGAAAGCGTGATGGAGCGCTATTTGCATCAGTTTGGTTTGCCTGACTACAGTCAAGCGGAACAGGCGTTTGCCGCCGAGATGCGCTCCACGCTAAGCAAAGACGATCTGCGTAACGCGCGTCTCAATGCGGCGCGCACCGGCGGTGAAGCGGGCGTTGCCTGGGCAGCGGCGCTGGACGACAAGATTTTGATGGATGAAGTGGCGCCCTATGCAGTGACGCGCGAGATCCTTTACGGCTCAACCGACGTTGGCGATGTGAGTTGGGTGACGCCCACCGCGCAATGTTTTGCGCCCTGCTTCGCCTTCGGCACGCCGCTGCACACCTGGCAGCTGGTGGCGCAGGGCCGCACGTCCATTGCGCACAAAGGCATGTGTCTGGCCGCCAAAGTGATGGCCGCCACCGCGCTGACCTTGCTGCAGGATGACGCGGCGCTGGCGCGCTGCCGCGACGAGTTCCAGCGCGTACGCCGCGAGCAGCCTTACGTCTGCCCGATTCCAGCGGATGTCACACCGTCGAAGTTAACGTCCTAGGATTTACCTCTCACGTTTATAAACGCGGGCAAAAAAAAATATAAAAACTAAAGCCCAAAATAATTCGAGCTGCAGGAAGGCGGCAAGTGCGGGCATCCCCAGGAGCTTACTCAAGTAAGTGACTGGGGTGCACGCACGCAGCCAACGCACCTGCAGCTCGAAGTATGAAGGGCTTGCAAACACAATAAGACGACTAACGAGGATTAATCTATGGAAGCCACCACGGAGAACCGCAGCCCTGGAAAGCTGTTTAGCTGGATTGAACGCGTCGGCAACAAAGTGCCGAACCCGTTTTTACTGTTCGTCTATTTGATTGTGGTGCTGATGGTGGCCACCGCCGTGCTCAGCAGCCTCGACGTGGCGGTGAAAAACCCGGCCAACGGCGAGCTGGTGCGGGTAAACAACCTGCTGAGCGTGGCAGGGATTCAATGGATCCTGCCCAATATCATTAAAAACTTCAGCGGCTTCACGCCGTTAGGATCGATTCTGGCGCTGGTGATTGGTGCCGGCCTGGCGGAAAAAGTTGGCCTGCTGCAGTCGCTGATGGTGAAGATGGCTTCGCGCGTGAGCCGTCGCTACGCCAGCTACATGGTGCTGTTTATCGCCTTCTTCAGCCACATCTCGTCTGATGCCGCGCTGGTAGTAATGCCGCCGCTCGGCGCGCTGATCTTCCTCGCGGTGGGGCGTCATCCGGTGGCGGGATTGATGGCGGCGATTGCGGGCGTGGCGTCCGGTTTTACTGCCAACCTGCTGATTGTCACCACCGACGTGCTGCTGTCCGGCATCAGTAGCGAAGCCGCCAAAGCGGTGAGCGACACCGTACACGTTAGCGTGATCGACAACTGGTACTTTATGGCCAGCTCGGTGATTGTGCTGACCATCGCCGGTGCGCTGCTAACCGATAAGTTTGTCGAGCCGCGCCTGCCCGCGTGGAACGGCGGCAATAGCGATCGTCTGCCGCCGCTCACCGCGCTGGAGAATCGCGGCCTGAAAGCCGCCGGCATCGCCGCGCTGGTGTTTATCGCGCTGATGGCGCTGCTGGTGGTGCCGGAACACGCGCCGCTGCGCAATCCAAAAACCGGCGGCATTATTCCCTCGCCGTTTATTCAGGGCATTGTGCCAATCATCATCCTGTTCTTCTTTGTGGTGGCGATTGCCTATGGCGCGGTAACCAAACAGATTCGCCGCGCGGATGATATCCCGCAGCTGCTGGTGGATCCGATGAAGAGCATGGCGGGCTTTATTGTGATGGTGTTTCCGCTGTCGCAGTTCGTGGCCTTCTTCAACTGGAGCAACATGGGCAAGTTTATGGCCATCGGCCTGACCGATGTGCTGGAGAGCGCGGGCATCAGCGGCGCACCGGCGTTTATGGGCTTGATGTTCCTGTCGGCGTTCCTGTGCATGTTTATCGCCAGCGGATCGGCGATCTGGTCGATTCTGGCGCCGGTATTTGTGCCGATGTTTATGCTGCTTGGCTTCCATCCGGCGTTTGCCCAGATGATCTTCCGCATCGCCGATTCTGCGGTGTTGCCGCTGGCACCGATGTCGCCGTTCCTGCCGCTGTTCCTCGGCTTCCTGCAGCGTTATCAAAAAGATGCGCAACTGGGCACCTATTACGTGCTGATCTTCCCCTATCCGCTGGTGTTCTTCACCACCTGGATTGTGCTGCTGCTGGCGTGGTACGCGCTGGGTTTACCGATCGGTCCCGGCGTCTACCCAAGCCTGCACTAAGCCTGCGCCACGGATGGCGATCACTTTTCTGTGAACTGCAACGTATGTTGCCAAAATGTCACCGTCCCGCCTCTCGGCAACTCTCAGCGAATTTATTATCCTGCTATTCCTTCGCTTGCTAACGGTTAATTATTTTTAAAACCCATCTCAGCCGTCAGCGGGTTCTGCAAACACCGAGGTATACATAATAATGACAACCATCACGTCGACAGGGATGGTGAACGATCACATGAGCGCGGATCGCCGCACCTTAGCCGGGCGCATTGATGCGCTGCCCTCGTCCGCCGGTCTCTGGCGCTTTATCACGCTGCTGGCGCTGGGCGGCTTCTTTGAGCTCTACGATCTGTTCGAAACCGGCTACATCAGCTCCGGCCTGGTGGCGGCGGGCGTGTTTCATACCGGTTCTGCGGGCGTGTTCGGCATCGCCGACCAGGCCGCATTTGCCTCGGCCACCTTCCTCGGTTTGTTTGTCGGCGCGAGTTTGCTTGCGCCCTACGCCGACCGTTTTGGTCGCCGCCTGACCTTTATGTGCGCGCTGGCGTGGTACGGCGCGTTTTCGCTGCTGATGGCGTTCCAGCAGAGCGCAGAGATGATTATCCTGTTCCGCTTCCTGGTCGGCATTGGCCTCGGCGTCGAGCTGGTGACCATCGATACCTATCTTTCCGAATGGGTACCGGCGCATCTGCGCAGCCGCGCGTTCGCCTTCTCCTTCTTTATCCAATTCCTGTCGGTGCCGACGGTGGCGCTGATGTCATGGTGGCTGGTGCCGCAAACCATTCTCAGTCTTGAAGGCTGGCGCTGGGTGGTGATTGCCGGTGCGGTCTGCTCGCTGGTGATCTGGCTGATTCGAAAAAACCTGCCCGAATCGGCGCGTTGGCTGGCGCAACAAGGACGGCATCAGGAAGCGCATCAGGTGCTGAGTGCGATGGAAAAGCGCTGTGGTATCGCATCTCCCCTTCCCCCAGTTGTGGGGGAAGGCCGGGATGGGGGACGGTTCGCACCTGAGCAACCTAAGCAAGGGCGTTTCAGCGAGATTTGGGCACCGGCCTATCGCAAGCGCACGCTGATGCTGGTGGTGATGAACTTCTTTCAGGCGATCGGCTTTTTTGGCTTCGGCAACTGGCTGCCGGCGCTGCTGTCGGGCAAAGGCGCGACCGTCACACACAGCCTGCTGTATGCGTTTTTCATTACGCTGGCCTATCCGCTCGGCTCGCTGATTTGCAGCCGCTACGCCGATAAGCTCGAGAATAAATGGCAGATCGTGTTTTCATCGCTGATGACGGTGGTGTTCGGCACGCTGTTTGCGTTTATGACCAATCCGGTGCTGATGATCATCTGTGGTTTCCTGATCACTTACAGCAATGCATGGCTAACCTTCAGCTATCACGCTTATCAGACCGAGATTTTCCCGACGCACATTCGCGCCCGCGCGGTGGGTTTCTGCTACTCGTTTAGCCGCCTGTCGACGGTGTTCAGCAGTATTTTAATTGGCCTTATTTTGCAGTATGCCGGCAGCCAGGGCGTGATCGCCTTTATCGTGCTGAGCATGCTGATTGTGATGCTGTCGGTGGGGATTTACGGGCCGAAGACCCGTGGGATGGATTTGGAGAATATTTGAAGACTAATAAAGAAATGGCGGCCAATATTGCCGCCATGATTAGACGCGGTTAAACCAGATCGATTTTCACGCCTTGTTCTACCAGTAATTCAACATCCAAGCCGTCGTGGGTATATATCTGATATTTCAAGCCTGCCACTGATACATTTCCTTTCTGCCGATGCCAATCACCTTCATCAATGCCATTGCCTAACAAATCATCAAGCTTAATGACATCATTTTTATTGCCGTGCACCACCATTTGCGTTTTGCCATCCTGAATAAAGAGATCTTTGCTACCCGCGCTAAGGATGTCACTGACATTAATACTCAGTGTATTCCCAGCAGTGCTATTAGCCATATTCACAATCGATTTTTGGCTGCTGGTAGCGAGTAAGTCAGCTGAGTAATCGTATGAAATGCCATTCATTTCGGATGTAAAACTATCGGGTTTGGCGTCAAAGGTGAAAATAGTCGCTTTAGGATCCCGTACCGTGCTGCCGGATACCTGGAAATCGTGCCTGCCGTATGCGGTGAGCTGCGGCACATTAAATGTCCATTCGCCATTGGCATTAGCCTTCGCACTGCCACTGATCCACCATGTGCCGTTGTCATGCCTGGCATGAATGTAAACGGTGCTGTTAGCCGATGTATAGCCTTTCAGGGTCGGCGTCAAATCGTCAGTCCGGCCACCGTTCTCAACACTGCCCTGGAGCAGACCATTGTTGTCATGGGCAGAAACAATGACCGGAACAACCAAACTATCAGGCGCGGCATACAGCGAGAAAATGCTGGCGCTGGGATCGCGTACTTCACGGCCAGAGACCTGGAATGCGTAGGTGCCGTAGGCAGTCAACTGCGGCATATCATATGCCCACTCTCCTTTGGCGTTGGCTTTCGTGCTGCCACTTATCCACCATGTACCATTTTCATGCTTAGCATAAACGTAGACGGTATCGTTAGCAGGGGCACTGCCTTTCAGGGTTGGCTTCAGGTCGTCGGTACGTCCACTGTTCGCAATGGTGCCCTTGATCAGGCCAATATTGTCGTAAACGGAATCAATCATCGGAGCATCAGGAGCCGCATACAACGTGAAAGTAGCGGCTTTGGGATCGTGGGTCGCGCTGCCCGAAGCCTGAAAATCGTAGATGCCGTAATTAGGCAGTTGCGGCATATCATATGACCACTCACCTTTGGCATCCGCTTTCGCACTGCCGCTAACCCACCATTTGCCGCTTTCATGCTTGGCATGAATGTAGACAATTGCGCCCGCAGAGGCATGCCCTTTCAGAGTTGGCGTCAGGTCATCGGTTCGGCCATTATGCTCGATTGTGCCCTGCCTCAGACCGTTGTTGTCGATGAGGTAATCAATGACCGGTGGAATCTGCACGTCCGGGCCCGCATACAGCGTGAAAGTCGCGGCTTTTGGATCGCGTGTCGCGCTGCCAGATGCCTCGAAATTATAGTTGCCGTAGGCGGACAGCTGAGGTAAATCAAATGTCCACTCCCCCTGGGCGTTGGCCTTGGCACTGCCGCTGACCACCCAGGTACCGTTTTCATGTTTAGTATGAACGTAGACAATCGCGCCAGCAGAGGCATGCCCTTTCAGGGTTGGTGTCAGATCGTCGGTACGCCCGCCGTTCTGGATGGTGCCCTGAAGATAGCCATTATTGTCGTAGGCAGAATCAATGACTGGCGTAATCTGCACGTCCGGGCCCGCATACAACGTGAAAGTCGCTGCTTTTGGATCGCGTGTCGCGCTGCTGGAGGCCTCGAAATCGTAGTTGCCATAGGCGGAAAGCTGCGGTAAATCAAATGTCCACTCTCCCTGAGCGTTGACCTTCGCACTGCCGCTGACCACCCAGGTGCCCTTTTCATGTTTAGTATGAATGTAGACAATACTGTTAGCAGTGGCATGCCCTTTCAGGGTTGGCGTCAAATCGTCGGTACGACCACCGTTCTGGATAGTGCCCTGAACGTAGCCATTATTGTCGTAGGCGGAATCAATGACTGGTTGCACATATGCATTGATCTGGAGAGAGAATTCGCCACTCTTACCGTTATAACTCGTTGAGTTAGATGCCTGGAAATCATACACGCCATTGCCGTTAGTCAGCTCAGCTACTTCAATATTCCAGAATCCGTTTGCATCGGCTACGGCACTGCCTTTAAGGGACCAGCTGCCATTTTGATGACGCGCATGAAGGTAGACAATACTGTGAGCTTCAGCACTGCCACTAAAGGATGGCGTAAAATCATCGGTGTCAGCACCAGAAGCGAGTTTGCCCTGCGAATTACCGAAATTATCCCATGCATACTCAATCTTCACGGTAGTGGGGGCAACTGCAATCACGTCAAACGCTGCGGTTGGCTGGCTTAATTCACCTCGGTTGTTCTGCGAACGCAGAGTAATGCTGTTTTTGCCATAGTGCAGAACATCTGAGTTTGCTTCCCAATCCCACTTTCCATTCTCAACCGGAGCAATCCCTACGCGCTTTCCATTAACATAAATATGTACGGATTCGGCGCCAACTGGCGCATTACCACTCAGTGATGGACGAAGATCATCTGTATTTTCGCCATGTTTGATGACACCGGTTTCCTGGCCGTAATTGTCATACACCTCCAGCAATTGAGGTTTATTGATGGTGGGTTCATTGATAAATAGCGTGAAGACATCAGAATCTTCACTGACTTGACCAAAACGATCGGTAGCGGTGATGTAGATACGGTGTTCACCATCACTCAATTTAGGTTCCATTGTCCACTGGCCATTTTTCTCAGCCTGCACACTACCCAATAAGATGCCATTGCTGTATACACGAACAATACTGTCTGGCTCGGCATAACCAGAAATCGTCGGCTTAGGGTCATCAGTAAATCCCTTATTTCCAACTGGCCCCTTAACACTCCCCACATCATCCATAACACTTGTGATACCAGGCTTATCCGGTGCGCTGAGATCAACATTGATGCGTGATTGATAAACATCACCACGATTACCCGCTGCATCATAAAAACGGATGGCAACATTATGTCCACCTTCAGCCAGTTGGAGAGGCAACTGGAATTCCCAATCACCGTTTTCTGCAACTTTGGTCCGGAATGTTTTTCCATTAATAGTAAACTCAACGGTACCATTTTTTACATCAATATAATTTCCTTTCCAGTATTGATATGGCGTGTTTACCCAAATTTCCAGACCTGGCAGAGTGGGATCATAAGATTTTAACATAACAACTCCTTGTGTTAATTTGTTAACAAATTATATAAACTCATCTTGAGGTCAGGATTTTAAATAATCACATAATAATAAAATAACAGAACGGTCTTAAAAAAAAGAAGAGCAATCAATAATATAATAATAAAAAAACAATACTCAAAGTTAATCGCTTCACATTACCCCTCACTATCGCAAAATTAAAAAAAGCATACCAATATATAAAAAATTTAATTATGTAAAAATCAAACAAACCACATTTAATTTTACATAAATACTTAAAGTAAGATAATATTAAAGGAGTGAGGATATTTTGATAAGTGTACATGATTAAAAAATGGAGGCCATACTGGCCTCCTGTAATATTACTGCCCTTCCAACACCTTAATATCCGCATTACCCTGCTTCGGCTGCACGGTTTCATCTTTACGCAACTCGGCCACATCTTTCGCCGACACGCTCGACTTCACGTTATTGCCCCAGCTGCCACGGATAAAGTTCACCACATCCGCCACCTGCTGATCGTTCAGACGCCAGCCGAACGCTGGCATGGTGATCGCCGTAGGTGCGCCTTTCACGCCTGGCAAAGTGCCGCCGACCAATACGATGTGAATCAGCGAGGTCGGATCGTCTGCCATCACCACCGGATTGCCGCGCAGCGCCGGATAAAAGCGCTGATAGCCGCTGCCGTCGGTTTTGTGGCACGCCGCGCAGCTATCGACATAAGTCGATGCGCCCGGCTGGCTGTCGTCACCTTTCCACAACGCCTGAGACACCGCATCATCCTGCTTAAACACCGCCTGATTCGGATCTTTCGCGCCGAGGGATTTCAGATACTTAGCAATCGCGCTGATATCGTCATCGCTCAGATACTGCAGGCTGTGCTGCACCACATCGGTCATGCCACCAAACACCGCAGTGTGATCGTTGCGGCCAAAGCGCAGGAACTGCCTGAGATCCTCTTCGCTCCAGCGGCCTAAGCCATCGCGGTTATCGCCACGCAGGTTGCTGGCGGTCCAGCCATCAATCGGTGCGCTGCTGCCGGCAAGATAGTTATTGCCTTCGCCATTGTTGAGCGCTTTTTCCTGCATGGTGATGCTACGCGGCGTATGGCAAGCGCCACAGTGACCGAGACCTTCCACCAGATAGCGACCGCGTGCCAGCTGCGGATCTTCCTGTGCCGCCGGCTGGAACGCTTTCACATCCGGCGCAAAGATGCCGCGCCAGATGGACAACGGCCAGCGCATCGACAGCGGCCACGGAATGTCGCTCTCTTTGTTGGCCTGCGCCACCGGCTGCACGCCATGCATGAAGTAGGCGTAGAGCGCCTTCATGTCGTCATCGCTGACCACCGCGTAAGACGGATACGGCATCGCCGGATAAAGCGTGTCGCCGTTTTTCGCTACGCCGTGACGCACCGCTTTCTGGAAATCGTCGTAGCTGTAGTCACCAATCCCGGTGGTTTTATCCGGCGTGATGTTGGTGGAGTAAATGGTGCCGATCGGCGTCGCCATCGGCAGTCCACCGGCAAACGGCTGGCCGCCCTGCGCGCTGTGACACGCCACGCAGTCGCCCGCGCGCGCCAGATACTCACCGCGCTTCACCAACGCGTCCGAACCTGCTTCGTCCGCCACTGCGGCGAACGTCATGGTGCCCAGAAACAGGGCTAAAATGCTTTTGATCATCGCCGTGTTCCTTATGCCTGTACCAGCGGGCCGGGGTTCTTCAGATACTGTTCACGAATCGCTTTGGCTGACCAATAGGTCAACGCGGCGACCATGCCCGTTGGGTTGTAGCCGAGTCCCTGCGGGAACGCCGACGCACCTGGCACAAACACGTTCGGCACATCCCAACTCTGCAGGTAACGGTTCACCGCGCTGGTTTTCGGATCTTCACCCATGATCGCGCCGCCGCTCATGTGCGTGGTTTGATACACGGTGGTGTCGAAGTGCGAGCCCGGCCCTTTCGCGCCGCCGATGATCATTTTCGGGTTCATCGCTTCGGTGATTTTGCGCATCTTACCGATCATGAACTGCGCCATCTTGATGTCGTTATCCTGCCAGTCAAAGGTCATACGCAGCAGCGGCTGGCCGTAGGCATCTTTGTAGTTCGGATCGAGATCGAGATAGTTGGCGCGATACGACTGGTGCGCGCCGTGCGCATCCATCGAGATGTGATGGTTGTAGGTATCCGCGACCGCGGATTTCCACTGGCTGCCCCAGTTTGGCGTGCCCTTCGGCGTTGGCAAACCCGAGATCGGCTTGGTACCGGCCTGGTTCACCCAGAATGGCGAACCGCCCACGAAGCCGTGCGGACCGTGATCGAAGTTGTCGGCGTTGAAATCATCCACCGCCACACCTGCGCCACCGGCACCGATAAACGGGTTGGTGGTGGTGTTTTTATCGAACAGCGCTTTCAGCGTCGAGATGTTCTGATAGGCGAAGTTACGGCCCACCACACCTTCGTTGGAAATCGGGTTATACGGCTTGCCAATGCCGGAGAGCAGCATCAGATGCACGTTGTGGAACTGGAACGCCGACAGGATCACCAGATCCGCAGGCTGCACCACTTCGCGGCCCTGACCATCGAGATAGGTCACGCCGGTGGCGCGCTTTTTATCGTCGGTCAGATTGACGCGCAGCACGTAGGCGTTGTTGCGCAGCTCGAACTTCGGTTCCTGACGCAGCGCGGGCAGGATATTGACGTTCGGCGAGGCTTTGGAATACATGTAGCAGGCGTAACCGCTGCAAAAACCGCAGAAGTTGCACGGGCCCATCTGTGCGCCGTAGGTGTTGGTGTAGGGGCCTGAGGTGTTGGCCGACGGCATATCATAAGGGTGATAACCCACTGATTCCGCCGCTTGCGCGAACAGCTGCGCCGAGTAGGTTCGCTTCTGCGCCGGCAGCGGGAAGTCGCTGGAACGATCTGGCGCGTACGGGTTGCCGCCCTTCTCTTTGCCCAGCAGTTTGCCTTTGATTGACCAGGCGCTGCCCGAGGTGCCGAACACTTTCTCGGCCTGATCGAAGAAGGGTTCGAGCTCGTCATAGTTGACGCCGAAATCCTGGATCGTCATGCCTTCCGGGATGAAGTTTTTACCGTAACGCTGCTCGTAATGGCTGCGCAGGTTCAGTTCTACCGGGTCAACACGGAAATGCACGCCTGACCAGTGCAGACCCGCGCCGCCGGTGCCAGTGCCGGGCAGAAACGCTGCCAGCTGGCGATAAGGTACGGCGGTTTGCGAGGCATCGTGACGAATCGTTACGGTGCTTTTCGACAGATCCTGGAACAGCTTTTTGCGGATGTTATAGGTCAGTTCGTCAATCGACTGCGGATAGGATCCATCCGGGTAGGTATCGCGATGCGGACCGCGCTCCAGCGCCACCACATTCAGGCCCGCTTCGGTCAGCTCTTTCGCCATGATGGCACCCGCCCAGCCGAAACCGACGACGACCGCATCCACTTTTTTCAATTCATTTGCCACGCTTACGTCCTCTCCCCGCGAATATCCACTGACGGGAACGGATAACGTTCGCCGCGTTCTACCCAATCCATAAAGTCAGCGCGTGCGCCTGGGAAGCCGATCAGCTTCCAGCCCACCATGCCTTGATTGCCACCGTGGATCGGATCGCTGAAATAGCCCTCGCGGGTGTTTTGCAGCAGGAAGGAGAAGAAGGTTTTCGCTGGCAGCTGCGGGAACTCGGCCGTGCCGCTTTCAAACGCGGTCAGCAGCGCGTCTTGCTGTTCGCCCGTCAGCTCGGCAAACACTTTGCCATGCTGTTTTTTGCTCCAGCCATCGGCATCGGCGAGGCCGAGACGGTAGATCTGCTGCGGCACCAGCGGCAGCTGATAGCCCAACTCTTTTGGCAGATCGGGATTGAACGGACCTTGCATGTACCAGTTGTTACCGGTGGCATACGGCGTGTTCATTTGACGATCGATAAATTCCGGCACGCCGGCTTCAAGTGCGCCAGGACCGCGTTCGTCGTTGGGGATCAGGCGCGCCACGGCCGCAGTGATAAAGGCAAACTCTTCGGCGGTGAACCAGGTGGGCTGGTAGCTACGCGCCTGTTGTGGTGATGCGTTTTGTTCTGCTGCCCCAGCGGCCATTGGTGCCACCAGTGCGCCCATCGCCGTACTGCCCACCGCCATTGCCGGCGCCAGGGTGATGGTTCTCAGCAGAAAATCCCTGCGAGTGTGACCATTTTTTTGTTCTGACATGACATTGCCTCAGTACCACATATAATGCGGCATGAAAGTTAAGTAGTTGCGTTGTATTGTTTTTTTATTGATAGCTTAAGGGATACAGCAGCACTGTTACCGGTAACAGTGCAAATATTGTAACACCATTGCTGTGGATAATTTAGTTGTTAGAAACAAATTCGCACTAATTACTTAACAATTGCCGCTGTCGTTTTACATCGCAGCGGCGAAACTGACATCGTCAGATACAACCCACAACAGACAGATAGAGGTCTGAAGCGGTATAAAAGCGTACACACAACAGCGGAGTGCCTATGTTTAAGTCCTTTTTTCCGCGGCCAACGCTGTTTTTCAGCTCAGCTGCGATTTGGAGTTTGCTGGCGATTTTTGCCTGGTTTGGCTTTTTCAGTGATTTCCCGGCGCGCTGGCCTGCACTACAGGCGGCGATGCACGAACCTTTGCCAACCAATGCCAGCCGTTTTATTCACATCAGCCAACTGTGGTTTTACGCCTATTACTGGATCGTTGCCGGCCTCTTTGCGCTGGCGTGGCGCGTGATTGATAACCATCCGTGGCAGCGCTGGTCGGTTTGGGGTTCAATTCTGATCATCTTTGTCACCTGGTTTGGCGTGCAGGTCGGCGTGGGCGTTAACGCCTGGTACGGCCCGTTCTACGACATGATTCAACAGGCGCTGACCAAAGCCGGTTCCGTCGCCATCCACCAGTTCTATGTGCAAGTGCTGGCGTTTCTCGGTATCGCGCTGATTGCGGTGGTGATTGGCGTTATGAACTCGTTCTTCGTCAGCCATTGGGTATTCCGCTGGCGTACCGCGATGAACAATTACTATATGCACAACTGGCAGCGTCTGCGTCTGGTTGAGGGGGCGGCACAGCGTGTACAGGAAGACACCATGCGCTTCGCTGGCACGTTGCAGGATTGGGGCATCAACTTTATTCAGGCGATTATGACGCTGGTGGCGTTCCTGCCGGTGCTGGTCACGCTGTCGCACCATGTGAAAGAGGTGCCCATTCTTGGCAGCATTCCGTATGCATTGGTGATTGCCGCGCTGCTGTGGTCGCTGTTTGGTACCGCGCTGCTGGCGCTGGTGGGGATTAAACTGCCGGGGCTGGAGTTCCGCAATCAGCGGGTGGAAGCGGCCTACCGTAAAGAGCTGGTATATGGCGAAGACGATCCTGAACGCGCCTCACCGCCGACGGTGCAGGAGCTGTTTAGCCGCGTGCGTCAGAACTATTTCCGCCTCTATTTCCACTATTTGTACTTCAACATCACCCGCATTATGTATCTGCAGGTGGATAACGTGTTCGGGCTGTTTGTGCTGTTCCCGTCGATTGTGGCGGGTACCATTACGCTCGGTCTGCTGAACCAGATCACCAATGTGTTTGATCAGGTGCGCTCGTCGTTCCAGTATTTGATCACGTCGTGGTCAACGCTGATTACGCTGATGTCGATCTATAAACGTCTGCGCAGTTTCGAGCAGATTTTGCAGGATATTCCACACGAAGAGATGATGCGCGAAGCCGCGGAGTAAGGTGGTAGTGCGGTGCGGTCTGGTGCCCTCACCCCGGCCCTCTCCCTGTACAGTCCGGGGACATGGTAGACAGGTGTTCGGGGACATGGTGAACACTTTTTAACATCCTTTACCCATGGTGATCGACTTTTTCTTCAGGTCGATCACCCCCACTTTTGTGCTGTACCACCATA
>NZ_JBHTGO010000004.1:0-596970 GCF_042666835.1 Pantoea sp. GCM10028869 | reverse complement strand
TTACGTAATGACATGGTATCTCTCGCATCCCAGGACATAAGCGACTCCATAAACGGGTTCTTATGCCTTAGTTGTAAGTGTCTACCATGTCCCCGAACAAGTGTTCACCATGTCCCCGGACTGTACACCCGCAAGCGGGCGAGGGAGCTGATCGAGCGGTTGGTTGGTAAGGTGATCATTGTGGCTAAATATGCGCTGGATCGGTCCCCTCTCCCATTGATGGGAGAGGGTTAGGGTGAGGGAAAAAGTGCGCTTAACTCACCCCACCAGCATCAATTCACGGTCCTCCACCGCTGGCTTATTCAGCAGCGACAGCAGAATATTCTTGACGGCCTGCGCCGATGGCGACAGCGGCAGACGCGCCGAGATGTTCAGCGACAGCGGCAGATTGAGTGACGGGCTGTTAATGCGCGCCATCCACGCATGGGTTGAACTCACCAGCGCCCGCGCTGCAGATTCTGGCAGCACCGTCACGCCCATACCGCTGGACACCGCCGCAGTCAGCGTCGAAATGGATTCGATTTCGCCAATAATGCGCGCGCTCAGACGGCGCAGCGAGAACGCTTCATCGACACGTTTACGCACCGCGCTGTAATCACGTGGCAGGAACAGGCTCATCTGCGCCACATCGGCCAGATCGACCGTCGCACCCGGGCACGCCGTTGCGCCCACCAGATAGAGCTCTTCTTTCATTAAGGGAATGCTGTTGATGCCCGCCGTTGGCGCGCGGTCGTACAGCACCGCCATATCCAGCTGGCCGTTCATCACTTTTTCATTGAGCGAGGTGCCGCTGTTTTCATGCAGATACACCAGCACATCCGGGAACTGCTCACGCACCGTGTGCAGCAGCGGCATGGTGAGCGAAGATGCAGCGGTGCCCGGCGCTAAACCAATCGAAACCTGGCCGTTCAGTGCCTGGCCGGCGTTGATCACCGCCGTTTGCGCCTGTTCACACTGGCGCAGAATGGTGCGAGCGTGGGCATACAGAATTTTTCCGGCTTCAGTGGGCGTCACGCCGCGCTTGGTGCGGATCAGCAATTGCTGATCGAGTTCATTTTCCAGCGTCGCCACCTGCTGGCTAAGCGCAGGCTGCGCGATGTGCAGCACTTCTGCTGCCTGAGTCAGGCTGCCGATATCGACGATTTTTACAAAATATTTGAGTCGTCTTAAATTCATGTTGCCTCCGTCAATCCCCGAATACCCAGTTGGGTGTTTCAGCCTGCTGGCTTGTGGGAATGAAGTTGCAATATGCAGGCCAGGTTTGTTCGCGATGCAAAATTGCGTTGCCGGATTTTCCTAACGGCACGGAAAATAAGCGTTTGTGATTACCTCGAAGGAGTTAATAAGCGTGGGCGATGACGTGATTTGCGTAAGCGTTGAACAACATGCACCGCCGTGGGGCAGAAAATGCGAGTCAGGCGTGCAAAAAAGTGATGACCGGATGAGCTGGTTTGGTGCAGAAAACACAGAAAGTGAACAGAAACGGCGGGAATGGAACAAAAGGAGCGGGAAAGAAGGAGGTTAGCCAGTTGGAAAACTTATGTGGCGGGCGGTGCGCGTTGTCCCTCACCCTAACCCTCTCCCGCGCGCGGGAGAGGGAACCGACCGTGCACAATGTCACTACGCAAAATAATTCGCGCTGTAGCAAGGCGGCAAGAAAATTCCGCCCCGGGAGCATAGTTCACTATGTGACCGGGGGTAATTTTCGCAGCCAACGCCGCTACAGCGTGAAGTATGAAGCGTATTATCTTTTTTTACGGTTGCGATGCATATCAATAGAAACCGCTGCGACGATGATGATGCCTTTGATGATGTCCTGCACGTAGGCATCGACACCGACAAAGGTGAAGCCGCTCTTGATCAGGCCAAGGATCACTGCACCAATCAGCGTACCAGTGATGCGGCCCACGCCGCCCATCAGGCTGCTGCCGCCGATAACCGCAGCGGCAATGGCATCCAGTTCGTACGCCATCCCCATGCTGGACTGGCCGCTACTGACACGCGCCGCCAGCACCACACCCGCCAGGCCAGAGAGCGCACCGGCAATGGTATAGACGATGATCAGGTACTTATTAACGTTGATACCGGACACTTTGGCGGAGGTCATGTTGCCGCCAATCGCGTAGACATATTTGCCGTAGCGGGTGTGTTTCAGTGCGATGTGGAACAGGAACGCCACCACCAGGAAGATGATTACCGGCATCGCGCCCTGGCCGATGGAGGTGAAGCCATCTGACAGGAAGCTAATCGGGTTACCCTGCGTGTAGTACTGCGCCAGACCGCGTGCCGACACCATCATGCCAAGCGTGGCGATGAACGGAGGAATACCGGTTTTGGTGATCAGCACGCCGTTCATTACGCCGCACAGCAGCCCTACGCCAATCCCGGCGACGATGGGAATCACCGCAGGCAGGTTCACCAGCGAGGGATACATCGGCGACAGGCTGTCTGAGGTTTGCGCCAGACTGGCCGCCACCACCGCGGTGAGGGCAATAACCGAACCGGATGACAGGTCAATACCGGTGGTGATGATGACCTGGGTCACGCCCACCGCGATGATGCCGATGATCGCCACCTGCAGAATAATCAGCACCAGGCGGTTGGTGTTCATCAGGAAAGATTGGTCACGTACGTACCAACCGGCAATTTCAAAAATCAGGGCAATGCCCACCATCACGACAAAAATCCCGGTGTCTTTTGGCAGCTTGTGACGCAGGTTGCCAAAGAAAGAACTCTGTTCTGCGGCCTGCGGGGCCGTAATTTTTACGTTACTCATAGGTGTCTCACGCCTCACTCGGATGCCAACGACAAAATGGATTCCTGATTGGCCTCTTCTTTATCGAGGATGCCGGTTATACGTCCGCCGTGCATAACCATCACGCGGTCGCTCATGCCGAGAATTTCTGGCAGTTCGGACGACACCATGATGATGGCCACGCCGCGATTCGCCAGTTCACTGATTAAGCGATAAATCTCTGCTTTTGCCCCCACGTCGATACCGCGCGTGGGTTCGTCGAGAATCAGGATCTTCGGTTGCGCCAGCAGCCAGCGGGCAATCAGCACCTTCTGCTGGTTACCGCCGCTGAGGTTATTGATGATCTGATCCATGGTGGGGGTTTTAATGTTCAGCTTGCGAATCTGATCCATGCAGTCCTGCGCCATTTTGATGTGGCTGACAAAACCGCTTTTATGGGTGTAATCCGGCATGTTGACGATGCTCATGTTCTCCATCACCGACAACACCAGGAACAGCCCCGACTTTTTACGGTCTTCGGTCAGGAACGCCATGCCCTTCTCAATCGCCGTTGACGGCGAATCGATCTTGACCGGCACGCCATCAATCAGGATTTCACCGCTGTCGAAACTCTCCATGCCGAACAGGCTTTCCATCACTTCGCTGCGTCCGGCACCCACCAATCCCGCTACGCCGAGGATTTCGCCTTTGCGCACCGTGAAGTTGATGTCGGTGAAGCGATCTTTGCAGGTGAGATTGCGCACCGTCAGCACATCCCCACCGATTTCACCGTTGAATTTCGGGAACAGCTGAGTTAATTCACGGCCCACCATTTGCGTAATCAGTGACTGACGCGTGTATTCGCTGGTGCTGTTGCTGCCAACCCAGGATCCATCACGGAAAATACTGATCTCATCGGTAATGGTGAAAATCTCATCCATCTTATGGCTGATATAGATGATGGCTTTGCCCTGCTCACGCAGGTCGCGGATGATGGTGAACAGGTGCGCCACTTCGGTTTCCGTCAGTGCCGAGGTCGGTTCATCCATAATCACGATGTCCGAATTCCATGACACCGCTTTCGCGATTTCCACCATCTGCTGCGACGCAATACTCAACTCGCCGACCAGACGATCGGCTTTCAAACGGATATTGAGTTTGTTCAGCAGTTCCTGCGTCTGTTTGTTCAGCTTGCCGTGGTCAACAAAGCCGTACTTCATCGGTTCGCGGCCGAGCCAGATATTCTCGGCCACGGTCATGTAAGGCACCAGATTGAGTTCCTGGTGAATCATGGAGATGCCGGAACGCAGCGCATCCATGGTGTCCTGAAACTGCACCGGCTCCCCTTTAATGCGAATGGTGCCCTTATCGGGACGATACATCCCGATAAGGCATTTCATTAAAGTGGATTTGCCCGCGCCATTTTCACCCATCAGGGCATGTACCGACCCCGGTTTAATACGCAGTGAGACATTGTCGAGTGCCTTCACTCCGGGGAAGAACTTGCTGATGCCTTCGGCTTCAAGCGCAAAAGCGGTCATACATCACCTCCGTACGGCTAAGTCGGTTACGGTTTATTTCTGATTCTGACTGGCGAATTTTTCGTAGTTATCTTTGGTAATCAGCTGGAACGGGATATCGACCACTTTCTGCACTTTCTCGCCGTTAATCAGCTTGACCGCTGTTTGTACCGCGCCTTCACCCTGACCTTTCGCATCCTGGAAGACCGTGGCGACCATTTTGTCGTTCTTGATCATCTGCAGCGCGTCCGGCGTCCCATCCACACCCGCTACCAGGATGTGATTCGGGTTTTTACCCAGCGCCTGCAGCGCACCGATTGCCATTTCATCGTTGTTAGAGGCAATCGCTTGAATGTCATCGCCCGCGGTCAGCCAGTTACTCACCACGTCCACCGCATCATTACGGGTGAATTTAGCCGTCTGTTTCTGCACGACTTTAATGCCCGGATATTTGGCGACCACCGCTTCCACACCTTTGGTGCGTTCACGGGTGGATTCGTTAGCCAGGTCACCCAGCAGAATCGCTACGTTGCCTTTGCCGTTCATCTTTTTAGCCAGCGCTTCCATCTGCAGACGGCCCGCCAGTTCAGAATCCGAACCGACAAACGCCATTTTGTCTTTCAACTCGCCTGCCGGTTTACGGTTGACGAACACCAGCGGCACGCCGGCTTTCGCTGCGGCATCCACCAGCGGTTTCACCGCGTTGGTATCCACGGGGTTAACGATGATGGCGTCAACGCCCTGACCAATGAAGTTCTGCACCTGCTGCAGCTGCTGTGCCACGTCGCCTTTGGCGTCTTCAACCTGGCCTTTGATGTTGTCTTTTTGCATCTCTTTCTGCATTGCGTTGCGCAGAATAGTGAGGAAGTTGTCATCAAACAGCGCCATAGAAACGCCTACCTGAAGATCTTTTGCCATCACGGCGGCAGGTAACATGCAAACTAACAGGGAAGTTAATAACGCTTTTTTGAATTTCATGGGTAACCCTTCTTATTCGTTAACATGCTCAGGTTGGCTGAGACCGCGAATGAAAAATATCTTTTACATTCACCCAACGTCGCTGGCGTTTTTTTTGTGGTTGTAGAGGTAAGGCTTCTGGTCTAACGCTATCGGTTTACTGCATCTTTTCAGTGTAACCCGCTACTAATCAGCCAGTTATTTTCGAAATGCCGTTTCAGATGACACAACTCATTTCGCCGGTGATGATTAGCAGTTCATTTATTTCATCTAACTTGCATTTGAAACTTTCATCATAAAAGCACTGAAATGATTGTTTTAAAATCGGCAAATAACAAAACTTTGACATGCATCTAACATCTCAAAGGAATTGCGTTTAAAGTGAGATCTTGCTGGCAGTTTAGAATCTGATCATTCAAGGCAGAAAAGCAGCATTCCGCTGCTTTTACGCGCACTTAAACCAAAAGTGTGCAGTCGGGCTTTGACAACGGGGATCGGCATCGCTAATATGCGCCTCGTTCACACGATTCCTCTGTAGTTCAGTCGGTAGAACGGCGGACTGTTAATCCGTATGTCACTGGTTCGAGTCCAGTCAGAGGAGCCAAATTTAGAGAAGCCCGCTTAGGAAACTAAGCGGGCTTTTTGCTTTCCTGTATATATCCAAATCTCCGCTCACTCAATTCCGCAGCTTTATCAAGTGTCATTAATGACACTTTTCAATCTCATCTCTAACGTCACTGCATGGATTTGGCGATAAAATAGTTAATAGGTTCAAAAATGAACCTTAAGGCTTTATAGTTGAGTCATATCGTAAAATGCAGGCTAGCAAAGGCGCAGCAGTGTCAAAAATGAACCTGGATGACATCAAATCTGAACTTAACAAGCTCTCTGAATCAGATCGACAGTGCGTGTTGGAAGAGTGGGCGTTGAACATTCAATCTTCAACTCAATGTGCTCCGAACGACATACGCGCTCTCAACGCTCTGGAATTTTCGCTTTTGCCGCAGATCATGACGCGTGAACTCAAGCAACAAAATATCACTTATGAAGAGATGGCTTTGCAAATTGGCGTTTCAATCTCGACGTTTAAACGAATGATTGCCAAACCATCATCGGCAAAGGCAATTAATCTCCATGCATTGCTTAAAGAGCTCGGAATAAAAGTATGGCTCGAAAAATAGCGGTGTGGCTATACCACCATCCTGTAGGAACATTGAGTGAAGTAGAAAGAGGTTTTGCTTTCTGCTATCAGCCCAATTATCGCGGGCCAGCAATATCTCTTAGCATGCCAGTGAGGTCGGAGCCTTACTTTAGTGAAGAGCTTCATCCATTCTTCAAGGGATTAGCACCAGAAGGATGGTTGCGTAAACGATATTCTGAAATTCAGAAAATTGACGACAAAGATCTGTTCGGTTTACTGATGCAGAATGGTGACGACTTGCTTGGTGCCGTCGTACTTAAAGAGATAACTCAATGAACCCAGAACGCTGCCTGATAAATTTAAACCTGCTGAAAGAATCCGAGTTGAATACGGGCTATTCGACACAAGGCATTAAACATTTACTGGGTAGTTTGCAAGTGTCCCTGAGCTTGCCGTTCACCCGTAGCCAGTTTATTCAGGAACTCCCTGAGCGCCAGAAAGGGATGAGCATTTCAGGCTATCAACCCAAGCTCTCTCTCCGCCTGGAAGCAGGAGAGTTGCATGTGGTCAGCAACGACGGTACCTATATTCTAAAACCCTCACCAGAGGAGTACCCGCACCTGGCAGAAAATGAGCATGCAACGATGTGTCTGATGCAACGCCTGAAATTTGACGTTCCATCCTTTGGACTTATGCAGTTTAAGCATGATGATAACCGGCCAGATGAACTCGCTTTTGTCATCAAGAGATATGACCGGATAGGGACTGATAAAGGCAGATTGCATCAGGAGCAGTTAGATGGCGCGATGGGCCTCGGCGATAAATATGGCTATGTAGACAATAAAAAGGCCACGAGTTACGAGAAAGCCGCTAAATTTCTCAATCATTCGGTAAGTAGCAGCTTAAAGAGTAAGCGAGATCTCTTTTTACGCATCATCTATGCCTATGTATTAGGCAATAATGATTTTCATCTGCGCAATATCGGCATCATCCTTCCTGAAAAAGGAGCGCCTTATTTGGCCCCAGTCTATGACTTTATCAGCGTCGTTCCCTACCCTACGGCGTTTAAAGAATATTTAGCGTTGCCGCTTCTGGAGCGAGAAGAAAATGATGCGGAGAGCGCTCCGGGAATTAACTCCATTTACGGGGAATATCTGGGAGCGGATTTTATTCTGCTCGCGCAAGGTATGGATATTCATCCCGCTTTGGCCAAAAAATGGCTAAGCGAAATTATCAGTAACCATCAGCTGATTATTGATACCTACACTGAAAGTCATATGCCAGAAGCGCAGCGAAAAACTGTCCTCGACTATGTTGCGCGGCGGATAACCTTGCTTGCAGTGACTGAGCTTTAACTTGAAATGGCGCTTCGTATGGCGACCGCCAACCAGATGCGCATAAGCGCGCACCTGGTTTGGGTTAATCGATAGCGTTTGGCAGCGGAGCCAGCTCCAGACTGCTGCGGAAATCATTGCCGACATAATCGTTATCGATCAGCTGGCGGCGACGCAGTTCTGGCAGCAGGCCGTTAAGCAGCAAATCCTGCTGATCGGGCTGGCCGAGTCCATGCAGCGAAATCACATCCAGCACGCCGGCGCGGTAGCGCTGTTCGATGGCATCGGCCAGGGTTTCTGGCGTACCGGCTACAAACCAGTGGCCGGTCTCTTCGGCTTTGATGATCAGCTCGCGCAAGGTTAATCCTTCCAACGCATAGCCACGGAAAATGGCGGCGCGCCCCTGACGACGATGCACCTGCGCCAGTTCGGGAATTAACGCGGCGGGCAGCGGTTGGTCGAGCGGCACATCGCGCAAATCCACCTCGCCGCCCAGCATATCGGCCACGCGTAATCTGCCCTGTTCATAGTTGATGCGTTCATGCTTATCGCGCAGACGGCGCGCCACATCGGCGTCGCTGTCGCCAATGATGGCGTGGAACGAGTTCATGATCAGCGGCGGATTATGTTCGCGGCCAAAACGTCGCGCCCGCTGCTGCACATCAGCCACGAAGGTTTGCGCCGCATCAAACGTGGGCTGCGAGGTGTAAATCACCTCGGCATAGCGTGCGCCGAGCGTGACGCCCGCGTCGGATTGGCCCGCCTGGAACTGCACCGGACGGCGCTGTGGCGGCGGCGGTACGTTAAGCGGTCCCGCCACCTGGAAATAGTCGCCGCGATAGTGAATCGGATGCAGTTTACTGTGGTCGAGACGAATGCCGCCGCTGGCGGTGCGCTGCACTGCCGCGCGTTCGTTGGCGTCATACAGCGCGTTCATCACTTCAATAAATTCAGTGGCGCGCGCGTAGCGCTCCTGCGGTGGCGGCAGCTGGCTTTCACCGAAGTTCTCCTCACCTACCGATGACGTTACCGCGTTCCAGCCCGCGCGACCGCCGCTGATGTGATCGAGCGTGCCGACCTGACGCGCCAGATTATACGGATGCAGCCAGCTGGTGCTGACGGTAGCGATTAAACCGATGTGCGATGTCACCTGGCTCAATGCCGCCAGCGCAATCAGCGGATCTTGCGTGCCGGTGGTGCCGGCTAATCCGGCCGCATCGGCCTGCAGCAAATCGGCGGTAAACAGCCCGGTGATCTTTTCGCGCTCGGCAATTTTCGCCAGTTCGATGGCGCGCGTGATGCCCACGCCGGGCTGGCTGTCATTGGCGGCGGAAATCACACTGCTGGCGCCGACCAGCGTTTTCAGTTTTCTGCGATAGGTTTGCGACACAACACTCTCCTTTATGGTTGTCGCGCGAAATCCGCTTTGACGTTGTTTAAGGCGTCCGCATCGGTCAGCAGACGTAAGCCGGTGCGTGCCAGCACGCGCGCGCCAATCAGCAGCGCCTGATAGCCGCGCGCTGAGTTGGCCGCTTCACGGAAGGGCACGGTATGGAAAATCAGATCGTCGGGGCCGATTTTCAGCCACGGATGCGCCGTCGGCACCGCGTGGCTGATGTCGCCAGCATCGGTGGAGACTTTGTTTTTCTGCGGCGAGAGATCAACCTGTTCGCCTGCCGCGGTGAACTCTTCCAGCAGCAAGGCATCCAGCGCTGAGTTGAGTTTGAAATCGCGCGGGCCAATCTGATGGTCAATCTCGACGCGCGCGCCGGTCGCCAGCGCCACGCCTTCAGCAATGGCACGCAGACGCGGCTCAAGGGATTCCACCACTTCGCGGCTGTCCGCGCGGATGTAGTAATGCGCCGACGCGTATTCCGGGATCACGTTCGGGGCCTGGCCGCCGTTGGTGATAATGCCGTGCACGCGCACGCCATCCGGCAGTTGCTGACGCAACACGCTGATGCCGTTGTAGAGCAGCACCAGCGCATCCAGTGCGTTGATCCCTTCATGGGGCGCGCTGGCGGCGTGCGACGGCTTGCCGTAGAAGTGGAAATAGAGATGATTATTGGCGAGCGTGGATTCAGTCAGGCGGGTTTTGCCCGAAGGATGCACCATCAGCGCCACGTCGACATCTTTGAGGTAGCCGGCTTCGACAAAGCGCTTTTTCACGTTGCCTTTGGGTCCGCCCGGTCCGGCTAATCCGCCCTCTTCCGCGGGCGTGCCTAACACCACCACGCGTCCACCGGTTTGATCCAGCACCTGCGATAGCGTGATGGCCGCCGCCACGCTGGTGGTGCCAATCAGGTTATGACCGCAGGCGTGACCGATGCCGATCAGCGCGTCATATTCCGCGAGAAAAGCGATGGTGGGGCCCGGTTTGTCGCTGGCCTTTACCGCGTAGAACGCCGTTTCATGTCCGGCGACGTTGCGCGTGACCGCAAAGCCCTCAGCGCTGAGTAGTTGCGTGAGTTGCTCGCTGGCAAAATATTCGTTGTTGCCGGTTTCGGGATTTTGGAATATCGCCTGCGATACCTTGAGATAAGCGGCGCTGTGTTGTTCGAGGCTGTTTTCGAGCGTGAGCTGAAGTGGATTCAGCGACATGAGCATTCTCCTTTGGCAAAACAATGCGCAATAGATTGCGCCGCTACCGTAGATGCACGTATTCGTAGCGGCGCGATTTATCGCGCATCAGTGATAATCAATGGCGCTTATCAATACGCTGCACTAACCGGTCGCCGAGCCACTGAATGCCGCACACCAGCACAATCAGCACCGCGATCACCGCGATCATCACTGAGGTTTCAAAGCGCTGATAGCCATAACGGATCGCCAGATCGCCCAGTCCGCCTGCGCCAATCGCGCCGGCCATGGCCGAAGCACCAATTAGCGCCACCAGCGTAACCACAAACCCCGACAAGATGCCGGGCAGCGCTTCCGGGATCAGCACGTCCCAGACGATACGCAGCTTGCTGGCGCCCATGGCGCGCACCGCATCAATCAGGCCGCGATCGACATCACGCAGAGACACTTCGGCCACGCGCGCGAAGTACGGCGTTGCGGTGATCGACAGCGGCACAATCGCGGCCCAGGTGCCGAGCGAGGTGCCGACCAGAAAACGGGTAAAGGGAATCAGCGCTACCAGCAGAATGATGAACGGCAGCGAGCGGAAGCTGTTGATGATCAGGCCCAGCACGCGATTCACGCCGCGATGTTCGGCGATGCCGCCGGGGCTGGTCATCACCAGAATCAGGCCGAGCGGCAAGCCCGCCACCAGCGAAAACAGGCCGGAAATCACCGTCATTAAAACCGTTTCGCCTAACGCATTGAGTAAAAGATCAATCATGACTGGCGACATAACCCACTAACTCCACTTGCGCCTGCTGCGCGTGCAGCCAGCTGAGAATATATTGCTCGTCGGCCGCGTTGGCCGCCGGGAGCGCAATAAAGAAACGCACCACCGCGTAGTGCTGGATGTGATCGATGCCGCCCTGCAGCAGGCGGAACTTGCCCGGCAGCGCGCTGGCAAAGCGGGTGAGCAGATCGCCCTGCGCATCGTCACCGGCAAAGTGCACGCTGTAGATGGCATCGCCTTGCTTGTCATCGCTAAGGCGCGCAGCAATATTTTCCGGCAGCTGCGGCAGCAAACCGCGCAGCAGCGTGCGCGTCAGGGCCGATTGCGGATGCGCAAACACCTGCCAAACCGGACCTTGCTCAATGATTTCACCGGCATCAATCACCGCCACGCGATGCGCCACGGATTTGATCACTTCCATCTCATGAGTAATCAGCAAAATGGTGATGCCGAGTTTTTGATTCAGGGATTTGAGCAGCGCCAGAATCGAGCGCGTGGTTTCCGGATCGAGCGCCGAGGTGGCTTCGTCGCACAGCAGCAGCGCCGGGCTGGCCGCCAGCGCGCGGGCAATGCCAACCCGCTGTTTTTGGCCGCCGGATAACGCTGCCGGATAGCTTTGCGCTTTGTCCGCCAATCCCACCAGCGCCAGCAGTTCCGCCACGCGCTGCTGGCGTTGCGCTTTTTCCATGCCGGCGATTTTCAGCGGCAGCGCGACGTTCTGCGCCACCGTTTTTGCTGATAACAGATTGAAGTGCTGGAACACCATGCCAACGCGGCTGCGCACCGTTTGCAGCTGTTTTTCTGACAGGCCGGTGATGTTACGGCCTTCGATTTCAATGACGCCTTCATCAGGTTGTTCCAGCCCGTTGAGACAGCGGATCAGCGTGGATTTCCCCGCGCCGCTGCGTCCGATCAGGCCAAGGATTTCGCCTTTCTGCACCGTCAACGAGATGTCGCGCAGCGCCTGGGTTTGTCCAAAACGACGTGACACACCTTGCAGGCGCACCACGCTGCCGCTGTCGCGAAACTTCACCTGCGCCTCGTCATGGGCACTTTCCGCCACGCCGCGTTTCACGGCGGTAAATGGCGTTTCGGCTGCTGAGAATAACGTCATCTTTATCGTTCCTTACCAGGCCGTTTCGCCCGTGCCTTTGTAGACCTTGTCAAACACGGTCTTCACGGCATCGTTCTGATAAGAAGCCACCAGCGTTTTCACCCACGGCGCGCTGACGTTCTCTTTCTTCACCGCAATAAAGTTGTTGTACGGGTTATCTTTTACCGGCTCCTGCGCAATGCGATCTTCGGCGGTCAGGCCACTTTTCAGCGCCCAATCGGTGTTGACGACGGCGGCATCCAGATCAGGAACGGAGCGGCCGATGATGCCGGAATCCAGCTCTTTGATTTTCAGATGATGCGGATTGGCGGTGATATCGGCGGTGGTGGCCGCGATGCCGACGCCCGGCTTCAGTTTGATCAGGCCTTGTTGCTCAAGTAGCACCAGACCGCGCGCTTCGTTAGAGGGATCGTTTGGCACGCCAATCACCGCGCCCTCTTTCAGCGCTTTGGCGCTTTTCACTTTCTTCGAGTAGAGACCAATCGGCCACACGGCGGTATCGCCGACGCGTACGATGTCGTAGTGATTGACCTTGATTTGGTTATTGAGGAACGGCTGATGCTGGAAGGCGTTGGCATCCACTTCGCCGTTTTGCAGCGCTTCGTTCGGCTGGTTGTAATCGTTGAAAATGACGGTTTTCACCGTTAAGCCTTTCGCCGCCGCCTGTTTGATCACTTCGCGCCAGACGTCTTCATCTTCGCCGCTCATAATGCCGACTTTTACCGAGGTTTTGTCCGCCGCGTGCGCGATGGACAGCGGCGACAGCGCCGCGCTGGCCAGCAGCAAGGCGCCAGCCGTTAACAGGAATTTATTTTTTACTGGTGACAGACGTGTGTGCATAAAGTGCTTCCCAATCGTTATAATTGCGCGAGTCAAAATTAGCTGTCGTAACGACAGATGACCGCAGTATACGCAGTTGCTTATTCCTGCATTATGATTTATTCAGGAATGCTATTCCTGAAAAGCATAAAGCCGCGGCGCCGCTCGCATCGCCACACGCGGGAAATGGCTGTGCTATCCTCCCCCTTTTGATGGACTTGTTACTGAGCGCTATGTCGGACACCACACCTAAACGAAAAAATGACCCTGAAGGGCTTAAGAAGCGCATCCTCGCCGGTGCGCTGAAAATGTTCGCCGAGTTTGGTATGCAGGGCGCGCGGCTGGAGCAGATCGCTGAGCACGCGCAAACCACCAAACGCATGGTGGTGTATCACTTTGGCAATAAAGAGCAGCTCTATATTGAGGTGCTGGAGCAGGTGTATCAGGCGATTCGCCAGCATGAAACCGGCCTTAATCTCGCCGAGATGGCACCGGAACTGGCGATGACCAAACTGGTGGAAGCCAGCTTTGATTACCACGTCTCGCATCCGGATTTTATGCGGCTGGTGTGTACCGAAAACCTGCTGCGCGGGCGCTACATCATGCAATCCGAACGCATCAAGGCGCTGAACAAAAGTGCACTCGATGTGCTGGATGACATTCTGACGCGCGGCCAGCAGCAAGGGCTGTTTATGGATGGGCTGGATACCGTGGATGTGCACCGCTTGCTGAGCAGCATTTGTGTGCATCACGTCTCCAATCGCTACACCTTTCACACGCTGTTCACGCCGAACGATAGCGAGGAAGACAGCATCCGTCGCAACCGCCAGTTAGCCGTCACCGCCACGCTGCGTTATGTGCGCAAAGCCTCGTAGGCTGCGGCTGCGCGCTGATGGTCTACGCTTTTAAATTTGGGACCGTCACAGACCACAGACTAAGGAACGCCGTAGTGAACAAAGATCCCCACCTTTATCCCTTACGCCATACGCAGAATACCGATCGGGACAGCGCACTGTGGAACTGGGCGCAAAACTCGGTGGTTGGTCAGCGTAGTCAGTTACATCAGCCGCAAACTGAAGCGGAGTTGCAACAACTGCTGCGCACCGCCAGCGGCAAAGTGCGCGTGCTGGGCAACCGCTTGTCGCCGGGCCGCATGCTGGGCGTTGATGAGCAGGATTTGCTGCTGGATCTCAGCGCGTTCAACGGCGTGATCGCCCAAGACGAAGAGAGCGTCACCTTTGCCGCCGGTACGCCGCTGGAGCAGGTTTACAGCACCCTAACCGAGATGGATCGCATGCTGGCCTCGTCGCCGGGCGTGATTGCGGTGCAGACGCTGGCGGGCGCGATGGCCACCGGCACGCACGGCCAGGGTTTAGCACAAAGCTCCATCGCCGATGAAGCGCTGCGCATTCGCATGGTGTTGGCTGACGGGAGCGTGCGTGAATTTGTGCGCGGTGAGCCCGATTTCGCTGCCGCACAGGTTTCGCTCGGCACCCTGGGCATTGTGACGGCCGTGACGCTGCGCACCCGCCCTTTCCGCCTGTTTACCTGCCACAAATTCGCCGTCTCCGCCGATACGCTGGAGAACGATCTGATCGAATGGAACCAGCAGTATGAGATGAGCAAAGCCTGGTGGTTTGTCGATGACAACCTGATGCACGTGTGGAACGCGCACGAAGCCAGCGCTGAAGATTCGCAGGCATGGCACGCCAATCAGCGCGAGGTGATTGAGCATGGCGATGACACCGACAGCAGCCTGAATGACACCATCGACCAGACGCTGGCGCAGATGCATCGCGATACGCAGATTCACGGCAAAGGCGGCAAACAGTTCCGCACCGTGACGCGCTTCCGCGATTTCACCGACATCAGCGGCGATATCTATCAGCTATTTTGTCGCGGCATTGCCGTGCCGCAGATCAACGTCGAGATCGGCGTGCCGCTGGAGAAAACGCCGCAGATTATCAGCAAGATCAAAGCGTGGTATGCCGAGAATCATCCGCATATGCACTATCCGATCATTCTGCGCTGTACCGGCGCGTCTGAAGGCTGGCTCAGCCCGGCGTATCAGCACGCCACCTGCTTCTTTGGCTTTGTGGTCTATTACGCTGATGACGGTTCGCTGTCGCAGGATGGCCTGCATTTTCTCACTGAAGTCGAGAAGCTGCTGGCGGCCGAAGGCGGACGTCCGCACTGGGGCAAATATTACGATCCGCAGCGCTATCAGTGGCGCGATATCTATCCGCAGTGGGACGCTTTCCGCGCGGTGCGCGACCAGCTCGATCCACAACGCCGTTTTAGCAATGACTATGTCACTGCTTTGTTTGATTAAGTTTGAAGGGGAGAAACCATGTTTGCATGGGTAACGCTGTTAACACAGCCAGACTATTTTATTGGCGTGAAGGCGCTGCACCGCTCACTGAAGCGCAGCAAAACCCGCTGGCCGCTGATTGTGATGGTTACAGACGCCATCGATCTGGAGACGCGTGAGGCGTTGCAGGCGCTGGGCTGTGTGATCCATCCGGTGGATCCGCTGACGCCAAACGCCGAACTGGAGCAGCATTACGCCTCGGCGCAGTTCGGAGAAGTGTGGAGCAAGCTGCGCGCGTGGGAGCTGGTTGATTGTGAGCGCGTAGTATTTCTCGATGCCGACATGCTGGTGCTGCGCAACATGGATGAGCTGTTTACGCTCGAACTGGGCAAGCATGCGCTGGCAGCGTGCCACGCCTGTCGCTGCAATCCCAACAAGATCGCCAGTTATCCCGCCAGCTGGCAGCCAGAGAATTGTCACTATACCTGGCAGGATCGCGGCGAACCGGCACCGTCCACGCTCGATCGCTACCTGAACGGCGGTTTTTTGGTGCTGAAGCCGGATCTGGCGGTGTTTGCGTGGCTGCAGGAGAAAGTGGCGGGCATTACCGATCTGCGCCGCTATCCGTTCTCCGAGCAGGATTTGCTTAATGAAGTGTTCGAGGATCGCTGGCTGCCGCTTTCGTACAAATACAATGCGCTGAAAACCTTACCGTTCCAGCACAGTAAGATGTGGCGCGAAGATGAAGTGAAGAACCTGCACTTTATTCTGGCGAAGCCGTGGAAACGCGACCTGAATCAGCCTGAATCGGAACGCGACCGCTACTACGCGCTGGATAAGCTATGGTGGGAGTTCGCGGTGGAATAAAAAAAACAGCGCGATTCGTCGCGCTGTTTCATATGAATTGCCCATTACTGTGCGCCAGTTCGCCATGAATGGAGTTTCCTACGAAGCTTATGAACGGGTCTTCGCAATGCGCTCAAGCGCGACCTGCGCCAAAAAACCTGAACGGGTTTTGAATTCGGGATGCGTTGCTACGCAGCGGTCAATACGGTCAATCAGCAGTTTTGGCAAGGTTACGTTGATTTTCTCGGACCCGCCCAAAATGCGAGTGACATCCACATCGATAAGTACCCAAACATAACCTGCATATTGCGGATCTTTCATCAACGATTTCAATTCAGAAACCGCCGGGATGTCCTGCTCTAATTCTACCAGCAGCTCCAGATGCCCGATAATCGCCTCTTTGGCATTTGTTACCGCCGCTTCCAGCGTATCTCCAGCAGAAAAACAGCCCGGTAAATCCGGCACCGTGACGCCAAATGCCGTGCTTTGGTCACCCGCCTCAATCGCGATGGGATAAAACATACGTCACCTCTTTCGAATTAATGGACAGTCAGTCCGGCTTGTTTCCTGATACTTTTCACCGTTTTGATCGGCAAATCCTTTTTGGGGTGCGGTATCGTCACCAGCCCTTTTTTACCGGATGGACAAAATGGTGATGGCTGCCGTTCACACGTATCAGTTCCCAGCCATCGGCCTTGATCTCGGCCATTAATGATCTGCTATCCATGCCATTGCCTTACCGCGTCCTGAAAGCATAAAAAATAACCCCAATAACTCTAAATCGCAAGAAGAGTTATTGGGGTTATCTATTCCCAAATAAAAAGGTCGTCATAAATGACGACCTCAAGATGAGTGGTGGATGGAAATTTATTGCGCTTTTGGCTCGCCCATCGCTTTCAACTTCTTCGACAGCTCGCGACGCTCTTTGGAGAGGTCAGCGTTTTTGATGATGTACTCATCAACGCGGTCTTCATAGTCCACACGCATGCTGGCGATAATTTCCTGCACCGCCTCGATGCTCATGCCGGGTTTGATGTATTCACTCAGGTTGTCCAGCAGCAGCACACGTTTCTGGTTATCACGGACTTTCTTCTCGTTATCCACGATTTCGCGCTGCAGTTTGTTTTTACGACGGAACATACGCACAAACTCCAGTACGTCCTGAAATGATTGCTTGGCATTTTCCATGTTGGCACCTTTCTTGAGGCCTGCGTCGGCAGGCGGAATAGTCATAACGTTTAGCTTAGCGGCTTGGCCGCCAGGGTTGCAATTCTCACCGCTAAATTCGGACTGGCGCTTATCTTAGCGCAAAGAAAGGGTGATTCACATTAAGTCCTTGCCTGAGAAAACTATTTACGCAGCGCCAGACGCACTAAATCGGTCATACGCTCCAGCTGACGCGCCTGTTCGAGGCTCAGCCAGACGTAGCCGTAAATCGCCGTGGTTTCGGAACGTCCGCTGCGATTAGCAATCAGCTGCTCCAGTTCCTGGGTGATCTCCTCCAGCGCGTGGCTGTTGGCGGTGATCTGCTCGGTTTCGCCTTTCACCATCAGCGTGGCCAGCGCATTTAGCGTGTCTTCTGTCATCTGCTGGGTGCGGCGCAGCGTAGGTGCGTTGAGCATAATCAAGTGGCTTTCACGCGACGACCACCATGCATCAATTTGCATCTGCATGGTGTTGACCAGATTGCGATTGATGGTTTGGATCGCCTCAAACACCGATTTCGGAATGCGCGTCTCTTTACTCGCCGGCTCCAGCAGCGCGCGCATTTTGATCACGCCGCTCAGCAATTTCTGAAAAGGTTTATTCAGCCGCGGCTTCTCCAGCAAATTGGCGGAGAAGCCGGTGTGATGCAGTTTGGCCATGGCGATAAACGCATCCGATAACTGGATGCGCCAATGCGTATAGGCGCGCTGCGCCCAGATGGCGCTGAACAGCAGCGCCATCAGTGAACCGAGAATCACATCGCCTCCGCGCCACATGGCGATGGTGAAATCCCCGGCCGGTGCGCCAACCACCACGCCGAGCGTGATGCCGATCAGCAGCGCCATGTAGGGATGTTTTCCCAGCGTCAGATAGCCACAGACCACCATCACAACGGCGCACCACACCAGCATCACCGGCAGTGAAAACAGCTCAAGCTTGAGCGCGATCAGGCCAGAAATCAGTCCGGCAAAGGTGCCGCTGATACGCTGCACCACGCGCGGCAGCACATTGCCCCAGGTGGAAATCGGCCCCATCACGACCACCAGCGTAATCAGCGGCCAGGTGCCTTCGGGAATGTCGGTGAGCCGCACAAACAGGAAACACAGCACAAAGGCGATAGCGATACGCACGCCGTGTACGGTGCGATAGTGGCGGTAGAACCAGAACTCAATCTGCGAGATGGGCTTGTCAGCGCGTAACATGGTTGTCCGGGAACGCTAAAAATTTGCGCGCTATGTTACCCTGGCGACGGCTGCATCATCAGGGTCGAACGCAATTATTTTTCAGGTTTTGCTGAAATACAACATGGACGTTACATCAGGTTTTCTCAATAGAAACATTGATGTAACGCAGCGTGTTTGGTGCGTGCATTAAAACGGTTGCCATGAATGGCGATCAGAAAATCACGTCATCGCGCACCAGCACACCTTTCTGGTCTGCAACGCCTACAGCGATTGTGTCATCATCGCCGCATCACGGCGACGATGATGACGCGGAAATACGCGACAGATTACAGTTTCTGTTTCACGTAATCGCTGATGCGCGTAATGATGCCTGCCTCTTCCACCGCTTGCAGCGCGTAAAGCGGATAGCTGGCCAACTGCTTATCTTTGTCCATCACCTGAATTTCGCCAATCTGCTCGCCCGCTTTCAGCGGCGCTTCCAGATCTTTGCGATCGATAACGTATTTCGCCATCACGTTGGCCACTTCGGTGCGCGGCAGCGACAGGTAGATATCCTGCGTGGTGCCGACATCGACCTTATGCGGATTGCCGTACCAGACGTTTTCGCTACCGATTTTTTTGCCTGCGTGGAACAGTTGCACGGTATCAAAGCTGTTTTGGCCCCATACCAGCAGCTTGCGCGCCTGATCTTCACGCCCTTTCGGGCTCTTGCCGCCCATGATCACCGCAATCAGGCGATGACGTCCGACAACGTTAGAAGCGATGATGTTAAAACCGGCGCTTTCGGTGTGGCCGGTTTTCAGACCATCGACGTGCAGATTTTGATCCCACAGCAAGCCGTTGCGATTGTTTTGAGTGATGCCGTTCCACGTCAGGGTTTTCTCCCCGTACATGGCGTAGAAATCGGGCTCGCCGCTGATGATGGCGCGCGACAGCACCGCCAGATCGCGTGCGGTGGTGTGCTGGCCCGGCGCATCGAGGCCGTGCACGGTTTCGAAATGGGTGTGCGACAGGCCGAGTTTCTGCACGTAGCTGTTCATCATGGTGACGAAGCTGCTTTCGCTGCCGGCCACGTGATCCGCCAGCGCTACGCAGGCATCGTTACCGGAATCGATGATCACGCCGCGCATCAGGTCGCGCACCGTGACCTGATCGCCAGGCTTGAGGAACATCAGCGAGGAGCCTTTGAACACCGGATTGCCTGCGCCCCACGCATCTTTGCCGATAGTGACTTTGTCATCGCGGCTGATTTTATTCTGATCGATAGCGCGATCCACGACATAGCCGGTCATCAGTTTGGTCAGGCTGGCCGGGTTACGCTCTTCATCCGGATTGCCAGCGGTGAGAATTTGTCCGGTGGTGGCGTCCATCAACACCCATGAAGCCGCATCAATCGGCGGTGGTGTCAGGGGAAACGGCATGCTGTCGTCAGCCTGCGCCCACGATGCCCAAATAATTATTCCAGATACAGTTACCAGCAGACGCCTTTTCAACACTTCTTCCTCAAAATCAAAAAAATGAATTTACCGCCGCACGTTTTACGGCAAATAGCGCTTACAGATCTGAATAAATTGAAAAAAAGTATGAACTGCGCATAAATGCTGCGCGCCTGCTCGCAGCGAGGATGATCGAGGTTGTACTGCTACCCATGGACGACTATCCTGTGCGTTGATTCTCCATTGCCAGGATAACGCCGTGCCCGCCTCTGAGTTCACCTTCTTATTCCACGATTATGAAACCTTCGGCAAAAGCCCGTCGCTGGACCGTCCGGCGCAGTTCGCGGGCCTGCGTACCGACAAAGAATTCAATGCGGTAGGTGAACCGCAGGTGTTTTATTGCCAGCCAGCCGACGATTATCTGCCGCAGCCGGAAGCGGTGATGATCACCGGCATTACGCCGCAAACCGCCAAAGCGCGCGGCGTGACCGAGGCAGCGTTTGCCGAACGCATTCACGGCCTGTTTAGCGAGCCGCAAACCTGTGTGATTGGTTACAACAATGTGCGTTTTGATGATGAAGTGACGCGCAATATCTTCTATCGCAACTTCTTTGATCCCTATGGCTGGAGCTGGCAGAACGGCAATTCGCGCTGGGATTTACTCGATGTGATGCGCGCCTGCTACGCGCTGCGTCCGGAAGGCATTGAGTGGCCGGAGAATGACGATGGCTTCCCCAGCTTCAAGCTGGAGCATCTCACTAAGGCCAACGGCGTGGCGCACGAACAGGCGCACGATGCGATGTCCGACGTTTATGCCACGCTGGCGATGGCAAAACTGGTGCAAGAGAAGCAGCCGAAGCTGTTTGAGTTTCTGTTTACCCATCGCAACAAACAGAAACTGATGACGCTGATTGATATCCCGCAGATGAAACCGCTGGTGCACGTCTCCGGCATGTTCGGTGCGGCGCGCGGTAACACCAGCTGGATTGTGCCGCTGGCGTGGCATCCGGATAACCGTAACGCGCTGATTGTCGCCGATTTGGCCGGGGATATGTCGCCGCTGCTGACGCTGGAATCTGACGAACTGCGCGAGCGTTTGTATACCCGCCACAGCGATTTGGGCGATCTGCCTGCGGTGCCGATCAAGCTGGTGCACATTAATAAGTGTCCCGTGCTGGCGCCCGCCAGCACGCTGCGTCCGGAAGATGCCGCGCGCCTCAACATCGATCGTCAGCAATGCCTCGCTAACCTCAAGCTGCTGCGTGACCACGCGGAAGTGCGTGAGAAAGTGGTGGCGCTGTTTGCCGACGCCGAGCCGTTTGCCCCGTCGGATGATGTTGACGCGCAGTTGTATGACGGCTTCTTTAGCGATGCCGATCGCGCTGGCATGAATATCATCCGCCAGACGCCGCCGCAGAATTTACCGGCGCTGGATTTGACCTTCGACGATAAGCGCATTGCTAAATTGTTGTTCCGCTACCGTGCGCGCAACTTCCCTGGCACCCTGGATGACGCCGAACAGCAGCGCTGGTTGCAGCATCGCCGTGAAGCGCTGAATGCCGAGCGCGTGCAGGCGTTCTTGCTGGAGCTGGAGTCGCTGGCGAGTTTGCATGAGGGGAATACGGAGAAGATGGCGCAGCTGAAGGCGCTGTATTTGTATGCGCAGGAGCTGGTGTCTTAGTTCTCTGCGATTTGATGCCCTCACCCCGGCCCTCTCCCACAGGGAGAGGGAGACGCTGCCAGATGCTGGCGTGAGCGTACGATCGGTTCCCACTTCCACAGAAGAGGGAGACGCTGCCAAATGCTGGCGTGAGCGCACGATCAGTTCCCACTTCCACAGAAGAGGGAGACGCTGCCAAATGCTGGCGTGAGCGCTCGATCGGTTCCCCCTTCCACAGGAGAGGGAGACGCTGCCAAATGCTGGCGTGAGCGCTCAATCGGTTCCCTCTCCCTGTGGGAGAGGGTTAGGGTGAGGGAAAACCCTTAAATCATCCCCCACACCAGCCACGTCAGTGCAAAACCGCTCAGCCCCATCACCGTCGTCAATACCGTCCAGGTCTTCAGGCCATCGGCCACTGACAAGCCCAGATAGCGCGTCACCACCCAAAAACCCGCATCATTGACGTGCGACAAACCTAACCCGCCGAAACAGGCCGCCAGCGTCACCAACACGCGCTGCATATCCGTCACATCGCCCACCGCCTGGCTCAGCAAGCCGCTGGTGGTTAAAATAGCCACCGTTGCCGATCCCTGCGAAGCACGCAGCGCCAGCGACAGAATAAAGGCCGCCGGAACTAAGGGCAGATGCAAGGTTTCCAGCGTCAACGCCAGCGCTTTGCCCACGCCCGATTCCACCAGCACCTTACCAAACGCGCCGCCCGCGCCCGCAACCAGAATCACGCTGGCGGAGCTGGGAATCGCACGTCCGGTGAGATCTTCCAGTTTCTCTTTGCTCCAGCCACGACGCACGCCGAGCAGCCATGCCGCCAGTCCCAGCGCAATCAGCAACGCAATGGCTGGCGTACCGATCACCGTCATCACCGCACGCAGCGTGCTGCCTTCTTCCAGCGTGGTGTGCGCGACGGTGCCCATGACGATCAACAGAATCGGTACGACAATCAGGCCGGTAATGGTCAGTGCACCCGGCGCTGGCGCGTCGTTCTTCGGCTTGCCTTCCGGCTTCGCCAGCTGCAACTGTTCTAATACATCAACGGAAAGATGATATTGGCGCAGGTTCATCGCTTTCGCGACGTAATAACCGACGATACCGACCGGAATCGAGATCAGGATACCGAGCATCATCAGCCAGCCCATATCAGTGTGCAGAATGCCCGCTGCCGCCGCCGCGCCGGGATGGGTTGGCAGCGCCACGTGCACCGTCAGCATCACGCCCGCCATCGGCAAGCCAAACTTCAGCGGTGACACGCGCGCCACTTTGGTGAAGCCATAAATCAGCGGAATCACGATGATGAAGCCGACTTCGAAGAACACCGGAATGCCGAGGATAAACGCCGCCATGGTCAGCGCCGCCACGGTACGCTTGATACCCAGCGATTTACTGAAGCGTTGCGCCAGCGACTCGGCACCGCCCGAGGCTTCAATCACTGCGCCGAGCATCGCCCCCAGCACGATGATAATGGTGATATGCCCCAGCAAGTTACCCATCCCGCTAAAGATGGTATCCATAATTTTGTCGGCTGGAATGCCGGTCGCAATCGCCACCAGCAAGCTGACAATCAGCAGCGCCACAAAGGGGTGAACTTTGGTTTTAATCACCAGCAGCAGCAAGATCACAATGCTGGCGGTAGCAATGGCTAACAACAACGCGGTAGACATGATAATCCTCTGATTTAATTAGTATAGTTTGGGTACAGCTCTATCTGGTATTGACGAATTCAGGTATGACTTACCCAGCACAGTGCTGAAAATCCCTGTGCTGGGTGGTTAAACAAAACTTATTTAGCGTAAGGCGCGAACCAGCCGAGGCCAGCTTCAGTGCGGCCGCGCGGGATGTATTCACATCCCACCCAACCGTCGTAACCCACTTCATCCAGCAGGTCGAACAGATAGGAATAGTTGATCTCGCCTTGATCCGGCTCGTGGCGATGCGGCGCCGAGGCGATCTGGATATGGCGATAACGCCCGGCGTATTCACGAATCAGATGCGTCAGATTGCCGTCCACCAACTGCGCATGGAACAGATCGAGCTGGGTAAAGACGTTGGCACGATCGATACGCGCCATCATCGCCAGCGTCTGATACTGGCTGGCGTAGAGATAATTCGGCTTGGTCACTGGATTAAGCGCTTCCAGCAGCAGGCGAATGCCGTGCGGCGCAAAACGCTCGGCGGCATAATGCATGTTACGCACGAAAGTCTCTTCATAGGCTGCACGATCGGCACCGTTTGGCACCGTTGCCGCCATTACATGCACCTGTTGGCTGTTGAGCGCCAGCGCATACTCCAGCGCCCGATCGATATCGGCACGCGCTTCCTGTTCACGGCCCGGAATGGCGGACACGCCCCACTCACCCGCCTGCACGTTGCCTGCGGCGGTGTTGAACAGCACCAGTTCCAGCTGATGTTTTTCCAGCTCGGCTTTAATCACCTCGGCCGGAAAGTCATACGGGAACAGGAATTCAACGGCGCGAAAACCGGCATTGGCCGCGGCGGCAAAGCGTTCGATAAACGGCAACTCACCGAACTGCGTAGATAGATTGGCTGCAAACTTAGGCATTAAACATTCCTCAATTCCGCGACTTCGCTATCGGTCAGATAACGAATCGAGCGGTCACCGAGCGTAAACATCAGGCGCGCGGTCTCTTCCAGTTCTTCAGTGTTATTGGCGGCTTCGCGCAGGGATTTGCCCACCACCACCGGACCGTGATTGGCCAGCAGGAAGGCGTTATAGCGCGAGGCCAGATTGGCCAGATCGTCTGCCAGGCGCTGATCGCCCGGCTTATAATACGGCACCACCGGCACATCGCCGACGCGCATCACCACATACGGCGTGAACGGACGGATGCAGTTTGCTGTGTCGAGATCGTTGAGGCAGGAGAGCGCCGTCAAATAGTGGCTGTGCAGATGCACCACCGCTTTGCACGCGGGATTGTTCAGATAGAGCGCGCGGTGAAAAGCCACCTCCTTCGACGGCTTGTCGCCGGAGATCCATTCGCCCTGAATCGTCACTTTCGACAGACGATCGGCCTGCAATTCGCCGAGGCAGGAGCCGGTTGGCGTCGCCAGCAAGTTGCCATCCTCCAGCAGCAGCGACAAATTGCCCGCTGAACCGGTGGCGTAACCACGCTGAAAGAAGGACGCGCCGAGCTGTACCATTTCTTCGCGTGCTTGTTGTTCCGTCATGCTGAATACTCCTGTTGTGCGCGGGCAAAGAATTGTTCGTCGCCAAAGTTGCCTGATTTCAGCGCCAGCGACAGCGGCTGATGGATATCGCGTACCCACGGCACGCCCGGTGAAATCATCGGGCCAATGTGGAATGCGGTAACGCCAAGGCTTTGTGCCACCACGCCCGAGGTTTCTCCGCCAGCAACGATGAAGCGCTGCCAGCCACGGGTTTTTAGTTCACGAGTTACCGCAGCAAACAGCTGCTCAACCGCTTCACTGCTGCGCGCTGCGCCGTATTGCTGCTGAATGGCCTGCAACTGCTGGGCATCGGCGGTAGCAAACAGCAAAGGTGCCAGATCGGACTGATGATGCGCTGCCACCCAGTCACAGAGTTCCTGCGCATAGCTTTCGGTGTTATCGAGGCAGCGCTCCACCAGCACTTCGTGCGATGGCGCTTGCTGACGATAAGCCTGCACCTGACGGTTGGTCATTTGCGAGCAGGAGCCTGAGATCACCACCGCGCGATCGCCTTGTGGGCGCCCGGCGTGTTCAGCATCACTGTTCTGCTGCTGCGTTGCCCAGGCGCGGGCGATACCGATCGCCAGGCCTGAACCGCCGGTCACCAGACGCGTCTGTTTTAGCGCTTCGCCCTGCGTCAGCAGATGCTGCTCGTGCAGCGCATCCAGCACCACATAGTTGATGCCCTGTGCTTTCAGGGTATCCAGCTGCGCACGCACCGCATCAGCTCCTTGATCGAGCTGCGCGGCGTTGATCACCGCGGCCTGGCCTTTGGCCTGACGCGTCATCAAACGCACCAGATTGCTGTCGGTCATTGGCGTTACCGGATGATGACGCATGCCCGATTCGGACAGCAGCTGATCGGCGACAAAAAGATAGCCTTGATACACCGTACGACCGTTAACCGGCAGCGATGGCGAGATCACCGTTTGCGTTTCGCCCAACGCCGCCAGCAGCGCATCAGTCACCGGGCCGATATTGCCCTGCTCGGTGCTGTCAAAGGTGGAGCAATATTTGAAATAGAAACGATCGCAGCCCTGCTGTTGCAGCCACTGCAGCGCCGCCAGCGACTGATCGATCGCCTGCTGCACCGGGCATGAGCGTGACTTCAGGCTGATAACAATCGCCTGCGCGCTCAGCGCGTCATGACTTTCCGGCACGCCGTTGAACTGGATGGTCGGCAAACCGTTCTGCACCAGAAAACTGGCGATGTCGGTTGCGCCGGTAAAATCGTCTGCAATAACGCCTAAACGCATGATTATTGCTCCTTCGCCTGCGGCAGCGTGATGCCGCTGAAGATCTTGATCACTGCGCTGTCATCTTCACGACCGTGGCCGGCGTTGCTGGCTTCGGTAAACATATTGAGCGCAGTAGAAGCCAGCGGCAGCGGGAAGTGCAGCGACTTGGCGGTATCCGCCACCAGATTGAGATCTTTAACGAAGATATCGACCGCTGATTTCGGCGAGTAATCGCCATCCACCACGTGACGCATGCGGTTCTCGAACATCCATGAGTTACCGGCGGCGTTGGTCACCACGTCATACATGGTGTCGAGCGGGATCCCGGCGCGCGCGGCCAGCGCCATCGCTTCTGCGCCCACAGCAATGTGCACGCCCGCCAGCAGTTGGTGAATGATTTTGACGGTTGAGCCGAGACCGATTTCGCTGCCCACGCGATAGACTTTCGCCGCCACCGCATCCAGCACGGGCTTGAGCAGGGCAAAAGCTTCATCGCTGCCGGAAGCCATTACCGTCATCTCGCCGACTGCGGCTTTGGCTGCGCCGCCGGAAACCGGTGCATCCAGCATCAGCAACTGATGCTGCGCCAGCTGTTGTTCTATCGCCTGCGCATCCTGTGAAGAGATGGTAGAAGAGACCATGACCACGGTGCCGGGCTTGAGCTGCGCCGCTACGCCGTTTTCACCGAACAAAATCGCTTTAACCTGCGCGGCGTTCACCACCAGCAACAGCACCGCATCGAGTTCAGCGGCAAAGCGGGCAGCGGAGGTTTGCGCATCACGTGCACCGGCCTGACGCAGGATTTCCAGCGCCTGCGGATTGAGATCAACACCCCAGGTATTTAATCCTGCACAGATGCAAGACTGCGCGGCACCCATGCCCATGGAACCTAAACCAATCACGCCGATGTTATTCACGGTTGCTGACATAGCAAACCTCCATTGTTAATTTAAGTGATAATTTGTTCATTGGTGTTAAGTCTGCCGCAGTCGGTGGCGAATAAACGTGCGTAATATCACAAAAATTAACTTATGCGCGCAAGGATTAACATCGATTCACAGCCGGAGGTCAGCGCATCGACGTCAGTCCAGATGGGATTTCTGCTTAGATTACGGCAAGATAAATTGTGCTGCGGGCTGTGAATCGATGATCTACAATGTGAAAAAATGATAATTCAGGGAGAGCAAGGTGATTCCGGTTGAACGTCATCAACAAATTTTAGCGCTGGTGGGCGAACGCGGCGTGGTTAGCATTGCCGAGCTCACTGAGCGCTTGGGTGTGTCGCATATGACGATACGTCGCGATGTGCAGAAGCTGGAAGAGCAAGGTGCGGTATTGTCTGTTTCGGGCGGCGTGCGCTCAGCAGATCGCCTGGCGGCGGAGCCATCGCATCTGGCGAAAACCAATATGTACAGCGGCGAGAAGATGGCGATTGGGCAGTATGCCGCGCGTCATATTCCGCGTAATAGCTGCATCTATCTCGATGCCGGCACTACCACACTGGCGCTGGCGCGCGAGTTGCTTGAGCGTGATGACTTGCTGGTGGTGACCAACGATTTCGTGATTGCGCGCCTGCTGATGGAGAGCAGCGGCTGCAAGTTGATTCACACCGGCGGCACGGTATGTCGTGAGAACCGATCCAGCGTCGGTGAAGCGGCCGCCAGAAGTTTGCGCCAGCTGGCGATCGATATCGCGTTTATCTCCGCGTCCTGCTGGGGCCCGCGCGGGCTGTTTACGCCGGATGAGGATAAGGTGCCGGTGAAGCTGGCGGCGAGCGATGTGAGTAGTAAGCGCGTGTTGTTAAGCGACAGTTCGAAGTACAACAAGATTGCGACGCATCTGGCGTTACCGCTGGAGCGGTTTGATACCTTGATTACCGATGCGGGGTTGAGTAAAGCGGGACGCGAGGCGTTGAGTGCGGGGAGTTGGGAGTTGGTGTTGGCGGGATAGTGCGTGCTGTCCCTTTCGGTCGGTGCTCGCTGTCCCCCATCCCGGCCTTCCCCCGCAAGCGGGGGAAGGAGACGCTGCCACATGCAGCTTCAGAACTCACATATGGCAGCATCTTCCTCCCCCATTTATGGGGGAGGACCGAGGAGGGGGACAGCGACGTCGATCAAATCACACTTCTTCGCTGAACTGCGGAACCGGGTTGCGGAAGGTGCGGGTCACAAAGGCGAGGTAAATAATACCAATCGCTGCCCACACCAGGCCGAGCACCATGGAGGTCTCTTCCAGGTTAATCCACAACGCACCGACTGTAAGAGCGCCCATCACTGGCAGCACCAGATAGTTGATGTGATCTTTCAGCGTCTTGTTACGCTTCTCACGGATCCAGAACTGCGCAATCACCGACAGGTTCACAAAGGTAAACGCCACCAGCGCACCGAAGTTAATCAGCGCAGTTGCGGTTACCAAGTCGAAGTTGATCGCCATCAGCGCGACCGCGCCCACCAGCAGCACGTTCAGTGACGGCGTGCGGTATTTCGGGTGCACGAAGCCAAAGAAACGCTGCGGGAACACACCATCGCGGCCCATCACGTACATCAGACGTGAAACGCCTGCGTGCGCGGCCATACCGGATGCCAGCACCGTCACCACCGAGAAGATCAGGATGCCAATTTGCAGCGCTTTACCCGCCACGAACAGCATGATCTCTGGCTGTGAAGAGTCCGGATTCTGGAAACGCGAGATGTCCGGGAAGTACAGCTGCAGGAAGTAAGAAACACCGATAAAGATCACACCACCAATCAGCGCGGTGAGGAAAATCGCGCGCGGGATCGTGCGTTCAGCATCTTTGGTCTCTTCTGACAGCGAACTGATACCGTCAAAGCCAAGGAACGAGAAGCAGAGAATGGTCGCACCGGTAATCATCGGGACTACGTGCGCATTCTCAGACCAGAACGGTCTGCTGCTGGTCAATGTCCCCTCGCCAACACCGTGTGCCACACCGTAAACCACCATACCGGTAATCACTACCATCACTACCACCTGCAGCACCACGATCACGCTGTTGAAGTTGGCAACGGTTTTGATTCCACGCAGGTTGGAGATGGTCATAAAGGCCACCAGCAGCACCACGAAAATCCACGACGGAATGCCCGGCACCAGCGTCTCAAAGTAGCTTTTCGCCAGCAGGATGTTGATCATCGGCATGAACAAGTAGTCCAGCAGTGATGACCAGCCAACCATAAAGCCGACGTGCGGACTGATTGCCTTCTGAGCATAGGTGTAAGCGGAGCCCGCAGATGGGAAGCGGCGTACCAGCTTGCCGTAGCTCACGGCAGTAAACAGAATCGCGATCAGGGCGAAAGCATAAGCGGTGGCGACGTGGCCGTCGGTCAATCCAGACACGATACCGAAAGTATCAAACAGGGTCATTGGCTGCATATACGCCAGGCCCATCATGACAACCGGGATCAGGGTCAGAGATTTTTTCAGGTGTGCACGCTGAGGTGCGGCAGAGGTGTTAAGCGACATTGTTCAGGCCCCCGCAGACGACAACCGCGATCGGTTGGGCTACAGGGCTACTGCGCAATTTGCTGCAGTGAGAAGTGATATAAGTGTTTACGATTGTCGCGGCGCCGTAGTCATCACGGAAGCGAGAACCAGCCTGCGCTGGTGCAATGTTAAACAGTCCCATCTTTGTTTTCCTCAAATCTCACGCACAAGCGTGTTTGTCAGTATCTATCTATCCGGATGCGTGTCCGGCCTCGTGTGAATGTCAGTGAGTACATCATGCAAAAAAATAACCGACGCGGTTAACGTCGGTTAGTTCTCATTTTGCAGGGCGCGTATTTTGCCCCAACTTATGCCATCGGCACAAGACGTTAGATCAATTCTTCCGGCACTCAGGCATTCTTGAGCATCCAGTCGATTTCCGTCGAGGTGATTAAGCGCTCAAACTGCATCAGTTCGTACTGTTTGCAGCTGTGCCACACCCCGCTAAAACGCTCGCCCAGCAGCTTTTGCAGCGGATAGCTATTCTCGAATTCATACAGCGCATCACTCTGCCGAATCGGTAATGCCAGCCCTTCTGCTTCATGTCCATTGCCCTGCACCGCATGCGGTAAAGGTAGCTGATTATCCAGACCGTGCAAAATACCGGCAAGAATTGTTGACACCACCAGATAGGGATTTGCATCCGCACCGGCCACGCGATACTCGATGCGATGGTTATCCGCATCGCCACAAGGCACACGCAGCGCAACCGTGCGGTTGTTGTGTCCCCATGACGCCTGTAGCGGTACATAGGCTTCCGGCAGGAAGCGGCGATAAGCGTTCACATTCGGCGCCAGCAACGCCATTGAAGCCGGCATTAAATCGATCATGCCCGCCAGCGCGCGTTTCATCAGCGGTGAATCGCTGCCGTCATCAAGCGCGAAAGCGTTGTGGTCGGCGGCATCCAGCATGCTGATGTGCACATGCATGCCGCTGCCTGCGTACTCTTCATAAGGCTTGGCCATGAAAGTGGCGGTCATGCCGTGATTTTCCGCCACCTGACGCACTAGCCGTTTCAGCTGAATAGCGTGATCGCAGGCTTTCAGCACGTCGCGCGTGTGATGCAGGTTGATTTCGAACTGGCCGGGCGAGGCTTCCGCCAGCGCGCCATCGGCGGGAATGCCTTGCAGCTTGGCCAGATGGTCGATGTCACGCAGTACGTCGGCGAAGTGATCGAGATTATCCACCGAATACACCTGGCTCTGCATATTGCGTTCGTCGCTGCCCGGCGAACACGGCGGCTGAATGAAGCCCTCCGCATCACGCTTTTTATCCACCAGATAGAACTCCAGCTCTACCGCTACCACCGGGAACAATCCTCGATTACGCAGCTGTTGCCACAGCCGATTAAGGACATTACGGGGTTCAACGTCAAAGGGAGTGCCATCTTGGTTACACATGGTCAGCAACAGCTGAGCGATGTGCGTGGGATCGGCGGCAGAAGGAATTAAGGTGCCGGGCACCGGCATGCAGAGGTGGTCGGGTTCGCCCAGTGACTGACCCAGTCCGGCGTCTTCGACGGTGTTACCGAGAATATCCATAGCGAAAACCGAGGCCGGGAAGTAACACCCTTTTTCCAGTTTTGCCAATGCGGAGATGGGAATGCGTTTACCGCGAAATACCCCATTTAAATCATTAAGAAGAATATCGACATACTGCGTTTCAGGATGGCGTTCCAGCCAGGTTTTGACCTCCAGCTGGAACGCGCTTGTTCGTTTCTCTTCACTGTGTCGCGTGAAGTCTTCTACTTCTACGAGGTTCGTCATGATCCCACCCGCCCTTTACCGTTTAATATTGGTGCGCGCAATGCTCAAAATAACAGCCACTCCACTAACATAGCGCTAACGCAAAAAGTGTGCAAATGTAACAATTCTGTTTGAGGAATGAACGATCGGTTGCTAGATTGACAAAATATTGCACACTTTTAAGGCCAGCCGCGCATTTCCGGCGAAAATATTGAACAGCAACGCGGAGACGTTATGGGCATTATTTTTGACAAGCCCTTGATTGGCGTAGTGATGTGCCAGAACTTTATTGGCAGCCACGTAGGGCAAACGGTTCACAACAAATATCTCGACGCTATCGTGCTTGCCGGTGGCGTGCCGCTGCCATTACCGCATCAACTGATGCAGGCACCTCATCTATTAGAAAACAGTATGACCGTGCTGGATGGCATTTTGCTGACCGGCAGTCCCAGCAACATTGAACCATGGCATTACGGCGCAGACGGTAAAGAGGCGCATGCCGATCCGGCGCGCGATCGCCTCGCCTTCGGGCTAATCACCCATGCGATCGGTAAAAAGATGCCGATGTTCGGTATCTGTCGCGGCTTGCAGGAGCTGGTGGTCGCTAACGGCGGTGCATTGCATCGCCAACTGCATATGACGCATCTGTTTCAGGAGCATCGTGAAAACGACGCGCTGCCGCTGGATGAGCAATATGCGCCGGTGCATACCGTGCAGCCAGAAGTGGATGGCATGCTGAGCCAGCTGCTGGGCAGCGCCGAACCCTTCGCGGTGAATTCGCTGCACGGGCAAGGCATTCGCGAAACCGGTCCACAGCTGCGTGTCGAAGCGCGCGCGCCCGACGGGCTGATTGAAGCCGTGAGCCTGCCAAAGCACCCTTTCGCCCTCGCGGTGCAATGGCATCCGGAATGGCACTCCGATCGCGATCCGGTCTCGCGCCGTTTGTTTGAGGCCTTTATCCACGCCGCTGTCTGTTATCACAAGGAAAAACAGCCATGAATGATGCCACTCTGGCACCCGGACGTCGCTTATCGCAGATCCGGCAGGAGTTGGGATTGTCTCAGCGTCGCGTCGCTGAGTTATCAGGTTTAACGCACAGCGCCATTAGCACTATCGAACAGGACAAAGTGAGCCCGGCCGTCAGCACCTTACAGAAGCTGCTAAAAGTTTATGGGCTTTCGCTGTCAGAGTTTTTCTCCGAACCCAAAATCAATGCCACGCCGCGGGTGATTGTGCGCCCGGAAGAGTGCGTGGAGATCGGCAGCCTTGGCGTATCGCTGATGCTGATCGATAACGGTGCCGCACGGCGCGCGCTGGCGATGCTGCTGGAGCGCTATGAACCCGGTGCCAGCACCGGAGAGAAGTTACGCCATCCCGGCGAGGAAACCGGCACCGTGCTGGAAGGGGAAATCACGCTGGTGGTCAACGGCCAGAGTTACCATCTCTATCGCGGTGAAAGCTATGTGATTGATACCGGCTTGCCGCACAGTTTTACCAATACCTCAGATCAGCCGTGTCGCATTGTTAGCGCGCATACGCCCGCCAATTTCTAAGGTTTCGCGCTTAAGGAGGATGTCATGCAACATGTGGGAAGTTATTACGCCGCTACCGCCAACGCCCATGAGCCGTGGCCGGAGCTGCAAGAGTCAGTGCAGTGCGATGTCTGCATCATCGGCGGCGGCTTTACCGGACTCTCATCCGCGCTGTTTCTCACCGAAGCCGGTTACGACGTGGTGCTGCTTGAAGCGGCGAAAATCGGCTTTGGCGCCAGCGGCCGCAATGGCGGCCAGGTCGTCAACTCCTACAGCCGCGACGTGGATGTGATTGAGCAGCGCTACGGCAAACAGACCGCACAAATGCTTGGCAGCATGATGTTTGAAGGCGCGGAGATCATTCGCGATCGTATCGACCGTTACGCTATCGCCTGCGACTATCGCCCCGGCGGCATTTTCGCCGCACTGAATCAGCGGCAAATGGGCCATCTGCGCAACCAAAAAGCCCTTTGGGCGCGCTATGGCAATCACGATTTAGAGCTGCTCGACGAACGCGGTATTCGGCGCGAAGTGGCGACCGATCGCTACGTCGGTGGTTTGCTCGATAAACGCGGCGGACATCTGCATCCGCTTAATCTCGCATTGGGCGAAGCCGAAGCGATTCGCCGTCACGGCGGGCGCATTTATGAGCAGTCAGCGGCGATTGAAGTGAAATATGGTGCACCGCATCGAATAAAAACCGCTAAGGGCGAAGTCAGCGCCACCTTCGTGATTTTTGCAGGTAACGCTTATTTGCCGTCACAGCTTGAACCGCGCCTGACGGGCAAAAGCATGCCGTGCGGTTCGCAGATCGTCACCACCGAACCTTTAACGCGCGATCAGGCGCTGGGTTTGCTGCCGAACAATTACTGCGTTGAAGATTGTAACTATCTGCTCGACTACTTCCGCCTCACCGCCGATAACCGCCTGCTCTACGGCGGCGGCGTAGTGTATGGCGCACGCGAGCCGGATGACATCGAAGCGCTGATTCGCCCTAAGCTGCTGCGCACCTTTCCGCAGCTGCGTGACATCAAAATCAGCCACCGCTGGAGCGGCAATTTCCTGCTCACGCTATCGCGCATGCCGCAGTTTGGGCAGGTGGAGAAGAATGCGTTCTTTATGCAGGGCGACAGCGGACATGGCGTGACCTGTACCCATCTTTCGGGGAAGCTGATTGCTGAAGTGCTGCGTGGGCATGCGGAGAGATTTGATGCGTTTGCGAAATTGCCGCATCTGCCGTTTCCAGGTGGGAGACGGTTTAAGGTGCCGCTCACCGCAATGGGGGCGGCGTGGTATGCGTTAAGGGATCGGTTTGGGGTGTGAACCACTGATTACAATTTCTCGACATTCCTTTACCAAAACTTGCTATAAAACAGCAGTAATGTCAGGATCGGGCTCTTTAATTTTTGGGCTGCAAAATGTTGAGGTTGTTCGCCAGATACACTTCTGTAGGTGTAATTAATACGCTCATTCATTGGGGCGTATTTGCCGCACTTTTTGCCATCGTTGGTAGCCAATCCCTGTCTAACCTCGTGGCGTTTTGTGTTGCGGTAACCTTTTCCTTCTTTGCTAACGCAAAATGGACGTTTAATGCAGAAGCGACCACCACCCGATATCTTCTCTATATCTGCTTCATGGGCGCAATGGCAACAGCCGTGGGCTGGACAGCTGACTATCTGCACATTAATCCAATTATTACATTGGTTTTCTTCTCTGCACTCAGCTTGGTTTGCGGCTTCGCCTACTCTAAGTTTTTCGTGTTTAGGACGAGTAAATGAAATTTTCTCTGATTGTTCCTGTATTGAATGAAGAGGAAGCCATTCCCCTCTTCTATAAAGCAGTACGCGAATTTAAACCTTTTAAAAAATATAATATTGAAATCGTTTTTATAAACGATGGCAGCACAGACAGCACAGAAGCGGTTCTCAATGAAATTGAGGCTAATGATGATTTAGTCAAACATATTTCGTTCACACGCAATTTTGGTAAAGAACCGGCCCTTTTCGCTGGCCTTGAAGCGGCAACTGGCGATGCCATCATTCCAATCGATGTGGATTTACAAGATCCTATAGATGTCATTCCTTTGATGGTTGATAAATGGCAATTGGGCGCGGATATTGTTCTGGCGAAACGTGTTGATCGCAGCACCGACTCTCATCTAAAGCGTAAGACTGCCGAGTGGTTTTACAAACTGCATAACAAGATCAGTTCGCCGAAGATCGAAGAAAACGTAGGTGATTTCCGCTTAATGTCACGTGACGTAGTGGAAAATATTAAACTGCTGCAGGAACGTAACCTGTTTATGAAAGGTGTTCTCAGCTGGGTCGGCGGCAAAACTGCGGTCATTGAATATATTCGCGCTGAACGTGTTGCTGGTACAACAAAATTTAATGGCTGGAAACTGTGGAATCTTGCGCTTGAAGGGATTACTTCGTTTTCAACCTTCCCACTTCGGATCTGGACTTATCTCGGACTTGTCGTCGCTGCCCTTTCATTCATCTATGGCGCATGGATGCTGATTGATACTATATTCTGGGGCAACCCTGTTAAAGGTTATCCTTCAATTATGGTTTCAATGCTGTTTTTAGGTGGCGTACAGCTCATTGGGATTGGCGTGCTTGGGGAATATATTGGTAGGATTTATGTTGAGACTAAAGGCCGACCAAGATATATCGTATCCAGGAAGCAAATAAAATAGCATTTTAAAATCGCTTTAATTTCAACAGCTGTTTGCATGTAAAGCTTTAAAGGTGAATCATGATTTCAAAACAAGACAAATTATCACCCTGGTATTTTATTGCCATATTTATAGTAGCGGCAGTTATTATTATCACTAGACGACCTGACATTATAAATCATCCACAGTTATGGGCAGAGGATGGTAAGGCATTTTTAGAACCAGTGTGGAATCAAGGGTTTCTAACTTCCATAATGACTCCAAGAGATGGATATTATCAGTCTCTTCCTAAAATAACAATGGCAATTGCCTCGTCATTTGGACTTAGTTATGTTGCTCTCATATCAACATCTATAGCAATTTCACTCCGCTGCTTATTTGTTGTTTTCATTATGACCAGTCGATTTAATTACATCGATATGCGCTTTAGACTGGCATTTTGCTTATACTTCCTTTTTCAACCCAACATACAAGAAGCATATGTAAACATCACAAATGCTCACACCTATCTTGCAATCTATCTTTTGGCCGTTATTTTAGCTAAAGACTCTAAAAACATTGTATGGAAAACACATGATATACTTGTTCTAATTTTATCAGGTATTAGCGGTCCATTCATTGCGTTGCTCGCCCCTTCACTTGCGATAAAAAGATATTATGAAAGAGGTTCAATATTAAATGCCATAAAAGGCATTAACACTTTCGATGTTGTTTTCGCTTGTTGTATGTTGATTCAAGCTGGTTCGGTTATGTTTGGCGACAACACCAGAACACCTTCAAGTCTTGGAGCTACAATACCGCTCTTTTTTGAAATAATGTCGTACAAAGTCATTCTTGGTGCATTTTTTGATTTAAACAACGTCCAATGGATAATTGGGAAACCTATTATTAATGCATTTATATCACTCGTTTTTATAATCTCATCATTTTTCTTTCTGGTAAAAATGGACTGGAGATATAAAGCTGCATTTTGTTATGTATTCTTCACGCTACTCGTATCACTATATAAGCCTGTTATAAATCATAGCGAGGAACAGTGGCCTCTCTTCCTAATTCCTATCGTAGGATGTCGCTATTTCATACTGAGCGGTATGGGCATTTTTTGCTTAAGCTTAATAATAATGAGTCGGATAAAAGTTAGGCCTTATACTATTATCTTACTGTTCTGTATAACTCTATTTTCATCTTTAACTGTATCTTATCGAATGCCTCCTCTGGACAATGTCGGCTACGATAAAGACGTTGCTGTCTTTAATAAGGCAAAGAATGGTGAGAAAGTATTAATCCATACTAATCCCCCAGGTTGGTCAATGGAACTGATCAAAAAATAAATAATCATCCCAGTGTTTAGCTAGCATTTTTCATTTAAGAGGTGCTAGCTAATTTATATCTAAACTGAAAAATTATTTTTAATTGTAAATTATCAGTGTGATGCACATCATAACTTTTATTAAAACTCTCCTCTGACTTCCGCTCGTTATCCTTGTCAATATCAAAACAATTAGATTATAATAACCTTACATTGGCACTTTAGCATTTACAAATTTTCGGGTGATTTGATGCTTTTCAGCTCTTCATACTTTATTTTCGTATTTTTACCTATATGCGCAATTGTTTATTTTTCACTAAACAAATATGGTTTCTATAAAACCAGTAAAGCATGGTTATGTCTGGCTAGTTTGTTTTTCTATGGTTATTGGGAGGTGAAATATATACCTTTACTTCTCTCATCAATCATTTTCAACTTCGTGATCGGAAATATAATTACACCTAAAGATGACATTAAAAGTCAAAAAAGAAAATATATTTTAATATTTGGCATACTTATAAATATTGGCGCTCTGGGATATTATAAATACTCTAATTTTTTCCTCGAGAACGTAAACTCATTTTTTGATAATAGTTTCACTCCTCTTCATTTATTACTCCCTCTTGGAATAAGTTTCTTCACATTCACTCAAATTGCTTTTTTGGTGGATAGCTATAAAGGAAAAGTTAAAGAATATAGCTTTATCAATTACATTCTTTTTGTAACGTTCTTTCCTCATTTGATTGCGGGGCCAATCCTCCATCATGGCGAAATGATGCCGCAATTTAAAGATCATAATAATAACAAAGTTAATTTTTCCAATATACTTTCTGGACTATGCATTTTTTCAATTGGATTGATAAAAAAAGTAATTATTGCTGACACGTTTGCGGTATTTGCGCAAGAAGGATACTCTCCGGGCTATGTACATGATTTTTATAGCGCATGGGCGACGAGTTTATCATACACCTTCCAATTATATTTCGATTTTAGTGGCTATTGTGATATGGCAATTGGTGCTGCCTTGCTGTTTAACATCATGCTTCCTATAAATTTTAACTCTCCTTATAAAGCTGTTGATATACAAGATTTTTGGAGGAGATGGCACATTACACTGGGCAGATATTTACGCGATTACATATATATACCTTTAGGCGGAAATAGACTTTCTCCGTTTAGGACTTACTTCAACCTATTCTTCACCTTTACTATTGCTGGTTTATGGCATGGTGCAAGTTGGTTATTCGTACTTTGGGGAGCAATGCACGGCGCAGCCCTTATTATTCATCGCGCCTGGAAAGCTACTGGCATGCGGATGTACAAACCTATTGCTTGGTTTATAACATTCATGTTTGTAAATATCAGTTGGGTTTTTTTCAGGTCTGAAAGTTTTGGACAAGCCTCCACTATTCTTTCTAATATGTTTACGATTTCCAATATGAGAAACATTTCTCTTGAACAACTGCCCTTGAATGATCTATCACGATATGGACAAATTGCAGGATGGGTAGCTAAAAACATCTCATATGGTATAGCAGCATATTCCTCAGTCTTTATCATGTCAGCGATAGCATTACTTTGCTGCTCATTGAAAAACTCACAAGAAATAATAATTGGCCAAAGGATTGGTTATTTTAAAATCGTCATATTGGCCTTCATTTCATCCATGGCTGTTTATCTTAGTCTGCACTCAGAAAGTGCGGTATTTCTCTATTTTAATTTCTGAGGTAACTATGAAGACTAAATCCATCACCTTCTTGTTAATTTTTATTCTTTCGGTTCTTGCACTTCCAGCATATAGACTTTATGACGGCATAACATTTTACAAAGCAAAAAGCTTACATGGTGCTTTGAATCAGGCCTACAATATTGATCCCATTTTATCAGTACTCGGCAGCCTTGGTAATAAACTTGGTATATCTATAGATCCCAGCAGTGTTTATCAAGGTAAGGATGGATGGTTATTTTTAGGCAAAGATTTCAACCAAACATTAATGAAAAAAATTAATGGGGAAAAATCCTTTGAGGACCAAATTCAAAGTGTAAATAAATCCATCAACAGTTGGTCAGAATATTTAAATAGCCTTGATTGCAAAAGGTTCTATATAGTAATTGGTCCCGATAAAGAGAGCATTTATCCTGAATATATGCCTGATTGGTATGAGCCTAACGCTAATCAAATTCCTCAAAAGTTGCTTTCCTTAAATCCTTCTGTTTATGTAGATACATTCTCTAAAATTAGGTCTGAAAAGGGTAATAACAGTAATCCATTATATTTCAAGACGGATACACACTGGAATGAATTAGGTGCATCTCTTGCTTTTAAAGCTCTTGAAGAGAAATCAAAAAACAATAATGATGGATTAATTTGGCCTTCAGAAAAATTAGAGTTTGACCAGTATCCTAGAGCACCTGGTGATTTATCTCATTTTCAAAGGTCTGGTGATTTCCTTAATGACGTCAATGTTACGATTAAAAACAAATCAATTAGCAATTATAATATAATTGAATCTTCATACTCTACCGGTAAAGTAATTTATAATGGTAAAAACACACCGATTGATTCACCCCAAGAAAACCTTCTGATAAAATCGCCTAATGCCTTGAATAATAAAAAGGTTGTTTGGTTAAGAGATTCATTTGGCACGGCAATGTCTAGGTTAATGGCAGTAACTTTTTCCGAAACCCTTCAGATACATCATGCAAGAGTAACACCTGAAAAAATAAAAGAAATAATATTAAATTATAAACCAGATTATGTGATAGTTACTGTTGTCGAACGTGACTCAATGGGTAAAGTTTTTCAGTATGATGTGAATAAAAACAGCCAATAATAAAACACTCATATTTTGAGTTTTTTAGGCCGCACTTGCGGCCTTATATTCAACAACATTCAAATATTCATCAATATTAACAATCAGTTTTAAAATGATTGGGCTATATATAATTACTCTAACGGCATTTTCATCGGGTCATCATACGTATACTCAAACCCCAGCTCACTCGCGATCTTCGAGCCATCAATCACTTTCCCGTTAGAACGCTCGGGCTCAACAATGAACGTCGGCGGCTCAAGCCCCAACTGCTTCGAAACGCTAGGATAGAAACTGTCGCGCGACGGGTGTTTCGAGGCACACAAATTGTAGACATGCCCGCCTTTCGGGGTTTGCAGCAACAGCACAATCGCATCGACCACATCATCGAGATGCACCAGATTAACCGCATGACCGCCGTTTTCCAGCCCGGTTTTACCGGCAAGGAAACGCCCCGGATGACGATTCGGCCCCACTAATCCTGCGAGACGCACAATGTCCACGCTGGTACCGGGCAGATCGTGCAGCCAGTTCTCCAACTCCATCAACGTTTTGCCGGCGACGGTTTCCGGCTGCAGCGGACTGCTCTCTTTCATTACGCCCTCACCGCTGCCGTACACTGACGTTGAACTGGTGAAAATAATGCGCGGCACTTTGTTTGCCAGCGCGGTATCCACGACGTTCTGCACCGCCTGCATGTAATCTTCACCGCCTTTCACCGTGCGGCTGGCAGGCAAGGTCACCACCAGCGCATCGACTGCCATCAGCGTATCTAACTCTTCGGCTTCACACTCCAGTTCCGGGGTCAGCACCAGCTGGAAGGCTTCAATGCCACAGCGGCGTGCGGCGTCCACGCCATCCGGCGAGGTTTTACTGCCGGTGACCTGCCAGCCGCGTGCCGTTAGCGCCATCGCCAGCGGCATACCCAGCCATCCCAGACCTACGATCGCGACCTTTTTCATATCGACTCCTGCTATGGGCTCACACTTCATCTTAGTGCGGGTAGATGTGCCAAACCAGCGTAAACTGTTTCGGGAGATTCCGGAAATTGACGGTTAAAAAAGGGTTGCCAATTGTCACCATCTTCGTTAGGTTATTCAGCACGCAAATGAATACTCATTCAGCAACGGAATTTACTATGACACGCGTTCAGTTCAACCACCATCATCACCATCACCCTGACTAGTCTTTCAGGCGATGTGTGCTGGGAGACGATTAGGATCTTCCAGTGGTGCGAACGCAAAGAGAGCCCCCGGAAGATCATCTTCCGGGGGTTTTTTTATGGGCGAACGCCAACCAACACGTTCAGACAGGATTGAATAAGAGGACAGGAACCATGTTAGATAACACCCGTATTCGCATAGCTATGCAGAAATCTGGCCGTTTAAGTGATGAATCACGCGAACTGCTGGCACGCTGCGGTATCAAAATTAACCTTCAGCAACAGCGTCTGATTGCGTTTGCGGAGAACATGCCGATCGACATCCTGCGTGTGCGCGATGACGATATCCCTGGCCTGGTAATGGATGGCGTGGTCGATCTCGGTATCGTCGGTGAAAACGTGCTGGAAGAGGAGCTGCTGAATCGCCGTGCTCAGGGCGAAGATCCGCGTTACTTCACGCTGCGTCGTCTGGATTTCGGCGGTTGTCGCCTGTCGCTGGCGATGCCGGTTGATGAAGAGTACACCGGCCCGCAATGCCTGAATAACGCCCGCATCGCCACCTCTTATCCACACCTGCTGAAGAAATACCTCGATAAACAAGGCGTCGCCTTTAAATCCTGCCTGCTGAACGGATCGGTTGAAGTCGCACCACGCGCGGGTCTGGCCGATGCGATTTGTGACCTGGTTTCAACCGGCGCCACGCTGGAAGCCAACGGCCTGCGCGAAGTGGAAGTGATCTACCGCTCTAAAGCGGTGCTGATTCAGCGCGATGGCGAACTGCCTGCCGCCAAGCAAGAGCTGGTCGACAAAATGATGACGCGTATTCAGGGCGTAATTAAAGCGCGTGAATCCAAGTACATCATGCTGCACGCGCCAAGCGAGCGCCTGGATGAGGTGATTGCGTTGCTGCCGGGTGCTGAGCGTCCAACCGTGCTGCCGCTGGCCGGCGATGTGAGCCGCGTGGCGATGCACATGGTGAGCAGCGAAACGCTGTTCTGGGAAACCATGGAAAAGCTGAAGTCGCTGGGTGCCAGCTCGATCCTCGTGCTGCCAATTGAAAAAATGTTGGAGTAATACCATGAGCACGCTGATGACACCTATTGATTGGCAGCAGTGCAGCGCAGAGCAGCAGCAAGCGCTGCTGATGCGTCCGGCGATTTCGGCTTCAGAAACTATCAGCCAGATCGTGCGCGACGTGTTAGTGCAAGTGAAAGAGAGCGGCGATGCGGCGCTGCGTGAATTTAGCGCACGCTTCGATAAAGCGCAGGTGGATAACCTGCGCGTCAGCGCCGAAGAGATGCAAGCGGCCAGCGATCGTCTGAGTGACACGCTGAAGCAGGCGATGGCCGTGGCCGTGGCTAATATCGAGACCTTCCACAACGCGCAGATTCTGGCGGAAGTGGATGTGGAAACTCAGCCTGGCGTGCGCTGCCAGCAGATTACCCGTCCGGTCAAATCGGTAGGTTTGTACATTCCTGGCGGTTCCGCCCCGCTGTTCTCAACCGTATTGATGCTGGCGACACCGGCACGCATCGCCGGTTGCGGTCGCGTGGTGCTGTGCTCGCCGCCGCCGATTGCCGATGAAATTCTTTACGCCGCCCAGCTGTGTGGCGTGAAAGAGGTGTTTCAGGTGGGCGGTTCACAAGCCATCGCCGCCCTCGCCTTCGGCACCGAAACCGTGCCGAAAGTGGACAAGATTTTTGGCCCAGGCAACGCGTATGTCACCGAAGCCAAACGTCAGGTCAGCCAGCGTTTAGATGGCGCGGCAATTGATATGCCAGCCGGTCCATCGGAAGTGCTGGTGATTGCCGATGAAGGCGCCACGCCCGCGTTCGTGGCATCCGATTTGCTGTCGCAGGCGGAACACGGCCCGGATTCGCAGGTAATTCTGCTGACGCCGTCGCTGCAACTGGCCGAAGGCGTGGCGCAAGCGGTTGAAGAGCAACTGGCGCAGCTGCCGCGCGCGGCTACCGCGCGTCAGGCGTTAGCGAGCAGCCGCCTGATTGTGCTGCGCGATTTGGAGCAGTGCATCGAGATCTCCAACCTGTACGGCCCGGAGCACCTGATCATTCAGACGCGCCAGCCGCGCGATCTGGTCGAAAGCATCACCAGCGCCGGTTCGGTATTCCTTGGCGACTGGTCCCCGGAATCGGCGGGCGATTACGCGTCCGGCACTAATCACGTGCTACCGACCTATGGCTACACCGCGACCTGTTCCAGCCTTGGCCTGGCCGATTTCCAGAAACGTATGACGGTGCAAGAGCTGACGCCGCAAGGCTTCCTCAATCTTGCCGCGACGATTGAAACGCTGGCCGCCGCCGAGCAGCTGGAAGCCCACAAAAATGCCGTTACCCTGCGTGTTGCCGCGCTAAAGGAGCAAGCATGAGCCTGAATATTGAAGAGTTAGCGCGCGCCAACGTGCGAGCGTTGACGCCGTATCAATCGGCGCGTCGTCTGGGTGGTAACGGTGATGTGTGGCTGAATGCCAACGAATTCCCGCTGCCGGTGCCGTTTGAGCTGTCGCAGCAGACGCTGAACCGCTATCCGGAATGCCAGCCGAAGATTGTCATTGAGCGCTACGCCGCTTACGCTGGTTTGACGCCGGAGCAGGTTCTGGTCAGCCGCGGTGCGGATGAAGGTATCGAACTGCTGATGCGCGCGTTTTGCGAGCCGGGCAAAGATGCGATTCTGTTCTGCCCGCCAACCTACGGCATGTATAGCGTCAGCGCCGAAACCATCGGCATTGAATACCGCACCGTGGCGGCACTCGATGACTGGCAGCTGAATCTGCCGGCGATTGCTGATCAGCTCGACGGCGTGAAAGTCGTCTATATGTGCAGCCCGAACAATCCGACCGGCAACCTGATCAATCAGGATGACATCCGCGCGCTGCTGGCGATGACCGCCGGTAAAGCGCTGGTGGTGGCCGATGAAGCCTATATCGAGTTCTGCCCGGACGCGACACTGGCGGGCTGGCTGCAGGAATATCCGCACTTAGTGATTCTGCGCACGCTGTCTAAAGCCTTTGCGCTGGCCGGTTTGCGCTGCGGCTTCACCCTCGCGAACAAGCCGGTGATCGATCTGCTGATGAAGGTGATTGCGCCCTATCCGCTGGCGACGCCGGTGGCGGATGTGGCTGGACAAGCGCTGAGCGAGCAAGGCATTACGCTGATGCGTCAACACGTTGCCGAGCTGAACGCCAATCGTGCCTGGCTGTTTGAGCAGTTGCCGCAGATTAGCGTAGTGCAGCAGGTGTTCCCGAGTGAAACCAACTATATTCTGGCGCGCTTCACTGATTCGCCAAAAGTGTTTAAAACGCTGTGGGATCAAGGCATTATTCTGCGCGACCAAAATAAAAACCCCGGCCTTGCGGGATGCCTGCGCATCTCCATCGGCACCCGTGAAGAGTGCGAGCGCCTGATCGCCGCGCTGCAAGCCTTATCAGTGGAGCAAGCATGAGTCAGAAGATCCTTTTTATCGACCGCGACGGCACCATCATTTCTGAGCCACCCACCGATTATCAGGTGGATCGCATGGAGAAGCTGGCGTTTGAGAAGAACGCCATTCCGGCGCTGCTGGCGTTGCAGGCAGCGGGCTATCAGCTGGTGATGATCACCAATCAGGATGGCCTCGGCACCGACAGCTTCCCGCAGGCGGATTTTGACGGCCCGCACAACCTGATGATGCAAATTCTCCGCTCACAAGGCGTGAATTTCAGCGACATCCTGATCTGCCCGCATATGCCGGAAGATAACTGCGATTGCCGCAAGCCGAAGACCAAAATGGTGGAAGCCTGGCTGGCCGCCGGTGCGCTCGATACCGCCAACAGCTACGTAATTGGCGATCGTCTCACCGATATTCAGCTGGCGCAGAACATGGGCATTCAGGGCCTGCGTTACGGTGCGGAAGGCGAAGATTGGGATGCGATTCAGGCGCGCCTGACCAAACGCGATCGTTACGCGCTGGTGCAACGCAACACCAAAGAGACGCAGATTAAAGTCGAAGTGTGGCTGGATCGTGAAGGCGGCAGCAAAATTAACACCGGCGTCGGCTTCTTCGATCACATGCTGGACCAGATTGCGGTGCACGGCGGCTTTCGCATGAACATTGATGTGAAAGGCGATCTCTACATCGACGATCACCACACCGTGGAAGATACCGGCCTGGCGCTCGGCGAAGCGCTGCTGAAAGCGCTGGGCGACAAACGTGGCATCGGCCGTTTCGGCTTTGTACTGCCCATGGATGAGTGCCTGGCACGCTGCGCGCTGGATATCTCCGGCCGTCCTCACATCGAATTCAAAGCCGAGTTCAGCTACCAGCGCGTCGGCGATCTCAGCACCGAGATGGTCGAGCACTTCTTCAGCTCCCTCTCCTACGCCATGATGAGCACGCTGCACCTGAAAACCAAAGGCCGTAACGATCACCATCGTGTGGAAAGCCTGTTCAAAGCCTTTGGCCGCACGCTGCGCCAGGCGATTCGCGTGGAAGGCAACACCTTGCCGAGCTCGAAAGGAGTGCTGTGATGAACGTGGTGATCCTCGATACCGGCTGCGCCAACCTGTCTTCGGTGAAGTGGGCGATTGAGCGCCTCGGCTACACGCCGCAGGTGAGCCGCGACCCGGATGTGGTGCTGCATGCCGACAAGCTGCTGCTGCCCGGCGTGGGCACCGCGCAGGCGGCGATGAATCAGCTGCAGGAGCGCGATCTCATCGACTTAATCAAAGCCTGTACTCAGCCGGTGCTCGGTATTTGCCTCGGCATGCAGCTGCTCGGTCGCGGTAGCGATGAGAATGGCGGCGTCACCACGCTCGGCCTGGTTGATGAGCCGGTGACGCTAATGGACACGCAGGATTTACCGCTGCCGCACATGGGCTGGAACCAGATCACCGCTAAAGCCGGCCATCATCTGTTCCGCGACATTCCCGATGGCAGCTACTTCTACTTCGTGCACAGCTACGCCATGCCGGTGAATGCCGCCACTATCGCCCAGTGCGATTACGGCTATCCGTTCACCGCTGCCCTGCAAAAAGATAACTTCTTCGGCGTTCAGTTTCACCCGGAGCGTTCAGGCAAAGCCGGCGCGCAGCTGCTGAAAAATTTCCTGGAGATGTGATGATTATCCCCGCATTAGATTTAATCGACGGCAAAGTGGTGCGCCTGCATCAGGGCGACTACGGCCAGCAGCGCGATTACGGTAGCGATCCGCTGCCGCGCTTACAGGATTACCAACGCCAGGGTGCTGAAGTGCTGCATCTGGTGGATTTGACCGGCGCGAAAGATCCGGCCAAACGTCAGATTCCCCTGCTCACCACCTTACTGCGCGGCGTGACCGTGCCGGTGCAGGTCGGCGGCGGCATCCGCCATCGCGATGATGTGGCGGCGCTGCTGGCAGCGGGTGCCACGCGCGTGGTGGTCGGTTCCACCGCGGTGAAGCAACCGGAAGAAGTCAAAAGCTGGTTTAACGAGTTTGGCGCCGACGCCATCGTGCTGGCATTAGATGTGCGCATTGATGCCAACAACCGCAAAGAGGTGGCGATCAGCGGCTGGCAGGAAGCGGCGGGCGTGACGCTGGAAGAGGTGATTGGCTGGTATCAGCCGGTTGGCCTTAAGCATGTGTTGTGCACTGACATTTCGCGCGACGGCACGCTGAGCGGATCCAACGTCGCGCTGTATAAAGAAGTGTCTGCGGCCTTCCCGGACATCGCTTTTCAGTCTTCAGGCGGCATCGGTTCGCTGGATGACATCGCGGCGTTACGCGGCAGCGGCGCACAGGGCGTGATCGTTGGTCGCGCGTTACTGGAAGATAAATTCACGGTGGCGGAGGCAATCGCATGCTGGCAAAACGGATAATTCCTTGTCTCGATGTGCGTGACGGGCAAGTGGTGAAAGGCGTGCAGTTCCGCAACCACGAAATCATCGGCGACATCGTGCCGCTGGCGCAGCGCTATGCGCAGGAAGGTGCGGACGAGCTGGTATTCTACGATATCACCGCCTCATCAGATGGCCGCGTCGTGGACAAAAGCTGGGTGTCGCGCGTGGCGGAAGTGATCGATATTCCTTTCTGCGTGGCGGGCGGCATTAAGAGCGAAGAAGACGCGGCGCGCATTCTGCAGTTTGGTGCCGACAAGATTTCCATCAACTCGCCGGCCTTAGCCGATCCGACGCTGATTACGCGCCTGGCCGATCGCTTTGGCGTGCAGTGCATCGTGGTGGGCATCGATACCTGGTTTGACGAAGTGAGCGGTAAATATCACGTCAATCAATACACCGGCGACGAAGCGCGCACCAAAGTGACCACGTGGGAAACTCTGGATTGGGTACAGGAAGTGCAGAAGCTGGGCGCGGGTGAAATCGTACTCAACATGATGAACCAGGATGGCGTGCGTAACGGCTACGATCTGGTGCAGCTGAAGAAAGTGCGCGATGTGTGCAAAGTGCCGCTGATCGCCTCCGGCGGCGCAGGCACGATGCCGCACTTCCTTGACGCCTTTGTGCAGGCGAACGTCGATGGCGCGCTGGCGGCTTCGGTGTTTCACAAACAAATTATCAATATCGGCGAGTTGAAAAACTTCCTGATCGACAACGGTGTGGAGATTCGCGCGTGTTAACTGCAGAACAACTGGCCAGGCTGGATTGGGTCAAAACCGCGGGCATGATGCCCGTTATCGTCCAGCACAACGTTTCCGGCGAAGTGCTGATGCACGGTTATATGAATGAAGAAGCGCTGCAAAAAACCCTCAGCGAGGGCAACGTCACCTTCTTCTCTCGCACCAAAAACCGTTTATGGACCAAAGGCGAAACCTCGGGCCACTTCCTGCAAGTGGCGAGCATTACGCCGGACTGCGACAACGACACGCTGCTGGTGCTGGCCAATCCGATTGGCCCAACCTGCCATCTCGGCACTTCCAGCTGCTTCTCACCGGCTGCGCCAGACTGGACGTTCCTCTATCAGCTGGAGCAGCTGCTGGCTTCGCGCAAAAGCGCCGATCCAGAGAGTTCGTACACCGCGAAGCTTTATGCCAGCGGCACCAAGCGTATCGCGCAGAAGGTGGGTGAAGAAGGCGTGGAAACGGCGTTGGCTGCAACGGTTAACGATCGTCACGAGCTGACCAATGAAGCTTCGGATCTGCTTTATCACCTGATGGTGCTGCTGCAGGATCAGGAGCTGGATTTGAGCACCATCATCAATAATCTGCGCGCGCGTCATAAATAACGTTTCGTAGGGTCGCCATTCATGGCGACCAATGTCCCAGGCGCGCATAAATGCGCACCCTACGCTATTCATCAGCATGGAAAACACCATGACCACCCATGAAAAACTGATCGCCCTGCTCGACCAACATCAGGCGCGCTATCGTGTGATGGAGCATGAAGCGACCGGCAAGTGCGAAGCGGTGGCGGCAATTCGTGGCACGGAAGTAGGGCAAGGCGCGAAGGCGCTGGTGTGTCATGTGAAAGGCAACGGCATCAAGCAACATGTGCTGGCGGTGCTGCCTGCCGATCAGCAAGCGGATCTCAGCAAGGTTGCTGCAGCGGTTGGCGGTCGACGCGCTTCGCTGGCCTCGCCTGCGGAAGTGGATACGCTGACCGGCTGCGTATTTGGGGCTATTCCGCCGTTTAGCTTCCATCCTGATTTACAGCTGGTGGTCGATCCGCTGCTGTTTGAACGCTATGACGAAATCGCCTTCAATGCCGGATTGCTGGAGCAATCGGTAGTGCTCAACATTGCAGATTACCAGGCACTGCATAATGGTAACGTGATGAAAATAATCCTCTAATTGCCTTGCCAGGCCCTGAGCGGTACTCTTTCTGACTCAACATCACATCCAAAGAAGACCGATATTATGGCAAGTTCTCGTTTAACCGCCCGCCTGCGTCACACGCTGGCGCTGGCTGTGCTGGCAGGTTGCGCGTTTGGCGCACAGGCAAAAATTGATCAGGTGCGTTTCGCAGTGGATCCCACCTATCCTCCTTTCGAATCCAAAACGCCACAGGGCAAACTGGTCGGTTTTGATATCGATCTCGGCAATGCGCTGTGCCAGCAGATGCAGGCAAAATGCGTGTGGGTGGAGAGCCAGTTCGATGGCATGATCCCGGCGCTGAAAGCGCGTAAGTTCGACGCCATCTTGTCGGATATGGGCATCACCGAAGAACGTTTGAAGCAGATTGATTTCACCGTGCCGCTCTACGACACCCATACGCAGCTGATTGCGCGTAAAGGATCTGGCTTGCTGCCAACTGCTGAATCGCTGAAAGGCAAAACCGTGGGCGTTGAACAAGGCACCGTGCAGGAGCGTTATGCGTTGGCCAAATGGCAGCCGCATGGCGTGCAGGTTGTGCCTTATGGCGATCAGGCACAAGTTGAGAGCGATTTGATTTCGGGTCGTCTTGATGTGGTGTTTACCGATGCTGCTCAAGCCGCCAATGGTTTCCTGAAACATCCGCAGGGCAAAGATTTCGAATTGGCCGGCCCGATTGTGCAGGATCCGATTATCGGTCCGGGCACCGCGATTGGTCTGCGTAAAGGCGACACCGAACTGAAAACCGCACTGGATAACGCGTTTGCCGAACTGAAGAAGAACGGCACTTTCGATAAAATTCAGAAAAAGTACTTCGCAACTGACATCTCCATCCAGCAGTAATCTTTTGGGCGGCTTTTTTGCCGCCCTTTTTGCACTCAGCACTATAATTCCATCAGAAAATGCATCTGGCGTCGCTGAAAGCGTGCCATGAATAAAGGACATCGATAGCGTTATGCAACAACAACATCATCCTCTATTAAGCGCCTCGCTGGGCACGCAACGCGAAATTGTCAGCTTCCACTTCGGTACGGATTCGCAGCAACGCGTCTATATTCAGGCTGCGCTGCACGGCGATGAACTGCCGGGCATGGCGGTGGCATGGTACTTGAAACAGAAACTGCTGGCGCTGGAATCTGCCGGACAACTCAAAGCCAAAATCACATTGGTGCCGGTGGCGAATCCTTTAGCCATGGGACAACACTGGCACGGTAGCCATCTCGGGCGTTTCCATACGTTATCAGGACAAGACTTTAACCGCCGCTTCCCGGCATTGGGTGAAGCCTTGGTTGAGGAACTCGCTGGCTCACTGACGCAAAGTGAATACGAAAACAAACGCCTGATCAGGGAAGCGATTGATCGCCATTATCGTGACCGCATTGCCCGCACCGAACTGGATGCCCAGCGCTTTACGCTGATGCGTATGGCGAGCCAAGCCGATTTGATGATTGATCTGCATTGTGACTGGGATGCGCTGCCACACCTCTACACCACGCCGCACGCATGGCCGGACATTGAACCGTTGGCGCGTTGGTTAGGCAGTGAAGTGCAGTTGCTGGCGCAGATATCTGGCGGTGAACCGTTTGATGAGGCTTGCTGTGAGCCGTGGCTAACATTGGCAGAGCGTTTTGGTGATGAGTATCCGATGCCGCGCGGCTTGCTGCCGGTGACGCTGGAACTGCGCGGTGTCGCGGATGTATCGCCTGAGATGGCGGAGAAAGATGCCGACGCGATTATCAATGCGCTGATTGAGGGCGGATATATTGCGGGTGAAGTAGGTGAATCCCCTGCCCTGATTCATCCGGCGACGGCGCTGGCGGGATGTGAGTATATTCATGCGGCGCAATCTGGATTGGTGTTTTACCGACGTAATTTGGGCGAGTGGATTAAGGCTGGGGAAGTAGTGGCGGAGGTTGTTGATCCCATTACTGACCAGGTGATGCCGCTGGTGGCAGAGTTTGGTGGCGTGTTGTATGCGAGGAATTTGACCAAGTTTGTGACGGCGGGGATGTTGGTGGTGAGGCTGGCTGGGGAGAATGCTGGGAGACGGGGGGAGTTGTTGGTGGTGTAATTCTAGAACTAAATAGGGTTGAATATTTGGCCCAACAAGATAAGTGGGCCAACAAATTTTGTTCAATTTCAATAAAAACCAGTACTCAGTTACGTTTAAACTTTCTCATTAAAGCTCTTAGAGGCTGGGTAATCCTCCAGCTATTAGAGGTTAGTATTGCATGATTTTCTGTAGTAATATTTTTTAGCTTCACAGAAATACGAGCATTTTCTTCTAATAAGTTTTCGTAAGACAACTCTTTTTGACTAATCTCATTGAGCAAAGTTTTAATCTTAACATTTAATTCATGTTGAGAAAGTTCAATTTGTTGTTGCAAAGAAATATTAATATTTTCGTTATCAACTCCATTCGTAACTAACTTTGTCCATTCCATTTCAGGGAATGTATCAAGTTGGCTCCAGATGTTTTTCTCTTGTGGTATACAATTTATTTTTAAACCCTGCGAGTTTTTATTTCTTGAAAAAACATCCCACTCAGTTCCTGCGATATGACGAGAACCAAGAATGTTACTTTCTGATTTTTTCTTTTTTATTACACATAATGAATTCACAAAAGTAACTGAATGAATAGTTGAGTAGTCTACACTATCAATGGATTCACAATTATAAAAACGATAAAATGGAGATAAATAATCTTTCGCATCACGCTTAACACCCCAATGCTCCTGATTTGGAACATCTGCAAGTTTTTTTAAGAATGACATTGAAGAATAGGGATAATACAACCCACCTTCAAAGCTTTCCCAATAACTTGCATGAAGATCTTCAATGATATATATCCCATCATCAGCAATTAATGGAAAGTAAAGCAAGAAAGATTTTATTATATCCGAAGAAAAATGTGAGCCATCATCAATGATCACATCAAATGCAGAGGAAATTGATAAAATTTTTTCTTTTATTTCAACTGTTGATGAGTTTCCTATTACCACTTCGATTGAAGGATTGTCATAATTTAATTTGGCACAATCAGGATTTATATCACAGCCAACCAGATGTTGAGCCGAAGAAAAGTATTTACTCCAAATTTCAAGCGAACCTCCGTTTTGTACGCCAATTTCTAAAAAACTTGACACATTAGAGCGCCGGTCAAAAAAAAGTTCATCATATACATCGAGATAAATATCCCATTTATCCGAAGATTTACCTTCATGCTGCTGGTACAGTTGCTTCAAATAGTTCATTTTATCAACTCGCAAAGTAACATTAAAACTATGATTGTTTATTAACACTAACTCTTTTACTAATTTATCATATACACATTTTAATATCGCTTGTTCAACACATCATAAACCTTGATATGAACGCTCCGAAGAAATATAATTTTACACTTACCAGGACATTAGCATAACATTCGAATTTGAAAAATCCCAAGCGTGATGATAACGGATGGCGACTTTATCCTCTTTTTTCAACCCATTGATAGATTGAACTCATATGAAATATTCGTCTGTTTTTAAACTACTTCGGAGTGACCCGGCTTCGAACTCACAATCACAGAATAGTACGCATGTGCCCTCACAAGACCAGTTCGCGGATTTTTTATCCAATCTTGCAAGGTCGCGTCCGGACTTATCAGATGCGTATATCAAAAGTCTTTTATTAGATGAAAAACAATATCTTTCATTCTATCAAGATATAAAAAACTCCGGATTGTCGGGGACTTATCATTACTATACATATGGATACAAAGAAGGGCGCGAATTTTTTGAACCTAATTTTCGTGCTATAAAAAAATCAGAACGCTTTGAATCTGGACAATCAATAATTTTCTTTGACACTGTTAAGACAAATGCTTCTTTTCTTTATCGCGGATACTTCCCAGAAGTGCGAAAAAATTCTTCGGTAATCATCCATCAGGACACGAGTTTTCTGGACTCCGTTAAAGAGATTTTTACAGCAAAAGAGATGGTATTCATCCGCCCCAGTAATGGTAGCCGAAAAACAAAATACTTTATGCATCTTTGCCGTACTTTGAATGTAAAAATCATAATTGATGTGGATGATCTTTTACTTCCAGATTACTCGGAGTACAAAGGGGCTGTTCGCTCAGGTATTTCTGATTACCATCAAATACTTAAGGATATGACCAGAGACTCATCTATTTTATTAGGCGCAGACCAGATGGTATGTTCAACTAAAACCATCGCCAATTTACATTCTGATTTGATTGAGAACATCACAATCTCTAAAAACAAATTACCTCGAGAGTATTTTCTTCCCAGAGAGAGTTTAGGCAAAAAAATTATTAGTAGAAAAGTCCGGGTGTTGTATTTATCAGGATCAAAAACTCACTTAAAGGACTATAGTACAATCAGTGGCCCCCTGATGAAACTGGCGCAAGATTATCCTAATAAGTTTTGTTTGAGTTTCTTAGGTATGGTTAGCGACCAAACGTCTATATTTTCACATCTCGGTGTAGAGTGTAATTTTTTACCATTAGTTAATTTTAATGAAATGCTTTCTGAAATTAATAAACATGACATCGTTTTAGTCCCGTTAGAAAAAACAGTTTTTAATGATGCTAAATCAAATATCAAGTTTATAGAAGCCGCATCTCAGGGTGTTGCTGTTATTGCATCTTCCGTTGCAGAATACGTTGATTGTATTAAAAATAACGAAAATGGTTGGATATGCTCCACTGAGGATGAATGGTATGCAACTCTTTCTTATTTATTTGATAATCCGGAAGCTATTACTAACGCTTCGCTTAAAGCATATGACTCAGCAATTGCAGGTTACAGTTTATGAATAATTTCACTATCAAAGGTATCTTTACTTCTGCTGGAAATAATAGGAATGATAGTCACATTATCTACTTGCCATTTAATAGGTCTCACTTTGAACTTGCCTTAATTGTTGCAGAGCAAAGTCGTTATGAAAGTTACATATATTCCGAAAACTTTGAATTAATTGCAAGAGAGTATTTAACATTAAACCCAGAAAGTAAAATAAAATTCATACTTGACAAAGATTCTGTTGCTGGACTTTTACCAAATATGGATAAGGCAGTGGTTTTCTTGGGCTATGTAGTTCCATTCATTCCTATTACAATTAATGAAATTGTCTCTGCTTGTTTGAAGGTGAAATTACCTATATACGAAATCCCACATGGCATGTTCCAGACAGGAATAAACTTAGCTGATGACTCAAAACTAATAAGTACACGTTCACATTACTTTGGTTTTGGTGGTATGTTGCCATCAATTTCTGATAAAAAGCTACAGTGGTTTGGCGATCAGGGATTTGGATATCCAAGAACAATAAAAAAAGGATCTTACAAAACAAGGCAGTTACCAAAATTCACTTTAATCACGTCTAATACTAATTGGTATCTATATTCACCTTCAGATAAAAGGGCTTTTTATGCTGAAATATTTAATTATGCTAAAAATAACCCTGCGGAAGTTTTTATTTGGTGTGTTCACCCTGCAGAACTATCTGAACATGCATTCAGTTCAAATGCGTTAGATTACAGACCTAAAAATATATATTTATATGGAATGGATAAAGATATTTATTTCGGTGGAATAGAAGGTTCTGATGATTTAATACCATACTGTGAGTATGGTATTTCTACAGTCACAACGTGTTTATTAGATTACGAAATACATAACAAAAGAGTTAATCTATTTAGATGTGATGGTGTAAATGAACTAATTAAAGTCATTGCTGAAAAACATACATTCTCAGTATCATCAGAAATAACACCTAACGCTTGTTTTTTCAGAACGGGCTTCCTCAAGGAATTTAACCCTGAAATCTATGATCATCTCCTTTCAGAAGAAATTATTATTGCAGACAACTCGAAACATAATTATCTGTCATCATTTTTGATACAGCCAATGTCAGTTTAAAAAAAAGCCTCTTAAAGAGGCTTTTTTTCTATAGTTTAATCCAACCACTCAGTGTGGAATACGCCATCTTTATCAATGCGCTTATAAGTATGCGCACCGAAATAATCACGCTGAGCCTGAATCAGATTTGCCGGCAGAACTTCTGAACGATAGCTATCGTAGTAAGCAATAGCAGCTGAGAAGGTCGGCGTTGGAATACCGTTCTGAATGGCGTAAGACACTACATCACGCAGCGCCTGCTGGTACTCATCTGCAATGTTCTTGAAATAAGGATCCAGCAGCAGGTTAGCAATGTTAGCGTCCTGTGCGTATGCATCAGTAATCTTCTGCAGGAATTGCGCACGAATAATGCATCCGGCACGGAAAATCTTCGCAATTTCACCGTATTGCAGATCCCAGTTATTCTCTTCCGACGCAGCGCGCAACTGTGAGAAGCCCTGAGCATAGGAAACGATCTTGCCCAGATAAAGAGCGCGACGGACTTTCTCGACGAACTCAGCCTTATCGCCAGTAAATTCTTTAACCTGAGGGCCGCTCAGCACTTTAGAAGCTGCAACACGTTGGGTCTTCAGAGAAGAAAGGTAGCGTGCAAATACTGACTCAGTGATCAGTGAGAGCGGCTCGCCGAGATCCAGTGAGCTCTGGCTAGTCCACTTACCGGTGCCTTTGTTAGCGGCTTCATCCAGAATCACATCAACCAGGTATTTACCGTCTTCATCTTTCTTAGTGAAGATATCTTTGGTGATGTCGATTAAGTAGCTGCTTAACTCACCGTTGTTCCAGTCAGTAAAGGTTTTTGCCAGCTCTTCATTGTCGAGGCCTAACGCGCCTTTCAACAGTGCATAAGCTTCAGCAATCAGCTGCATATCACCGTATTCGATGCCGTTATGCACCATTTTTACATAGTGACCAGCACCGTTCGGACCGATGTAAGCAACACAAGCTTCGCCATCTTCCGCACGAGCAGCAATCTTATCTAAAATTGGTGCAACCAATTCATATGCTTCTTTCTGGCCGCCAGGCATGATGGAAGGCCCTTTCAGTGCGCCCTCTTCACCACCGGAAACACCGGTACCAATGAAATTGAAGCCCTGATCAGAAAGTTCTTTGTTACGGCGGACAGTATCTTTATAGAAGGTGTTACCACCATCAATCAAGATGTCGCCCTTGTCCAAATGCGGGGTCAAAGAAGCAATCGTTTTATCTGTAGCTTCACCAGCCTGTACCATCAAAAGGATACGACGTGGTTTTTCCAGCGATTCAACAAACTCTTCAACGGTGTAAAAAGGTGCCAGTTTCTTGCCTTGGTTCTCAGCGATGACTTCATCCGTCTTTTCGCGTGAACGGTTGAAAATAGAGACTGTGTAGCCGCGGCTCTCAATGTTAAGAGCCAAGTTACGGCCCATAACTGCCATACCGACAACACCGATTTGTTGCTTGGACATTATCTACTCCTGTCTGAAGTTACCGTCACAAACACAAGTTTGTGATTGAAGTGGCAAATATGTTAACTCATCTATCACCAATAAAGGTAGTGAATGGTGCGATGATAAAACACACAAGAAATGTGGATGATTATGTATTGGTTAACAAATCACCTTTTTTGATATTTGACTTGAAATATAACGGCAACACTTCCTCTGGAGTACCGTCCATTTTTACCGTGCCGTGCTCGAGCCAAAGAATTCTTGTACAGGTTTTTCTTAACAATTCGTTACTATGGCTTGCAAGAATCAATATCTTCGTTGCATTAATAATATTGGTTAATCGAGTTTCAGCTTTTTCTTTAAAGCCTTCGTCGCCTACAGATAGCCATTCATCCATAAGGAGGATTTCGGGAGTAAAAATAGTACTAACACTAAACCCTAAACGCATCTGCATACCAGACGAGTAAGTACGAACAGGCATGTCAATGAAGTCACCCAGATCGGTGAATTCAATGATCTCTTCAATTCGCGTATCGATTTCTTTTTTCCGCAATCCTAATAAGGCACCGCGAATATAGATATTTTCTCTTCCCGTAAATTCCTGATTGATCCCTAATGAAATAGAAATTAACGAACCAATGTCGCCTTCAATCTTAGCGCTGCCGCTGGTTGGATGATAGACTTTACTAAACATCCTTAGCAGCGTTGTTTTACCCGCACCATTATGGCCAATTAGCCCGACTCGCTCGCCATCTTTGATTTCGAAGTTAAGATTATTAAGGGCCGAAACCACAACTTTACCATCGTGCTGACCAACCTTTCCACCGGTAGCAAAATTGATAAAGTTCTTTTTAATCGATCTTGCCTGGGCGTTGAATATTGGGAAATCAATACCCACGTTTTCAAATTTAATAATAGCCATTACATTACACCCAATAAGGAACGCGGTATTTATATTTGCTCGTCATCGCAATCGATAGAGCCAAACCGACTACTGCCATAACGCCAGCAATGATGTAACTGCTCATCATTGGGATCTCACCTAATAATGGACCTCTTACCAAGTCAATCAAATGATAAAGAGGGTTAAAGGTGAGTAATGCTGCGGCAGCACTGTGTGAGAGAAGTTTCGGCATCCAAATTACTGGGGTCAGATAGAAAATAACCTGCATAATACTTAACACAATTTGTGTCATATCACGGAAGCGCGCACAAATCATCGAAAGAATCATTAATGCCCAGGTTAAATTCAAAATCAGCAGGATAAAACCAGGTATCACCAGGAAAACAGTCCAGTCTACACTTTTCTGCACTGCAATCAGAACCAGAGGGAATATAACGATATTGTGCAGGAAGATGATGAAGTTTTTCCAAATTACACGCATCACGTGAACGTGTAATGGAACAGGTAACTGCTTAATAATCCCTTCTGAAGATATCAGGGCATCACAACCTTCTGAGATGGAGCTTTGGATAAAACTCCATGTTATCAAACCAAGAGTTAGATAGGGCAAAAACTCTTTGACATTGGTTTTGAAAAGATTACCAAAAACTAATCCCATGGTCGTGATCATAACTGCCATACTAATTGTGATCCAAAACGGCCCCATCTTGGACCGTTTGTATCGCATCTTAATGTCCTGACCACCCATCACTTTTACAACGTGAAAGTTTCTTAACGCAGAGGTGAAGTCATCCCACCCTACTGATTTTTGCTTATTCGACATTACAAAATTCCAAATTGGTACGCCAGACGATTTAATCCGACAAGGAACTTATCACCGCACAGACGAGCCAAGATAAGTGTCATAAACTCTTCCCTTTGAGATTCATCAAGCTGATCTCTTAACTTGATAATATCATTCATGCTACAAACGCAGCGGAACATCAAATCAAGCTTAATTATAGGTAAACCACAATTATGCAATGCGAGGCAATTAACGTGGATTTGCGACCCCATCGTAAATTCATCCAGATACAAAGATATCAATCTTTGTTTGAACTGGCTGTTTAGCAATGCTTCTTTGTGCGAGTAATTTCTGAAGAAATTCACTGCTTCTAAGTAATCAACCTTGCTTGAGCTTAGTGTTGAATATTCTTTATCAACAGAGTTGTATTCCACAACATTGTCACTTGCAAATACCAACTTTTCAGTTCTCTTATTAGAGAGAATGTATTTATTATAATAAGATGATAAGACTTCATCACTTGCGATTAAGCCGGTAATGGATTTATTTGTCCAGGCACTGACACCTTCACGACGATAGTAATAGTAATTCTCATAGAAAACCTCATCACTGCTAAGCTTTTTCTCCATGAACGAGACATTGAAAAGAGACTTGAAATTTTGCTCTGAATTAACCAGTGATTTAAGAAGCTTACTTAAACCGAACTCACCTCTTTTTATTACTAAAGGTCTAACGTTCGATGACTTATAGTTTAACCAAAAACTTTTGAATTTTTCATTCTTAGTTATTTTTCCTGCTACTGAAATACAGAATGAGCCAAGGTGATGAGAGTGCTGACTGTTTTCTGTAGCACCGATTACTTCAACGTTAGTATCAAATAAATTTTTAACAAATTCAGGCAAGCCTTTCTTTGAGAAAAACACACTGTCATTGATGATAAGTAACCGTTCACATTTTTCTTCAAAACCTGCATCGTAGAAATATTTCATCCCTGCTTTATAGCTGCCGAAATCACGCCCGTAATTATCACGCTCTATATAAACATCGGTTAACTCAGAAGGGTAATTTTGTTCTTCTAACCTTAAGGTATTAACGGCAATAACAAATACATTATTGCGCTTCGCTTCTTTTAACAGCTCAAGTGTATCATTTCTAAGCGATGATTTCTCATAGAGCGCAAGCAGCATAACCTTGCCACCCGTGAAGTCATTCTTGACTTTAATATTCGTATATTTTTTTGTCTTAATATCATCGCGAATTGATAGTACGCCATAATATAGATAAATTACAATTTTCAGGAAAAACCTGATAATCATAAAAATAATTCTTTTCATATTAACACCGTCGATGGTTAAACTAATTTCCTAAAGAGATTCATGATAAAGAAAGCACATGTTTCAATGAAGCTTTGTCTATAAAATCCACCCTTAATAAAGTTAGTAATTCGTTTCAAAAGACTTCCATTCAAAGCACTAAATCTTTCGTAATCACGTCTGTTGTCAGCCGGCATTCTGTCTTTCAAACACTCAAGCGCCATACAATTTTTTTCGCTCCAGCATTTAAATTCACCTGCAAACAAACGATTAAATCTTGTGAGCTTAGACAAAATACCCGTGTTGCTGCCCACTAAATTCTGCCCATGCTGGCGGTAGAGAATCTTTGGTTCCCGATCGTAGATTACTGTTCCATTCATTGCACTGCATATGATATACAAAATCCAGTCATGAGAAACAATCGGAAGGTTGGCAGGGAATGTCTCAAACACCGTTTTTAGTCCACGACTAAAAACCATCGTGTTGCCGCCCGCATAACTTTGCAAAAGTGCATTACTAAAAGTAAATTCTTTGAGAAAACAGGGTGAATAACCAATATTAACTTCGTCAGAATCAATTAGCTTTGTGCGGGAGCCATATAAAGCATAGTTGTCAGTAGAGAAATCATTTGTTGTTAACTGATTAATAGCCTCTTCCAGCTTATTGTTACACCAAATGTCATCCTGATCACAGAAGGCATAGAACGGCGAATCAATATCTTTTCTATTAAGCAGGTTGTAGAAATTCGCAGCAAATCCTTTACCTGGCCCCTGAAACAGGATAACTCTGCCTTCAGAAAATTCTTTGGCAAAGCGGGTAATGATTTCACAGGTGCTATCTGTTGAACCATCATCAGAAACAATGAGCGTCCAATTAGTATAAGTTTGAGAAGCAATGGAACGCAGTTGCTTTTCTAAATATTTTTCACCATTATAAGTACCCATCAGGATACTTATTTTTCCTTTATCGCTCATCATCATCAGCTATATAAAAAAAGGATGAGTTAATCCTCATCCTTAGTTTCGGGAATCAATCAAATGTCACTGCTTGTGCAAATGGCGTTCCGTCTTTATCTTTAGCAGAAAGCGCGGGGGTTTCATTTGCATCGATTGGCCAAGTGATATTGAGAACTGAATCGTTCCAAAGTAATGAATGTTCATTTTTAGGATTATAATAATCAGTACATTTATAAACAAATTCAGCACTTTCAGATGTAACATAAAAACCATGAGCAAAGCCTTCTGGAACCCACAGCTGACGCTTATTATCAGCTGACAGGTATACACCAACCCATTTTCCAAAAGTTGGTGAGGACTTTCTCATATCAACTGCGACATCATACACTTCACCAGAGACAACTCTGACGAGTTTACCTTGTGTATTTGTGGTTTGATAATGTAAACCACGCAAAATACCCTTTGAAGATTTTGAATGGTTATCCTGTACAAAGGTCCGTGGACACACCAGCTCTTCAAATTTCTTCTGTTGCCAGGTTTCCATAAAGAAACCTCTTTCATCACCAAAAACGGCTGGCTCAATGATTTTCACATCAGGAATATCAGTATCAATAATCTTCATTAGAGCTTTCCGTTATAGAGCGCCATCAGGTATTTGCCGTAATCATTTTTCAGCAGCGGTTGCGCCAGCTCTTTCAATTTTTCAGCATCAATAAAGCCCATACGGAACGCAATTTCTTCCGGGCATGCAACTTTAAGGCCCTGACGGGTTTCGATGGTTTGTATAAAGTTATTCGCTTCAATCAGGCTCTGGTGAGTCCCTGTATCTAACCAGGCGTGACCGCGCCCCATAATGGACACTGACAATTCACCCTTTTCTAAATACAAGTTATTAATATCAGTAATTTCTAACTCACCACGTGGTGAAGGCTTAAGATTTTTAGCCAATTCAACAACGCTATTGTCATAGAAATATAAGCCCGTTACCGCATAGCTACTTTTAGGTTCAGTAGGCTTCTCTACTAGTGAAACAGCTTTCCCAGTTTCATCAAACTCAACAACACCATAACGTTCTGGATCGTGAACATGATAAGCGAATACTGTCGCACCACTTTTTTTACTTGAGGCTTCTTCGAGCTGCTTGTGTAAATCGTGACCATAAAAAATGTTATCGCCTAGAATTAACGCGCAGTTATCGTTACCGATGAACTCTTCACCCAAAATGAAAGCTTGCGCCAAACCGTCTGGACTTTCCTGCACTTTGTACTGAATGTTTAAGCCCCATTGGGAACCGTCGCCAAGCAGGCTTTCAAAACGCGGCGTATCCTGCGGCGTGCTGATAATTAAAATGTCACGAATGCCCGCTAACATCAGAGTGCTGAGCGGATAGTAAATCATTGGCTTATCGTAAATTGGCAATAGCTGCTTACTGACGGCCATCGTCACTGGATAAAGGCGTGTTCCTGAACCGCCAGCAAGGATGATTCCTTTTTTACTATTCACAACGTTATCCTTTAATTTAGTAATCTGTCTCAATACTGCTTAATTATAAAGTTCATCCAGCATACGTTTTACACCAACCTTCCATTCCGGAAGCGTTAATTCAAAAGCGCTGGTGAACTTGCTGGTATTGAGCCTTGAATTAGATGGGCGTTTTGCTGGCGTAGGGAAAGCTGCAGTTTCAACGGTGTTCACCGCTTTTACTTTCAGCTCTAGACCTTTTTCACGGACACAATTAATCACGAACTCGGCATAGGCGTGCCAGGTTGTCACGCCTGAAGCGATAAGATTATAAATGCCCGATTTTTCAGGATTAGCCAGAGTCGCTTTGATTGCATGCGCGGTACTGTCCGCAATCAATTCTGCGCCGGTTGGCGCACCGAATTGATCGTTGATGACAGATAGGGCTTCTCGTTCCTGCGCCAAACGAATCATCGTTTTAGCGAAGTTATTGCCTTTGGCGGCATAGACCCAACTGGTGCGCAAAATTAAATAGTGTGGTGCATTGGCGATGATCGCTTCTTCACCCTGACGCTTAGTCTTGCCATAAGCATTCAGTGGTGCAGTCGCATCGTCTTCGTTCCAGGGACGCTCGCCGCTGCCATCAAAAACATAATCCGTTGAGTAGTGAACCAGTAACGCCCCGACATCACGCGCCGCGCAGGCCAATGCTTTTACGCTGGTTGCGTTGATCAACTCAGCATTGTGCAAATCGCTTTCAGCTTTATCGACAGCCGTATAAGCCGCGGCATTCACAATCACGTTAGGCTTAATATCCCGTACCGTTTTTTCGATGCCGGTAGGATCAGTTAAATCGCCGCAGTAATCTGTTGAATGACGATCTAAAGCAATGATCTCACCCAACGGTGCCAAAGCACGCTGCAGTTCCCAACCAACCTGCCCATTTTTACCTAATAGCAAAATTTTCATTAGCTACGCTTCTCGTAGTTTTGCTCAATCCAGTTTTGATACGCCCCGCTTTTAACATGCTCAACCCACTGTTGGTTGTCGAGATACCACTGCACGGTTTTACGTAAGCCGGACTCAAAGCTTTCCTGCGGTTTCCATCCGAGATCGCGTTCAATTTTCGAAGCGTCAATCGCGTAGCGACGATCGTGGCCCGGACGATCTGCAACATAGGTAATTTGCTGAGCGTATGAAGTCTCTTTCGGACGCAGCTCATCCAGCAGTTCACATACCTTGTGCACCACTTCGAGATTTTGCTTCTCGTTATGGCCGCCGATGTTGTAAGTGGTGCCAGTTTTCGCCTGCGTCACTACGGTATAAAGCGCACGAGCATGATCTTCTACATACAGCCAATCGCGAATTTGGTCACCTTTACCATAAATTGGCAGCGGTTTTCCTTCCAGCGCATTGCTGATGATAAGCGGGATGAGTTTTTCCGGGAAATGGTAAGGGCCGTAGTTGTTGGAACAGTTGGTCACAACGATCGGCAAGCCGTAGGTGCGGCCCCATGCGCGAACCAGATGGTCGCTTGCGGCTTTGGTAGAAGAGTATGGGCTGCTTGGTGCGTACGGGGTTTCTTCAGTGAACAATGGAAGCTCACCTGATGTTTCATCAGGATGAGGTAAGTCGCCATACACTTCATCTGTAGAGATATGGTGGAAACGAAAAACCTGTTTTTTATCAGCGTCCAATGCAGCCCAATATTGGCGGCTTGCTTCCAGTAACGCATAGGTTCCGACGACATTCGTCTGAACGAATTCTGATGGTCCAGTAATAGAGCGATCAACATGGCTCTCTGCTGCCAGATGCATTACCGCATCAGGCTGAAATTCGTTGAATACGTTCAGTAAAGCTACACCATCACAAATATCAACTTTTCTGAAGTTATAACGCGCGTTTTGGCTTTCAGCTTTCAGTGATTCAAGGTTGCCAGCATAGGTCAATTTATCGACGTTAATCACTTCATCATTGGTATGGTTGATAATATGACGAACTACTGCCGAACCGATAAATCCTGCACCACCTGTAATTAAGATTTTCATAACGTCCCGTTTTTCCTGACTCGCTCAGTGAGGCTTATACCAATTGGAATTATTCTACTGTGTCATTCAGCCACGCTACCGCCCTTGGGTTGCAGCTCCCACATAGCTGATGTTTAAGGCAAAATTTAATTAAAAGCGCACCGGCTTTAATGCTGCTATCTTGCTGTTAACTCTATTCTTTATTACCGAAACCGATAAATAGGGTTTAACGGTAAGCAGCTAAGAATTCTACCACTCGTAAAGTTCAATGACGAACAAATTACAGATTTTACCGGGGTGTTAGTTTAAGTATTGACCGCTTTGGGTCGGAGGTGATGTTTGCTGAGTCAATAATTCAACTCAATCAGATTTTGATGAAAGCTTAGAAGTGATTTTCAGACGAGGTGTTAAAAATGCGGGCGTTGGGCCCGCTGTAATGTTACTCAAATCCATTCGGATTCTTCGACTGCCAGTTCCACGTATCACGCATCATGGCATCGATCCCGCGCGTCACGCGCCAGTCCAGTTCGTTGTTCGCCAGCGTGGCATCTGCCCAGAACGCTGGCAAATCGCCGTCACGGCGTGGTTTAAACTCGAACGGAATCGGCTTACCGGACGCTTTCTCAAACGCCTTGATCATCTCCAGCACGGAGAAGCCCACGCCGCCGCCGAGGTTGTAAGCTTTATAGCCTTCAACTTTGGCTAAGTGGTCCAGCGCTTTAAGGTGCCCTTCTGCCAGGTCGACAACGTGAATGTAGTCGCGCTGTGCGGTGCCATCTGGCGTGTCGTAATCATCGCCAAACACGCCCAGCTTCTCCAGACGGCCAATCGCCACCTGCGCGATGTACGGCAGCAGGTTATTAGGAATGCCGGTTGGGTCTTCACCGATTTCACCAGATTCATGCGCGCCAACCGGGTTGAAGTAACGCAGTGCGATGGCCTTGAAGTTCTGATCGGCTTTAGCGAAGTCGCGCATCACGAATTCGATCATCAACTTCGAGGTACCGTATGGGCTGGTGGTGCCGCCGATTGGCGTGGTTTCCACGTAAGGAACCGGTGCATCTGCGCCATAAACGGTCGCAGATGAGCTGAAGATGAAGTTCCACACGCCAGCCGCGCGCATCTCTTCCAGCAGCACCACGGTGCCAGCCACGTTGTTTTCGTAATATTCCAGCGGCATGCGCGTGGATTCACCAACGGCTTTTAGTGCAGCGAAGTGAATCACAGCGCTGATATCGTTAGTGGCAAACAGGTCACGCAGGCAGGCGCGATCGCGGATATCGCCTTCGACGAACACCGCTTTTTTGCCTGAGAGCTTTTCCACGCGGTTGATGGCTTCGCGGGAAGCATTGCAAAGGTTATCCAGGACCACAACGTCGTCGCCGCGCTCTAACAGCGCCAGCACCGTATGGGAGCCGATGTAACCCGCTCCGCCCGTTACCAAAATAGCCATGTGTACTCCTTTAAACCGCGCTAAAGGCGCGGTAGAGAATGAGAAAGCTTATTTCGCCAGGATTTTCTGAATAGATTCGCGGAAATCGCGGCCCTGATCGTTGTTACGCAAGCCGTAAGAGACGAATGCCTGCATATAACCGAGTTTACGACCGCAGTCGTAGCTGGTACCGGTCAGCAGCTGCACATCAACTGGCTTCTTCTTGCTCAGAGAGGCGATAGCATCGGTCAGCTGAATGCGGCCCCATGCGCCAGGCTCAGTGCGCTCCAGCTCTTCCCAGATATCCGCAGAGAGCACATAACGGCCAACTGCGGTCAGGTCAGAGTCGGTAGAACCCGCTTCTGGCTTCTCAACAAAGCTGGTGATGGTGCTGATATCGCCTGGGTTATCAATCGGCTCTTCGGTAGTCAGCACGCCATATTCAGTAAGATCTTCGCCCGGCATGTGTTTCGCCAGCACCTGGCTGTGGCCGGTATCTTCGAAGCGAGCAACCATCGATGCGAGGTTATAACGCAGGTGGTCAGCGGTGGAGTCATCCAGCAGCACGTCTGGCAGCACCACCACAAATGGGTTGTCGCCAATCATTGGACGCGCGCACAGCACAGAGTGGCCCAGGCCTAACGGGTTGGCCTGACGCACGTTCATGATGGTCACGCCCGGCGGACAGATTGACTGTACTTCGCTCAGCAGCTGACGTTTAACGCGCGCTTCTAGCAGCGCTTCCAGCTCGTAAGTGGTATCGAAGTGGTTTTCCACTGCATTTTTGGAAGCATGGGTGACCAGCACAATCTCCTTGATGCCAGCCGCGACGCATTCGTCAACAATGTATTGAATCATTGGTTTGTCGACAATTGGCAGCATCTCTTTCGGAATGGCTTTCGTCGCAGGAAGCATATGCATACCGAGACCCGCAACGGGGATTACTGCTTTAAGCTTGGTCATATTTATTCCATTTCATGAAGTGAATACGTGGGGTCGATTATGCAGGATCGGCCGGTCGAGCAAGTATAATCTTTATCTGAAAAACCGGCACTAACTCTCTGTCACACCATCAAAAATCGCCAATTTGGCCGGTAAAAACGCCGAAGTTCCTATGGGAAACCGATGCGCTAAACCGCTGAAAAATCGTGAAAGGATTTGTGATGACGAGATCAGAGAATGACTGGAAGCTGTGTCGATAATGCGCCATAAATTGCGCCGCTACGGACCGTGTAAACATTGAGTCATCTGTAGCGGCGAGATTCATCACGCGGGTTGGATGTAGATGACTACAGCCAGCCCTCAAACCATTCCGGCATCACGAACAGGTTGAAGTGGTTTACCAGCATCATCAGCGCAACAAACACCACCGACACCGAAACCCACTGACGCGCATACGGCATAAAGCGGATGCCAATCACCGGCTTGATGAAGAACGGATGGGCAAAGGCCGAAATCAGCACCTGCGAGATCGACAGCGTCAGCGCCACATACAGCACGTTTGGCCAGATGTAGGTTGTCGCCAGCACCGCAACCACCACTAAGCTCGCCACAATGTTCCAGTAAAACTCAACATTGGTGCGGCCGTTGGCCTGCGAAATCGCGCCGGTTAAGCCGCCCATCGGGCGCAGCATGCCAAACAGCAGCATCAGCGGAATCAGATGGTAGACCTGCTCATGTGAAGCGCCGTACAGCACGCGCACAATGACTGGGGAAAGAATGCCAATCGCCAGATACATCGCGCTACTGAACAGCATGATGACGAAGGTGCCTTTCAGGAACAGCTTTTTCAGCTGCTCTGGATCGTGCTGCTTCTCAGCGAAGCGCGGCAATGCCAGGCGGTTAATCACCGGCGAAACCAGCTTCAGCGGTTGCAGAATCAGCTCTTTTGCCAGCGAGTAAATCCCCAGCATCTCCGCACCCATCACTTTACCGACGATCAGCGCATCGGCCTGGGTACGCAGCTGATTGATGGTCTGCGAACCGAGCTGATACACGCCATAACGCACGGCGCTGACGAAGGTTTTGCCGTCGAACTCCCAGGTCGGTCGCCACGATTTCTCGCCGAAGTAGATCATGCAGAGAATGCGCGTGAAGGCGTTGATGAACAGACCAAGAATCGCCGCCGCCACGGTAAGCGAGGTGTAATACAGCATCGCGACGGTACACAGGAACGCGAACAGCTTGGTGGCCATCTCAATCTTCGCCAGCGTCACCATGCGTTTGGTTTTCACATAGTGCGCCTGATACTGCGACAGATGTCCCAATACCAGGAAGTTGAGGCTGGTGAGCATGATCAGGCCCACCAGCTCCGGCAAGTGATAGAACCACGCCACCGGATAGGCAATCGCCAGCATAATTAAGCCGGTGCAGAAACTGAGCGACACGTTCACCCAGTAAATGGTGCTCTGCTCGCGGCGATTAATATCCTGGCGATGCACGATATAGCTGCTCATGCCCATATCCTGCAGCACGGTCGCCACCGCCAGAATCGCATTGATGATCGCCAGTAAACCCAGCTCGTGCGTTTCCAGTTTGCGCGCCAGCACGGCGAGCTGTAACACCTGAAGCAATGCGGCAAAACAGGTACTACCAAACAGCCAAACGGCCTGTTTTTTTAATCCGCTCACACCATGCGCTCCAGAATTTTCGCCAGCTCACCGTAAGCGATGTGCTGATTGAACTCAGTTTCGACTTTCTGCCGCGCGGCGGCGACCACCGGTGCCACATCCACATCGCCACGCGACAGACGCAGCAAGGTCGCTGCCAGCTCATCAGGATCGTTTTCGGCCACCAGCCATCCGCTGACGTCATTCTCAATCAATTCAGGAATGCCGCTGTGATAGGTCGACACCACCGGCAAGCCAACCGCCATCGCTTCCATCAGCGCCACCGGAATGCCTTCCATATCGCCATCTGCGGCGGTTTTAGACGGCAGCAGGAAGATGTCCGCCTCATTCAGCGCCTGACGAATTTCATCCTGCGGCTTGAAGCCCGGCATGGTGACGTAATCCTGCAATCCAGCGCGCGCGATGTGCTCGCGCATCATGCCATCCTGTTCGCCGTTACCAATGATGGTGAACTGGAACTGGCCGCCGTTATTGCGCAGGATTTCGCTGGCTTTCACCGCCACATCCAACCCTTTCTTCTCGGTCAGACGCGCCACTGAGACGATGCGCAGCGGTTGATGGAACGCCTCGCGCGGACGGAAGTTAAACTTCTCCGGCTCGATGCCCATACGCGTGACGTGCACCTTGGCGCGCGGACAACCCATCTCAATCAGCTTGTTCTCCCACAAGTGGCTGATAGGCAGCATCAGTTCGCTCTGTTTGAACAGGTTGACGTAGTCGAGCTTGTGCTCTTCCAGGATGTGACGACGCGAAATATCTGCGCCGTGGAACACCGTCGCCTGCTTGCCTTTCAGCACGCCGAGTTCGCGCAGCTTGTTAGCCAGCGCGCCGGCATAGCCGAAGTGCACCAGAAACACATCGGCGGTGTAAGGCTGCCTGGTGTTGGCGACAATCGCCGGCAGCAGCAGTTTGCTGGCCTGTGCGCCGTAGCGACGCACATTCAGCGACTTCAGCAGTGCACCTTTGGTGATTTTCGGCAGTATCAACCCGATACGCTGCGTCAGCTTATCAAGGTTGGATACTTTCTCTTCCGGCAGTAAATAGTGGGTTTTCGCTGCCAAATTGTAGTCATCGAACGCGGCATGGCGATTAATCATATCGCCCGGAAACACGGAGATAATCTCCACGTCGTAGCCTGCGTCGATGAAATGCGTCACCTGATTGAGCACGAAGGTCTCAGAGGCAACAGGAAAACGCATGGTGAAAAAGGTCAGCTTCATCACTTCACCCCAGGACGTTGAGAATTTCTGCTGTAATGCGGTTACCAATCTCACGCTCCTGCGCCACCGCGGTATCAACTTTGTGTTTCACGTTGTCGTAGTCGGCCAGCACCGTCTGCACTTTATCGATGAGCGAACCGTCCATCAGGCTCTGCACATCGGTGGCCATCTGCGGCAGGCCAAGCTGTTTCATCACGCCGAGCGACTTGTGCTCGTAGTTGATGGCCACGGCTGGCGTACCAAAGTTCATGGAGATGATGGCGGAGTGCAGGCGGGTACCAATGGTCAGATGACAATGGCTGAGGAGGATGCCGAGTTCGAGGTCGTTGAACTCGTCCATGATGACATGGTAATGCTCGGGATGCTCGACATGATCGCGCAACGTCAGCGCCACCATGCGGTCATCTTTGGCGTAGCTATCAATACCGGTACAGGTAGAGAAGGCAACCACCTGATAACCTTCGGCAATCATCGCGTTAATCACGCGGCCAAAGGCAGCTTCATACTCTTTCTGCGTGACGCCGAGACGTTTGTCGAACGGCGCCAGTTCACGCACGGTAATCGCAATGGTTTTGCGTGCGCTGATAATCGCCTGCCAGTGCAGCAGGTTATGGCTTGGATTAGCCACTTCACGCGCTTCAACCAGGAACGCGGTATCAACGCCCTTCTTCACTTTGCTGGTGGTAACGCCATCCTGCTTCAGGCGGTCGTAGCTCACCTCTTCGCGCAGCACCAGGCTGTCAACGCGATCAAAGACAAAGTTCGCCAGCGCATTAACGCGCGGGTTCTCGAACGGACCGACCGAGTGACCGACCATATGCAGCGGCTTTTTCGCCATCAGCGCACAAAGCGCGTGGTCGAATTGGGTCACGCCGTAGAGATCGACGAAGAACGAGCCGCCAACCTGAATAATCGCGTCGTACTGCGCAAGGCTTTGGGTGAACGCCGCCAGATGCGGTGGCACCGAGAAGGATTTGTATACGCCGCCTTTACCAAGGTGCGCCATCATGATGTCCGGCATCAAGCGGTTCGCCACTTTGCGTTTCAGGCTGCCCACTAACCCTTTGCCCGATTTGCTGTTGTGCAGGAACAGGGAATCCTGCTGGATATCCTGCTGCAGTAAATAGCCAGAGCTTGTTGGATAACGGCTGATCACATCGATATCCAAATCCGCACGCGCGGATTTCAGTGAATCAATCAGCCCACGTAAAATCGCGCCATCCCCACGATTTCCACAGGTATGGTTTCCTACCAATAAAATCTTCATAAAAAAACTCCGGAAAAATTTTTGTAATTTTTACAAGCCGCCAATAGCTGCACTGGCAAAGTGAACTCTGATTCAAAGGACTGCAATGGGAGTAAACCCCAAAAAAGTGGTGCTAATTGCATTTCTATTCAGTACTGCTTACAAACTATGCACATTCCGTAGCGGCGCGATTCATCGCGCGTACCTGACATTGGCATTGCGCAATGAATTGCGCCGCTACGATTAGTGTGCGTTACGATTTAACGGCGAAATAAGGCATAGCCACCTGCTCGCCATTGATCACCACCGAGATGAAACCTTTAGGTTCGCGCGTATCCACCTGTTCCGGCTTCAGCGCGCGCGAGGCCAGCAGCAGATCGCCCTGCTCGTTACCGCCGACGCCGGCTTTGCCGTTGTGCAGGCTAAAACGCTGCGGGGCCTGTTGCGCTGCGCTGCCCGGCGCGCCTTTGTCCATCACGGCGTCAACGCGCGCGCAGCGACCGGTCAGGAAGCGATCCTTGGCGGTGCTTTTGATCAGCACAGCGGTGGTCGGCGTCCAGCCCGCTAACTTCACGAACACTTTGGTGTCGGTATCGGTGCGCGGTTCGAAACGTACCTCCACCACCGGCGAGCTACCTTCCGCTGACCAGCTGGCTTCCGCTTTGTTTTTCTTGCGCTGCAGATGAATCACCGCGCGTCCGCCAGTGCCTTTACCGTCGATGACATCCATCAGCGGCTGATTGGCAGTACCGTTATTAAACTGTGACTGACCAAATACCTCGATCTCCCAGCTATCGCCCACCGTTGGCGAGTAGAAGTTGCCGAGTTCAAACCAGGTTTGCTGATCGCTGTTGTTGGTCAGGCGGAAGCGCGAGGTGATGTAGTTGTATTTCAGACTGCCATCAATGGCGACGCCGTAAGATTCAACGCGCGTTGAGCCCATTTCCCAGATGTTCAGCCAGCGCTCGCCTTCCAGCGAGTTATCAATCCAGCTGCCCGACTGCAGATTGGTCTGGCGCATATTAAGGCGCGAGTTACGCGCATTGAGCGGGTTCTTACAATCCTCAATGCTCAGCGCATCGACAATCCACTGGCCGTTCGAGATGTCGCCAGGGAAATCGCTGTGCTCAATCCAGCCGTTATGAATGATGGACTGGCTGCAGCGCGGCAGATTCAACACCATGCCGCCTTTACAGTGCTGGGCGTTGAAGTTGGAGAGCTCAATCGCGGTGCTGTGATCCCAGGCACCGGCCTTTTGCCCCGACCAGCTGGCTTTAATCACATCGCCGGTACAGGCGTTGGCGTACCACTGATCGATTTTGCAATCCAGCGTATCCAGCAGGCTAAGCGAAACGCCGCCCACCTGATTGAAGCGCAAGCAGGCGCCACGGAAGAACTGGCCGCCCGGACAGGTGTTGCGGAACAAACCCTGCTTGTTCGGACGCTTGTCGGTGTTGCCGTTGAAATTCAGGTTGGAGATTTCCGTCCAGCGCGCATTCACCTGGAACAGGAATTCGGAGCGACCGTCGGAAACCAGCGTGGTCGCCGGGAAATAACCGAAGTTGACCATCGCGCCGGAAATGCGGAAGAAGCGACGTCCTTCGTCACCGAAATCACATTCAGAGACAAAGAAGGTGCCAGCCGGGAATTGCACGCAAATCTGCTGGCTGGCATCAATCGACCATTGATACATGGCTTTGATCGCCGGTGCAGTGTCGGTTTTGCCGTCGGCAATAGCACCGAAATCAAACAGCGTCAGGCGATTAAAATCTTCCACCACGCGACGCCAGGTAAAACCGTTGCCGCTGAAGTTCACGCCGCCATCATCTTTGCCATCGCCGAAGGTGCCGACGAACTCGCCGCCGCCCACTTCCAGCCCTTCGTGCCAGCTTTTCAGCTTGATTTTGGCACCGGCAAACAGCGGACGGGTTTTGCGCAGCTCTTCCACCGATGGTATTTCACCAATCAGCTGGTAGCCGTTCGGCTGCGCCAGACGCTGGCTGAAGTTGCTTTGATTGGGGCGCGAGACATCGCTAATGGAGAACAGCGTGTGGCCCTGATCGTCCTCCACCACCATTGAGTGCGCGGGATTGGCGATCAACGCCGCATTGTCGTGAATGAACTGGGCGAAGTTGCCCTTGTTCAACGCAATCGGCTGGCTGATTTGTGACACTTTGCCATTGGCATCGCGCAGAAACACCGGGATCTGATTGCCGGCCTGGCTGGCATCGCTGCCCGCTTTACCGATCCACAGTTTGCCCTCGAAGTTCTGCCAGAATTGCGGCGGCATGGTATAGACGTTTTCTGGCGTCAGAATCGGCACATCGCCTGCCGGTACGCTGGCAGGATCGACGGATTTTAACGTTGGCTGACCACTTTTTGCGGCGTAGCTGGAAAACGCACTCACTGAGAGCGCAGTAACAATCGAGGAGGCTGCGGCCTGCAAGACTTCTCTTCTTTTCATGCTTCAATTCCCGTGGTTGTGCGGCCAAAAAGGATTCCCGAGGCACGATAATTGTCGCTAAACAAGGGCGAGCCAGCTCTGCTTGATCTGATTACCGTCAAACTTGAGCGCGGTTTCTTTGGTTTTTTCACTCATGGCGTAGAACAGGCCATCATCACTGGCGAGCTGCTCCATCCGCTTGATAAAGGTGGTTTTGTCATTCATCGGCACCAGGAAGCCATCTTCACCGTGGTTGATGATCTCCTGCGGCCCGGTTGGGCAATCGTACGCCACCACCGGCAGCGACCAGGATTTGGCTTCCAGCAGCACCAGCGGCAAGCCTTCATAGCGCGACGTCATCAGCGCCATGTCGCTTTCGCGGTAGTAATCGTTGATGTTGCTGACTTTGCCGACAAAGTTAACGCTATTAGTGATACCTAACGCCGCAGCCTGATCGTGTAGCTGCTGGCGCAGTTCGCCGTCACCGGCAATCACCAGTTTCCACTCGGGATGTTTCTTGCTGAAGTCGGCCCAGATATCCAGCAGCAGGTCGAAGCCTTTCTGGTTATCAAGACGTCCCACCGCCAGCGCCTGACGGCTGCGCGTTTGACGTTGAAACGCTTTGTACACCACCGGATTGGGGATTTGCTGGCTGGCAATATTCCAGCGGTTAAACACCTGATGATCTTTGTCGGTCAGGACGATCACCTGGTCGTAATAGCGCAGCATCAGCCACTTCAGCAGCTTAATCGGCTTGCTGAACGAGTTAATCGCGATGTGTTCGCAGGCATACGCCTTGAAGCGCTTCTTCTTCAGCGCCATCAGATTCCAGAAGGCGAACATCACGCTCAGGCGGCCCATGCTGATCAGGAATACGCTGTCGAAGCCTTCCTGATGAATGCTGCTAACGGCGCTTTTAATTGGGTTGCTGTGGCCTTCAAAGCTGACAATTTTTTTCACCCGTTCGAACGGATAAAAGGTTTTGCCATGGCCTTCCAGCGAGTAAATGGTGACTTCATGCTGCTCGCCGAGGCATTCAGACATAAAGTTGCAGATGTTTTCCGTGCCCGCATACGAGTAGGCATCTTTAATCACCAAAACGATCTTTTTCATACAATCCTTTCCACCTCAAAAATATATAAGCAGCTAAATCACCGTTGCGCTTAGCGGTGTTTTAAGGCAAAAAGAACCCCGTTCACCATGTACCATGTATAATAGTAATATACTTTTAACGGATTGTTTTTATAGATAATTCTTAATAATTCGAGGTGCCACTTCGCCGCTTTATTTTTGTTGCGCGACAGTGAATCGCCCAACTCGTAATAGTTGACCAGGGTTTTCTGGATCACGCGGGCTTGTTTGTAGCGGAGGAACAACTCATAGAGGAACAGGAAGTCTTCGTGGCCTTTGCGCTGGAAGAAGATGCCCTGCGGAGGACGGCGGAAACACACCGAGGAGAAGCAAACGCGATATTGCTTCTTCACGAAGTTTTCCTGCTGCAGGTAGGGTTTGCTGTAGTTGATATCGTGGTCAGCGGTTTTGGTTTTGTAGTGATAATGCGTGATCACGAAATCGTCGCCGGCGGCGATCGCGGCCGTCTGTTCGGCCAGTTTTTCGCGGTGCCATTCGTCATCGCTGTCGAGAAACGCGATGATCGCTTCTTTCGCCGCGCGCAGCCCCACGTTACGGGTTTCGGCTGCGCCCTGATTGACCTCGTTGTCGAGAATGGTGATACGCGCGTCCTGACAATGTTCACGCACCAAGGCGAGTGAATCATCGGTGGATTTGTCGTTGATCAGGTAAAGATGCCAGTCGCTGTAGGTCTGGTTGATGATCGACTCAACCGCGCGCAGAACGGTATTTCGCGCGTTATACATCGGCATCACAATACCGACGGTGCCAACATGATTTGTCATTTGTCTACCCGGAGTTTCAGGAACCAAAAAATTGCCCCCGTGTAGGGAGCAAGTGAAAGTGTTTAAAAGTGAATCAGGAGACGGCTCTTCTGCCCGAGAAGCGCGACTTCACCTTATCGAGCAGGCGATTCATGAAGTAGGCGCGATTGTCACGGTTGGTGAGGAAGAAGTAGCGTGCAAAGCTGAGGCTGGCCTGCAGCGATTTACCATCCATCTTGTAGCGCAGCGGCAGCTTGAACGCCTTGTAAGTATGGATGTCACGCGTGGTCAGATGCGGCTTCATGGTATCGAGCCAGAAGAAGGAGTATTTGACCGATTCGCCTTTGTGCTTGGAACCAAATTTGGTCACCAGATGGTAGGTTGCCAGCGGCTTATCGATCATCACGAAGGCATAACCCATGCGGTCAGCGCGGATGCAGAAGTCATAATCCTGATGGCGAATATAGCGCGCATCAAACTGGATCTGCGCCGCATCTTCACGCTTCAGCACAATGGTGCTGGTTTGAATAAAGCCGTAACAGCCAAACAGATACTCGGCCACGGTTTCGTTTTTGCCGGGCGGTTGCATCGGCATCACCTTGAGGAAGCTGCCATCCTGATGGATGTTCACCTGACTAAAGATGACGTAGCGCGATTTGCCCTGCGCTTCCAGTTTGGCGATGGTTTCACTCGCCACCAATAACTTGTCCGGATGCCACTCATCGTCGGCATCGAGGAAGCTGATAAAGTCGCCGGTTGCCAGCTCAATACCTTTGTTACGGGCGCCAGCGCCGTTGAGTTTGACCTCAGACAGCTCCAGTTTGATAGCCAGATCCTGATAACGTTCGCTGCGTACCACCTGCGCCAGTTCAGCCGCATCGGCCGATTTGTCATCAACAATAATGACTTCAAAATTGCGATAGGTTTGCGCTTTGACGCAATCTAGCGTCGTGACAATCGATTTCGACGCGTTATACGCGGGAATAACAATTGAGAAGCGAATCTCCTGCATTGCCAGCACCTCATTAAAAAAGTTACAAAATCAATGATATAACTTGTGGGCTCAAAAGAATAATGGGTGATGTCCTAATTTGTCGGCGAGGTCTTCATCGCCACTTTCTTCTTGTTGCTACTGCCGATAAACGGTTTCTCGACAAACAGATACGTCAATTTCGCCACATAGAAGGAGGCGACAAAGAACAACGTTGAAAGCAAGGTGTAGAACAGGAACGAATGCGGATAGAGCGTTTCCGGGATCTGCTTGATGAAATAGAGCACCACACCGTGAATCAGATACAGGCTGTAACTCACCTCACCAATCGACATCAGGGTTTTGTTTTCCAGAATGCCAAACACCGCGTTGCCGCTGCTGACAATAAAGAAGATTACCGTCAGGCAGCAGAGGAAAATCAGATACCAGAAGGTGTTGCTGGTGAACGACAGCGAGAACAGCGACAGCACAATCACCGCAAAGCCGGCCAGGCTGGAGGTTTTGTAGTGCGCAAACATGTCGCGATACTTATACGCCAGATAACCCATGGCGAAGCCCAGCACCGGACGCGGATCGGTATAGGTTTTGCCCCACAGACGCAGGCCAACCGCCACGCAGAAAATCACGCCGATCGAGCCGAGAATCAGCAGCGTTTTGTATTTACCTTTGGTGGCGCGGTTGAGCACGTAGATCAGCGGAATCGACAGGTACAGCAACCATTCGAGGCGCAGCGTCCATTCCACACCGGCGTTGACATCAGCCGTCAGGAAATCACCCATGCGGTAGCTGCCAATAAACAGCAACCACAGCACAGCATCTTTTACTGCCGTGAGGCTATAAGTGAGATCGCCCTGCACCACGCCTACCGCGATGATGACAAAACCGGAGAACCAGAACATCGGGACGATACGGCGGATACGCGACTTCAGCAGCTTGTGCGTCAGCTGCCCTGGCGTCAGGGTTTCATTATCCAGCCAGCGATAGAACAGGAAGGCGGAGATCATGAAGAACAGCAGTACACCGAATTTACCGGAGTTAACGAAGAAGTTGCCTTCGGAGAACCAGGCAAAATAGTCTTTATCGAACACCCACTGACCATCCAGCGAATAGATGTAGTGCGCGAAGTGTGAGAACGCCACGATGCTGGCCAGCAGCGCGCGCATACCAGAGATACTTTTGATACCGCTACTGTTGTACACGCCTTTGTGGAAGGAGAATACTCGCAGAATGATTAGCGCCAGACAAAATGACAGCACCATGATTAATACATACATGTCAGCTCCTGAATCTGAGTTGGGTTAGCTGCTGTGCCGCGACAAAACGCTATCGAAAGTGCTGCTTAAGACGTTGAAGGTTCTTTCTGCTTTCTGCTTATAAAGCATCTCGTTCGGGTGAATGCAATCAGGCGACATCTCAGATTGCCAGTCACGGTTCTGCTTGATGACGCTGTACTGCTTCACAATTGGCACCTGCTGCTCTTTAGCCACTTCATTTAACTGATAAACATACGGCCAGACGTTCCAGCGCTCGGCTTTGCCACAAATGGGATTCGGTTCCTGTAACACCACCAGCTTGTTATTCGCCTTCGCGCCTTTGACCAGCTCGGTGATGATGCGCTTATACTCTTGCGGCGTTTCAATGCGCTCGCCTTTGTCTTTGAAGAAGTTGATGCGCGCATCGTTGATCGCATAGTTAATCAGAATCATGTTGGCATCGGATTTCGCCATGCGTTCTGACCAATCCATCGGCGTATTGTCTTTGTTGTACACCAGCACCGAAACCTGTGCGCCCGGCATGCCGTGGTTCTTCACCTCAATGTTGTTGCCGTATTTCTCACGCAACATCTGCTGCAAAAAACTCACCTCATTATTTTTACTGAGGATATTGCGATTGCCCGACGCGGTAACGCCGGCGGTGGTGGAGTCACCGTAGGCGGCGATGATAAAGGTGCCGGGATGATCCTCTGCCTGCGCCAGAAACGGCGCAGAGGTGATCAGAACTGCCAGTAAAGTCTTCCGCATATTTCCTCTCATCGGTTAATGAAACAATTTGAATTCACGAGCAACTTCATAGCCCACAACGGCCTGCTTCAGTGAGATCGTGTTGTAGTAGAGGTAATAAACAAGGAAGAAAGCGAACATCGCAAACATCGCGGGTTTCAGTACGCGTTTTGACTGGAAGATTAGCGACGTCAAAATAATCGGTTCGACCTGCAGCAGGTAGTTCGACAGGCGCGCACCCGATGAGTAGTTGTAGAAGAAGATCCTGATACCGCCGCCGATGGCAAAAGTGAGAATCAACAGGTAGTTCAGCTTCCACACGTCGTACTGTTCACGCTTGAGCTGGTTGCTCAGCATGAAGTAGACAAAGATAAACACCAGCATGATGTTTTTCAGGTTGGACACTGACACCACGCTGCCGTCACCGGCATTCGAGGCTTCGTTACTGTAGCCTGCGGCCCTTTCGCCCATCGATCCCAGATGTCCGGCGATCAAGGCAATAAAGCCGGTCCCGCCCACCACCGAAAGTGGCACACTGAACAGGATGATGGCCACCGGCCACCAGCGCGATTCCCGAATAAACAGGAACGGAATGATCGTCACCACCATTACTGCGGTGTTGTGGCTGAGGAAGGACAGAATAAAGAAGGCAAACGCCCACCAGTATTGCTTGAGGTAGATAGTCCAGATCACGCCAAGGAACAGCGCCGAGCTCAGGCCAAAACGAATCTGGTTTACGTCTTTGTTGATAAAGATATGCGCCGAGTAAAGCGCCAATGCCAACACCGGATACGGTGACATCTTTTTGAAGAAGATGGCGTTGGTTGAAACTGCCAGAATACTGAACACAAACAGGAACACGCTGGCATTGTGTGAAAACAGGCTGGTGATCCACGCGATAGCAAAAATCAGCGGTTCATAACGGAAGAAGGCGACGGTGTTGGCAAAACCGTTGACCTCAATACGGCGGACGAAGTCGGCAAAGAAGCTGCGATATTGATAGTCGTCCATCCCGGTACCGAGACCGCGAATACCGGCAAAAATAATCAGCGTGACCGTGGCGATGCACAGCAGGTAAGTCAGAATATGGGTGGTGCGTTCGTCTTTCTTCAACAGGATTTCGACCAGCGCAAGCAACAGCAAAAACCCTGATAAATACCAATATGGAGCCATGGTGTGATTCCTTAATTCCACAAGTTCTCGTGCCAGCGGTGGCTTTTAATGGCGTTATAGAGAGAATCACCTGTGTAAATCGTTGCGTGTCGTCATTCAAACGGTGCGATCAAAAGGGGCGGTCAACCCGCCCCTTTCTTCACCGGATTACCCTCATCATTAACTGTGAATGACGGGCAAATTAACTTTTGGTCGGTTTGCCATACTCGTAGTCGTAATAGTCGTAACCGTAACCATAAGAGTTGGCGGCTTTACGCACCACGGCGTTGAGGATCACACCTTTAATCTCAATACCGTTCTGGGCAAAGCGTTTGAAGCTGACATCCAGTTCTTTCGGCGTGTTGGTTTCGAAACGCGCCACCATCAGCGACGTACCGGCCAGCTTACCGATGATGGACGCATCGGTGACCGCCAGAATCGGAGGCGTATCAATCAACACCAGGTCGTAGTTCTTGCTCGCCCAATCCAGCAGCTCACCCATGCGACGATGCATCAGCAGTTCAGATGGGTTTGGTGGCACCTGACCGCGTGGCAGGAAGTCAAAACCGTACGGGCCTTTCTGAATCAGCGCCGGGCTGAACTCGGTTTTGCCTGACAACACGTTAGACAGACCGGATTTGTTATCGGCTGACAGCAGTTCGTGGGTGTAACCGCGACGCATATCACCATCGATGAACAGCACACGTTGGCCCGCTTTGGCGACCAGCGTTGCCAGGTTGGCACAGATAAAGGTTTTACCAATACCTGGGCTGGCGCCGGTGATCATCAGGATGTTGTTTTTCGCTTCCATCATCGCGAAGTGTAGGCTGGTACGCAGGCTACGAATCGCTTCGATTGACAGATCAGTTGGATTGCCCAGCGCCAGCAGCGTTTCGTGGGGATCGGTTTTCACCTTGTTGCCACGACGCGCCAGTGCTTCGGTATCTTTCTTACGTTGCCATTCTGACAGCGGTACGCTGGCATAGACGTTCATGCCCAGCTCTTCCAGCTGCTCTGGATTTTCGATGCCGTGATGCAGCAGCGCTTTCAGCAGCACCAGACCAACAGAAACCATCAGACCCAGAATCACGCTCGCCGCGATGATCAGCAGTTTCTTCGGTGCCACCGGGCTGTTGCCGGTTGCTGCGCCATCGATGATGCGTACATCACCCACGGTGCTGGCTTTACTGATACCCAGCTCTTGCTGACGGTTCAGCAACTGCATGTAGATTTCCTGACCAGACTGCACATCACGCGTCAGACGCAAGATCTCTTGCTGCGTCTGTGGCATCTGAGAAATCTTTTTATTCAGCTGCGCCTGCTCACCTTCCAGCGTTTTGCGTTTTTCCAGCAAGGCGCGGTAGGTTGGATGATCTTTAGTAAACAGCTGAGACACTTCGGCTTCACGGAAGGTCAGTTCGTTCAACTGGCTCTGCACGCTGACAGAAGAATCCAGCGCCGATTTCGCTTCCAGCGACAGGTCAACCGACTCGTTCTGGCGACGGAAGGTATTCAGCTTGTCTTCGGCATCATCCAGTTTGCCACGCACTTGCGGCAGCTGGTTGCGCAGGAATTCCAGGCTCTTTTCCGCTTGCTCAGATTTACGTTCAACGTTCTGCAGCAGGTAGTTATTGACGATTTGGTTCAGCACTTTGCTGATCTGCTCTGGATCTTCACCCAGATACTCCAGACCCAGCACGCCCGTGTCTTTGCCTTTATCCGCAACGGTCAGGTTGGCCAGTACGGAGTTAATCGCCTGCAGCTCGTTCAGTTTGGTAACGCTGAAGCTGGTGCCTTCATCGGCATTGATGCCGCTTACCAGCATGGTCACTTCACCGTGCGTTTCCAGCTGACCGACTTTACCTTTGAACAGCTCATCACCGTCCGCTGACACGGTATACGAGTCTGGACCGGTCACTTCCAGTTCAACGGTACGTTTATCGATGGTGCGTGGAATTTCCAGGCGGGAGATGGCGACGGTTGATGGCTTGTTACCCATCAAACGCGACAGACCTTTACCAATTACCGGGAAATAGTTCTGGGTGACAACGGTGTCCAGACCCAGATCGTCAACGGTTTTACCGATAACCATGCGCGATTCCAGAATCTGAATCTCGGTATCGGACGCCGGCGTTGGCGGCAGAATGCTGTCTAACTCATTCAGTACTGAGCTGGCATTCTTCTGTTCAACCTGGACTAACGCATCCGCGCTGTAGATTGGTGTAGCAAACAGTGTGTAGAGCGTGGCTACCAGCATGAAGAAGGCGGTAACGGCAACAATGATCCAGCGATGATCAATCAGCTGTCCCACAAGATGCGCCAGATCCCATCCATTCGAATCTTCCTTTGGCGCGGTCATAACCTTGTTTTTGATATTCATGGATATTCCCAACTATCGGCTTAATACGTTGACCCATTTCTGGGTAGCGTTTTCCAGTAACCCGTAGACCTCTTCAAAGGCCTCGCGACTTTTTTTGTACGGATCCGCAATTTCCTGCTGATTGAGCCAGTGGCCAAGCAGCATGGTCTTTCCGCGTGCGGCTGGATCGATGCGATTCACCTGTTCAATATGGCGCTTTTCCATTACCAGAATCAGGTCATAGTCACGGCACATGCTGGCCGTTAACTGCTGAGCCTGATGCCCTTCCAGCGACACGCCGTGTTCGGCGGCCACAGCCAGGGCTTTCTGGTCCGCCGGATAGCCTTGCAGCGCGCTGAGCCCTGCGGAGGCAATCCGGATGTTTGGTAGCGCGCGTTTGAACAGACGCTCCCCGGTGGGGGAGCGGCAGATATTGCCGACGCAGACGACTAACACGGACTTAATCATGGCGAACCCTTAGTTCGACCAGTTGCGGAAACGAAGGGCCGAGGAGCTGGCATCGTCAATACCTACGATGGTCGGCAGCAGGCCCGAAATCACACGGTTCCAACGGGTGATTGGTGTCGCGGTGACATAGACGATGTCGTACGGCTCCAGTTGGAATTCGGTGCCCATCACCATCGATGCCGCATCTTTGGTATTCAATTGATAGATGTTGGCGATCTTGGTGCGGTTGGCGCCGCGAATCGGACGAATCACGAACACGCCGGTGGCATCAGAGGTGGTCTGATCCATACCCTGCGAGTTGCCCAGTGCTTCGGCCAGCGTCATGCCGCTGCGGTCCATCTTCAGCGTTGACTGCTGCTTCACTTCACCCATCACGAAGACTTTGAGATCGTCGTTACGTGGCACGTAAAGGATGTCGCCCGGATAGAGCAGATGGTTTTGGCTCAGGTCGCCGTTTTGCATCAGCGCCTGCAACGAGAGACGTTGTTCTTTGCCGTTGTGCGTCAGCACCACGTTGCGCCAGTCAGCGTCAGCCGCTAAACCGCCGGCGGCGTTGACGGCATCCAGCACGGTCAGCGGCACGTTAGTGATCGCCTGTTGTCCGGAGGTGGTGACCGAACCGGTCACGTACGCTTTCTGCGAACGGAACGAGGCGACGTTAACGTCAACCTGCGGACTTTCGATGTATTGCGCCAGACGACGCGCCACTTCGCTGCGGATCTCGGTAACCGTTCGGCCTGCTACGCGCACTTTACCGATGTACGGGTAGAAAATGGTGCCATCTGCCTGTACCCAGTTACCGGTGTCGCTGGCGCTACGGTACTGACCGGCAGGTGTGGTCAACTCTGGGTGATCCCAGACGGTGACGTTCAGCACGTCGCCGACACCGATACGGTATTCGTAGCTCTGAATTTCATTTTGCAGCATCGGGTTAGCCTGCGCGACTAACGGCTTCGGACGCATCTGTTCAACCAGACGCGGCGTCAGCGGGAAGACGTTGACATATTTGTCGATGTCATAGTTGCTATCCTGTTGCTCTATGACATCTTTTCCACTGGTGGAAAGGTGAGAACCCGGCTCAATGGTGCATCCGGAGAGAAAAGTCGCGGATACCAGTAAAGGTATCAATTTAATTTTCATTATCATCTGATTCTTCGCTATCAGTTATTGATTGATAGAGGCGAAATCGCCCGCTGTGTAGCGTCTTACAAAAATGGAATGTGACGGGTTAAACACTGAAACTGTGGGTCATTATTATGCGCTCCCTTGGTTTTATGTTGTCACCGAGTCTAAAGACGACATCAATTAAAATGGTTATACAGACTCAATCAGTGCAGCTGTCTAATAACGACACACCCAGCACCCGCAGTTTTCAACCGGGGAGCTTGCTGCCCTCCCCGGCTTCGCTGTCTATCAATAGGCGCCGTCGCGTTTCAGTACTACGCCAACCGTCTTAAACAGAATCGCGATGTCATTCCACAGCGACCAGTTCTTGACATACCACGAGTCGAAATAGACGCGTGTTTCATAGTCAACGTCGTTACGACCGCTAACCTGCCACAATCCCGTCATGCCTGGTTTCGCCATCAGGTAATAATCGACATCACCGGCATAACGGCAGAGCTCATCTTCAATCACCGGGCGCGGCCCCACCAGGCTCATATCGCCACGTACCACGTTCCACAGCTGCGGCAGCTCATCCAGACTGGTTTTACGGATGAAATGGCCGACTTTGGTAATGCGCGGATCGTTCTTCAGTTTGAAATCTTTATCCCACTCGGCGCGGGCAACAGGATCGGTACGCAGTACCTCTTCCAGCACCTCTTTCGAGTTGATCACCATTGAGCGGAATTTCAGGCATTTGAACTTACGGCCGCCTAAGCCCACACGTTCATGACCGTAAATCGGTGGTCCGCCATCGCGGCCAACCATAAATCCAAGGACCAGCAACGCCGGGGACAGCGCGAGGATAATGCTCAGCGCGCCGACGATATCGAATGCACGCTTAAGGAAACGTGATGTGCGCTTGGCCAGATTGTTATTCACACGCAGAATCATCACTTCATGGCTAAAGATGTAAGCCATGTCGGTGCCGTACAGCGGTACACCGCGCAGTGTTGGAATAACAGAAACCGAGCGGCAATTGTGCATCGCCAGGGTTTTCAGCCAGTGGTCGCGGTGCTGGCTCTGTTCGAACTCCACCGCCACGATGAATTGGGTTTCGCTGTTGGTCAGCTGCCACAACTCTTGTTCATTGTGCAGCACAGGCACGCCTGAGATGCTGGCCTGTGGGCTGCTCTTATCGACATCGAAGAAGGCGATAACATCGAAGCCCATCACCTCTTCGCTCTGCAGCGCCTGCCAGGCTTCCTGGGCATTGCGGCTGCTGCCGATGATGATGGTTTGCTTCTTCCACATGCCATAATGATTCAGCACACGCTTAGAGATGGCGCGCGCTAAAGGAATCATAATCAACGCCAGAACCCAGGTCGCTACCCATACAAAGCGCGACATTTGCCACTGTGAAAGGGCTGAAATTGACAAATCGATGACAGAGAAAATAAGAATGGTACGAAAGATCTCTTTGAGCTCGAACCAGAATGGCTTGCGATAGGTATAATGACGCAGGCGAACCCAGAACCAGCCCACGCAAATAACGGAAAGCGCAATGTGCGTAGCAATTTTTAAATGCAGGTATTTTTCAGATATATCTGCCAGTGGAGAATGGGTAAACGAATTAATCAATGCCATCGCAATAAATAATGCTGCGTTGAAACAAATTAAATCCGAGCACGCCAGTAAAATTTTTGTCAGAAGACTTTTATATGTAATTTCGTTATCGCGCATAGTTAACTCTTTTATATTATTTCTTTAATCCCTAATGCCTCAACGCTGTTTGATAAATGAGCGAAATATTCACTGCATTTGTTGAGGCAATCTGCGGTAAATTCTCTGAGGCCAAATCAATTCTCACAATAGTAAGCAAGAGAATTGTGATTAATACCAACAGATTAGTCCGACTTCCCTTACCACAGTGGCAGACCATTAAACCAAGAGAAAGGCGCTTCAGGCACGCTACCGCCCTTGGCTGTCGCTGCCAATACCGCTTTCATCCTAATTACAACTTGTTTTATGCGGCATTTTTGCGCTAATTACTGGCCGTGGTCCGCGTGCGATCACAGTTCGCAACATTAAGAGGCTAAGGAGCACGCTATAAACAACTTTGGCGCAGACATTTACTAACACGTTGCTATACTAGTTATTACTGGCTTGTTTACAAGTAGGCCCCGTGTTCCCTGCACTATTTTAGGAAAAAGACTACCAGCGATAAGTATTGATGCCAGCCCTTTCAGGCCATTCCTCTGCAAAATTCAGATTAATTCGATACTCAACCACCCAATAGACTGCATTAAAAATGCACGTGGTTATCTGCTGAAAAAAAATAATTGTCTCTTTCATTCAGGTGCAATCTTTATCCATACTTTCATCTTATCGGTGCAAATCGGCAATCAGGGATATTCTTCTCTTCTGGCTGACCCGCCAATTGACCGAGTCAGCGGCTATTTACAGGCTTAACGCCGTTTCACTATCATCAGATTAAGCGCATAACACAGACATTAAGGTGATTAACACATGTTGGAGTGGATCATTGATCCGTCGCTGTGGGCAGGATTAGTAACGCTAATCGTTCTGGAGCTGGTGTTGGGCATTGATAACCTGGTTTTCATTGCCATCCTCGTCGAAAAGCTGCCGCCGAAGGAACGCGACCGTGCGCGCATTATCGGCCTGCTTCTCGCGCTGGTGTCGCGTTTAGCGCTGCTCGCCTCACTTTCCTGGCTGGTAACCCTGACACAACCGCTGTTTACTCTGTTGCACCACGACTTCAGCGCCCGCGATCTGCTGCTGCTGTGCGGCGGCTTCTTTCTTCTTTATAAAGCCACCACCGAGTTAAACAGTCGCCTGGAAGGCGCTGACGAGGAAACCGGTCAAAATAAAAACGGTGCTAAATTCTGGCCGGTGGTGGCGCAAATAGTGGTGCTGGACGCCATCTTCTCGCTGGACTCGGTGATTACCGCCGTTGGCATGGTCAACGATCTGCCGGTGATGATGGCGGCAGTAACGATAGCGATTCTGCTGATGCTGTTGGCGAGTAAGCCACTGACGCGTTTCGTTAACGGCCATCCAACCATCGTGATTCTCTGTCTGAGCTTCCTGCTCATGATCGGCTTCAGCCTGGTGGCCGAGGGGTTAGGCTTCATTATTCCAAAAGGGTATCTCTACGCGGCGATTGGTTTCTCTATCGTCATCGAGATACTCAATCAGTTGGCGATGTTCAATCGCCGCCGCTTTCTCACTGCCGGCCGTCCACTGCGTCAGCGTACGTCAGAAGCCGTTTTGCGCATTCTGCGCGGCGAGGCGCAGCGTGCGGAACTGGACGCCGATACCGCTTCACTGGTCAGCGATAGCGAAGAGGGCGCGCTATTTAACCGTCAGGAACGGCGCATGATTGCGCGCGTACTGGGGCTGGGTCAGCGCCAGATTAATAGCATCATGACGTCGCGCCACGACATCGAGCATATCGACCTCACCGAAGATCCGGCGGAGATTATGGCGAAGCTCGATCGCAATCAACACACGCGTATTCTGGTGACCGAACAGGGCCGCGACCCGCTCGGTGTGGTGCATGTGATTGATCTCCTGCATCAATCGTTGCACAGCAAATCACTGGATTTACGCTCGCTGATTCGCCAGCCATTAATCTTTCCTGAGCGCGTCACCTTATTACAGGCGCTGGAACAGTTCCGCAACGCGCGCACCCACTTCGCCTTTGTGGTGGATGAGTTTGGTTCGGTGGAAGGCGTGGTCACGCTGAGCGATCTGATGGAAACCATCGCCGGCAATCTGCCGAATGAAGGGGAAAAAATCGATGCGCGCTATGATATTCAAGTGCTGCCCGACGGCGGTTGGGTGGCGAATGGTCATATGCCGTTAGAGGATTTAGCCGTCTACGTGCAGCTGCCACTTGATGAAAAGCGCAATTACCACACGCTGGCAGGATTACTGATGGACAGCCTGCAACATGTGCCGCAGGAAGGCGAAGAGTTACAGATCGGTGATTATCTGCTGCGAACGTTGCAGGTAGAAAATCACCGCGTGCAGAAAGTGGAAATAGTGCCGATAGCACCGTAATAAACCAGGTCGCCATAAATGGCGTAATGCTTGTCAGTTAAAACATGAAAACCCTAATTACCGAGAGCACACATTGTAGCGGCGCAATTCATTGCGCGATAAATCGCGCCGCTACGGAATGTGCGGTGATTTGAGACGGCGCTTAACTGAGCGGCATTGCGCCATAAATGGCGCCCCTACGGCTGCTTCGCCGGTTGTTGGCGATCCAGCCACTGATTGAGCCGCGACTTCGCTTCGCTTTGCAGTTGCTGACGCACCACGTCATCCACCGGCAACGAGTACTGCAGATTATTCCAGCTGCCGTACATGCGCAGCGGAATAGTTTGCTGGTTCAGCAGCGCAGCTAATTTATCGTCGCCCTGCCAGCCGCGCAGCATCATATTAATGGTGACGTCGAGCTGCTGTTTAACCATATCGACATTGCCTTTGGTTTGCACCGCCAGACGACTATTGCCGCCCTGCAGATCCGGCAAGCTGAAGATGCCTTGCTTGAGACTCACGCGCCCACTCAACTGCTGAATGCCCTGATCGTCGGGTTGATCGTTGGTGACACGATTACTGACGCGCGCCACCGCACGGCGCACCATCTGCTGCAGATTCAGCTGCGAAAGCTGCAAATTAGTGGCTTCCAGATCCGCACTGCCCTGCCAGTTACGTTTTGCCTCTTCAATGCTCAATCCAGCGCCGCTCACATCGCCTTGCAGTGAAACCGTGCCTTGCAGCGTTTCTGGCAGTTCTAATGCTTTCAGCAGCGGCGCAATGGCGATGTTATCCAGCTCAGGCTGGAATGCCACTTGCGCCACCGGTTTGCGGATATCCACTGAACCGGGAACGGAGAAATGGCCTTCGCCAAATTTGCCTTGCAGCTTACTTAGCGTCATCAAACCTTGCTGATTGCTGGCATCGATCTGCAAGTTGGTCAGCGTCAGGCCGCGCCACACGCTGCTATCGGCGGTGAGATTGAGCGTCAAATCCAGCTGATTCAGCGGCGAGTTGCTGTTATCACGCATTCGCGGTTCAGCAATCACTGGCGTGCTCACCACATTGGCTCGCTGCGGCGCGCTGCTATCCGTCACCGGTGCATTCGCCATCAACGCGTCGATGTCTAAACGGGTGGCGTGTAGCGCCAGATTAAGCTGCTGCGGCAGCGCCAGACGCCCCTCGGCGCTGCCATCCAAGGCGCTGTCATTGGCGGTGAGCTGCATCTTCTGTAGGGAGAAACGCTGATTGTCACCGTTCCATTCGCCCTGCCCGCTCAAGGTGCCTTTGATGCCCTGCGTCGGCAGATTGGCGCCGTCGATGGCGTAATTCAACTCATCCAGCTGTCCGACCAGACGATGTGGGTATTGCGCCACATTCATCTGACCTTTGAGATTGACGCTAACATTGCGCTGATTACGCGAAATCCGGGTAGCCAGATTGATGCTGGCCTGCTTGCTGGCATCCTGATCGAGGTTGAGATTGAGGTCGCGGAAATTATATTCGTCGCCGCCGGGCTGCTGCCAAATCAGCAGGCTGTCGGCAAGACGCAGTTTGCCAATCGTGAATGACCAGCCGTTATCGCTGCTGCTCACTGGCTCGGCATCACCCGGCCCCACTGGCGCGCCGCTCGGCTTTTGTGCGGCGCTGTCTGGCGTGACGCGGATGATGGCGTTTTTCAGCATCACCTGGCTGACGCTAAGCTGATGCGACAACAGCGGCCAGAGATGGACATCCAGGCGCATATTATCGGCGGTGACCATCGGCTGCGTCGCACCCGGCGCGGTCAGACTCATGCGTCCGGCGAGAATGCTAAGCTGCGGCCAGACGTGCCAGCGCAGATCGCCGCCTACCTGAAGCTGATAACCACTGCGCTGTTCTACCTGCTTTACCATGTAGGTGCGAAAGTCGTTGGGATTGACCAGCAACACCAATGCCGTCATGCCCGCCACCACCACCACTAACAGGATGGCCAGCGTTGTTATCACTCTTCTCATCACATCCTCATTGCCTTAATACTTCACGTTGCAGCAGCGTTGGCTGCGCTCGCTCACCCCGGTCACTTACTGATAGTCAGTCTTTGTCGATGCGGCTGGCATCCGCGCCCTGCTGACCACGATATTTGGCATCTTCGCGACGGTTATACGGTCGCGCAGCCGGGCCCGACAGCGGCTCAAAGCTCAATGCACCAATCAACATGCCTGGACGCAGCGCAAGCGGCAGTTTGCCTGAATTATAGAACTCCAGCACGATACGGCCTTGCCAGCCCGGATCGATACGGTGCGCCGTGACGTGCACCATTAAACCCAGGCGTGCCAGCGAAGAGCGGCCATCCAGCCAGCCGACCAGATCGTCAGGAATGGTGACCGATTCCAGCGTTACCGCCAGCGCCAGCTCGCCAGGATGCAGGAAAAAGGCTTCGCCTTCCGGCAGCACAATCTCGTCGCTCATCACACGGTCCAGCGCGGCACTGACTTCATGCTTTGGACCACTCAAATCAATAAACGCCGCCGTATGACCGCTAAAAGTGCGGAACTGATTGCCGAGGCGCACATCCACCGTGGCGCCGTTGATGCGTTCCACTGGCGGGCGCGGCTCAATCGCCAACTTTCCGTTGTCCAGCCAGGCTTCAATATCGCGATCGCATAATCTCATCGCAGGTACTCCATGAATTAAGTGTAGCGAATGGCTACGACAGCGCGTCACGCCGGGGCGGACGCCATGTCGTCAAAGATACTGATTAATCTTGGCCTTGAGGATATCAATGGCGATACGGTTTTTTCCGCCGCGCGGCACAATGATGTCAGCGTACTGCTTGGAAGGTTCAATAAATTGCAGGAACATCGGACGCACGGTCTTCTGATACTGGCTCATCACCGAATCCATAGAGCGACCGCGCTCATTCACATCGCGCTTCATGCGGCGCATCAAACAGATATCCAGCGGCGTATCGACGAAGATAGAGAAATTCATCTCCTGACGCAGGCGCGCATCGGTTAACAGCAAGATGCCTTCGAGAATGATGACTTTTTTCGATTTGAGATGAATACAGTCGCTGGTGCGGGTGTGCTCAACATAGCTGTAAACCGGCAACTCAATTTCCTGACCAGCTTTAAGCGCGCGCAGGTGCTGCAACAACAGATCATGATCCATCGCACTCGGATGGTCATAGTTGGTTTTCACCCTCTCTTCCATGGTGAGGTGGCTCTGATCTTTATAGTAGGCATCTTCGGGGATCACACCGATATGCTCGTCACCGACCTGGTCACGGATTTCACGATAGAGCGTGCTGGCGATAAGACTTTTTCCGGATGCGGATGCACCTGCGATGCCAACGATCACGCACTGATGAGACTTGTCAGTCATACTTTTTTAAGACCTGATAACTGGAGCCTGCCTAAGCCGAAGCTGCAACGGGCCGAATGAGAGGGTTAGTTGGCGGCAATTATAGGTATTTCACCGGGTTGATGCCAGAGAAATGGGCCAACGGCTTTTCAGAATATCCCCTTTTGCGGCCAGACGCTTAATCGATACACTGTTCATCTGCCAACACTGCAGCCGGCGTTGGCACTCCGAATATAGCCGCAAGGAAAAGTATGAGCTGGAAAACCCTGACCTATTTTGGCGACAGCATGTTGCTGATCCCGACCGCGGTGATCATCGCGCTGGTCTTGCCATGGAAAAGCGACAACCGCCAAACCGTCTGGTATTGGGTGCTGGCGTTTGGTCTGGCTGGCCTGGTGGTGAGCGTCTCGAAAATCCTGTTTCTCGGCTTTGGCATTGGTAGCGCCCGATTCAACTTTACCGGCTTCAGCGGCCACAGCGCGATGTCGGCCACGCTCTGGCCGGTGATGATGTGGCTGATCTCCGGCCGCTGGTCGCCGCGCTGGCGCCTGTTTACCATTGGCATCGGCTATCTGATCCCGTTGATGGTTGGCCTGTCGCGCCTGGTCATCCACGCGCACTCCAAAAGCGAAGTGCTGGCGGGCCTGATGCTTGGCTTTACGCTTAGCACCGCATTCCTGCTGACGCAGCGCCGCACTTCACTAAAGGGCTTTAGCCTGCCGCAGATTGGCGTCGCGCTGCTGGTGCCGCTGTTGCTGCTGAGCCACGGCCGCGTCGCCACCACGCAACAGTTCCTCGAACGCTTCTCTGCCAATCTTGCCGGCTTAGAAAAGCCGTTTACCCGCGCCGATCTTTTTCGCTAATCCCGTTTGGCCCTTTGCGCGCAAAGGGCCAATCAATTCAGTGAATAACGACTAAAGTCGAATTCCCCGCAGACATCTCAAACAGATGTGCTAGCATGCAAAATAGTGATTGATTGGCGCATTTTCCATCGTGAATCAGGTGCGCGCTGCTGGATTCTTGCATGACCCTCGAGATACTAACTTCACAGGAAAGGCCACAGCGAACCTGGCTCAATGCCTTGCTCATTGGCGGGCTCACTTTTCTACTGACGCTATTTTGCCTGGAACTGATTGTTGTCAGTGGCCGTATTTCGCCGCTTTGGTACTCCACCGCGCTGATGACGGTGATCGTGTTTCGCGCCCACTCCAAACACGTTCCCTTGCTGCTGCTTGCCTGCGTACTGGGTACCGCGTTGGCCAATCTGATCATTATTGGTCCCGCACTCAGTAACATTAAGTTCGCCATCTTAAATATGGTACAGGCGATTCTGGGCGGCGTGATGCTGCGCGCGCTGCTCGATCGCCGCGCCCCGCTCAATTCGTTACTCGACTGGGTGCGCTTTGCCCTGTGCGCCGGCCTGATTGCGCCGCTGTTAGGTGGCGTCGTGGCATTGTGGATGCTGCATGTAGGCAGCAATGCGTCACTGCCCTTCTTCTCGACGTGGGTGATTTCTGAGGTGATCGGCGTGCTGGCGTTTGGCCCGGTGTTATTGCTGTGGCCAAATAAACCGCTGCGCCAGATTTTGACGCCAGGCCGTCAGTTGGAAACCGGCCTGACGCTGCTTGTCACGCTGCTCGCCAGCTATTTGTCGCTGCGTTTTCTGCCGTGGCCCTTCACTTTTATTGTGGTGATTCTTTTTTGGTGCTCGGTGCGGCTACCCAAGTTCGAAGCGTTTCTGCTGTTCTTCCTCAACGCCAGTTTCATCTCGATTCTGCTGGCCTTTAACTGGGTCAACCTGGCGCAAAACGGCATGCTGCTCGGCCAGGTCAGCACCTGGCTGCCGTTTCTGTTGGTGCTGCTGCCGAGCCACGTGATGGCGCTGGTGATGGATGCCTTCCAGCGCGAGAAGCATCATATCAGCGAGAGTGAAACCCGCTTCCGTAACGCTATGGAATACTCCGCGATTGGCATGGCGCTGGTTTCGCCGAATGGCGGTTGGCAGCAGGTCAATCATTCGCTGTGCCAGACGCTGGGTTTCCCGGCCGATGAGCTGAAAAAGCTCACCTTCCAGCAAATCACCCATCCCGACGATCTCAACAACGATTTACAGCAGCTGGAGCGATTGGTGGCGGGTGAAATCATGACCTACACCATGGAGAAGCGCTATTTTCGCAAGGATGGCGAAATCGTCTGGGCGCGCCTGACGGTATCGATGGTGCGCGACGCCGCGCAACAGCCGCACTACTTCATCGCGCAGATTATCGATATCTCCGAATTGAAGCAGAGTGAGCAGATTAATCGACGCTTGATGGAGCGCATCACGCTGGCCAATGAAGCTGGCGGCATTGGCGTGTGGGAGTGGAATCTGCTGACCGGCGAGATGTTGTGGGACAAGCGCATGTATGAGCTGTTTGGCTTAAGTCCGCACCAGACGCCCACCTACGATCTGTGGGTGCATCTGCTTGATCCGGCCGAGCGGGAAACCGCCACGCTTGTGGTGCAGCAGGCCATCGAACGCCGCAGCGCTTTCCAGCTGGAATACCGGATTAATTTACCGGAAGGCCCGCGCTACGTGCGCTCTGAGGCCAACCGCATTCTGAGTCAGGATGGTCAGATTGAACGTATGCTCGGCATCTGTCAGGACATCACGCCGCTGCGCGCGCTGAATGAAGCGCTGTTCCAGGAAAAAGAGCGCATGGCGATCACCCTCGATTCCATCGGTGAAGCGGTGATCAGTACCGATGATGAAATGCGCGTCACCTTTATGAATCCGGTTGCCGAAACGCTGAGCGGCTGGCCACAGGAAAAAGCCGCAGGCGTACCCATTACCGAACTGCTTAACATCACGCGCGGCGCGAGCGGCCCGCGCGTCGATAATTTGCTGTTGTGCCAGCTGCCGGACGAAAAAATCTCTCCCGAACTCGATGAAGAGCTGGTGCTGCATACACCAGACGGCACGCGCGTGGAGATCCACTACAGCATCACGCCGCTGAAAACCCTGACTGGCGCCAGCATCGGCGCGGTGATGGTTATTCAGGACGTCAGTGAATCGCGCAAGGTGATGAAGCGCCTGAGCTACAGCGCTTCACACGATATGCTGACGCGCCTGCCAAATCGTCACAGCTTCGAGCAGCGTTTGAAGCAGTTGGTGAATGATGCGGCGGCCAACAATACCCATCACGTCTTGGTATTTATCGATCTGGATAAATTCAAGGCGGTGAACGATACCGCCGGGCATGCCGCCGGGGATGCGCTGCTGCGCGAACTGGCAGAGCTGATGCTGCATCATCTGCGCAGCAGCGATATGCTGGCGCGTTTGGGCGGCGACGAATTTGGCGTGCTAATGCCGAATTGCGAAGTGGATCAGGTGCGCGACGTGGTGCAGCGTATCGTCACCGCCGTGAGCGAATATCGCTTTATGTGGCAGGAGCAGACTTATCACGTCGGCGCGAGTGCCGGCATCACGCAAATTGATCAACGTAACTGCATCAGCAATGTGGTGATGTCACAGGCCGATGTCGCCTGTTACAGCGCAAAACACGCGGGCCGTGGTCAGTATCACGTTTATCAGGAAGTGCAGATGTAATCTGCCACGTCTGCCCATTGCCAGCCCGCGCTGGCTGCGCTAAAGTCGCCCCCTTTTTTCCGGCATGGGGGATAAATATGTTTATCGGATTCGATTACGGCACAGCAAACTGCTCAATTGCGGTCAGCGATAATGGCACGCCGCGCCTGCTGACACTGGAGAATGGTCAGCGCCTGCTTCCCTCCATGATTTGCGCGCCAACGCGTGAAGCGATCAGCGAATGGCTGCATCGCCATCATCAAGTCCCAACGCCGGACAGCGAAGGCACCGCCTTATTGCAGCGTGCGCTGCGCTATAACCGCGAAGAAGATATCGACGTCACGCCAGGCAGCGTGCAGTTCGGTTTGACCGCGCTGCAGCAATATATGGTCGATCCCGAAGAAGTGTGGTTCGTGAAGTCACCGAAATCCTTCCTCGGCGCTAACGGCCTGAAGCCACAGCAGATCGCCTTCTTTGAAGATCTGGTGTGCGCGATGATGCTGCATATTCGTCAGCAAGGCGAAGCCCAGCTCGATCGCCCGATTGAGCAAGCGGTGATTGGCCGCCCGATTAACTTCCAGGGTTTAGGCGGCGAAGAGGCTAACCAGCAGGCGCAAGGCATTCTGCTGCGTGCGGCACAGCGCGCCGGTTTTCGTGATGTGGAGTTCCAGTTTGAGCCGGTGGCGGCGGGCCTCGATTTCGAAGCCACGCTGCAGAAAGAGACGCGCGTATTAGTCGTCGATATCGGCGGCGGCACCACCGACTGCTCGATGCTGCTGATGGGGCCGGAATGGCGTCATAAAACCGATCGGCGTGAAAGTTTACTTGGCCACAGCGGATGCCGCGTGGGCGGGAACGATCTCGACATTATGCTGGCGTTTAAAACCCTGATGCCGCTGCTGGGCCTCGGTGGCAATACGCAGAAAGGCACCGCGCTGCCCGCGCTGCCGTGGTGGAATGCGGTGGCGATCAACGACGTTCCGGCACAGAGCGACTTCTATTCTGCGGCCAGCGGCAAACTGCTGCGCGATTTGATTCGCGATGCTGAACACAGCGACAAAGTGGCGCACCTGCTGAAAGTGTGGCAGCAGAAGCTGAGCTATCGTCTGGTGCGTGCGGCGGAAGAGAGCAAGATTGCGCTGTCGGAGGTGAAAGAGACCGATGCCTCGCTGGCGTTTATCGCCGCGCAATTGCAGGCGCAAATTAGCGCTGCGCAGCTGGAAGAAGCGATTAATCAACCGCTGGAGCGCATTCTGGAGCAAGTGCATCTGGCGCTCGCCACCTGCGAAACCAAGCCGGAAGTGATTTATCTCACCGGCGGTAGCGCACGTTCTCCGGTGTTGCGCGCGGCGCTACAACAGGCGCTGCCCGATACGCCTATCGCCAGCGGCGATGACTTCGCCTCGGTGACCGCCGGCCTCGCCCGCTGGGCTGAAGTGATGTTCAGATAATCCCCTCTCCCTGCCCTCTCCCAAAGGGAGAGGGCAAAGCCACAGATTCTGCCAGATTAGAAATTCACGTTCGCACTGATCCCACCCACAAACGCATCTTTCACTTCACTTACCGCACCCGGCGCCACCACATATTGCAGGTTCGGACGCAGCTGCAGCCATTTGGTCAGTTGCGCGTTGTAGTAGATCTCATAGTTGTACTCTGAGCCATCCTGAATCGGCAGATAGGTTGGGCTATTGAAGTCAGTCTCACCGTTCGCGTTGTTCTGCTCACGCTGCGAACGCGTGTAGGCGCTGTTAACGTGAATACGTGCCGCACCCACACCAATCTCATCCTGCGGACGCGCATCAAACGGCCCTTTCCAGGTGAAGCTCACCGACTGATAATTATCCGTTTTCGAGGTTTTGTGGTCGTTCATCACCGCTTGAACGGTGACGCCTAAACCACGGCTGGCATCGCCGCCCTGCGCGGTCAGTTGCTGTTGCAGCAGCACGTAGCCGCCGTAAGCGTGATCCTGGCTTTGATAAGCCCCATCGCGCCAGCTGCCGTAGTTGTCGCCGTTAGCCGAAGAGTAGTAATAGCCGATACGGTAATTACCCGGCAGCTTGTCGGCGCCTAACGTCGGTTTCCAGCCCAACTCTACCGGCACCAGATTGCCTTCGGAGTTGCTGGTATCAAGACGGAATCCGTCGCCGCGATCGTAGTTGGCGCGGTTCTGGTTATAGAAGCCCACCTGGAAGAACACTTCAGGTGTGATATTCACCTTCACGCGGCCGCCCCATTGGGACACCGGCCAGTTGAACCAGCGATCGCCACGCCAGTTACCGGCCTGGCCGCTACCGAACGCCAGGTTCTGGAACTTACTGTCAAAGTTATCGAAATCTTCACCGACGGTAACGCGACCGGCTTTCAGGTTCACGGTGTTATCGAACAGACCTTTGCTTAACCAGAACTGGGTTAAACGCCAGGTTTGGCCGCGTCCGTACACTTCCTGAGTGGAGGACAACATGCCGGTGCGACGATCGGCGACCTGGTCGGAAATGTTCTGACCATTACGATCGGTAATCGTCATCTGGAATTGCGCATCCTGCCAGTTGAGCAGTTTTTCCAGGTCGAAGTTAGCGCCAAACGCCCACTGATCGCTGTAGCGCATTGAGGTGTTGGTATCGGCGCCGCCCGCCAGATTGGAGCCGCTTTCCATGGTGTAGTTAACGTCGAATTTTATGCCGTCATTTTCCAGCTGCGTTCGGTAACCGCCCCAATCACCAAACATATAGGGAGAGTCGTAACTGAAAGCATCAGCGGCCAGCGCAGATGCACTCAGCATCGCAAACATCAGAGTTCCCGCTGCCAGGCGGGGTAAATGCTGCACTGCTTCTTTTCTGTTCATGATGGTTATTCTTATATGAAGTTACTGGAATGGATCGAACAGAGGATAGTGCTGAGGATTTGTCAGTTTTTGCAAATATGTGCGCAGTTTACCGCAGGATGATAGTTCGTTAGCGCAATTGTGACGTCTGTCGATGATTGAAAATCTTTTGTGGGAAATGGCATTTTTTGTGAGGCAGAGCTGGAAAATAGCGGGACGCCGTAGCGTCCCTGAAAACCTTACAGTTTGCTGGCGCTCGCCAGCTCTTCGATCTCTTGCTTGCTGAGCTCGAGCTGTGTAGCTTTCACTAACTCATCCAACTGCTCCAGCGATGTGGCGCTGACAATCGGGGCGGTAATGCTCGGACGGGCAATCTGCCACGCCAACGCCACCTGCGTTGCCGACACATCGTGCGAGGCGGCGACATCTTCCAGCGCTTCAACAATGCGCTTACCGCGTTCATTCAGGTACTTGTCAACGATGCCCTGCCCGCGCTGACTTTTGCTGGCATCCTCTGGCTTTTTGTACTTACCGCTGAGGAAGCCGCTGGCCAGCGAATAGTAGTTAATCACGCCGAGGCCATTTTTCACCGCAACCTGCTCCAGACCGCTTTCATACTCCTGGCGATCGTAGAGATTGTATTCCGGCTGCAGGGTTTCATAGCGCGCCAGGCCATGTTGCTTGCTCACGTCCAGCGCTTCCTGCAGACGTTTAGCGTTGTAGTTGGACGCGCCAATGGCACGCACTTTGCCCTCCTTGATCAGCGAGTCGAAGGCTTTCAGCGTGTCCAGCAGCGGCGTCGCGTCATCATCGCGGTGCGCCTGATAAAGATCGATGACGTCGGTTTGCAGGCGGCGCAGCGAATCCTCTACCGCCTGACGAATGTAAGCCGGCTTGAGGCCGGTTTTCTCCGGCGACAGCTCCATGCCGACTTTGGTGGCCAGTACGATGCTGTCGCGCTTGCCGCTTTTCTTCAGCCATTTACCGATGATGGTTTCCGATTCGCCACCTTCATTACCCGGCGCCCAGCGCGAATAAACGTCGGCGGTATCGATGAAGAACAAGCCCTTCTCCACCAGCGCATCAAGCAGGGAAAATGAGGTTTTCTCATCCACCGTCCAGCCAAACACATTGCCGCCAAAGGTGAGACGGGGAACTTCAATACCGCTGTCGCCGAGCTGGCGGAGTTTCTGTTGACTCATTTTGTTCTCCTTATTCAAACGAGACAGGTCTGTATTGAGCTTAGCAAAGGAAATTGCCGCGCTTATGCCTATTGCTGGCAGAATATTTACAGAATATGAATACTTACCTTCAATGGGGCGATATTCTTATTTCCTTCAATTTTTGCCCGGTCCGGGCGACTACAATCATTCGTTTGCGAAATGGCTATTTTTATATTTCGCATTGGGGAAAACGAAAAATGCTGGAGAGCACACGCCTTGATGAACCGTCGAATTAAAACAAGCTTACTGCCCGTAGCCGTGATTGCCGTGCTGGCGGGCGGCTATTATTGGTGGCAGCATCCAGCGGAACCGAATAAACAGCCGCAGGCCGAAGGTCAGCAGCAGCGTGGTCGCGGCGCAGGTGGCAAACGCCCCTTAGCGCCAGTGCAAGCCGCCGCTGCCACCACCCAAAGCGTGCCGTATTTCCTCAGTGGCCTTGGCACCGTGACCGCCGCCAACACCGTTACGGTGCGCAGCCGCGTTGACGGCCAATTGATGGCGCTGCACTTCCAGGAAGGAGAGCAAGTGACCGCTGGCGCGCTGCTGGCGGAAATCGATCCGCGCCCTTATCAGGTGGCATTAACTCAGGCGCAGGGCCAACTGGCAAAAGACCAGGCTACGCTCGCCAACGCGCGCCGCGATCTCAGTCGCTATGAAAAACTGGCGAAAACCTCGCTGGTATCGCAGCAGGAACTCGATACGCAACGTTCGCTGGTAAGCGAAACGCTCGGCACCCTTAAAGCTGATGAAGGCAACGTCGCCAGCGCCCAGCTCAATCTCACCTACAGCCGCATTACTGCGCCGATTGGTGGACGGGTCGGCTTGAAGCAGGTGGATGTCGGCAACTACATCACCTCCGGCGATACCACCGGATTGGTGGTGATCACCGAAACGCACCCCATTGACGTGGTGTTCAGCGTCGCCGAGAACAACATCAGCCAAATCCTCAAAGCGCAGAAAAGCGGACAGCCGCTGATCGTCGAAGCCTGGGATCGCAGCAACAAAACGCTGCTGACCAGCGGCACGCTGTTAAGCCTCGATAACCAGATTGATGCCACCACCGGCACCATCAAACTCAAAGCACGCTTCAGCAACGAAGATGACACGCTGTTCCCGAATCAGTTTGTCAATGCGCGTCTGAAAGTGGACACCTTGCAGGATGCGGTGGTGATCCCCACCGCCGCGTTGCAGATGAGCAACGACGGTCACTTTGTCTGGGTGGTCAACAGTGATAACAAAGTGAGCAAAAAACGCGTCACCGCTGGGTTACAGGATAGCCAGAAAGTGGTGATCAGTGCGGGCCTCGAAGCAGGCGAACGCGTGGTGACCGACGGGCTCGATCGCCTGACGGAAGGTGCCACCGTTGAAGTGGTGGCACCGCAAAGCGCCGCGACCCACAGCACGCGCGCTGCGCAGCCCGCACGCGGAGAGCGTCAATAATGCAGGTGATGCCTCCTGACAGCAGCGGTGGACCTTCGCGCCTGTTTATTCTGCGCCCGGTCGCCACCACGCTGCTGATGATCGCCATTCTGTTAGCCGGCGTGCTCGGCTACCGTTTTCTGCCGGTCTCCGCGTTACCTGAAGTCGATTATCCGACCATTCAGGTGGTTACGCTCTATCCCGGCGCTTCTCCCGATGTGGTGACCTCCTCCATTACCGCGCCGCTGGAACGCCAGTTTGGCCAGATGTCTGGCCTGAAGCAGATGGCGTCGCAGAGTTCGGGCGGCGCGTCGGTTGTCACATTGCAGTTTCAGCTGACGCTGCCACTGGATGTTGCCGAGCAGGAAGTACAGGCGGCGATCAACTCCGCCACCAATCTGCTGCCGAGCGATCTGCCAAATCCACCGGTCTACAGCAAAGTAAATCCGGCCGACCCGCCGATCATGACGCTCGCCGTCACCACCACCAGCATGCCGCTCACGCAGGTGCAGGATATGGTGGAAACGCGCGTGGCGCAGAAGATTTCTCAGGTTTCGGGCGTAGGTTTAGTCACGCTGTCGGGCGGGCAACGTCCCGCGGTCCGCGTGAAGATGAACACCCAGGCGCTGGCTGCGCTCGGCCTGACCAGCGAATCGGTGCGCACCGCCATTACTAACGCTAACGTCAATTCGGCGAAAGGCAGCCTCGACGGCCCAACGCGCTCAATTACGCTGTCGGCCAACGACCAGATGACCTCGGCGGAAGATTATCGCAAGCTGATCATCAGCTATAACAACGGCGCGCCGGTGCGACTGGGCGATGTGTCGACCATCGAACAAGGTGCCGAAAACAGCTGGCTGGGCGCCTGGGCGAACCGTCAGCAGGCGATTGTGCTCAACGTGCAGCGCCAGCCCGGCGCCAACATCATCGCCACCGCCGATAATATTCGCGCCATGCTGCCCGGATTAACCGCCACGCTGCCGAAATCGGTGGAGGTGAAACTGCTTACCGACCGCACCACCAACATCCGCGCTTCGGTCAGCGATACCCAGCACGAACTGATGCTGGCGATGGGTTTGGTAGTGATGATCATCTACCTGTTCCTGCGTAACGTTCCGGCGACCCTCATTCCCGCCGTCGCCGTGCCGTTGTCGCTGGTCGGCACCTTTGCCGCGATGTATTTCCTGGGCTTCTCGATCAACAACCTGACGCTGATGGCGCTGACCATTGCCACCGGTTTTGTGGTTGATGACGCCATCGTGGTGATCGAGAACATCTCGCGCTATATCGAAAAAGGCGAAAAGCCGCTGACGGCGGCGCTGAAAGGCGCGGGCGAGATTGGCTTCACCATTATCTCCCTCACCTTCTCGCTGATTGCGGTGCTCATTCCGCTGCTGTTTATGGGCGATGTGATTGGCCGCCTGTTCCGCGAATTCGCCGTGACGCTGGCGGTGGCGATTTTGATCTCCGCCGTGGTGTCGCTGACGCTGACGCCGATGATGTGCGCCCGCATGTTAAGCGCTGAATCGCTGCGCAAGCAGAACCGCTTCTCGCGGGCCAGCGAAGCGATGTTTGACCGCATTATTGCCCGTTACGGACGCGGCTTAACGCGCGTGCTGCTGCATCCGTGGATCACCTTATCGGTAGCGCTCGGCACCTTGCTGATCACCGTGTTGCTGTGGATCATGATCCCCAAAGGCTTCTTCCCGCAGCAGGATAACAGCATTATTCAGGGCACCTTGCAGGCGCCGCAGTCGGTCTCTTACGCCAACATGGCAGAGCGCACGCGCGATGTCGCCTCGATCATCATGAAAGATCCGGCGGTGCAGAGCATGACCTCGTTTGTCGGCGTCGATGGCACCAACGCCGCGCTCAACAGCGCGCGCCTGCAAATCAACCTGAAGCCGCTGGATGAGCGTGACGATCGCATTCCGGCCGTGCAGCAGCGTCTGCAACAGGCGTTAGCCAAAGTGCCAGGCATTTCGCTGTGGCTGCAGCCGGTGCAGGATTTGACCATTGATACCCAGGCGAGCCGTACGCCGTACCAGTTCACGCTGCAATCGGGTTCGCTGGAGTCGCTGAGTTTGTGGGTGCCGAAACTGCTGGCGCAACTTAACACGCTGCCACAACTGCGCGACGTCAGCAGCGACTGGCAGGATCAAGGTCTGGAAGCTTTTGTAAGAGTCGATCGTGACAGCGCCAGCCGCCTCGGCATCAGCATGGCCGACGTGGATAACGCGCTGTATAACGCCTTTGGCCAGCGCCTGATCTCCACCATTTACACCCAGGCTAATCAGTATCGCGTGGTGCTGGAGCAGAACAGCGATGCCACGCCAGGACTGGCGAGCCTCGACGGCATTCGCCTGACCAGCAGCGACGGCGGCAGCGTGCCGCTTAGCGCCATCGCGCAGATTGAGCAGCGCCACGCCGCGCTCAGCATTAACCATCTCGACCAGTTCCCGTCGGCGACCTTCTCGTTTGATGTCGCGGAAGGGTATTCGTTGGGCGATGCGGTGAAAGCGGTGAGCGCAGCGGAAGATCAGGTGGGCATGCCCGCCGAAATGATGACGCAGTTCCAGGGCAGCACGCTGGCCTTTGAAGCGGCGCTGTCCAGCACCGTGTGGCTGATCGTGGCGGCGGTGGTGGCGATGTATATCGTGCTCGGCGTGTTGTATGAGAGCTTTATCCATCCCATCACCATTCTCTCGACGCTGCCCACCGCCGGTGTCGGCGCGCTGCTGGCGCTGATGCTGAGCGGTAATGAGCTGGATATCATCGCCATTATCGGCATTATTTTGCTGATCGGTATCGTGAAGAAAAACGCCATCATGATGATCGACTTCGCGCTGGCAGCGGAACGTGAGCAAGGTATGCCGCCGCGCGAGGCGATTTATCAGGCGTGCTTGCTGCGTTTCCGCCCAATTCTGATGACCACATTGGCGGCGCTGCTCGGTGCACTGCCGCTGATGCTGAGCACCGGCGTTGGCGCGGAGTTGCGTCGTCCGCTGGGCATCGCCATGGTGGGCGGTTTGGTGGTGAGCCAGGTGCTGACGCTGTTCACCACGCCGGTGATCTATCTGCTGTTTGATCGCCTGTCGCACGCAACGCGCCGTCGCTTTAAGCGCCCGGAGGCGCAGTCGTGAAGTTTTTCGCGCTGTTTATCCATCGTCCGGTCGCCACTACCTTGCTGACGCTGGCGATTGCGCTGGCCGGTATTCTCGGCTTCCGTCTGCTGCCGGTGGCGCCGCTGCCACAGCTGGATTTCCCGGTGATTTTGATTTCGGCTTCGCTGCCCGGTGCGTCGCCGGAAACCATGGCGGCATCGGTGGCAACGCCGCTGGAGCGCTCGCTGGGGCGCATCGCGGGCGTCAGCGAAATGACCTCCACCAGCTCGCTGGGCAGCACGCGCATCATTCTGGTGTTTGATTTTGATCGCGACATCAACGGTGCGGCGCGCGATGTGCAGGCGGCGATCAACGCCGCACAAAGCCTGCTGCCAACCGGCATGCCGAGTCGTCCCAGCTATCGCAAAGCCAACCCTTCCGATGCGCCAATCATGATCCTGACGCTGACCTCAGACATTTATAATCCCGGTCAGCTGTATGATTACGCCTCAACGCAACTGGCGCAGAAACTGTCGCAGATTGAGGGCGTGGGCGATGTGACGGTCGGCGGCAGTTCGCTGCCGGCGGTGCGCGTTGAACTCAATCCGCAGGCGCTGTTCAACCAGGGCGTATCACTGGATGCGGTGCGCACCGCCATCAGTAACGCCAACCAGCGCCGTCCGCAGGGCGCGATTGATGACGTGCAGCAGCGCTGGCAGTTACGTACTAACGGAGAATTGCAAACCGCCAGCGAATATCAGCCGCTGGTGGTGCATTACAACAACGGTGCGGCGGTGCGCCTCAGCGATGTCGCCAATGTGCAGGATTCGGTGCAGGATGTGCGCAACGCCGGGATGACCAACGGTAAAGCGGCGGTGCTGCTGGTGGTGCGTAAATCGCCGGAAGCCAACATCATTGATACCGTCGATCGCATTCGTGGCGAATTGCCGGAACTGCACGACGTGATCCCCGCCGCCATCGATCTGCAAATTGCGCAGGACCGTTCGCCAACGATTCGCGCCTCGCTGCATGAAGTGGAGCAGTCGCTGATCATCGCCGTCGCGCTGGTGATTCTGGTGGTGTTTGCTTTCCTGCGTGACTGGCGCGCCACGCTGATCCCCGCCGCTGCGGTGCCAGTTTCATTGATTGGCACCTTCGCCGCCATGTATCTGTGTGGCTTCAGCCTGAATAACCTGTCGCTGATGGCGTTGACCATCGCCACCGGTTTTGTTGTCGATGACGCCATTGTGGTGCTGGAGAACATTGCGCGTCACGTCGAAGCGGGCATGAAGCCGCTGCAGGCGGCGCTGACCGGCGTGCGCGAGGTCGGTTTTACCGTGCTGTCGATGAGCCTGTCGCTGATTGCCGTGTTCCTGCCGCTGCTGATGATTGGCGGTATTATTGGCCGCTTCTTCTCGGAGTTCGCTATTACGCTGTCGGTGGCGATTCTGATCTCGCTGTTTATCTCGGTCACGCTGACGCCGATGATGTGCGCCTATCTGCTCAAGCCGCAGGTCAAACGCAGCCAGCCGCGTCTCCGCGGTTTTGGCAAGCTGCTGATGAAGGTGCAAAACGGCTACGCGCGCTCATTGGGTTGGGTGCTGAATCACGCCATTTGGGTGCTGATGTTGCTGCTCGGCACCGTGGCGCTCACCGTTTGGCTGTTCATCTCGATCCCGAAAACCTTTATGCCGGAACAGGATACCGGCCGCTTACAAGGTTTTATCTCGGCGGATCAGAGCATTTCGTTCCAGGCGATGCGCGGCAAGCTGCAGGATTTCATGAACATCATCAAAGCCGATCCGGCAGTGGATAACGTCACCGGCTTTACCGGCGGTTCGCGCACTAACAGTGGCTCGATGTTCGTCTCGCTCAAGCCGCTCTCCGAGCGCAGCGAAAGCGCGCAGGAAGTGATTGCCCGGCTGCGTATCAAGCTGGCGAAAGAGCCCGGTGCCAATCTCTATCTCAACGCGGTGCAGGACATTCGCATTGGCGGACGTGAGTCCAACGCCAGCTATCAGTACAGTTTGCTGTCGGATAACCTGAATGATTTGCGCGAATGGGAGCCGAAAATCCGTCAGGCGTTCGCCGCCCTGCCCGAGCTGGCGGACGTCAACTCGGATCAGCAGGACAACGGCAGTGAAATGAACCTGACTTACGACCGTGAAAGCATGGCGCGGCTCGGCATTGATGTCTCGGCCGCTAATGCCCTGCTGAATAACGCCTTTGGTCAGCGCCAGATCTCCACCATTTATCAACCGCTCAACCAGTACAAAGTGGTGATGGAAGTTGATCCGCGCTACACCCAGGACATCAGTTCACTCGATCAGATGTTTGTGATTAATAGCGACGGCAAAGCGATTCCGCTGAGCTGGTTTGCCAAGTGGCAACCGGCCAACGCGCCGCTATCGGTGAACCACGAAGGCTTGTCGGCGGCGTCCACCGTTTCCTTCAACCTGCCGGAAGGCGTATCGCTGTCGCAGGCGTCTGAAGCTATTGACCGCACCATCACCGCGCTTGGCGTGCCTTCCAGCGTGCGCGGCAGCTTTGCCGGCACCGCGCAGGTGTTCCAGCAGTCGCAATCCAATCAGCTCTACCTGATGCTGGCGGCGATTGCGGCGGTGTATATCGTGCTGGGTATTCTGTATGAGAGCTACGTGCATCCGCTGACCATTCTCTCCACGCTGCCGTCGGCGGGCGTCGGCGCGCTGCTGGCGCTGGAGCTGTTCAACACGCCGTTCAGCCTGATTGCGCTGATTGGCATTCTGCTGCTGATCGGTATCGTGAAGAAGAACGCCATCATGATGGTCGACTTTGCGCTGGATGCCGAGCGCAACGGCAATCTGTCGCCGCGCGACGCGATTTTCCAGGCGTGCCAGCTGCGTTTCCGCCCGATTCTGATGACCACCCTCGCCGCACTGTTTGGCGCACTGCCGCTGGTGCTGACCAGCGGTGACGGCGCGGAGCTGCGTCAGCCGCTCGGCATCACCATCGCCGGGGGTTTAGTGATGAGCCAGCTGCTGACGCTCTACACCACGCCGGTGGTCTATTTGATGATGGATAAGCTGCGGCGGCGTAAGAAAAAGGTTCAGTTAGCCGCTGAATGACCTGCTACATACGCTTGCTATGTAGCATGAAGAGCGTAAACTTTAACCCGTTCATTACCGTGAAGGTTTATATGTCACAAGGTACCGTGTTTACCAGCAACAGGACGCAAAACGTTCGCATTCCAGCAGACGTTCGTTTTCCTGATGATGTGAAAAACGTCACTGTGAGAGCAATCGGCAAGGAGCGCATCCTCACGCCCATAGAGAACGCCTGGGACAGTTTTTTCCTCGACGGTCCGACGGTGAGTGATGATTTTATGGATGAGCGTGCTTCGCAGGAACAATCTGAGCGGGAAGCGTTTTAATGCATCGCTACATGCTGGATACCCATATTGTTATCTACGTCATCAAGCGGCGGCCGATTGAAGTGCTCGAACGTTTCAACGCCAATGTCGGCCGGATGGTTATTTCGACGATCACCCTGGCAGAGTTGTTCCATGGCTCAGAAAAGAGCGCCTTTCCAGAGCGGAACTTACGCATCGTTGAAGATTTTGTCTCACGCCTTGATGTGCTGAATTACGATGCCAAAGCCGCTTTCCATTATGGCGCTATCCGCGCAGAACTGGAGAAAAATGGCACGCCGATCGGCCTGAACGATCTTCACATCGCCGCTCATGCACGCAGTGCCGCCCTGACGTTGGTATCGAACAATTTGCGTGAATTTTCACGCGTGAATGGGCTGATCTGCGAAAACTGGATCTGACATAACGGGTACCTGCATGTCACCTCAAAACGCCACCGTGCGCTGGCAGCTGTGGATCGTCGCGTTTGGCTTCTTTATGCAGGCGCTGGATACAACCATCGTCAATACCGCGATCCCGTCGATGGCGCGCGATCTCAACGTCAGCCCGCTGAATATGCACTCGGTGATCGTCTCTTATGTGCTGACCGTGGCGATTACGTTGCCGATCAGCGGCTGGCTGGCGGACCGTTTTGGCGTGCGCAATATCTTCTTCTGCGCGATTGTTCTGTTCAGCATCGGCTCGCTGCTGTGCGCCTTCTCCGCCACGCTCGATGAGCTGATTATGGCGCGCGTGGTGCAAGGCATTGGTGGCGCGATGATGGTGCCGGTTGGCCGCTTAACGGTGATGAAAATTGTGCCGCGCGAGCAATATATGTCGGCGATGACCTTCGTCACCACGCCGGGACAAATTGGTCCGCTGCTTGGCCCGGCGCTGGGCGGGGTTCTGGTGCAGTACGCCAGCTGGCACTGGATTTTCCTGATCAACATTCCGGTTGGCATCATTGGTGCGATTGCCACGCTGACGCTGATGCCGAATTACACCATGCAGACGCGGCGCTTCGATTTCCTCGGTTTTGTGCTGCTGGCCGTCGGCATGGCGACCTTAACGCTGGCGCTGGATGGTCAGCGCAGCGCCGGCGGATCGCCGCTGTTGCTCGGCTTACTGATTCTGGTTGGGGTGTTTTCGCTGTTGTTCTACCTGATGCACGGCCGCAACAACGATAACGCGCTGTTTAGCCTGAAACTGTTTGATAACCGCATCTATTCAATTGGCCTGATCGGCAGTTTTACCGGCCGCATCGGTAGCGGCATGCTGCCGTTTATGACGCCCATTTTCCTGCAGGTCGGCCTCGGCTACAGCCCATTCCACGCCGGATTGATGATGATCCCAATGGTGCTCGGCAACATGGGCATTAAGCGCGTGGTGGTGCGCATCGTCAACCTGTTCGGCTATCGCAATGCGCTGGTCGGCGCGACCCTGGCGCTGGCGCTGGTGGTGCTGCTGTTCCCGCTGGTGGCGCTGCTGGGATGGATTTGGCTACTGCCGGTGGTGTTATTGCTGCAGGGCATGGTCAACGCCATCCGCTTCTCTTCGATGAACACGCTGACGCTCAAAGAGCTGCCGGACGATCTGGCTTCCAGCGGCAACTCGTTGTTGTCGATGATCATGCAACTGTCGATGAGTATTGGCGTCACCGTGGCCGGTTTGCTGCTGGGCGCATTTGGCCACGGCGTGGTAACCGACAGCGCGGCGGCGCATCAAACCTTCATTTACACCTATCTGTGCATGGCGCTGGTGATTGCGCTGCCGGCGCTGGTGTTCTGGCGCGTACCGAAGGATGTCAGTAAAAACGTTGACCTTAGAGGCAGGAGCAAAGGATGAAGCGGCCGGTAAAATGGGGCATTGGTGCCAAGCTGTTTGCGGCGATTTTTTCCACCTGCATGCTGGTGATCATCACCATGCATTGGGGCGTGCGGCTCAGCTTTGAGCACGGCTTTGTCGATTACATCAAAAAAGGCAACGAGCAGCGCTTAACCTTGCTGAGCGATGCGCTGGCCGATCAGTATGAACAGCACGGTAGCTGGGATTTTCTGCGCAGCAATGACAAGCTGATTTTTTCTATTTTGCGCTCGCTGGAGCAGAATCCGGGCAGCGTTAATCAGTTACCGCCGCACGGCTGGCGCACGCAGTTCTGGATTATCGATCAGCAATACAAAGTGCTGTCAGGGCCGCGCCAGCCGGTGCCGCCGGAAGGTACCCGGCGCAATATCACCACCAGCAACGGCAAAATTGTTGGCTGGGTGATTGCCTCACCGGCTGAACGTCTGACGCGCAGCACCGACATCAACTTTGATCAGCAGCAGCGACGCACCAGCTGGATGATTGTGGCGCTGACTGGGTTACTCGCCGCGCTGGTCACCTGGCTGCTGGCGCGCGGTTTACTGGCACCGGTAAAACGGCTGGTGGATGGCACGCACCATTTGGCGGCGGGCAATTTCGCTACCCGCGTGGAAGTCGGCAGCAGCGATGAACTCGGCCAACTGGGCCGCGACTTCAACCAGCTTGCCAGTTCGCTGGAAAAGAACGAAAGCAACCGCCGCGCCTTTATGGCCGACATCTCCCATGAACTGCGCACGCCGCTGGCGATTCTGCGCGGTGAACTGGAAGCGATGCAGGATGGCGTGCGCAAGCTGACGCCGGAAGCCATCAGTTCATTGCAAAGTGAAGTGGTGGTGCTGACGAAACTGGTGGAGGATCTGCATCAGCTGTCATTATCTGACGCGGGCGCCCTCGCCTATCGCAAGCAGCCGGTTGATCTGGTCACTCTGCTGGAAGTGGTGGCCGGCAGCTTCGGCGAACGCTATCGCAGCCGCGGCTTAGCTCTTAATCTGGCGTTACCCGCGCAGGCGGAGAGCTTTGGCGATCCCGATCGCCTGATGCAGCTGTTCACCAATTTGCTGGAAAACAGCCTGCGTTACACCGACAGCGGCGGCGCGGTGCAGCTCTCGATGCAGCTGGCGGGCGAAAACTGGCAGCTGCGCTTTGCGGACAGCGCGCCGGGCGTTGATCCGGCCCATCAGGCACAATTATTTGAACGATTTTTCCGCGCGGAAAGTTCACGCAATCGCGCCAGCGGCGGCTCTGGGCTTGGCCTGGCGATCTGTAAAAACATCGTGGAAGCGCATGACGGCAGCATCAGTGCGGATCACTCTGATTTAGGTGGACTGCAAATCACGCTAAACTTGCCGTATGTTCCTCACTAGACGCCACTTATGAGCCCGGAAAATAGCGATCCTCTGATCCTTGTTGTAGAAGATGAACCCAAACTGGCGCAGCTGATGATTGATTATCTGCAGGCGTCCAACTATCGCACGCACCACATTGCCGACGGTAACGCGGTGTTGAGCTATGTTCAGCACACGCCGCCGGACCTGATGCTGCTGGATTTGATGCTGCCCGGCCGCGACGGCTTAACGCTGTGCCGCGAAATTCGCCGTTTCTCGGAACTGCCGATCATCATGGTGACCGCGCGCACCGAGGAGATTGATCGCCTGCTGGGGCTGGAAATCGGCGCGGATGACTATATCTGCAAGCCGTTCAGCCCACGTGAAGTGGTGGCGCGCGTCAAAACCATTTTGCGCCGCGTCAAACGTTCGCCGGAAGAGGCGCAGCAGGAATCGCCTCTGCATATTGATGAGAGCCGCTTTCAGGCCAGCTGGCGTGAACAGCAGCTGGAGCTAACGCCCGCCGAATTTCGTCTGCTGAAAACGCTGGCGCTGGAGCCGGGAAAAGTGTTCTCGCGCGAGCAGTTGCTCAATCATCTCTACGACGATTACCGCGTAGTCACCGATCGCACCATCGACAGTCACATCAAAAACCTGCGCCGCAAGCTGGAAAGCCTCGATGCGGAACAGCCGTTTATCCGCGCGGTGTACGGCATGGGTTATCGCTGGGAAGCGGACGTCTGCCGCTTGCTGTAGCCTGCAACGGCTTACATTGATCCAGGTCAATTTACATCGGGTACGGGCCTGCCTACAATTCCCCACCTTTTGCAGGGCCGTATAATGCGGCCGCTGCACCTGCCATCCACGATGGCATGCTGACCTGACATCAGTGAGAAAATCCATGTTAAAACCTGAACTGCTTTCTCCAGCGGGATCGCTGAAGAATATGCGCTATGCCTTTGCCTACGGCGCTGATGCCGTCTACGCTGGCCAACCGCGCTACAGCCTGCGCGTGCGCAACAACGAATTCACCCACGAGATTCTGGCGCAGGGCATCAATGAAGCCCATGCGCTCGGTAAGAAATTCTACGTGGTGGTCAACATCGCCCCGCACAACGCCAAACTGAAAACCTTTATCCGCGATCTGACGCCGGTCATTGCCATGCAGCCGGACGCGCTGATCATGTCCGATCCCGGCCTGATTATGCTGGTGCGTGAAGCCTTTCCGCAGATGCCGATTCATCTGTCGGTGCAGGCCAACGCGGTCAACTGGGCCACGGTGAAATTCTGGCAGCAGATGGGGCTGACGCGCGTGATTCTTTCACGCGAGCTATCGCTGGATGAGATTGCAGAAATCCGTCAGCAGGTGCCGGAAATGGAGATTGAGATCTTCGTGCACGGCGCGCTGTGCATGGCTTACTCCGGCCGCTGCCTGCTCTCGGGCTACCTCAACAAACGCGATCCTAATCAAGGGACCTGCACCAATGCCTGCCGCTGGGAATACAAAGTGGAAGAAGGCAAGCAGGATGAGATGGGCAATATCGTCGGTTTCCATGAGCCGGTTAAGGTGCAGGAGCCGACTTTGGGCGTCGGCGCCACCACCGACCGGGTGTTCCTGCTGGAAGAGAAGATGAAGCCGGGTGAGGTGATGAGCGCCTTCGAGGATGAACACGGCACCTACATCATGAACTCTAAAGATCTGCGCGCGGTGGCGCACGTTGAACGCCTAAGCCAAATGGGTGTGCACTCGCTGAAAATCGAAGGCCGCACTAAATCCTTCTACTACTGCGCGCGTACCGCACAGGTTTATCGCCGTGCCATTGATGATGCCGCTGCGGGTAAACCCTTCGACCCGGCGCTGCTGGAGACGCTGGAAGGTCTGGCGCATCGCGGTTATACCGAAGGTTTCCTGCGTCGTCATACCCATGACAGCTATCAGAACTACCAGCAAGGTTTCTCCATCTCCGAGCGCCAGCAGTTTGTCGGAGAATTCACCGGCGAACGTCGCGGCAACTGGGCGCAAATTGCGGTGAAGAATAAGTTTATGCTCGGGGATTTTGTCGAGATCATGACGCCACAAGGTAACCTCAATTGCACGCTGGAAACCATGCAGAACGATAAAGGATCGGCGGTAGACGTGGCGCCAGGCGATGGACATCGCGTGTGGATCCCGGTACCGGAATCGGTCAACCTCGCCTTTGCCCTGCTGCTGCGTAACTTCACCGATGGCAACAGCACCTACGATCCTCACGGGAAAAATCGCACATAAAGAAAAGAAAATGGCGAAGTTAGAGTAGGATCACAGACCCTTTCTTCGCCTCGCTTTAGAATCTCGCCTGCTGCTAACGAGTAAGAATAAAAGCAGGTAGTACCAGGAACCACCTCATTCACCCGCCCGGCTCCCCCGTGCGGGTTTTCTTTTTTAATCGCCCACCGATTTTTTCGTCGCCCGCCGATAAAGTTCTCTCCCCAGCTATGCTATAACCAGTGCTCTGTCTCTCGCATCAAGGAACTGATAATGCAAAACAAACCGCTGACGCTGCTGATCCTCAACGGGAAAGGCGCAGGTAATGAAGATTTGCGCGCTGCGGTGAATACGCTGCGTGATGAAGGCTTTAATCTGGCGGTGCGCGTCACCTGGGAAAAAGGTGATGGCGATCGTTATGTACAAGAAGCGGTCGCTTTGCAGGCAGAAACCGTGGTGGCTGGCGGCGGTGATGGCACCATTAATGAGATCGCGACCGCGCTGGCGGGATTACCCGAGCAGCAGCGTCCGGCGCTGGGCATTTTACCGCTCGGCACCGCCAATGATTTCGCCACCAGCGTCGGTATTCCTGAAGGGATGGAACCGGCTTTACGTCTCGCGCTGGTGGGAAAAGCCACGGCTATCGATTTGGCGCGCGTGAACGGCGATCGCTACTTTATCAATATGGCGACCGGCGGATTTGGCACGCGCATCACCACCGAAACGCCTGAAAAGCTGAAATCGGCGCTCGGCGGCGTGTCCTACTTTATTCATGGTTTGATGCGCGTCGATGCGCTGAAACCGGATCGCTGTGAAATCAGCGGCCCCGGCTTTAACTGGCAAGGCGATGCGCTGGTAATTGGCATCGGCAATGGACGTCAGGCCGGCGGCGGACAAAAGCTCTGCCCGGATGCCTTAATCAATGACGGACAGCTCAACCTCAGCATCGTCACCGCGCAAGAGCTGCTGCCAACGTTGCTGCATTCGCTGACGCGTGATGATGAAAATCCGAATATCGTCACGGCGCAGCTGCAGTCGCTCACCATCCGTTCACCCCATGAGATGACGTTTAATCTGGATGGCGAACCGCTGACGGGAAGTGAGTTTGAGATTGAAGTGATGGCGGGCGCACTGAGCTGCCGTTTACCGCCTCAATGCCCGTTACTTGCTTAACGCACATTACCGTAGCGGCGCGCTTTCAACGGCGCGCAATACATTGCGCCGCTACGATGTTGTTCAGTTAACTGTGATTACACCTTCATCCAGCGGCGTTCCAGCGCGGAAACCGCAACCGCTTCCAGCACCTTTTGCACCTGCAATCCTTCGGCGAAATCTGGCCACATGCGATCGCCAGCGGCAATGCCATTGATTAAATCGCGAATCTCGACGGTTTTCTGATCGTTGAAACCGATGCCGTGCCCGGCTGAAACGCAGAAATTGGCATAATCCGGATGCGCCGGACCGGTCAAAATGGTTTTGAATCCCTGACGCCCTGCCGGTTCATCGTGGATGTACAGTTCCAGCTCGGCCATACGTTCCTGGGTGTAACGCAGCGTGCCTTTGCTGCCGGTAACCACATAGGTCAGGCCCATTTTGCTGCCGCAGGCGATTCGCGAGGTTTCAAACACGCCGTGCGCACCGTTTTTAAAGCGCAGCAAGGCGCTGGCCTGATCTTCGTTTTCCACCGGCAGCAGGCGTGAAGCATCCTTCGGATCCGGACGCTCTTTAATCACCGTCATCATATCGCCGCTGACTTCTTCAATATCACCGACCAGATAGTGCGCCATATTCACAATATGCGCAGCGAGGTCGCCGAGTGCGCCTAATCCGGCCAGCGCTTTCTGGCAGTGCCAGTCGAGCGGCGTTTCCGGACGTGCCAGATAATCTTCATTGTGCGTGCCGTAGAAGTGCACCACATCGCCGATTTCACCACGCGCGATAATCTCGCGCGCCAGTTGGCTAGTGGGGTTTTTCATGTAGTTAAAGCCGACCAGCGTTTTAACGCCGGCCTGCTGCGCCGCTTGTACCATCTCTTCCGCATCGGCCACTGATAGCGATAGCGGTTTCTCTGAGTAAACGTGCTTGCCGTTGCGAATCGCTTCCAGTGCCATTTCTTTATGCAGGAAGTTCGGCGCGCAGATATCAACCACATCGATGTTCGGATCGCGCACCAACTCGTGCCAGTCGCCGGTAGAACGGGCAAAGCCAAAAGTTGCCGCCTGTTTTGCTGCCAGCTCTGGGTTCACTTCCGCCAGCATTTCACGCACGATCTCACCTTTCAGGGCAAAAACCGTAGGTGCCTGAGCGTAAGCAATCGCGTGACAACGACCGATGTAACCACTGCCAATCATTCCAATTCTGACTTTATTCATGACTATTCCCGCGTTCGCTTAAGAGTTGATCTGGAATATATGTTTCGCTTTTGGCCCCGACAACGGCGAAATGAAATATCTGTGATCATGCATGCGAGGTATCTGACAAAATCGACAAATCAGAATGTAATTTTGCATAGAGATGGTGATCATCGTCACAAAAGAGGTTGTATCAGTCGTGATTTTGCCGCGCTGAGTCCGCTCATAGCGCGCAATTGACGCTTTATTCAGCAGTCAGAACGAATTGTGAAAAAGAGTTTTGACAAGGCGAGGGCCGCTCGATAATATGCGCCCCGTTCAAACGATTCCTCTGTAGTTCAGTCGGTAGAACGGCGGACTGTTAATCCGTATGTCACTGGTTCGAGTCCAGTCAGAGGAGCCAAATTTAGAGAAGCCCGCTTAGGAAACTAAGCGGGATTTTTGCTTTTTTATGCGCTGGAGCCCCTGCCTGTATGGCGTTGAAGCAATCAGTGGGTGTGAAAATCTTCCCGCTGTATTTTCAGTTTTCCCTCCGCATCGGGAGAATTTGGTGGTCAGATTTGGGGTCAAATAATTTTGGGTTAAAACCGATGAATAACACCATATTGCAAGCCTTAGACTATCAATGTCATCCTTTCGCCCGTAAACCTGCGCCACATACAGCCCGCGCCCGTCGCCGTGCCCCAAATCCATCGCCATCATTGCCAGCGCTTCCTTCTCACAAAATCCCTGCGCCAGATAAGATAGTGCTCCGACGTGATCGCCAGCTTTGTACCGTTACGGGATGCGCCAGACAGACCAAGAGAACAGTTGTTCAGTCGCTCGCTCTGCGCCTGCCTGCTGCGCAAGCCGCTTCATTTCCTGCTCCAGTATTTCCATACATTCCCCTTTTCATGAATGCCGCAAACTCATTCCAAAAACCCTACACTGATACAGCTTTCCCCGGCGCGTAGGCCGATAGCCCCTGTTTTTTTGTCGGGGCTGCGAACGATACCTGAGCGCCGGGGCGGTCGCTGTTGAGGTGTGGTGGGGCTTCGGTTGTGCTCTCTGAGCAGCGGCCCGCCTTAGCGGGTCATCCCCCGGATCGTCCTGATTCCCCTCTGGTATCGGTTCATGTTCTCCTTTTTGGTCAAATGGCCTGAAAAGGCGGTGTCAGGATCCAGCCGTGAGCTGGCGCAGTTGAGTTTTCTGGTGCAGGTCGAAAAGGCTGCGTGCGTCACTTCCCGCTCTGCGCGGTTAAAGTGGCGCACTGGACTGGTGCAGTGTCTGAAAATTTATTGTTGGTGTAGTTTTACGACCACGCAGCAGGAAAGCCTTGCGGCAATGCAGGCCGCAGTCCGTAAGGTAAAAGGCGCTGAGGGTACAGGTTAGCCAGGAAAATTCCGGCACGGTGCAAATTCAGACCAGCAGGCTGGCGCAGTAAAGGACGTATCGTGTTAAAACTCGGGCCTTCGTCGCGATGTTCTGCGACCCGGTGTTTGCAGAGGTCTGCACCGGTAAACGGATCAAGCGTCCTGATAACAGGCGGTTCTTTCAGGTTGTGAAGCGTTGGGCGCTGTCTACGACAGCATAGAGCAAGGGGGAGACTACGCCAGTGCCGCTGGCGGGGGAAAAAGAAACTGTTTTTACCTGCAAAAGATTTTTTAATCACTTGTTGTTATAAAAAATGAGGGCGCTGTATGTGACAGCGCCCTCGTTCAGGTTACATAAAAAATATCAGCTCAGAATGGCTTCCAGTCGAGCCAGCACCTCATTCACGACAGCGTCGGGTATGCGCTCCAGTCGCTTACCATTTCGGGCTCCCATATCAATGGTTCTGGGCTGGTCGCAGCGGATCACGCCCGTTGTTTTTGTTCCCGCCCCGTCCAGTGAAACGGTGAAACCGGCTTCGCGAGCAAAGTTTCCGCCGCTGGTCACAGGGACAACAACGGGCAACCGGGTGAGCGTGTTAAATGATGCCTTCGATACGATAAGCACCGGACGTTTTCCGCTTTGCTCGTGGCCGGCAATCGGATCCAGTGAAACAAGCCAGATTTCCCCTCTGTCCATTTACAGGATCTCCTTGCCCACCGCAGGCGCATCAATCCATTCCCGATCCTCTTCACTCATTTCGGCGTGCGGATCGCACTGCGCCAGCAGTTCCTCAAGCGAATAACGGGGCCGTTTCTGGGGTTCAATAATCAGGCAGCCATTATCAATAGTCATACCCACTTCGCTGCCCATCGACAGCTCCAGCGTTTTCAGCACGGCGGGGGGAACTGCCAGCATGATGGATCCGCCGACCTTTTTCAGGCGAGTTGTATACATAGAGCACCTCCTGATATTATATTTTAATATAACATCTACAGCAGGCGATGCACAATTATTCATCTGATTCATTGTGATTTCCTTAGCGTAATAAAGCGTGAAGAAAGCCTTAATCCATCGAAGGACAGATCCAGCCGTTTTCAAAGGCGGCGTTGCCGAAAAAACGGCGACCATCCTGATACACAAGGCGCTTCTTTCAGGTCATGAAGCATTTTGTACAGGCGGGAGCTTAGTGCGTAACAAAGAAGGCCGATAATAGAAAACTGTTTTTGCAGTTCAAAGGATTATGACGGATCGGATAAACAAAATGCGGCGCAGCTTCCGTATCCGGGCTGTGCCGTAGGAACATCAGCGGTAGCGCGAAGGCCAGATTTGCTCAGGCGCGATATCTAACGCTTCGGCAATTAACCTTTCACCTTTAGGTCAGCGGCGGGTAAGCGCATTAGCCAGCGTGGAGGATGCCAGCCCCGCCTGACGAGAAAGTGCTGACAGCGAAGTGCCACGTTTTTTCAGCCCGGCGATAATGTCGGCAGGATGCCAGACAGACTTAATCATGCTCTGACCTCCACACCGTCGATAAACTTCACGCCACCGGCAGTACGCAGCCAACGCGGGGTCGTTGCTTTCAATCAGGATTTCGGCAAAGGTTTCGCAGTGACCGGCGAGTACGGTGAAATCCGTGGTGGCACTGAAAGGAACAGCAAGTGACGGGAGTGCTTGAGTGGGGATCGTAGCCATAAAGACATTATCCTGTAACGGGTTAAAAACCCACCACCAGAGGTTCCAATCTCATGGTGGTGGACTGAACGGGGTTGGAACTACCGGCGTTACAGGCAACCGGCGCACCTTTCGGTGCCCCCGCCCAGCCCACCATTGAGGTATAGCCAAGCGCACGACATAAAAAAAGACGCGGGCGCGTCGTATGTCGCCTGTAACATTTCTCAGGGTTCCAATCCCGGCACCTGATTTTGCAGGCGCGGATTACGGATACTGCATTTGGCGATGGGCGGCAAGAGCCCGCATTTGAAATGCCATTGTCGCAATGACGGTTTTACCCGGGTACTGTATTTTTATCTCTTTGTTTTACCAATCGCCTGTCCGTAAAATAAACGCCAACACGGAATTCATGCTATGTAGGTGGAACTTGTCTGATACGAATCTGAGCAGCCCCTCAAACGGTGGTGGCGCGGCAACCAGCAGCGGTATTGTCTTTCAACAACAATTAGGCGCGTTTTTTGCCGCTCAGATCCTGAATAATGACCCGTTGGATCCTTCATTGATACTGGGTGATGCATCACCTGTTCGGCTTCGTTTCGAAACTGAAGCGCCAGTTGATGATATTCTTGTGGCAACATCTGTGGGCGGATTTCTCGCAATTCAGGCAAAAACAACCGTCTCACTTTCAGACAATGAAAAGAGTCCTTTTTACCGGACGATTGAACAGTTCGTCCGACACTGGCTAACCTGTCGGGATGGTGATGGTTCTCTGGCGTGGAACCGCCCTCTTTCGGCGGAGAAAGATCGGCTAATTTTATCCGTAAGCACCAAAGCATCAGCGGCTGTTCGGACCGATCTTTCCGCCGCGTTACACCATCTTTCCCAGCAAGGTCGCGGAGCTATGAACAGGAAACAGAAATCAGCGTCTGATATTCTCGAACGCTGTGTGTTGACCGCGTGGGTACGGATTACCACGGAGCCCCGGCCATCAGATCTGTTAGCCGAACTTGCCCGTCTGATTGTCATTCACGTTGTTGATGTTGAAAATATCGCATCAATACTTCAGATGCGACTTAGCCGCAGCCTTGCCAGAGAAACTGACTCAGCAGCAGCTCTGAGTATTCTTGTCACCACCTGTGGGGAGATGATGTCCCGACGTGATGGCTGTGATGCATTATTATTACGTAACCTGCTGGCAGGAAAAGGGATTAAACTGGCCGCACCGCCACAATATCAGGCGGATATCCATCAACTTATCCGCCATTCTCAGCACGTTGCTGATGTCTTGCAGCAGTATGAAACCATCGATAATCCCTCCGGCCAGCCGCTTACTTTGCGCAGGGAATGCCAGGATGCAGTTGAGCAGGCTGTGCAGTCCGGCTCGTTATTAATTATTGGTGAACCCGGAGCCGGTAAAAGCGGCGTACTAAATGTGCTGGCACGTAGCCTGCGCAATCGTGGGGACGATGTTCTTGAACTGGCGGTTGATCACTATTCGGTTGAGTCGCTCGAAGGACTGAGCCGTGAACTCCGGCTAGAACATTGTCTGACTGAAGTGCTTGAAGCATGGGATGGTACGTCTCACGGCTGGCTGATTATTGATGCACTGGATGCGACCCGTGGGGGGAAAGGTGAGGCCGTTTTTCGTCCCCTGATTGAACAGGTACTGAATCAAAAGGGGCGATGGCGCGTTATTGCCTCCATTCGCAGTTTCGATTTACGTATGGGTGTGAAGCTTCGCGAACTGTTTAAAGGACATCCTCCAGTGTCGGAATGTGCCGATACGCAGTTTTCTTCGGTTCGCCATATTGTTATTCCACGCTGGTCAGATAACGAATTCAGCCAGTTACTTGAACAATCTTCGGCGCTGACAGCAGCACTCAAGCAGCTTTCTGACAGGCTTCGCGATTTAGCAAAAGTACCATTTAATACACGATTGCTGGCCGACCTGGTTTCGCAACATGCGGATATTAATCTGAGTCGTATTTCATCCCAGAGCGAATTATTAAAACTCTACTGGCAGTATCGCGTTGAGAAATATGGGCTGAGCGCCCGGCAGTGTATTAAGGCTCTGGTTAATCATATGATTGCCACTCGTTCACTCAGGACTCCATCCCTGTTGACGGGCGCAGATGCTGATATGATTGATACACTCTCTCGTGAAGGCGTTGTCGTCAGGGAGACTAACGATCGCTGGGTACAGTTTCGTCATCATCTGCTCTTTGACTATGCTGCGGCAAAAATATCATTCGATCCTGACGCACTTATTGCGGGAACCTTGCATTTTCCTAAACAGCAGGCTATGGGGTTGATGCTTTCTCCCGCACTGGGTTTTGTGCTTCAGGAAATCTGGCATTATAACGAGGATCATCACGGCTTCTGGCAAGCGGTAAGTCATCTGGTTAATGATAGCGATGGCGATCCCATTATCCGTAGTTCGACAGGCCGAATTGCGGCTGAATATCCTGTTGAACAAAACGACCTGCTCTGGCTCGCTAAACGTGTGGCAATGGACGATCAGAACGTTATTTCTACGCTCAGTCATCTCTGCGGTGCGCTGGCAATTAGGTTTGAAGATGAAAAAGAAGTGGCTCTGCTTCCGTGGGTATATCTGGTCTCTGCTTTAACGCCTGACATCAATAAAGTCGCGGAGACGTTGCGATTTTTGCTGCATCCGCTTACTAAACAGGTGACTGATCCTGATCTACGCAATATTCTGGGTACAACCTGCCGCGCCCTGCTTTCTTATGGCCTTAAGCAGTGTGAGCCGGGCTATTTTGTCAGAAGTGCTATACCTCTCGTTGCAGATACGATCAATACCGATGTTGATTCATCTTGCTGTTTACTGGAGCAAATTATTTCCGTCGAACGTCTCCAGCGTTATGGTTCAGAGGAAATTCCCATACTCTGTTACAACATCAAGAAAATCGCGGATCGTGCACCTGAGTTTGTTGCCAAAGTATTCGAGTTTGTCTATCGCTACGATGTCACCGAAGAACGGGAAACAACGCTGGGGAACAGCCGAATTCTGCCTCTGAGATCAAACGCCCGACAGGACTATGAATCGGCTCGTTATTCCCTCGGTGAGTTTTTCTCCCATTTTCTCGAACAACATCCCGAACAGGCTGTTGATGCTGCCGTCAACGCTTTAAATGGATACGTTGCCCGGTACCATCCTGTCGATTCCCCTGTGATGCATTTATCCATTTCCGGGAATGATATCTCTCTTAAAGCCGATCACAGCCACATATGGGCGTACAATCCTACAGGCGAACACGCGCATGACGGAGAAGTACTGATTAAGAAACTATTTCGGCATTTGAAAAGCGCGACTGAACCAGACGTGTTAGTTCTCGCAGAACTTATTCGTCAAAAAGCCTCACTGGCAATCTTCTGGGCCAGGCTCTTTCTGGGGGCAAATGAACGTAATGATAGCCTGGTTGATTTTCTCTGGCCCATTGCATCGCAGGAAGCGTTTATCCGGAACGAAGATACTCGTAAAGATGCTATCGATTTGGTCAGCAAAGGAATTGCCCGGCGTCCACTGGAGGAACGGCAAATGCTGGAGAATGCAGCATTCCAGTATAATTTCTCTGACTATATTTACCCGGAAGAAGCAAAGAAACAACTGTTATATCACCTTTTCAACACGATTGGATCAGATAATCTTTCTACTGAAGCCGCCCGGGACTTTCTGAATAAAACGCAGGGGGATGATGAAATATCAGGAAATAAAAGGCTTTTCGATATTTCTCCGGTCAACATTAGTACGGGTATACCTTATGATTTTATCGAAGGTCTGGATCGAAATGAGCCAGCCAATGCCATGCTTATCAGTGCTGTTAAAACAGTGAAAACTGCACTGGGGTTAACGACAAATAATACACTCTCCTCTGAATTATCGCTGGAAGATGTTTTTGGCATTCTCGAGCCGCTTCGTGAACAACTCAATGCTGTAAATATTCATACCTATGTGCGCACAACTGCAGAGGATGTTCTTGTTCGGGCCTGCGCTGCGGCTGTTGAACAGAAATTATTACCACCTACCAATGACAACCCGGTAGATGAACTGACCCCTCATTTTTTGGATTTATTGCATATGACTTCTCGCGCAATATCTCCAACTGTCAATGAAGATACCGAGGATAATTTTGCCAACTGCGTTAGCTGGGGCTCTCCTTCACCGAGGATTGATGCTGCACGAATTTTTCTGGATGTAATTCCTTTACGTCCCGATCTGTATGACCGACTGAAACCTGATATCGAAAGGATGCTGATTGACCCTCACCCGGCCGTTCGTCTTCAGGCATCAACACGCCTGTTAAGGTTGTGGGATATTGCTCCGGATAGCGTATGGCATTTCCTGAATGAACGCGTGGAGCAGGAAATCAATACCGGCATAATAGAGCATATGGTTGGGGAGGGAATCAGACGTCTGCAATATATCGACCCGATGCGTGCTTTCTGTCTTATCCAGAAACTGCTGGGACGTTTTAGTAACGATCCTGAACGGCAGCATCGCATTCGCAAGATAGTTAGCATCGATCTGGCAATTCTCTGGGGAGTCCATGAAATTAGAGAAGCATATGATATTCTTCAATGCTGGATTGTCGATCCCACTATTTATAGCCTTGAACTTAAACAAATTTTATTTACATTAAGCGATGGATTCGTTCTTGGCTTTACCGAACAGAGTACACCGAAAGACATTGGAATCAGACGACGGGCGTTAGATATAGCCTATAGCATTATTGATGCTGCCGGAAAAAAACTGGAAGAGTATTCACCCCGCACCGATCTGACAGAGGTTGAACTGGAAGAAGTAAGACGCTGTTTTGCCATTATAGACGGAGCATGTCTGCAATTTCGCTTTGTTTGTGAAGGGAAAGATAATCCTGAGAAATCATTAGCAGAAGAAGAACTTAAGAGATTTCTAAACGAAACTGAACTGCACATGCGGCGCATTGGTGATTGCAGCACGCCACATACTATTTACTACCTTCTGGAACTGCTGGAAACGCTTGTTCCTGTCGATCCAGCAAAATGTTTTGATCTGATGGCCCATGCCTTACGTCACGGAACAAGGTTTGGTTTCCAGAATGAACATATGGGAATGGAACAACTGGTAAAAATGATGGGGATGTTTCTTGCCGACTATAAAATCATTTTTGAAGAAGAACATCGAAGCACCTGTTTGTTAGAAAGTCTGGATATTTTTATGGATGCAGGCTGGCCATCTGCAAGGCGTTTGCTTTATAGGTTGCCGGAATTGATTCAGTAAACAAACAGGATCAATACTATCAGACATTAAAATTATCAGGCCATAGCACATGGCCTGATCAAAAATAACCCACGTTAAACGCTGATAAAATTAGTTATGCAGCATCAGACGCGATATTTTTTCCAGAAGAGATGTCTGACTGACTTCATTATAGCGTGTGGTATCGTAAGTTAAAGTTCGCAACAATAATTCAGTTGCTGGTTGCACCATCACATCAGCCTCTTTGCCGTCAAATGTTGTCGCCACCAGATTATAAACTAAGGTTGCTCTGTCCATAATCTGGTTGGGCTGGTTACTTTTGGTACAAAAAAGTAATGCTTCATTACCTCGTTTTTCAATAAAGAGTTGTTGATACTGGCTGACAGCATGACTTTTAGGTTTTGGCGTTAAATAGTAAGGCAAACATGTTTTATCCGCTGCACCAAATTTATTAATTTTATCATAATTCTCTTCTGCTATCTGAAGAGAACAACGCTCTGCAGAACCTAATAATCTCGGAATACGAACAGTATTGTATCGCTTAATCACAACCTGATTTATTGTATCAACAAGATAGAAATTATCATCACGCAATTTATCAATACAGTTGATATTCATCCCTTGAACATTATTACGCAAATCGTTCTCATCGGTATACATTTTCGGCTCTGCGATGTTCATTACGCCATGGCTGAATACTACCGGCGTAGCAACGCCATAAAAATCATTCCCTCTTCTGTTTCCGGAAGAGGAACACCGAATTGAGACAAGAATATACTCACCATCGTTAATGCTAAAACCGGTAAGTTTCTTTCTCACCAGCACAGCTTCTTTTAGCCAGAGTTCGCTGCGAATCATTTCCAACTTAGCGACAGACACAGGATTAAGAACTTTTTTAACCACCAGGTTAACAGGATCTTTTTTATTCTGCTCTATGGCTTCAATATTACATCCCTGAAAGACTCGCTGATAATTTTTATCAAAATCAAGGATAAAATCCACTTTTAGTCTAGAATAATAATCTAACAGATCTTTTTTACCTGCTTTTGCCTCATTTAGTGCCTGCCAGGTAGAGTTTAAAAAGGTATCTTCACCAAGAGAAATGCTAGACCCATTTATTTTTTTGGACTGATTCAGTACCAGATAGTTAACATCTTTATCAAGATCAATAAGTTCCCGAGGTGAAATTATATCTACTGCATCTAATTCTTTTTTCAGATATTGAATAAATCGCTGATGCGCCTTTGGATCTTCTCCACTATTAATATTATCTATAATAACTAACGGACGCTGGAGTATTTTAGCATCGGTCGTTAAAAAGTTTAACTGACAGTGGGTTGCACAAAAAACACGTGGTGAAAAAGTTATGTCAGCCTGAGACAGGATATTACAGAGCACGCTCTGAACCAGATTTTCTGCATGATTTTTGCAGCCAGAATAAGTTTTACTGACAAAACGCATATAGGGCATTTTCCGGTATTTTCTGCCATCCACTTTTTCGAGCAACTGCAATGATTTTTTACCCTTAACTATAATCCGGCCATAATCGCTGAGTACACCAAGCTCTTCCGCTTTAGCTCTGAAGCAGACCCCTTTCAGGGTAAAGGTGAGGTCACCATAATCTGGGCTGTAAAAGAGGTCACTTTGCAATGCATCGACGTAATAGTTTCCTCTCTTGTCTGGTTCTTCTTTTTGTACAACGGCACCCAGAAAAACTTCGCTATTATAGGCCCCATGACTCACCTCAAAATACTTCCCGGCATTCTCTAAAAAATATAGTTTCAGGCGCAACCCGAGCACAGTTTGAGCAATTTTATATTGATCAAAGCCCTTAATTTTTAGTTCATTAACCCATTGATGATACGGACGGGCATCAGGTGACAGAAACATCACAAGATAGCTGTTTGCTTTTCTTAACGTTTGATACTGGAAATCTCTGTTATTCTTCACACCTAGTTTTAAGGATAATATATTTTGAATCTCTCTGTGCAATTCAATAAAAAAATCATCCCATTTCATGGTGTATTCTTTTACCTTGTTGATACAGATTGCATCAATTCCCCAACCATTTGCCGAGGGTAATTGCAGAAGTTTTTCCAACGTTACATCTGCAGCATCATGAATATCAAAGAGCTGTGTTCGTGCTTTAGGTGCATAATCTGGAGGCTGAAGGTCCCATTCGGCAGCCATCACAACATCCGTTTCATTATGCTGTAGACTATCAGTTACATCAGTCATAATTCACTCCTAAGAGATTAAGTAAGTATTGATTTATTCTTAATTCTGATTTTATTTTTGCATCATAAGGATTTTTGCCATTATCTTTTTCATAAGATGAAATATTTTTAAAAAGGTTATAATAGCAGATGCCCTTATGTTTAGAGTGTTCGGCACGAATGTTGAGGCTGTTTAAAGCATATCGGGTATTAAGATAAACGACGTCAACACCATCAAACTGTGTTTTTGCTGCAACTATTTCCTGCAACTTACTGATTTTCCTCAATGAGTTATTATGCATTTTTTTCGCTAATTGACGATTATTTCCTTGCATTCGCCAGTTTTTTACATCAATTGCAACAATTCGGTTCTTGTTAATGCAATACACATCAAACAACTCATAACAATGACTATCCAAATAGTGTGATAGCTCTTGTGGTGGAATGGGCGTAATATTCATTTCCTGGAGCACAAGGTGTAATTGCCATTCCCCAATATTGCCAATTAGAAGTGGCATCAATGAAGGTATGGGGATGTATTGTTGTAAATGCGTGGCATCTAATCCCAGAATCTTCGCAAAAATACGCTGTTCAGTTCCGGATGACTCTTCAGTCATAGCTTCATGATATTGGGGTAAAAAATATTCCGGTTTGTATGGATTTGCTCCAGCTGAAATATCTGTTAATCCATAACCATCTAAGGTTTTAGCCAGTATTACATTTTTCCAATCGGCAGTACGCTCCAGATAAAAATGGCTTACACAGTCGCTAAAGTAAGTATTTTTCTTAATAATCGCGTTGCGTTTAAGACGCTTTATATATGATTGAGGATCGGCAAAACTGTCCCGGTGACGCAATGCTTCATTTAACTCAATTGCATCTTGATCACCTTGTCTTGCCAGCGGCAGAATTTTATTCTTCAGTTCAGCTTCAAAGTCGCTATACATATCTATTGCTTTAGCAACTTTATTTTCAAATTCGCTACGTTGACTATCGGAAGAAAAACTGGCTTTTAATAAATCCTTTTTTGAGCGTTTAAACCATAGGTGGTTATGCAGACTTAGGGAAGCAAGTAACGATTGTGCATTTGGGTGACGATCCAAATCCCGAAAAACACACAATGCATTATGATGAACACCAGAAGGTAAACGAATAATCCCATTCATTTGGGCATCGCGCCGTTCTGTACGGCCAATAGTTTGCATTGCTATTTTATGAAGCTCGACGGTATGTTCAGTATTCAGCAATTGGGCCGCATCAGAATCAACTAAATCCGTATCGAAATCACCAACCTGACGAGGCACACTTCCATGAGCATAATGCTTGAGTAAGGTAATATAATTTTCCAGCGTATTTCGCGATGGAGTTGCATTAATCTGACTCCAGTAACTACCGCAGACCATGGCTAATTCATCAAAGTCAATTTGCTCTGAATCTGCTCCTGCAGGTTCTGGCGATGCCGGATAAGTGACATAATAATTAAGTCCTGTCCCGGCCCCCTGGAAATGGGAAACCATGCATATTGCTAAATTTTGATGATCAATTTGCAGATAGTCTCTTACCGGATCTTCCCGGTTGAGTTTTGAATCAAACATGACGACACGCAATCTGTGCCGCTCAGCAAAAGGGGTAATTTCAAATACACGAGGTAAATCATTCCCCCGACGTGTTTCATTGTCAAGAATGGCAACCCCGCGATAGGGATTTGCACTTAACTTATTGGCACGAAGAAAATTCCCTATAATCGCAAAAAAACGGTTACTGATCCCGATACATAAAATGTGCCGACCAGTATAAGCTGCAAGTAACATACACTGTAATTGGCGATGAAATTCTCGTTTATGATAGCGATTAAACTGAACTGCTGTAGAGTATGGTTGAAGCATTTTGAGCCAAAAACGATATGCATTCCTGAACTCAGACTCCTCGTTTTGTGGTAAAAACTCTAGTTCCTGATCGTCAAATACCTCCAGTGCTACAGGACGATGAAGGTTTCTGTTGTCACGGATCGCCGACAGGGGCGAAGCAGAATCAACATTCCTCTGCCTGATGCGATAGTTCAAGTCACGGGCGTATTTATCCAGAAACGGTCGGCTGTACTGCCCATTATACGTTGCAGGAAATCCTGCTGTAGCAGACAGTAAAATAATAGTATTACGTGTATTATAAAGCACACGTAATAATGCTATTTCGGGTAACTCCTTAATTAACTCCATCCGAAATTTGAGTAATACCCATCCCCTCAGTTGTTCAGCCTCAATTCTTACCTGTTCACGTGGCGAAAGGGAAAACAATGTTTTAGGTCGAAAATAGGTAAAAAAGTCATCTATCAACTGTTCTTTCTGAGGCTCACTGGAAGATAAATGATCTATATCTCCTTTAATGCTTTGGGCTTTACGAATGAAAACTGATAATGGGTTATTCTGATTTGCCATCTCCTGCTGTGCCAGCAAATCGCAGACATGTTTGGGTGTTTCCAGCCGGGCAGAGGCTAATAATAGAGCGGTTAGTGTCTGATACAGTTCATATAAGGTAAATTCATCTGGAACTTTTTTTTCATCTTCAGAAACATAGACTTCAGTGTATGAGTGACGCCCGTGACTACGTAAATGAATTCGACGAAGATCTGACTCACGGTAAAATCGCTGAATCTGATAACTGAAAATATTACCAATTAACGCGATAACCTGCTCAGCATTACGGCTATCGACGACGATATCAAGCAAACTATTTCTAAAGAGTCTGGTCAGCTTCTTAAGTTCGAAATCTGGTCGTAAATCACATTGTAATAAGGCTTTGTTGATCTCATCGACATAATTTTTCAGAGGGGTATACCCTGGCGCTCTTTCATCTGAAGAACATTCATCCACATATTCCAGTACACGATGTAAAATTGCCAGTAACGAAGGAAGTTGCTGGTCGTCGTTCATTAATGTCTGGCAAACACTCTGTTGGAAGATACGATAGGCTTCGTGCTCTTCGTCCAGAACTAATGTAAAACGAATATCACGTTGTACAAAAGGTGAGTCTTCGTCGGTTATCCAATATTGCTCTTTTAAGCTCTCAATTCGCTGTAGATTAGTCTGGTTAGCAATCTCACCTAACGGATTCACTTGGAGGCTTTTTTTCTGACCCAGAACGTGGTCCAGCTGTTGTGAACTTCGGTGATAGCCGCCTTCTTTATCGCGTTTCAGTAACAGCACACTGCCATCGAACTTTTTCGTCGTGGCCAGCAGGATACATCGGCGATACAGTGCAATTTGAAACGGGAAAAGATGTTTAACCATTTCCGTCGCCAGTGCATATCGAGGGTTAGTCGTTTCCCCATCAAGTAAAACCTCCAGATTCTGATTCAAGGCATTAAGCATCGCCACAGTCGCTTCCTGTAAGCGACCTGCTAAATGAAAACTATTGAGACGTAACTCATCCTCCAGACGTTTTTGTTCAAACGTTGCCCCTACTTTAATCTCTGTTTCCAGACGTACTTTCAAACTATTACGCGCATCAACTTCCGCTTTCAGGCGTTGAAAAATAAGCTGAATTTCACCCGACATCAATTTGTTGGCTTGCTTGATCCAGTGACGATAACGTTCCCGGTTTGTAGGTGTTTTCCCTTCAGGAGGTTTGACCCATGACGTAAAGTCAAGATCTGCGATATCCCCTTGCGAAAGATAAGGTAACAATTCAATCTTCTTATCACTGGCGCGAGCGATGAGTTGTTCCGGGATGTCAATTTGTGATTTCAAGGGTGTGATAAACACCAGATTGCGATGACTATTGCCAGGGTTGATTGCTGGATTTACGCTTTCGATGTATTGAGCGAAAACGTTATAGCTTTTACCGCTCGCCGTACCATCCTGGGATTGAATCAGTAGTGGTGTATCTGCTTCGGTAAAAGCGTAAAACGTACCGGCCTGTTTTCTTGCTTCGGTAATGGCATCTCTGACACTTTGTGGTAATGGAAGATGTCGAATGTAGTGATTTTGTTCGAATTGCATGTCTTCAATTCCTTCTGGCACAACTGCATTTTGAAAATCGGATATGGACGTATTAACGCACTAAACACAGCGTTAGAGGACTATGTGAAATACTCGCGAGACGACTTGTATTCGAAAGGTGGTACAGGCACTTATTATGCTAGGCCCAATCGCAACCGTTATGGTAGTTACGTGCTTATTTTACCTGACATTATGCAAATGTCAGAAGCTTAAGCCCATATTTTTTATATGGTTGAAATCCATATCTGCGGTTGTACTTGTCGTACCTAAAGATACGTTTTTGATGTGATTTGTGATGAGGCTGTAAACGTGCAACATACATAACGAATGCCTGAGTGTATTCCCCGGCTTCCGCTGTTATGTAAGGAGTGAGTCTAAAATTCCACAATCTATGCCTGCAACAAGGCCGTCACCAGATCCTAAGTCAGTAAGGCTGATTGAAGCATCAATAACGCTTCGCTTCCAGGAGTTAGTTAGCCATATAGCATACAGGCCATAATACTGGACCTGCGTGCCGGAAGGAAAAGCCAAGAAAAATGGTGGTCATTCTGGTGGTCTTGACAACAAGTGAATTCAGGTTTAGCTTACTTATTAGCCACTTGCTGGCAAAGGCGATCCCAGTCAGAGGAGCCAAATTTAAAAAACCCGCTCAGGGAAACCTGAGCGGGTTTTTGTCATTTCAGCGTCGCCATTTAGGGTGGCCGTGATTCCCTGGTCGCCATGAATGGCGCCCCTACGTAACTGTTCCTCTGTGATTCTCTTCACAACTCTTTAACGCCGACTTGTATGGTAGTATTAGTGCGCGTATTTTTTCATCATTGCATTCCCGTTGGAGTTAATGATGAAAAGTGTAGTGATTGAGCAACCGGGTGAACTGGTAGTGGCAGAGCGTCCGCTGCCGCAACCCGCTGCCGGTGAAGTACGCGTGAAGGTGCAATTTGCCAGCATCTGCGGTTCCGACGTGCATATCTGGCACGGTCACAATCCTTTCGCTAAATATCCGCGCGTGATTGGTCACGAATTCTTCGGCCTGATTGATGCGGTCGGCGATGACGTTGCCGCCAGCCGCATTGGCGAACGTGTGGCGGTCGATCCGGTCGTCAGCTGCGGTCACTGCTATCCCTGCTCGATTGGACGCCCGAACGTCTGCACAGCGCTACAGGTGATTGGCGTGCACCGCGACGGTGGCTTTAGCGAATATGCCGTGGCGCCAGCAAAAAACGCCTTCCGCCTGCCGGATAGCGTTCCCGACAAACTCGCCAGCATGGTCGAACCTTTCACCATCGCGGCCAATATCACCGCCTTCCTCAAACCACAGCCAAACGATGTGGCGCTGATTTACGGTGCCGGGCCAATGGGCCTCACCGCCATTCAGGTGCTGAAAGGCGTGTATGGCGTTGAACAGGTATTAGTGGTTGATCGTCTGCCAGAACGGCTGTCGCTGGCGCAGGAAAACGGTGCCGATCAGGTGTTCAACAACAGCGAAATTCCACTCGCCGCGCAGCTGGAAGGCGTGCAGCCAACGCTGATTATCGACGCCGCCTGTCACCCTTCGATCCTGGCAGAAGCCGCCGCCATCGCCTCACCGGCGGCGCGTATCGGCCTGCTGGGTTTTTCTGGCGAGCCGTGCAGCATCACGCAGCAAAGTCTCACCAGTAAAGAGCTGTCGCTGTTCACCTCGCGTCTCAACAGCAATCGCTTCCCGCAGGTGATTGAGTGGATTGAGCAAGGCCAAATCCAGCCGGAGAAACTGGTGACGCACTATTTCCCGCTGGCAGACGTTGAGCAAGCCATGACGCTGTTCGAAAAAGATCCCCGCACCTGCTGCAAAGTGATCCTACAAATGGGTTAAGTTAACCCGCACACCAGGTGTCCCCATGCCGGTCCCTTACCCGCCGGCATTATTACTATAAAAAATGACGATGACGGAGTTTCTATGTTTAAGAACCTGCGCTGGACCCTCGTACTGCTGTTGTTCCTGGTGTTTATGATCAACTACCTTGATCGTATCGCCCTCTCTTTGACGGTACCGCTGGTGGAAAAAGACCTGATGATCAACGCCGAGCAGTTCGGCATGATTTTCGGCAGCTTCTTCTTCGGTTATGCCCTGTTTAACTTCATCGGTGGCCTGGCGACGGATAAATTTGGCCCGACCATCGTGCTCGGCACCGCCGTTGGCATGTGGTCGCTGTTCTGCGGCCTGACCGCGATGGCGACTGGCTTCTGGTCGATGATGATTCTGCGCGTGCTGTTTGGCATGGCGGAAGGCCCCATCTCTGCCTCAGCGAACAAAGCCATTAACGGCTGGTTCCCGAAAAAACAGGCCGCCACCGCAATGGGCTTACTCAGCTCGGGTTCACCGCTGGGTGGCGCGGTTGCCGGTCCGATTGTTGGCTATCTGGCGCTGTCGTTCGGCTGGCGTCCGGCATTTGTAGTGATCGCCGCGATTGGCTTCGTCTGGCTGGCGCTGTGGTTCTTCTTCGCGTCAGATAATCCGGCGAAAAGTAAGCGCGTATCGGCAGAAGAGCGTGCCTTAGTAGAAAAACTGAAAGCCGAAGAACCGGCCGACGTGATCGACTCAAGCGGCGCCGCGCATGGTTTAGGCTTTTATCTGCGCCAGCCGATCATTCTGGTCACCGCCTTTGCCTTCTTCTGCTACAACTACATTCTGTTCTTCTTCCTGAGCTGGTTCCCGGCGTATCTGGTGCAGGCGCACGGCCTCGATATCAAAGCGATGAGCATCACCACCATGATCCCGTGGATTGTTGGCTTCGTGGGCCTGGCGCTGGGTGGCTGGATCTCCGATAAGATTTTCAACATCACCGGCAAGCTGCTGCTTTCACGAAAAATTGTGCTGGTGGTTTCACTTACCGCCGCGGCGATTTGCGTGGCGCTGGCAGGTACGATAAAAGAGGTCAACTCGGCGGTGATCATGATGTCGATCTCGATCTTCTTCCTCTACATCACCGGCGCAATTTACTGGGCGATTGTGCAGGACGTGGTGCACAAAAGCCGTGTCGGCAGCATCAGTGGCTTTATCCATCTGATTGGTAGCTTGTCCGGTGTGATCGGCCCGGTGGTGACTGGCTTCATCGTGCAGCACTCCGGTAAGTTTGACAGCGCCTTTATCCTCGCAGGTGCGGTGGCTGGCGTCGGCGCGCTGCTGGTACTGCTGGTGATTCGTGAACCTAAAGCCACCAATAAACCGGTTTCAGTGTAATTCTCATGGGGCGCTGAGCGCCCCATTTGCTAAAAGGAATGACTATGTTAGAGCTTGAACGCCTCCCCGCTGATGTCCAACGCCCCGCTTACGATCGTAGCCAACTCAAGACCCGCATGGTGCACATCGGCTTTGGCGCCTTCCACCGCGCGCATCAGGCGCTGGCGACCGATAAGCTGGCCGCTCAGGGCAGCGACTGGGGTTATTGCGAGGTGAATCTCAACAGCGGCACGCTGATTCAGGCGCTGCGTCAGCAGGATCTGCTCTACACGCTAACCGAAATGGCGGATGAGAGATTACACACGCGGGTGATTGGCGTGGTGACGCAAGCGCTGCATGGCAAAGGCGACGGCATTGAGGCGGTGATCGAGGCGATGAGCCAGCCGGACGTGGCGATTGTCTCGATGACCGTAACCGAGAAAGGTTATTGCTACATGCCGTCGAGCGGCAAGCTCAATCCCGATCATCCCGATATTGTGCACGACCTCGCTCATCCTGGTGAGCCACGTTCGCTGCCCGGCTTGATTCTGGCGGCCATTATCCGCCGCCGCGAACGCAATCTGCCGCCGTTTAGCGTGATGTCCTGCGACAATATGCCAGAGAACGGTCATGTCACGCGCAACGTGATCACCCAGTTGGCCGCGCGCCACAACCCTGCGCTGGCGGAGTATATCCAGGCGCACATTACTTTCCCTTCGACCATGGTTGATCGCATCGTCCCGGCCATGACCGATGCCGCGTTCGACACGCTGGCGGAACGTTTGGGCAGCCGCGATCCGGTGGCGGTTGAAGCCGAACCGTTTTTCCAGTGGGTCATCGAAGATAACTTCGTTAACGGACGTCCGGCGTGGGAAAACGCGGGCGCTGAGTTGGTCAGCGATGTGCTGCCGTTCGAAGAGATGAAGCTGCGGATGCTCAACGGCAGCCACTCGTTCCTCGCGTATCTCGGTTTTCTCGCCGGTTATGAACACATCAGCGATTGCATGGCGGATGCCAGCTATCGTGCGGCGGCGCGCGCGTTGATGTTGCAGGATCAGGCGCCGACGCTGCGCACGCAGGGCGTCGATCTCGAAGCCTACGCTGATTCCCTGATTGCGCGTTACGAGAATCGCGCCATCAAACATCGTACCTATCAAATCGCCACCGATGGCACGCAAAAACTGCCGCAGCGCCTGCTGGATAGCGCGCGCTGGCATCTGCGCAATGGCACCTCGTGCGATTTCGTGTTGCTGGGTGTGGCGGGCTGGATGCGCTATGTCAGCGGTGTGGATGAGCAAGGTCAGGCCATTGAGATTCGCGATCCGCTGAAAGATCAGCTGGCGGAGATTGTGGGCAACAGTGAGGACGGTGCGCCACGTGTTAAGGCGTTGCTCAGCCTCAACGCCGTGTTCGGTGACGATCTGCAGCAGCAGCCCGCCTTTATCTCACGCGTGACTGAACTCTATCAGCAACTGGTTAAACAGGGCGCGCGCGCCACCGTTCAAAGCCTCGTCACACAAGGCTAAGCGCCTGCACAAATGTGTAGCGCAGACGCAGCGTGCTGATTAGACTGAACCTTTCTTAACGGGCTGGCAGATGCCAGCCGTAATACGGATATTGCTGCATGTCGACTGCCTATACCATAACCACCAGCGAACCGGTAAATCAGCAGATCTATCGTTATCTGCGCAAAGATATTGTGACCTGCGTTATTCATCCGGGCTCGCTGCTGTCGGAGAAGGAAGTGTCGGCGCGTTTTAACGTGTCACGTCAGCCGGTACGTGAAGCCTTTATCAAGCTGGCGGAAGCCGGACTGGTGCAGGTGCTACCGCAGCGCGGCACCTTCGTGCGCAAAATCTCCGCTCAGCGCGTGGCCGACGGTCGCTTTATCCGTGAAGCGGTAGAGATCGCCGTGGTTCGCCGCGCCGCGCAGGAGATGGGTGCGACCGGATTGATGGCGCTGGAGCATAACCTGCAGCTGCAGCGTCTCGCCGCTGAACGTCATGACAGCCAGGCTTTCCTGGGGCTGGACGATGAGTTTCACCGCTTAATTGCTGAAGGGATTAATTGCCTGCTGGCGTGGGAAACGGTGGAGAACATCAAAGCTACCATGGACCGCGTGCGCTTTCTGACCCTGAGCGAAGTGTCACCGCCGGAGCGTTTGATTCAGCAGCATGAAGATATCTATAACGCCTTGAAAGCGCATGATGTTGAGGCAGCTGAAAGCGCGATGCGCCGTCATCTGCAGGAGATGATTTTGACCATTACGCCGATTGCCGAGCGTAATAGTGAGTGGTTTGAGGCGCCTTGATTTAGTGCTCGCTGTCCCCCATCCCGGCCTTCCCCCGCGAGCGGGGGAAGGAGATGCTGCCACATGCAGCTTTAACACTGACATATGGCAGCATCTTCCTCCCCCATCCATGGGGGAGGACCGAGGAGGGGGACAGCACGCACTTATTAAGGAGGACCGAGGAGGGGGAAAATCAGCACAGCCCCCACTCAATCAAGCAATCGTCACATCCTTCGACAAATACACATCCTGCACCGCATTAATCAGCTGCACGCCCTCTTTCAACGTCTTCTTAAACGCCTTGCGCCCCAGAATCAGCCCCATGCCGCCGGCACGCTTATTGATCACCGCCGTACGCACTGACTCCGCGATATCCGTTTCGCCCGCAGAAGCGCCGCCGGAATTGATCAAACCTGCGCGTCCCATATAGCAGTTCGCCAACTGGTAACGCACCAAATCAATCGGGTTTTCCGTCGTCAGCTTGCTGTAGACGCGCTCATCGGTGTGACCAAACTTCACCGCGTTATAGCCGCCGTTATTCTCCGCCATCTTCTGCTTGACGATATCCGCACCGATGGTCGCCGCCAGATGGTTGGCCTGGCCGGTTAAATCGGCGCTGGCGTGGTAATCGACGCCCTCTTTCTTGAACGCATCATTACGCAGATAGGCCCACAGCACCGTCACCATGCCCAGCTCGTGCGCACGTTCAAAGGCCGCCGAGATCTCTTCAATCTGGCGACGTGATTGTTCAGAACCGAAGTAGATGGTGGCGCCAACCGCCACCGCGCCCAGATTAAAGGCCTGTTCCACGCTGGCGTACAACGTCTGATCGTATTGCGTCGGATAGCTCAGCGTTTCGTTGTGGTTTAGCTTCACCATAAACGGAATGCGGTGCGCGTAGCGACGAGAAACCGAAGCCAGCACGCCGTAGGTAGAGGCGACGCAGTTACAGCCGGCTTCAATCGCCAGCTCAACAATGTTTTTTGGATCAAAATAAGCTGGATTGGCCGCAAAGGATGCGCCCGCCGAGTGCTCAACGCCCTGATCGACCGGCAAAATCGACAAATAGCCGGTGCCGGCTAAACGTCCGGTGTTGTATAGCGTTTGCATGTTGCGCAGTACGGCAGGAGAACGATTGTTGTCGATCATCACGCGATCAACATAATCCGCGCCGGGTAAATAGAGGCTATCCGCTGGAATGGTCATGCAGCGATGTTGAAGAAGGCTATCCGCCTCTTTGCCCAATAACTGTACGATGTCCGTCATGTTCGCTCCTGATAAATGGCTGGATTGGAACCGGCCGTTGCCGATTCGCCCCCAACAGGCTGGACCGGAAAGCGCCAGGCTGGCAAATTGCTGACTCCATTTTTCAGACGGATGCGCAGTGAAAAAGCGGCAATCTGGCGTTACGCCCTACCACCATTGATGGAAATGGTGCACCGGCCCAATGCCTTTACCGACCTCCAGCGAATCGGCGTGCAGCAACGCCTGTTGCAGCCACGCCTTGGCTTCAGCGACCGTCGCTGCCCAGCTATCATGGCGCGGACGCAACGCCGCCAGCGCGGCTGAAAGCGAGCATCCGGTGCCGTGCGTGTGGCGCGTATTGACGCGCGGCGCGGTAAAGCGCTGACGTCCGTCGCGGGTAATCAGCCAGTCCGGGCTTTCGGCATCGCTAAGGTGTCCGCCCTTCATCAGCACCGCTTCGCAGCCAAGATCGAGCAGCGCATCGCCCTGCTGCAACATGGTTTTCTCATCCTGCGCCATCGCGCGTCCCAGCAGCGCGGCGGCTTCCGGCAGGTTTGGTGTGATCAGCGATACCTGCGGCAGCAGCAATTCGCGCACGCTGGCCACCGCATCCGGCGACAGCAGCGCATCGCCACTTTTGGCAATCATCACCGTATCCAGCACCACAAACGGCAGGCTGGCCCGTTTCAGCCGCTCGGCGACCACCTCGACAATCGCGGTTTCTGACAGCATGCCAATCTTCGCAGCATCAATGCGCACATCATTCAGCACCGAATCGAGCTGTGCGCCAATAAAATCAGGTTCGATCCGATACACCGACTGCACGCCGCAGGTGTTCTGCGCCACCAGCGCGGTGATGACGCTGGTGCCATACGCGCCCAGCGCGGAGAAAGCTTTGAGGTCGGCCTGAATACCTGCGCCGCCGCTCGGATCGGTGCCAGCAATGGTCAATGCATTGATGCGTTTCATGCCTCGACCTCCAGCGTCCACAGCGTATCGAGGAAAGCAGCGGCAAAGCTGCCTGGCCCGGCGACCTGGCGCGCTGTCTGCTCACCCGCCAGCGACATCACGCGGCAGGCCGCAGCGACATGCTGCAGGCGATCGCCCGGCAAGCTGGTGCAGGCGGCAACCACCGCCGTCAACGCGCAGCCGGTGCCAACCACGCGCGTCATCAGCGGGCTGCCGCCGGGGATGGCGAATGTCTGCACGCCGTCAGTGACATAATCCACTTCACCGGTCACCGCCACAACGGTGTGGTAATCACGCGCCAGCTGCTGGGCAGCGCTTAACGCGGCATCGGCCTGATGCAGACTGTCGACACCGCGTCCGCCGCTAGCCTGTTGCGCCAAGGCGAGAATTTCTGAAGCGTTACCGCGAATCGCCGCCGGTTGCAGGCTCAGTAACTGTTGGCCGAATGCGGTGCGCAGCGTTAGTGCGCCGACCGCCACCGGATCCAGCGTCCACGGCGTGCCTGCGGTTTGCGCCGCTTGCACCGCCGCCCACATCGCATCACGACGGTCGCGCGTCAGCGTACCTACGTTTATCAACAACGCATCGGCAAAACCGGCAAACTGCGCCGCTTCTTCAGGATCGATCACCATCGCGGGCGAAGCTTGCAGTGCCAGCAGCACGTTGGCAGTAAAGGTTTGCACCACGTCATTGGTCATGCAGTGCACCAGCGGCGCTTGCTGACGCAGCAGTTGCAGAGAGTGCGCGAGTTGCGCGGGGGAAAGAAGGTCAGGCTGTTTCATAAGGCTCCCAACCGGCGATCAAGAAGGCGAATGCGGTCAGGCATCTGACTTCCCTACGCTGGCATTATCCAGATCAGGTCGGCGGGTGTATCTCAGCCCTGTATTAAAGGGGCACCCCGAGTCAAAACTACGTTGGCGAGCATAGGGAACAAGTTGGGGTAAAGCAAGTAAACGCCGCTTTCCTGGAATCTGGCTCACAAAGTAACAAATTACACATTCATGTAACTTATTGATAAAACGCCTTAAAACGACGCTTTTTTGCGTGCTGCGTCATACTTTGTAATAAATCCCATTGATAATTCGCGTCGCGAAAAATAGCATCCCCGGCAACTTGTTTCATGACGAAACAATACGGATTTGTTAATTGTTTATGGAAGCATCACGGAGGATTTGCTATGCGTCGGATTCCACGCGCGCCGCTCTCTGCGGCCATTGTCTCTGCCCTGTTTGCCGGCACTTTTGTGCCGGTTCCCTCCGCCCACGCCGTGGGTTTTGTCGAAGACGCCACTCTCTCTGGCAATCTGTTTTACTGGCAACGCCAGCGCGATCGCAAAGAGATGGATCCGCAAAAAGGCTCGTACGGTCAGTATGATGCCAATCTGCATCACGCCTCTGCGAATGCCAATCTCGACTTCTCATCCGGTTACGCCGGCGAGGTGATCGGCCTCGATCTGGCAGCGTTTGGCGCGCTGGAGTTAAGCAACGGCGGCCCGGCGGCACCGAATGAAATTGGTTTCAGCAATGCCCGTACGCGCTGGGATGAGGACTGGAGCGGAGATAAGAGCGGCTTAAGTCTCTATAAAGCCGCCATCAAGGCAAAATGGCAGGATAACTGGCTGCGCGTAGGCTATCTGCAGCCCACCGGGCAGACGCTGCTGGCACCGCACTGGAGCTTCCTGCCCGGCACCTATCGCGGCGTTGAGGCCGGCACCACCTTTGATTTTAGCGACGCCGGCGCCCTTTCCGTCTCCTGGATGTGGACTGACGAATACAAAGCGCCGTGGTATCGCGACATGTACAACTTCCGTAAAGCCGATGGCGTGACGGAGATTCCGTGGCTGCAATCCTTTGGTGCCAAATACGATTTTAAAAACGCGCTGGTGCTGGAAGGTGCCTACGGCCAGGCGGCGAATTACATGGATCAGTATTTCGCCAAAGCCTCTTATCAGCTGCCGCTGGCCGATGCACCGTTGCGCACCAGTTATCAGTTTTATGGCGCGAAGGATCGTGACAACAGCGGCGTTGGCCAGATCAACGATGTTTACGATGGTCTCGCGTGGCTGCAGGCGCTGACGTTCGGCTACACGCTCGGCGCGTTCGATTTCCGCCTCGAAGGCACATGGGTAAAAGCCGAGGGTAATCAGGGCTTCTTCCTGCAACGTATGACGCCGTCTTACGCCAGCTCGAATGGCCGCATGGACGTGTGGTGGGATTCACGCTCAGACTGGAATGCCAACGGTGAGAAAGCGCTCTTCGCCGGTGTGATGGTGGATCTGGGACACTGGCAATTACCTGGCTGGCAAGTCGGTACATCGTACGCCTACGGTTGGGACGCGAAGCCTTCCACCAATCCCCTCTACGACCAAAATCAGCGCCTGAAAGAATCAGCGTGGAGCCTCGACCTGGTTTACACCATCCAGCAAGGCCGCGCCAAAGACACCCAATTCAAACTGCACTACACCCGCTACGACAATCACAGCGATCTTCCCAGCTATAGCGGCGGCTACGGCAACATCTTCCAGGACGAGAAAGACATCAAATTTATGGTCGTCGCGCCATTCACCCTGTTTTGACCCCGATCTGGCAGGAGCCAGAGACTTACCTCCGTGGAGAAGGATAACAACATGAAAAAGTTAAAAATCAGTTTACTGGCGCTGAGCGTGATGAGCCTTGCCGCCTGCAGTTCATCCCCGCGCAGTAATCAGCAGGTCGTCGATCAAATCAGTCAGTTCGGCGTGCAGTATCAGGTCACTGACAACCAGGCGGCCGATCACGGCGTGAACTGCGCGAAACTCGGTGCCGATTGGGCATCCTGCAACACCGCTACCATCACGCTGACCAACAACGGTCCGGCGCTCACCAGTAAAAACTGGGCAATCTACATGAGCAACGTGCACGAAACGCTGCGGGTGGATAACGATCAGTTCAAAATGACCCATATCGTCGGCGATTTAACCCGTCTGGAACCGACGGAGAAATTCAAAGGTATCGCGGCGGGTGAGTCGATTGAGATCCCTATCGTCAATGAATACTGGCAGCTGTTTATCACCGACGTGATGCCGCGCTGGTATGTCACCGCCGCCAATGCCACGCCAAAAATTATCACCAGCACCGATACCGAAAACCTCAGCGACTTTGTTAAGCCGTTTGGCGGCCAATGGAAGCGCATTGCCGACGATAAAAACGTGTTAATGCTGCCGCAAAGTCGCTTCTCAAAGAATGCCGATGTGGCGCAACTGCCTGCCAGTGCGCTGCGCGGACAAATCACCCCAACGCCGCGTTCGGTGAAAGTTCATGCGGCGGATGTCGATCTGAGCCGTGGCGTTGCCTTGCATCTTGAGGTATTGGCGGACAACCAGGCCGATGCAGTTAAACAGCGTTTCGATTTGATGGGGCTCAAACCGCAGTCAGCGGGTTATGACATTCATACCCGTATCGCCGTCAATCATTTCCACGGCGCAGAGGCGGTTTCCGGTGCTTATGAACTGCGCATCACACCGCGCGGCACCGATATCATTGGTTACGATCAGGCTGGCGTTTACTACGGCTTAATGTCGTTACTGTCGCTGGTGCCGGCTGAAGGTAAACCGATTATCGCCACGCTTGAAGCGAAAGATGCACCGCGCTTTGCCTATCGCGGTGCCTTCCTCGATGTGGCGCGTAATTTCCACAGCAAGCAAGCGGTGCTGCGCATGCTCGATCAAATGGCGGCGTGGAAGATGAATAAATTCCACTTCCACCTGACCGATGACGAAGCCTGGCGTATCGAAATCCCCGGTCTGCCAGAGTTGACCGACGTCGGCAGTAAGCGTTGTCACGATCTGACTGAGCAGCAATGTCTTCTGCCGCAATTGGGCTCCGGCCCGCTCACGAATAACAACGGAACCGGACATTTCAGCCGCGCCGATTATATCGAGATCGTCAAATATGCGCAGGCGCGCAACATCGAAGTGATCCCGGAAATCGATATGCCCGCGCATGCACGCGCGGCGGTGATCTCTATGGAGGCGCGATATCAGCAACTGATGAAAGCGGGTAAACCGCAGCAGGCCAGTGAATATCGATTGGTGGATCCCACGGATACCTCGAATACCCATTCCGTGCAACTGTACGACCGCACCAGCTATCTCAATCCTTGCCTCGATTCCTCGAAGCGATTTGTCGATAAAGTGATGGGTGAAGTGCAGGCGATGCACCGCGAAGCCGGCCAACCGTTGACCACCTGGCACTTTGGCGGTGATGAAGCGAAAAACATTCGCCTCGGTAGCGGCTACAGCGATGTTAAGAACCCGAAAGCGGGAACGGGCATTTTAGACCAAAGCAAAGAGGACAAACCCTGGGCAAAATCTCAGGTCTGCCAGGCGGTGGTGAAATCCGGCAAGGTGGAAGATCTGGAGCACTTGCCAAGTCACTTCGCGCTGGAAGTGAGCAAGATGGTGAAAGCGCACGGCATTCCGGTGATGCAGGCCTGGCAGGATGGATTGAAAGATGCCACTGACGCGCACGCCTTCGCCACTTCGCGCGTACGCGTTAACTTCTGGGACACGCTCTATTGGGGCGGCTTTGACACCGCCAACGACTGGACGCTGAAAGATTATGAAGTGGTGATCTCCAATCCGGATTACGTCTACATGGACTTCCCGTATGAGGTGAATCCTAACGAGCGCGGCTATTACTGGGGCACACGCTTCAGCGATGAGCGCAAGATGTTTGGCTTCGCGCCGGACAACCTGCCGCAGAACGCTGAAACCTCGGTGGATCGCGACGGGAAGACCTTTGATGCCACCTCGAATAAGCCGTGGTCAGGCGCATACGGCATTTCAGTACAGCTGTGGAGTGAAACCACGCGTACCGATCAGCAGATGGATTACATGGTATTCCCGCGCCTGCTGTCGGTGGCCGAACGCGGTTGGCATCGCGCGGAGTGGGAGCTGGATTATCAGCAAGGCCGCACCTTTAAAGGCGGTGAAACCCACTTCGTTAACCAGCAGCAGCGCAATCAGGACTGGCAGCGTTTCGCCAATCTGTTAGGCCAGCGTGAGTTGGGCAAGATGGATAAAGCCGGTATTCACTACCGTTTACCGGTGCCGGGGGCGCGCGTCGAGAATGGCACACTGACCATGAACATTGCGCTGCCGGGTCTGCCGCTGGAGTACAGCCTGGATAAGGGTAAGCGCTGGCAGCGTTATCAACCACATGCTAAACCGGCAATTACTGCTAGCGATAAAGTCTGGGTGCGTAGCGTGAGTCCGGATGGCAAACGCTTCAGCCGCGCTGAAGCACTTTAAAAACTTTCTGCCCCTCGCTGGAGTGCCTGGGGCGAACACTGACAAGGATGTCGATGAAACACTCAACCTTCTCTTTTTATGTTGTTGCGCTGGGTGCCGGTTTAAGCGGCGCCCTGTTCATTCCGACGCTCAGCTTATTTCTAGCCAGTGAACTTAACGTGGCAGCCTGGAAAATCGGCGCCTTCTACAGCGTTAATGCGCTCAGCAGTATTGCGATGAGCTTACTGATTGCCCGTTATTCAGATCGTGTCACGCAGCGTCGCCCGCTACTGCTCTTGTGCTTATTCGCACAGGCGCTCAATGCGCTGCTGTTTATCTTCTGCCGCGATTATCTGCTGTTAATTTCGCTCGGTTCGCTGCTCAATGCTTGCGGCAGTGCGGCGATACCGCAACTGTTCGCGCTGGCACGGCAAACCCGCAGTGACAATGCTTTCAGCGCCATTTTACGCGCGCAATTTTCGCTGGCGTGGGTATTCGGCCCACCGCTGGCATTCTGGATTGTTCAGTTGGCCGGCTTCACTTGGCTGTATGCCGTCATGTTCGTGCTGTTACTGAGCGTGACGCTGCTGGCTGTCACCTTGCCGCCTGGCGAGCGGCTGGCAAGCGCTACTCCTGCAAAGCAACCGGACCGGCAGCCGCTGGGGCAAAACCTTTGCTTCCTGATGTTTGCCACCTTGCTGGTATGGAGCTGCAGCGCACTCTATCTGATTGCGTTTCCTTTGCATCTGGCAGAGCAGCCAACCTTGTCTGCCGACTGGAGTGGCGTGCTTTTTGGCCTCGCCGCGGCGCTGGAAATACCGATCATGCTGCTCAGCGCCAGCATGCTCAAACGCTGGGGTAAGAAAACGCAAATGCAGGCAGCCATGCTGTGCGGCATGATGTTTTATGTGGGAATTTACTTCAGTCAAAGTTTTATCCCACTGATGTTACTGCAAATTTTCAATGCCATTTTCATCGCTATCATCGCTACCGTTGGCATGTTCTGGTTTCAGGATTTACTGCAACATCGTCAGGGAATGGCGGCCACGCTGTATACCAATTCGATGTCCATCGGCGTGCTGCTGGCTGGCGTTTTACAGGGAATTATCACCACCGTCTCACCGCTGGCCATCTGGCCGGCAGCCTGTGTGCTGTTGGTGATGTCATTACTACTGATAACAAAGGTCGACAATGTTTAAACACCCTCATTCGTCGCGCACCGCTGCGCGCAACAAAACACATGGAGTGTACGTAAATGAATGTCTTAATTACTGGCGGTGCGGGCTATATTGGCTCACACATTGCCCTTAGCCTGCTGCAGAAAAACCATCGTGTGATCGTGCTGGATAATTTGTGTAATAGCTCACCGCTGGCCTTAACGCGTGTCGAAGCGTTAAGCGGAAAGAAAATGACGTTTCATCAGGGCGATATTCGCCGCCGCGCCGATCTAAATCTGGTATTTAGCCATCAGCCGATTGATGCGGTTATTCATATGGCTGGGCTGAAATCGGTAAATGAATCGCTGCAGAAACCGGTGAAGTATTATCAAAACAATATTGCCGGAACGCTAATGCTGCTGGAAACCATGAAGCAGCATCAGGTGAAAAAACTTATTTTCAGCTCATCCGCCACGGTTTATGGCATTCCGGTAAAGATTCCGCTGTGTGAGAACTGTGATACCGGCAATACCACCAATCCTTATGGCGCCTCCAAATACATGGTGGAGAAGATCATGGGTGAAGTGGTTGATGCACAACCTGAGTTAGCCATTACCGCACTGCGCTATTTCAATCCCGCCGGCGCGCATCCCTCCGGCCAGATTGGTGAACATCCTGCAGGGATTCCCAACAATTTACTGCCCTATCTGTTTCAGGTTGCCAATGGACTAAGAAGCCATCTGCCGGTATTTGGTGATGACTATGCAACGCCCGACGGCACCGGCGTGCGCGACTACATCCACGTGATGGATTTAGCCGAAGGTCATGTTCAGGCGCTAAATCATCTCAAACCGGGCTATCGACATTACAACCTGGGTACCGGACAAGGCTACTCGGTGCTGGAAATCGTGCAGATGTTTGAACAGGTGAGCGGCCGACGCGTGCCGCTCGATATGCGCCCGCGTCGTCCCGGCGATGTCGCCATCTGCTTATCCGATCCCGGTCAGGCGAAAAAAGAACTGGGCTGGCAAGCAACTCGCGGCCTCGAAGACATGCTGCGCGACGCATGGCGCTGGCATACGCAGAATCCGCAAGGCTATGTTGCTCAACCAGCCGGGAGCGAAATCTGATGATGACGCGCGAAACGTTTTTACCTCACTACGAACGCCAACTCGCCGCGCTTAAAAAGCGCTTTACCTATCCCGCGACAGCAGACTGGCAACAAGCATTACGGCAGTTTAAACAGTGGCAAGTGGAACACCAGCCGCACGAGGTGTGCGTTGCGGAACTCTCTTCGATGTTCGCGGTGCCCACCAGCCGACTGACAGGTAATGAATGCATGCTCCATCGCGTCTGGCTCGGCGGACCATCACCACTCAACGTCAACCGCACCATTGCCCAATGGCAACGCGCGATAGAAGCCAGTCGCAGTGATTTCCGGCAAACGCTATGGGTGTGGGATGCACAGCAGCTGGCGGCAGAGGATCGCTTCGTCGCTCAGCAGGGAAACAGCCCCTTTCATGCTGGCACGCTGTTTCTGCCTGATGCGCTGGTGCAGGTCAACAGCCTGAGCGCACTGATGCAGTCATTTGATGGCGCCCTGATCGATGTGCTGCAGCAACTGCATGATAAGCGCTATTACGCCACGCTCTCTGACTTCTTCCGCCTGGCAATTCTCAATCGGTGCGGCGGCGTTTATATGGATGCCGATACACTTCCCGCTCAGCCTGCGACGCTGTTTCTCTGTCATCCTGAACTGCCTGATTTTACGGCAGAACAGCAGCAAATAAATTGGCTGAATCTCTTCACCGATGAAACCGGCATGATCATCAGTCATCAAAACAATCCGGTGTTGCAGAATTTACAACGGCAGCTCAGTGCGGTGTATCGCGGCTGGCCTCAGCCAATTCCAGCAAAAACGCCGGAAAGCGAACGCGCCATCTTCGAACCTTTTTACCAGTTATGGTGCGAGCAACTGCAGGTCACGCAGCTCAGCCATCAGGATTTCAGCCGGTTTGCCGTATGGGGTTTTGATGTTCAGCAGCATCGCGTGAGCGGGATTAAAGGCATGCGCCTGACGGAGGATATTCTCAGCGGTGAACGTCGCCCGCTGAGTGGTGAAGAGCAGCAGCATTATCAGCATACGATTACTCAGCTAGCACAACGCGACTGGCAATTAAGCGATCCTCTGCAGTTAGGTGAACTGGTACCTTTGCTTTCTGAATGCGATATCCTGCAAATTGCTTATGCGCCGCAGCTGCGTGCTGAAATTCCCTATTATCACTATTACGGCGTGCTCTCTCAGGATCCGCAACTGGATAAAGTGAATGCATTATTCAGCGATTTTTTAATTGCGCTTACCGCAAAGAATATTAAAGCAGGTGATTTCTGGCAGCCGATTGATGGTCAGAAAGCGTCGCCACTGATCTTCAAACCGGGAAGTATTACAGACAAGCAAGAACAACTCGCGATGGCGAAATTAATTTTCACCACCAGCTATCTGGAATACTGCTCGGTCGATAATATTTATGCCACTGATATAACCACCCTACAGCTGCGGCAAAATATCCAGCCTTTCCTGCAACAGATTGCCGTGATTTATAATCCGCAGGGAAAAATGGTGGGTTTCGTTAACGCTGCGCCGATTCAGGATTACGATCGCATCAAGGTGCAATATGGCTATCGTCAGGAGGTTTTTCCACTGGATGTGGCTTACGACAGTTTCGTGAATCAGCATCGCCAGCCGGACGATTTCTTCATTTGCAGCGTGGCGCTGCAGCCCGAGGAACAGGGAAAAGGCTATTTCAATCAAATTTTGTCAAAGCTTAAGGATCAAGCCAAACAGCAAAAAATGCGCCGCATCACCTTATGCGTCTGGCAATCGAACCCGGCAGCTATGATCTATCGCAAGAAAGGTTTTAAGGTGGTGAGCAGAATGAAACAGGAGGTTGCACGGTTTAGTGATGAAATCGTGTTTATGGCGCTAATGCTGTAATCCTTCCGCGATCAAATAATCCGGTGCGAATCTATTTTTATTCGCACCGGAAGCAACAGAAGCGCGGTGAAATAAGCAAAGTTTTAATCACCTTGATACTTATCAAATTTATTACGCCAGAAAACGGGCCTAATTGCGCTCCGGATTTGAAGATAAACACCGCCCACTCCATTCCGGTAGCGATAATGAAATTAAATTTCTTCAGCTTTATTCCGCATGCACACAAATGGCATAACATCCGTATTTCCCGCAAAGGCGCTATTTCTCCCACCGGGCGAGCCTACTTCTCAACTCATGTTGAAGCACAATGTAAAGGCTGTGGCGAACGGCTGCATAAAATCTATTACCGCGATATTAGCGATGCGCAAGCCATACGCTGGTTAGGCTAATCATTGTTTCTAAATAAAAAAAAGCCCCGCAACATGCGTTGCAGGGCTATTGCGTGGCTATCGCAAAACTTATTCAGCCGGTTTGGTGCGAATCAGATAATCAAAGGCGCTGAGTGAGGCTTTCGCGCCTTCACCGCTGGCGATGATGATCTGCTTGTACGGCACCGTGGTGCAGTCGCCTGCGGCAAACACGCCTTTCAGGCTGGTTTCGCACTTGGCATCAATGATGATTTCGCCCATCTTGTTGCGCTCAACCGCACCTTCCAGGAAGGTGGTGTTCGGCAGCAAACCAATCTGCACGAAGATGCCGCTCAGCGCGATTTCGTGGCTGCTCTGGTTGTTACGGTCAATGTAGGTCAGGCTGGTGACTTTGCTGCCGTCGCCTTTCACTTCGGTGGTCTGTGCGTTCAGAATTACATCGACGTTTTTCAGGCTGCGCAGTTTGTCCTGCAACACTTTGTCGGCGCGCATTTCACTGGCAAATTCCAGCAGCGTCACGTGCTCAACAATACCGGCCAAATCGATTGCCGCTTCCACGCCTGAGTTACCGCCGCCGATCACCGCGGTGCGTTTGCCTTTAAACAGCGGGCCGTCGCAGTGCGGGCAATAAGTTACGCCCTTGGTGCGATACTGCTCTTCACCCGGTACGCCCATGTTGCGCCAGCGTGCGCCGGTAGCAATGATGATGCTGCGGGATTTTAGTACTGCGCCAGATGCGGTTTCAATTGCGTGCAGACCGCCCTCTTTCGCCGCCGGAATCAGCTTGATGGCGCTCTGGGTATCAATCACATCAACATCGTAATCATCAACGTGGGCACGCAAAGAACCGGCCAGCTTCGCGCCTTCGGTTTTCTGTACGGAGATGTAGTTTTCAATGTCTACGGTGTCCAGCACCTGACCACCGAAACGCTCGCCCATCAGGCCAGTACGGATGCCTTTACGTGCCGAGTAGATGGCCGCTGCTGCGCCCGCCGGGCCGCTGCCGACGATCAATACTTCGTAGGCATCACGCTTGTTCAGCTCTTCCGCCGCGCGCTTGTCGGCGTTGGTGTCCACTTTACCGACGATTTCCGCCAGGCTCAGACGGCCCTGACCGAACTCTTTGCCGTTGAGGAATACCGCTGGCACGCCCATCACGTTGCGCTCGGTGATTTCGTTCTGGAACATACCGCCGTCAATCGCGGTATGGCTGATACGCGGGTTCAGCACCGCCATCAGGTTCAGCGCCTGTACCACGTCAGGACAGTTGTGGCACGACAGGGAATAATACGTTTCGAAGTGGAAGTCGCCTTCTAAAGCCACAACCTGATCCAGCAGGCTCTGCGCTTCTTTCGAAGGGTGTCCACCGGTTTGCAGCAGGGCTAAAACCAGTGAAGTAAATTCGTGACCCATTGGCGAACCGGCAAAACGCGGACCGCTCTGGCTGCCTGGGTTAGTGATCAGGAAAGAGGGTTTACGCACCGGACGATCGTTCTCTTCGCGGAAGCTGACTTTATCTGACAAGCCCGCGATATCGGCCAACAGAGAGCGAATCTCTGCCGATTTGGCGCCATCATCCAATGTGGCAATCAACTCAACCGGTTTCGTTAGTTTCTCAAGGTAAGCCTTGAGTTGGGTTTTTAAATTGGTGTCGAGCATAGTGAGTTCCTGTCATGAAAATCGGGTGCCGTAGCACCCGATAGAGAAAGATCGAATGGCAGCTAACTTAGATTTTGCCAACCAGGTCCAGTGATGGAGCCAGAGTTGCTTCGCCTTCTTTCCATTTTGCCGGGCAAACTTCACCTGGGTGAGAAGCAACGTACTGAGCGGCTTTCACTTTACGGATCAGGTCAGATGCGTCACGGCCAATGCCTTCTGCAGTGATTTCGATCGCCTGGATGATGCCTTGCGGGTCAACGATGAAGGTACCGCGGTCTGCCAGACCTTCGTCTTCGCGCATGATTTCGAAGTTACGGGTCAGCGCGCCAGTTGGGTCACCGATCATTGCGTATTTGATTTTCGCGATGGTGTCAGAAGAACCGTGCCAGGCTTTGTGGGTAAAGTGCGTGTCAGTAGAAACAGAGTAGATATCTACACCCAGTTTCTGGAACTCTTCGTGGTGGTCTGCAACGTCACCCAGTTCGGTTGGGCATACGAAGGTGAAGTCAGCCGGGTAGAAGAAGAAAACACTCCATTTACCTTCAACGTCTTTCTCGGTGACTTCGATGAATTCGCCGTTTTTGAACGCTGCGTTTTTAAATGGTTTGATCTTGGTATTAATGATGGACATGGTGACCTCCGTTAAAAGATGTGATGCAGGCTACAGAATTTTCGGGCCAACTTCTAATATGCAGACGTTATCAATCAGATAACCAAAAGCTATCAAAGCGCCGACACCTGATTTCATGCGGCTCGCGGAGGCATTCTACACAAAAAGGGCGCGGTTCTGTCAGGCTTTATCTTTTTGCGGTGAAACTGCTAGTTTAAGCTGCGTTATCGCACGGATTTGTAGCGGCGCGATTTATCGCGCGTCATTCAGACGGAACAATCGTCAATTGTGCGCAATAAATTGCGCCGCTACGGCCTCTGCGCATCTCACATAATGGAGCTCTCAGGTGCATATACGTTTTTTTGACGAAGCCGATCGGCCTTTTCTGCGCACGCTGTATCTTGCCGCGCGACGCCATAACTGGACGTGGCTGGATGGCGATGATTGGCAGTTAGAAGATTTCGATGCGGTGATTTTGGGCGAAACCGTGCTGGTCGCTGAACTGAATGGGCATCGCGTGGGGTTTGCGGCGGTACTGGATAATGACAACTTCCTGCATAGCCTGTATGTCGACCCCGATGCGCAGGGAAAAGGCGTGGGCAGCGCGCTGTTAGAAAAAGTGCAGTCGCGATTTAGCTCGACGGGCGCCTTGAAATGCCTGCAACAGAATCAGGCGGCGATGGATTTTTATCTCAAACACGGCTGGCGGCGCGAGGCGGTTGGCGAGAGCGAGCAGGGAAAATATGTGCTGATGCATTTTCCGCTGGCGACGCGCACCAGCGGAACTGGAAGGCGTTAAACGGCGCGGAACGCGATATCGCCAGGGATAATCTCTCCCTGCCAATAGAGCTGCGCTGCAACGCGACCCGCCAGTTGGCGGTAGAGCGCGGTGAAATCACTGTCCGGACGGCGCACCACGGTCGGTTCGCCATCATCCAGATCTTCACGCAGCGTAATGTGCAGCGGCAACTGGGCCAGCAAACGGGTGCTGTAATCTTCCACCAGCTTCTGCGCACCGCCGGTGCCGAAAATCGGCTCGTGATGTCCGCATTGGCTACAGATGTGCATGCTCATGTTCTCGACCACGCCCAACACCGGCACGCTCACTTTCTCGAACATCACCATCCCTTTACGCGCGTCAATCAAGGCGATGTCCTGCGGCGTGGTGACCACCAGCGCGCCGGTCACCGGCACGTTTTGCGCCAGCGTCAGCTGAATATCGCCGGTACCTGGCGGCATATCGAGGATCAGATAATCGAGATCCGGCCACAGGGTTTCGTTGAGCAGCTGCATCAGGGCTTTGCTGGCCATTGGACCGCGCCACACCATGGCGTTGTCGTCGGTGACCAGATAACCAATCGAATTGGTTGCCAGGCCGTGCGCCATAATCGGTGCCATGTGCGTGCCATCCGGCGAGGTGGGACGCTGATTTTCGGTGCCGAGCATGTTGGGGATCGACGGACCGTAAATATCCGCATCGAGAATCCCCACGCGCGCGCCTTCGGCGATCAGCGCCAGCGCCATGTTCACAGCGGTGCTGGATTTGCCCACGCCACCTTTGCCAGAACTCACGGCGATGATGTTCTTCACACCGGTCGCGCCCGGATGGTTTTTCACCCGCTTCAGCGTGGCGATGTCGTGGCGCAGTCGCCAGTCAATGGCGCTGGCATCCGTCAGGCGCAACAGTTCGGCGCTGGTTTGCGCTTTCAGCTCTTCAAAAGCGCTGGCCCACGCGAACGGCATCACCAGCTCGATATGCAGCTTGTCATCCAGCAGCGCGACATGGCGCAGGGCTTTCAGCGTGGTCAGGTTATGTTGCAGCGTCGGATGTTCAAAGTCACTCAACACGCCGATAACCAATGCTCGCAGCGCCTCAGGTGAATGATGTTGCTGGGATTGTGAAGTCATCCCCTCTCCTTGTTTATTCATCACGCCAGATTGCGGCGGTGTCTGTTCAATAATATCAGATAGGCGCTAAAAGTGACGTGGATGTCCAGCTGTGTTTACGCCAGAGGGTGCTTCGGTTAACATCTAACACCGATTTTTCTTCAACGGAACGCTACGCAAAAATGACTCAAGTCGCTAAAAAAATTCTGGTAACGTGCGCACTGCCGTACGCAAACGGTTCAATCCATCTCGGTCACATGCTTGAACACATTCAGGCTGACATTTGGGTCCGTTACCAGCGAATGCGTGGCAACCAGGTTCACTTTATCTGTGCAGACGACGCTCACGGCACGCCTATCATGCTGAAAGCTCAGCAGCTTGGCATCGCGCCGGAGCAGATGATCGCGGAGATGAAGCAGGAGCACGAAACGGATTTTGCTGGCTTCAATATCAGCTACGACAACTATCACTCGACGCACGGTGACGAAAACCGTCAGCTGTCCGAGCTGATTTATGGTCGCCTGAAAGAGAACGGCTTCATTAAGAACCGCACTATTTCGCAGCTGTACGATCCTGAGAAAGGCATGTTCCTGCCGGACCGTTTCGTCAAAGGCACCTGCCCGAAATGTAAGTCACCGGATCAATATGGCGATAACTGCGAAGTGTGCAGCGCGACCTACAGCCCAACCGAGCTGATCGACCCGAAATCAGTGGTCTCAGGCGCGACGCCGGTGCTGCGCGATTCCGAGCACTTCTTCTTTGATCTGCCCTCTTTCAGCGCGATGCTGCAAGCGTGGACGCGTTCAGGCGCACTGCAAGAGCAGGTGGCTAACAAGATGCAAGAGTGGTTCGAGTCTGGCTTGCAGCAGTGGGATATCTCCCGCGACGCACCTTACTTCGGCTTCGAAATCCCTGGCGCGCCGGGCAAATACTTCTACGTCTGGCTGGATGCGCCAATCGGTTACATGGGTTCATTCAAAAACCTGTGCGACAAACGCGGCGATATCGATTTCGACGAGTTCTGGAAGAAAGATTCCACTACCGAGCTGTATCACTTCATCGGTAAAGACATCGTCTATTTCCACAGCCTGTTCTGGCCAGCGATGCTGGAAGGCAGCAACTTCCGCAAGCCAACCAACCTGTTCGTACACGGTTATGTGACGGTGAACGGCGCGAAGATGTCTAAATCGCGCGGCACCTTTATTAAAGCCAGCACCTGGTTGCAGCATCTGGATGCCGATAGCCTGCGTTATTACTACGCAGCCAAGCTCTCTTCACGCATCGACGACATCGACCTGAATCTGGAAGATTTCGTGCAGCGCGTGAATGCAGACGTGGTGAACAAAGTGGTGAACCTGGCGTCACGTAATGCCGGCTTCCTGACCAAACGCTTTGGCGGCAAGCTGGCGAGTGAACTGGCCGATCCCGCGCTGTATCAAACCTTTGTGGAGGCCTCAGAGAAGATTGGCGAAGCCTGGGCCAGCCGCGAATATAACCGCGCGATCCGTGAAATCATGGCGTTGGCCGATCTGGCCAACCGCTATGTCGATGAGCAGGCACCTTGGGTGGTGGCGAAGCAAGAAGGCCGCGATGCCGACCTGCAGGCGATTTGCTCCATGGGCATTAACCTGTTCCGCGTCTTGATGACCTGGCTGAAGCCAGTGCTGCCATCTTTAAGCGAGCGTGCCGAAGCCTTCCTGCAGAGCGAACTGAGCTGGGATGCAATTGCCCAACCGTTGCTGGATCATGAAGTGGCGCCGTTCAAAGCACTGTATGGCCGTATCGAAATGACCAAAGTTGACGCGCTGATTGAGGCCTCGAAAGAAGATGCGGCGGCGGCGAATAAGCCTGCAGCCACCGGTCCGCTGGCTGATGCGCCGATTGGCGACACCATCACCATTGATGATTTTGCCAAGGTCGATATGCGCGTGGCGCTGATCGAGAAAGCGGAGCTGGTTGAGGGTTCTGACAAGCTGCTGCGTCTGGAGCTGGATTTGGGGGGCGAGAAGCGTCAGATTTTCTCTGGCATTCGCGCTGCGTATCCGGATCCGTCGGTGCTGGTCGGCAAGATGACCATCATCGTCGCCAACCTCGCGCCGCGTAAAATGCGCTTCGGTATTTCCGAAGGTATGGTGCTGTCAGCGGGTCCAGGCGGCAAAGACCTGTTTGTGCTGTCGGTCGATAGCGGCGCAGTACCGGGCATGCCGGTTAAGTAACGGATTTCGTTGCCCTCACCCTAACCCTCTCCCGCGCGCGGGAGAGGGAATTATTAGGTGGAGTAGGCTGCAAAAGTGGAGTGAAAAATTAAATGGCTGCATTCAACGGTTCCCTCGCCCGCTGGCGGGAGAGGGCTAGGGTGAGGGCCCAAGCAACATCAACTGCCGATATATCTCCTCCATCACCGCATCAAACTCTTCGAAAACCTGATGATTCCAGAATCTAATCACTCTCCAGCCACCTCGCTCTAAAAAAGCCGTTCGTTGTTGATCATAAATCTTCGCTTCATCTTCGTTATGCTGCCCGCCGTCTAGCTCAACTATCACCCTCCTTTCAATACAGGCGAAATCCACGATATAACCGCCAATCGGATGCTGACGCCGAAACTTCACTCCGCATAAATTCCGATTACGTAAAAAACGCCACAAAAGATGCTCCGCTTCAGGCATTGCCTGGCGCAGTTGTCGCCGCCGCGTAATCGCTTTCATCATCGCCTCCCTTTCGCGATATCGGCTTACCCTACGCCATGTTTGCAGGAGGAAAATAACGCGATGGAAAAGCTGGAATCTGCATTCCAATGTGATCGCTAGCACGCTAATCGCTTAATGCGTATGATAAAGCGCTACGAAAACAGGAGCCTGACATGCCTGCCGTTCTCACTGCTTGTTGGCGCTATGTGCGCGCCTTCGTCATCATCTATGCGGCGCTTTACGCTGGAATGGGGATTTCTGCCCTGCTCCCAATAACCATTCCCGGCAGCATCATCGGCATGCTGCTGCTATTCCTGCTGCTGGGTCTGCAAATCATGCCGGTTGAGTGGGTGAAACCCGGATGCCATTTACTGATTCGCTATATGGCACTGCTGTTTGTGCCGATTAGCGTTGGTGTAATGGGCTATACCGATATCCTCACCGCGCAGTTTGGGCCGATTGTGGTGTCATGCATTGTCAGTACTTTTATGGTGCTGCTGATTGTCGGGCTCAGCGCAGAGCGCCTGCAGCGCCCGCAGGAGAAGCCGAATGAGTAATGCATGGTGGTCGCTGCCGCTGACGATGATCGCCTATTTTCTGGCGCGTAAACTGGCGGCGAAAATCAATATCTCCATCGTTAATCCATTGTTAGTGGCGATGGCGATTGTCATTCCGATTCTGCTGCTGACTCACCTGCCTTACACGCGCTATTTTGCCGGCAGCAGCCTGCTCAATCAGTTGCTGCAACCGGCAGTCGTAGCGCTGGCGTTGCCGCTGTATGAGCAGATGCATCAGATTCGCGCGCGCTGGAAAACCATCATCAGCGTCTGCTTCATCGGCAGCATCACGGCAATGGTATCGGGCACCGCGATTGCGCTGTGGATGGGCGCAACGCCGGAAATCGCCGCCACCATCATGCCGAAATCCGTTACCACGCCGATTGCGATGGCGGTCTCCGCATCGCTGCACGGTATTCCTGCCATCAGCGCCATCTGCGTGCTTATCGCCGGCGTGCTGGGTGCGGTGTTTGGCCATATGCTGCTCAATCTGTTTAAGGTGAAAAACAAATCCTCGCGCGGGTTAGCAATTGGTAACGCATCGCACGCGTTAGGTACCGCGCGCGCAGCCGAGATCGATTATCAGGAAGGCGCGTTCAGCTCCCTTGCGCTGGTGATTTGCGGCATCATCACCTCGTTACTGGCGCCGCTGCTTTTTCCGCTATTAATGCATTGGTGGGGCTAAAACTTGCGAGAGATCTCGCAAAGTTGAAACAACCCAATCAGCTTGCATTGTCAGAGCGACTTGGATCACATATAAAACGTCAGGCGGCGCATCGCCGCTAACGCGTAACTGAGGTCATCCCATCATGCATTCACGATTCCTAACTGCTTTTTCTGCCCTGCCCGCTGCGCTGCAAGCTGCGATTCAGCCGCTGCTGGATGCGCCGGATTTCCATGGCGTATTGCGTCCGCAGGATGTCGCGCAACTGAAACAGCTTACCGGACTGGATGAAGATGCGCTGGCACTGGAACTGCTGCCGCTGGCGGCGAGCTGCGCCGTGGCAACTGTGTCTCATTTTAATGTCGGCGCGATTTCGCGCGGCGTCAGCGGCCATTGGTACTTCGGCGCCAACATGGAGTTCCTGCATACCCCGCTGCAGCAGACGGTGCACGCCGAGCAGAGCGCGATTACGCACGCCTGGCTGCGCGGTGAAGAGAAGCTGGCGGCGATTACCGTCAACTACACGCCGTGCGGACATTGCCGTCAGTTTATGAACGAGCTGAACAGCGGCACAGCGATTCGCATCAGCCTGCCGGGACGTGCGGTTAGCACGCTGGGCGACTACCTGCCGGATGCGTTTGGCCCTGCCGATCTGAACATCACCGAACGTCTGCTGACGCCGGTCGATCATGGTTTAGCGGTTGCAGGCGATGCATTGCAACAGGCCGCCATTGCCGCCGCCAATCACAGTCACGCGCCTTACAGCCAGAGTTACAGCGGCGTGGCGCTGCGCAGCCAGAGCGGCAAGGTCTTTACCGGTCGCTATGCGGAAAACGCCGCCTTCAACCCCAGCTTGCCGCCGCTGCAGGCTGCACTGATTTTGATGAACATGAGCAACGAAGCGCTGGAGACAATTCAGCAAGCGGTTTTGGCGGAATGTCAGGACAGCACGCTGAGTCAGCTTGATGCGACCCGCGCGACGCTTAAGGCGTTAGGATGTGAGGATTTCTCACTTACTTTAGTTTCGAAAACATCAGTTTAGTGATCCTTTTACCGCTTTTGTGACCTCCTGTTAACAAAAGCTGTACATCTGCAGGAATTTTCATAGGATCGGGCGCCAGAACCTCTTCACTTCAAGATGGACTGGCGTTACCTTTTCCCGGCGATACGTCAGAAAACACTGCAACCGGAGCAAGCACTGCATGGAACTCGACTACGAAAGTAAACGCCCGCTGTATATTCCTTATGCGGGTCCGATCCTGCTGGAATTTCCGCTGTTGAATAAAGGCAGCGCCTTCACCCTCGAAGAACGTAACGAATTTAACCTCAACGGTCTGCTACCCGAAGCGGTAGAAACCATCGAAGAGCAGGCGGAACGTGCCTGGCGCCAGTTCCTGGATTTTAAAAACAACAACGACAAGCATGTCTATCTGCGCAATATCCAGGACACCAACGAAACCCTGTTCTACCGCCTGCTCGACAATCATCTCGAAGAGATGATGCCGATTATCTACACCCCAACGGTCGGCGCCGCCTGTGAACACTTCTCTGAAATCTACCGTCGCGCGCGTGGCGTATTCATCTCTTATAACAATCGCGACCGCATTGAAGACATGCTGCAGAACGCCACCAAGCAGAATGTCAAAGTGATCGTGGTGACTGATGGCGAACGTATTCTCGGCCTCGGCGATTTGGGTATCGGCGGCATGGGCATCCCAATCGGTAAACTGTCGCTGTATACCGCGTGTGGCGGCATCAGTCCGGCTTATACCTTGCCGGTGGTGCTGGATGTCGGAACCAACAACCAGCAGCTGCTGAACGATCCGCTCTATATGGGCTGGCGTCATCCGCGTATTACCGGCGAAGAGTACGAAGAGTTCGTCAATGAGTTTATTCAGGCGGTGAATCGTCGCTGGCCGAACGTGCTGTTGCAGTTCGAAGACTTCGCGCAGAAAAACGCCATGCCGCTGCTGGAGCGCTATCGCGATGAGATCTGCTGCTTCAACGACGATATTCAGGGCACCGCCGCAGTTACCGTCGGCACCCTGATCGCCGCCAGCCGCGCTGCGGGCAGCCGCCTGTGCGAGCAGAAAGTGGTGTTCCTCGGTGCCGGTTCTGCCGGTTGCGGTATTGCCGAGCAGATCATCGCGCAGATGAAGTCGGAAGGATTGAGCGATGATGAAGCGCGTGGCCGCGTGATGATGGTCGATCGCTTCGGTTTGCTCACCGACAAGCTGCCGAACCTGCTCAATTTCCAGAGCAAGCTGGTGCAGAAGAGCGACAGCCTGAAAGATTGGGACACCAGCAGCGACTCCATTTCTCTGCTCGACGTGGTACGCAACGCCAAGCCGGATATTCTGATCGGCGTGTCTGGCCAACCTGGCCTGTTCACCGAAGAGATCATTCGCGAGATGCACAAGCACACTAAGCGTCCAATTGTTATGCCGCTGTCGAACCCGACTTCACGCGTTGAAGCGACGCCAGCCGACATCATCGCCTGGACTGACGGCGCCGCGCTGGTTGCCACCGGCAGCCCGTTCTCGCCGGTCACCTGGAAAGGGAAAACCTATCCCATCGCCCAGTGCAATAACTCCTATATCTTCCCTGGCATCGGTTTGGGGGTTATCGCCGCGGGCGCCAGTCGCGTGACGGATTCGATGCTGATGACCGCCAGTCGCGCATTGGCCGACTGCTCGCCGCTGGTCAACGATGGCGAAGGTCCGGTTCTGCCGGAGATCAAAGACATTCAGGGCGTTTCCAAGCTGATTGCCATTGAGGTGGGTAAAGCCGCGCAGCTGGCGGGCGTGGCGGTGGTGACGTCGGAAGATGTGTTGTCGAAAGCCGTCAGCAACAACTTCTGGCTGCCGCAGTATCGTAATTATCGCCGTACTTCGATCTGATAAATCCGTTGCCGGATCATTTAGATCCGGCAACGTTTAAAAAAACGTCAGCCAACGGGCGTTTACTTGCTTCCCCCGCCCGCCTCAAGTAGCCTTTATCCATTCTGAATTCTGCCAACCGAGTGCCCGCGCGCATGATTAAACGCGTTTTCTTTGGTCTGTTTTTCATCATCTTACTGATGGTGGCGACCGCGCTCGGCCTGGATCGCTGGATCAGCTGGAAAACCGCGCCCTTTATATATGAAGATGTCACCTCGTTGCCACATCGTCAGGTCGGCGTGGTCTTGGGCACGGCGAAGTACTACCGCACGGGCGTGATCAATCAGTATTACCTCTATCGCATCCAGGGCGCGTTGAACGCCTATAACAGCGGCAAGGTCAATTACCTGCTGCTGAGCGGTGATAATGCGCAGCAAAGCTATAACGAACCGATGACTATGCGCCGCGATTTGATCAAAGCGGGCGTCGCGCCGTCGGACATCGTGCTGGATTACGCTGGCTTCCGCACGCTGGATTCGATTGTGCGCACGCGTAAAGTGTTCGATACTAACGATTTCATCATCATTACTCAGCGCTTCCACTGCGAGCGAGCGCTGTATATCGCGCAGCATTTGGGCATTCAGGCGCAGTGCTATGCGGTGCCGTCGCCGAAGAATATGTTGTCGGTGCGTTTCCGCGAAGTGGGTGCGCGTTTGGGTGCGCTGGCGGATTTGTATTTGATGAAGCGCGAGCCGCGCTTCCTTGGCCCATTAGTGCCGATTCCTGCGGTGCATGAAGTGCCGGAAGATGCGCAGAGTTATCCGGCGGTGACGCCGGAGCAGCTTTTGGAGTTGGAAGAGAAACTGCAGAAGTGATGTTTGTTCCCTCACGGTTCCCTCTCCCGCCTGCGGGAGAGGGTTGGAGTGAGGGGAAATCCACTACTTCTTACGTGCGTACTTCAATGAATCCAGCGCCACGGCGAAGATGATAATGCCGCCCTTGATGATGTACTGCCAGTAAGGGTTAACGCCGATGTAGGTCAAACCGTAGTTGATCACGGTGAAGATGATGACACCGGTCACCACGCCCGCCACCGAACCCACGCCCCCGGCAAACGACACGCCGCCGACCACACAAGCCGCAATCGCATCCAGCTCATACATAAAGCCGAGGTTATTGGTGGCGCTGCCGATACGGCCTGCTTCCAGCATCCCGCCGAACGCGTAGAACACGCCAGACAAGGCATACACCAGAATCAGGTTGAACGGCACGTTCACACCAGACACTTTCGCCGCTTCCGGGTTACCACCGATAGCGAAGATATTGCGACCGAAGCGAGTTTTATTCCACAGCACCCAAACAAAGACGATGGCAATCACAGCGTAGAAGGTGATAAACGACAGTTTGAAATCACCAAAACGCAGGAAGCCTTGGGCAAATTTGGAGAAGCCAGGATCGAAACCGGCAATTGGCGATGCACCCACAAAGTCGTAATAGAGCGAGTTGATACCGTAAACGATAATCATGGTGCCCAACGTGGTGATAAATGGCGTTACCTTGAGGTAAGCGATAATCACCCCGTTCACCAGACCAATCACACCGCCGATGATGCACACGGTCAGGATAACCACCGGAATGGGCACGGTATCCAGATGCGGGAACACCTTGTTGGCGTTATCCATCGCCTGCAGCAGCGTAGCTGCCACCACCGCCGCTAAGCCAACCTGACGACCCGCTGAAAGGTCGGTACCCTGGGTGACAATCAAACCGGCCACGCCGAGTGCGATGATAATACGCACCGAAGATTGGGTCAGAATATTACTCAGGTTCATTAAACTTAAGAAGGTTGGATCCTGGAAAATAATAATTGCCAGCAGTACAAACAGGACAACGTAAATGCCGCCCTCTTTTAACCAGGTTAGCGCATTCTTTTTAGTAGTCGCTTTCATGTTAAAGCCCTTGCTTCATTAAAGGTGTAATGACGCTAAACGCAGGATTTCATTCTGCGAGGTCGTTTTGGTATCAACAATGCCTGCTACCTGGCCATTACTCATCACTAAAATACGATCGGTAATACCCAACAGCTCTGGCATTTCAGAAGAGATAATAATGATGCCCTTCTCTTTCTTCGCCAACTCGGCAATAAGTTGGTAGATTTCGAATTTCGCGCCCACATCAATCCCGCGCGTCGGTTCATCAAGCATCAATATTTCCGGCTGCGTTAATAACCAGCGACCAATAATCACTTTCTGTTGGTTACCACCGGAAAGCGAACCAATTTGCGTATGATGACCCGGCGTTTTCACGCGCATCGAATCAATGACCCATTGGGTATCGCTTTTCATGCGTTTATTATCGAGCAGCCCCATGCTGGATTTATACTTTTTAATATTGGAGATAAGCGAGTTAAAGCCAATATCCAGATACGCATAAATACCGGTGGAGCGACGCTCTTCCGTCACCAGCGCAAAGCCGTGGTTAATGGCTTCGTTGGCGCTGTGGTTATTAATACTCTTGCCGTGCAGCTTAATCGTACCGCCTGACTTCTCGCGAATGCCAAACAGGGTTTCGACGATGTCGGTACGCTTGGCGCCTACCAAACCGGCAATACCAAGAATTTCACCTTTACGCAGATCGAACGAGATATCACGTATCGATGGCTGACGCAGTGAGGTTAAATGGCGCACCTCAAGAATGGTTTCCCCCGGCACGTTGGTTTTGTCCGGGAAGCGCTGGTTCAATGAACGGCCAACCATCATCGAGATGATTTTGTCCATGTCCAGACCTTCCAGCGGCTGGGTGGCGATCCACTGTCCGTCACGCAAAATGGTGATCTCATCACACAGCTGGAATATCTCTTCCATCTTGTGCGAGATATACACAATGCCGCAGCCACGATCTTTCAGCTTACGAATAATCGTGAACAAGTGGTTCACTTCTTTTTCGGTCAGCGATGATGTCGGCTCATCCATAATGACGATTTTGGCGTCATAGGAGAAGGCTTTGGCGATTTCGATCATCTGCATCTGCGACACCGATAAGGTGGCAACTTTATCGCGCGGATCGATATCAATATCTAATTCATCAAAGATCGCTTTAGTATCGCGATACATTTTATTCTGATCGACAAACACGCCCTTACGTGGATAACGGCCAAGCCACATGTTATCCATGACGTTGCGTTGCAGAACCAGGTTTAATTCCTGATGCACCATGGAAACGCCATTTTCCAGCGCCTCTTTGGAGCTCTTATAATCAATTTCCTCACCCTGAAACAGGATGCTCCCCGTATCCTTTTTATAAATCCCAAACAGACATTTTAATAATGTAGATTTCCCGGCGCCGTTTTCGCCCATTAATGCATGAACAGAGTGCGGCCGCACTTTTAAATTCACATTATCTAAGGCTTTAACCCCTGGAAATGATTTCGAGACATTCGTCATCTCCAGCAGATATTCACGCTGTGTGGTCGGATTCTCACTGGCCATAATTTACCTGGCTAAATAAAGCGTTGGTCAGATGCAATAAGGCGCGGCGATATGCCGCGCCCAGGATGAATTACTTCACAAACTGCGACAGATTTTCTTTATCTACTGGTACGTAAGGAACACGTACGATTTTGTTGTCCATCTTGAAGTTAGTGCCTGCAGTTGGCTCTTTGCCATTGGCCAGATTGTTAGCAATATCCAGCGTCGCTTTCGCCTGGTTTTCCGCATCGTTCAACACGGTACCGGCCAGCGCGCCTGATTTCACCAGCGCCAGCGCTTCTGGCAGTGCATCGACACCAAACACCGGAATGCTGGTTTTGTTGTGCGCTTTCAGCGCTTCAACCGCACCCATCGCCATCGCATCGTTATTAGCGATGATCACTTCAATCTTGTTGGCGTTCGGGCCAGAGAGCCAGGCGTCAACTTTGTCTTTTGCCTGTGCGGTATCCCACATCGCGGTATCCATCGCCAGCTGCTGCGTTTTCAGGCCGTCTTTGTTCAGGGTATCGATCACGTATTTGGTACGCGCTTCGGCATCCGGATGGCCCGGCTCGCCTTTCAGCAGCACGAACTGGATGGTACCGTCTTTGTTCAGATCCCAGGCTGGCGTGGCTTTCCAGTGCTTCTCAATCAGCTGACCCTGGATGATGCCTGACTCTTTAGAGTCGGTACCGACGTAATACGCTTTCGGGTAGCTGGCCAGCACTTTGGCGTTAGGTTCTTTGTTGAAGAACACCACCGGCACATCGTTGCCACGCGCTTTATCAATCACCACTGCCGCAGCAGCCGGATCCACCAGGTTGATGGCCAGCGCTTTCACGCCTTTCGCCATCAGCACGTCAATCTGGTCGTTCTGTTTAGACTGGTCGTTTTGGGAGTCATTCATCAACAGCTGAATGCCGCCCAATGATTTTGCTTCTTTCTCAATGTCCTTACGCACCATCGACATGAAGTTGTCGTCGTATTTGTAGATGGTCACGCCAATGCGGGTATCGGCGGCGTGCGCAGTTGCACCAAACATCATGCTGGCAACCAGTGCTGTGAGCGTGAAAACCTTCTTATTCATGGTATCTCCGGTTTTTTATGTAGGGCATTTCATTGCGCTATTTGCCTGCGGGCAAACAGCGCCGTCGGTTGTAAACCTGATAATGGGCGGACGCGTAACGCAAAGCCGGGCCACCATCGCAATCCTGACTTCCCTGTAGGTAAACGCTTCCTGAAGAGTGTTGTGAACTATTTCAATCGGCTACTGAAACCGGCTGGGAGAAGGATTTCCCGGCGTTACATGATGTTTCAGTCCGGTAAGACGCTGCCATCATAGTGAGCGACATGTTAATTAACTGTGAATGCAATCACAGATTGGAAACGGTTACACTGCGCTATCGCCTGAATTAGTGACCGACTCCACAATTTGCCGCTGGGCGACAGAATGGCGACGCACCAGCGTTGGCATAAAGCAGTGTACAGCCAGCTGATCCAGCTCGCCTGCGGCACCTTTGAGCGCTAATTCCGTGGCGAGTTTCGCCATAGAAACAATAGGATAACGGACCGTGGTTAACTGCGGATCGGTGTAGCGGGAGATGGGAATATCATCAAAGCCAATGACAGAGAAATGCTGCGGAACCTGGATGCCGTTGTCCTTTAAAGCGGTCAATGCACCCGCCGCCATGCCGTCATTGTAGGAAAACACCGCTGTTAAATGTAAGTTACGACCCAGCAACTCCACCATCGCTGCTTCGCCGCCTTGCATATCAGGTTCAGCATGCGCAATCCATGACTCCTGCGGGCGAATTCCCTGTTCTGACAAGGCCTGCAGCCAGCCTTCACGTCGTTGCGTTACATCCTCAATCGGGTGGCTGGAGCTAAGAAAGCCGATGCGTTGATGTCCCTGTTGTAACAACATGCGCGTGGCTACCTGAGCGCCGGTAACGTTATCCAGGCAGACGCAGCGGTGTTCGTAACCGGGAATTGTACGGTTAATCAATACCATACCGGGAACCTGATCCATAAACTGCATCAGTTCGGCGTCTGAAAGCGTTTTCGCGTGCACCACCAATGCGTTACATCGTTGACGTATCAGCACCTCAATTGCGTGACGTTCTTTCTCTTCCTGATGCCAGGAGTTGCTGATTAACACGTGTTTATGCACGCGCTGCGCCACGGTATCAACCGCTTTCACCAGCGCGCCAAAGAAGGGATCGGAAACATCCATCACCACCACGCCGATGGTGTCACTGATTTGCGTAGCCAGCGCCTGCGCGTTGGCGTTCGGGCGATAGCCTAACGCATCAACGGCAGCCAGCACGGCTTCCCGGGTATCGGCGGTGACTGCACTGCTGTTGTTGAGCACACGCGACACGGTGGCTACTGACACACCGGCCTGACGGGCGACATCACGAATCGTTATCATGCAGCTGTTCCACAGAGGCTGAAAATGCGCGACAAGCGCGTAACGGCGCTATTCTGTCAGGGCATGTGAAACGACTACGTGAATCACGTCACAGCAATGAAAACGGTTACATACAATTCTGCAACCTTTGTGATGAACATCATTATCTGAGCGAGGAGGAAGGATCAGCTTTTCCCGCGGCAAGACGTGTCAGTTTGCGCCAGATCCACTCCATTGGGCCTTGCGGGAAGACACGCAGCCACAGCACGGAAAACAGGATATTAACCAGCCAGATAGCCGGTACAAAGGCCAGCAGCTGCAGTCGATCAAACCTGAGGAACAGATCAAAGCGGTAGAACAGCGTGGTGCAAATCAGCGTCTGTAACAGGTAATTGCTCAAGGCCATGCGGCCAACGCATTGAATGGCGTAGCTGACGCGCGTTGACGCAATTTGCGGCCAGAATCCCAGGCAAAGTGCGGCATAACCGAGGCTGATAAACGGACTGGCGAGATCGCGCGGTACCTGCAGGAAAAAGCCGGTCCAGCGGAATTCCCAGCCAATCATCCACTGCGCGGCGATGCCGGGAATGGCGATCAGCCAGCCGATAGTCAGCAGCAGCGCCGCCGAACGGCGATAGTGCTGCACGCTAAATTGCCCGCTGAGCCAGCCGCTGCGCATCAATGCCGCACCAATCAGCATCAAACCCGCCAGTTGCCATCCATATTGTGACGCCAGTGCCATCAGGCCTGATGACAGATGATCCAGCCGGTTCTGCACCGCTTCCCAACCGCCGAGCAGTTTCCAGTAGCTTTCATACTGCAGGTCCGACGCACCCGGCAGCCAGGATCGCGTGGGATTGGGGCTGGAGACCGCGCCGAAAATCAGCAGCACGCCGCAGCCGACCAGATAGAGTAATGCGCCGGTTTGTAACAACGCGCGGTCGGAAGGCACATCACGCAGCATGCGCCAGATAATCAGCCCAATCAGGCCATAATCCAGCAGGATGTCGCCTTCCCAGAAAAAGATGCCGTGGATAAATCCGAGCAGCACCAGCAGCGTCAGACGCGCCGACATCCAGCGGCTGCCGCGCGGCGCCTGCATATAAAGGCCGGCACCAAACAGCAAGGCAAACAGCGTAAGGAATTTCAGCTGCGCCAGGCCATCCATGATCGCCCACGTCCAGGCATCAGACGTAGCAGCCTCGCCGCGCCACGCCGGATTGAGATAGGCGGCCGATGGCAACGCAAAGCCGACAATGTTCAGCAGCAAGATGCCGAGAATGGCGCAACCACGAATGAAATCCAGCGCGAGATAGCGTTGCATCGAGTGCCCTGACGGAGAGAGGAAATCGGGCAACAGGCTGTTGCCCAAACAGATTAGCTGTGACGAACCGCGCGCAAAAACTCCTGACGCGTGTTCTGGCTGGATTTGAACAAGCCACCCAGCGAGGTGGTGGTGGTGGCGCTGGTAGCATCTTTCACGCCACGCGCTTTCACGCAGTAATGCACTGCATCAATCGACACCGCAACGTTATTGGTGCCGAGCAGCGTTTGCAGCGCCACCAGCACTTGCTGCGTCAGGCGCTCTTGCACCTGCGGACGCTGGGCAAAGAACTGCACAATACGGTTGATTTTCGACAGGCCAATCACTTTCTCTTTCGGGATATAGGCCACGGTGGCTTTGCCATCGATAATCACAAAGTGGTGTTCGCAAGTGCTGGTCAACGTGATATCACGCACCGTTACCATCTCATCCACTTTCATCTTGTTTTCAATAACGGTGATTTTCGGGAAGTTGGCGTAATCCAGACCTGAGAAAATCTCATCCACATACATCTTGGCGATGCGGTGCGGCGTTTCCATCAGGCTGTCATCTTCCAGATCCAGGTTCAGCAGCTGCATGATTTGCGTCATGTGGCCGGCAATTTCGCGTTTACGCGCGGCGTCATCCATTTCACGCACCGGAGCGCGTAACGGTGTTTCCAGACCACGCGCCAACAGCGCTTCGTGAACCAGGGCGGCTTCCTGACTTAAGGTGCTCATTTACTCTTCTCCGACAGGTGATGCGCCCGCGGGTTTTCGCCCACGGGGGAAATTCTGAGCGCGTATTGTGAAATACTCCGCGCCCTTAATCCAGTAATCATTCTGATAAGCTTTTCATCACGTACGGCGACGTAAAACCAGCATTCCCGCAAGGATTAAGCTGGCGCCCGCTACCCATAGCGCGGGTTCCAACTGATGCCATAGCATGCTGGAAATCCACGACAGCAGCGGACCGCCCAACTGCCCGACCGCATAACCGGTGGTGAGCAAACCGGCAAGATAGCGCGCATGCTGCGGTGCCAGCTCGCGCCCATATTGCAGCGTCAGCTGCACCACACACAGGAAGCCGCCGCCGATCAGCGCTGCGCCCAGCATCAGGCCATTCAAGCCTGGCAGTACAATCGCGGCGATGACGCCCAACGCCTGCGCCCACAACACTATGGCCAGCCGCAGATGGCTGCTGCCCCAGTGACGCGTCAGAATACCTAACACAATGCCGATCACTGCCGCGCCACCAAATACCGGCCAGACAAACTGGGCAAACGCGCTGTCAGGAAAACGCGCCGACGCCATTTGCGACAGAAAAGTGGCGGGCAGAATGTAGCCAAAGCCGGCGAGGCTGTAACTCAGCACCAGGCGCTTGAGATTGCCATTCAGCACCAGCGGCGATGCAGCGTGATCGGGGCGATGTAACTGGCCGGTGCGCGGCAGGAATCGCGCAATCGCGGCAATCAACAACAGCGCCAGCAAACCGTAAGCCGCCCACGCAAAGGCCGCGCTGACACCGCTGGCGTGCAGCGCCACCGCCAGCATGCCGCTGATAAAGATGCCGGTGCCGGGTCCGGCAAACACCGCCGCCAGCAAGCCGGGACGTCCGTGATGATGTAGCTGGTCGCTGGCCCATGCCGCCAGCAACACCATCGCCCAGCCGCTGGCCCAGCCAATCAGGAAACGAATCAGGCCATGTAACCACGGACCGCTGACGCAGGCCGAGAGCAGCGTTAAAATCACTGCGCCCCACACGCCCGCCTGTAAACGCCACTCGACGCGGTTGCGCGCACGCATCGCATCAAACGAGCCAAACAGATAGCCGAGATAGTTGAGTGCCGCCACCAGACTGGCGCTGGTGAGCGTCAGTTGATGGTCCTGAATCATCAGCGGAACCTGCGGCGTGAAAGCAAATCGCCCAATCCCCATCGCAACCACTAAACTTAAGAACGCGCTAAGCGCGACACGAAACGCCATACCGACCTCAGAATGTTTTATCACTTGTCACTAGCATGCATGACGTTTAAACTCACGAAAAGTGAATAATACTAACCAAGTTGCTTACGAGAAGAGAATATGGATTTAGTACAGCTCCGCATGTTTTGCTCCGTCGCCGAATCCGGTTCGCTGGCGCGTGCCGCCGAGCAACTCCATCGCGTACCTTCTAATCTCACCACGCGTCTGCGCCAGCTGGAAGATGAAATTGGCGTTGATCTGTTTATTCGTGAGAAGCAACGCATTCGCCTGTCGCCGATGGGCCACAATTTTCTTAACTATGCGCAGCGCATCCTGGCATTGAGCGATGAAGCGCTGAACATGGCGCGCGCCGGTGAGCCGGGCGGCAATTTCGCGCTCGGTTCGATGGAGAGCACCGCCGCGACGCGCCTCCCTGCCCTCCTGGCGGCCTATCATCAGCGTTTTCCGGCGGTGGAACTGTCGCTGATCACCAATACTTCCGGTGAAATCATCGACAAAGTGCGGGAAGGCACGCTGGCCGCCGCGCTGGTGGATGGCCCGGTGGCGCACGACGATCTCAACGGCTGCATTGCCTTTAATGAGCAGATGGTGCTGATCACCAGCCCGGAACATGCGCCGATTGCCAGCGCGCGCGATGTGCAAGGCGACACGCTGTTTGCTTTCCGCAACAGCTGTTCCTACCGCACCAAGCTGGAAGCCTGGTATCGCGAAAGCCAGACCGCGCCGAGCAGCGTGATGGAGATACAGTCTTACCACGCGATGGTGGCGTGTGTGGCCGGCGGCGCGGGCGTGGCGATGATTCCCGCCTCGGTGCTGGCGCAAATGCCAGCCCGCGCCCGCGTGCAGGAGCATGCGTTACCGCCTGCTTACCGCGATACCGCCACCTGGCTGATGTGGCGGCGCGATGCGTTTACACCCAATGTGGAAGCGCTGAAATACTTGATTATTGAACTGTTTGACGATCGCCCGGTTAACGACGAGTTGCGGCATCCGCTGCACGTTGCCGAGTGAGTTTCTGTTTTATCGACATCACGACCATCGGGGCCACTTACCCCGCATCTACAGGAAGAGGGATTGCATGAACATGATTAAAACCCGCGCCGCCGTTGCCTGGGCAGCTGGCGAACCGCTGAAAATCGAAGAAGTGGATCTGATGCCACCGCAAAAAGGTGAAGTGCTGGTGCGCATCGTGGCTACTGGCGTGTGCCACACCGATGCTTACACCTTGTCGGGACAAGATCCGGAAGGCGTATTCCCGGCGATCCTCGGCCACGAAGGCGGCGGCGTGGTGGAAGCAGTGGGTGAAGGCGTGACCAGCGTGGCCGTCGGCGACCACGTGATCCCGCTTTACACCCCAGAGTGCGGCAAGTGTAAGTTCTGTCTCTCGGGCAAAACCAACCTGTGCCAGGCGATTCGCGCCACCCAGGGCAAAGGTTTGATGCCAGACGGCACCACCCGCTTCTTCAAAGACGGCAAGCCGATTTTCCACTACATGGGCACCTCAACCTTCTCTGAATACACCGTGGTACCGGAAATCTCGCTGGCGGTGATCAGCAAAGAAGCGCCTCTGGAAGAAGTGTGCCTGCTGGGCTGCGGCGTCACCACCGGCATGGGCGCGGTGATGAACACGGCCAAAGTAAAAGAAGGCGACACCGTGGCGATCTTCGGCCTCGGCGGTATTGGTTTGTCGGCGATTATCGGCGCGAAGATGGCGAAAGCCGGTCGCATCATCGGTATCGATCTCAACACCAGTAAATTCGATCTGGCGCGCAAACTGGGTGCAACCGATCTGATCAACCCGAAAGATCACGATAAACCGATTCAGGATGTGATCGTTGAACTGACCGACGGCGGCGTCGATTTCTCCTTCGAGTGCATCGGTAACGTTAACGTGATGCGTTCGGCGCTGGAGTGCTGCCACAAAGGTTGGGGCGAATCAGTGATTATCGGCGTGGCTGGCGCGGGCCAGGAGATTTCTACCCGTCCATTCCAGCTGGTGACCGGTCGCGTATGGCGTGGTTCCGCTTTTGGTGGCGTTAAAGGCCGTTCACAGTTGCCGGGCATCGTGCAGGATTACCTCGACGGTAAATTCGCCCTGAACGATTTCATCACCCACAACCTGCCGCTGGAAGAGATTAACGACGCCTTTGATCTGATGCATGAAGGGAAATCCATCCGTACGGTGGTGCATTTTACTAAGTAATCAGGAGACGTTATGGCTTCCACTTTGGAGCTGTTAGAAGAGCATCGCATTTTTGGTGGCTGGCAGCAGCGCTGGCGTCATCAGTCGGCCGTGCTGAACTGTCCGATGACCTTCAGCATTTTTCTGCCGCCGCCGCAGAGTGACGCACCGCCGCCGGTGGTGTGGTTTCTCGCCGGATTGACCTGCAGCGATGAGAACTTCACCACCAAAGCCGGCGCCCAGCGCGTGGCTGCGCAGCTGGGTTTGGTGCTGATTATGCCAGACACCAGCCCGCGCGGTGACGAGGTGGCGAACGACAGCGGCTACGATCTCGGCCAGGGCGCAGGTTTCTACCTCAACGCCACGCAGCAGCCGTGGGCGGCGAACTTCCGCATGTTCGATTACCTCAGCGCGGAGCTGCCGGAGTTGGTGGCGGATAACTTTAAGCTGAGCGATCGTCAGTCGGTGATGGGTCATTCAATGGGCGGTCACGGTGCGCTGGTGTTGGCATTGCGTCTTGGCGGACGTTTTGCGTCTGCTTCTGCCTTCGCGCCAATCGTCAATCCTACCGAAGTGCCTTGGGGGCAGAAGGCCTTTGCCGCATACCTGGGTGAAGATCGTCAGACGTGGCGTGAATGGGATAGTTGCCTGTTGATGCGTGACGTGGAACAGCGCTTGCCGATTCTGATTGATCAAGGGGATAGCGATCAGTTCCTCGCCGATCAGCTGCGTCCAGAGCGACTGGAAGCGGTGGCGCGTGAGCAAGGTTTCCCGCTGGAGCTACGCATTCAGCCGGGTTATGACCATAGCTACTTCTTTATCGCCAGCTTCGTGGAAGATCATCTGCGTTTCCACGCGAAGCATTTGTTGGTGTGATGGTGCTGGCTGTTCCAGATCCTGCTGGCTGCCCCCCATCCCGGCCTTCCCCCGTAAACGGGGGAAGGAGACGCTGCCACATGCAGCTTATTTACTCACATATAGCAGCATCTTCCTCCCCCATTAATGGGGGAGGACCGAGGAGGGGGACAGCGTGCACCTACCTAACTACACCAACGTCTCCGCCAGCCCGTCGATCATCACCTGCGGCATGCCGCGTGAGCAGTGCTCGATACGGCCGCGCACGCCATACACCTGCGCCAGGGTCTCAGGCGTAATCACCTGCGACGGCTCGCCGTCCGCCAGCAGATTGCCATCCTTCAGCATCAGCGCGTGATCCGCATGACGCAGCGCGATGTTGATATCGTGCACCACCACCACCGTCACAATATTGCGCAACCGGGTTTCACGACGCACCAGATCCATCACGTGGAACTGGTAGTTAAGATCCAGCGCGCTAAGCGGTTCATCCAGCAGCAGAAGTTCCGGACGGCGAATCAGCGATTGCGCCAGACCCACCAACTGCTTCTGCCCGCCCGATAGCTGATCGAGATAGCGCATGGCTAAATGCGCGATGCCGAGCTGCTCGAGCAGATGCATGATCTCCGCTTCGCTCGAGGCGCTGTGCAAGCCACCCGACGCACGCTGCGCCACGATAATCGACTCCAGCACGTGCAGATGCACGCCCGCCGGCAAACTTTGCGGCAGATAAACCACACGCTGCGCCCGGCGCGCAAACGGCTGGCTCATCAGCTCTTCACCGTTCAGCCACAGCTCGCCCTGCCCTTTGCCCAAACCAGCCAGCGCGCGCAACAGCGTCGATTTGCCGCAGCCGTTGGGGCCAAGCAACACGGTGATTTTGCCCTGCGGCAGCTCCGGCACGTTGAGATCGTCAATCACCTTGCGCTTCGGATAACCGGCGGAGAAATGCTTGAGACGTAATCCCTGCTCCATTACACCGTTCCCCGATGACGCAGAATAATGCTGAGGAAGAACGGCACGCCGACCAGCGACGTCACAATTCCCACCGGAATGATCACGCCGGGAATCAGGTTTTTCGACGCCACCGAAGCCAGCGACAGCACCAGCGCACCGACCAGCGCGCTGGCTGGCAGGTAATAGCGGTGATCTTCACCAAACATCATGCGCGCAATGTGCGGCGCGACCAGACCGATGAAACCAATTGGGCCGACAAACGCCACCGCCAGCGCAGAGAGAATACTGATGCGCAGCAGCGTTGCCAGGCGCAGACGGCGCACGTCGATACCAAAACTCACCGCGCGATCTTCGCCGAGGCGCAGCGCGGTCAGCTTCCAGCTACTGAGCATCGAGAACGGAATCAGGATGGCAAAGGCGGCGGTTAATACGCCGAGCTTTTCCCACGAGGCGCGCGCGAGGCTGCCCATGGTCCAGAACACCAGGCCCTGTAAAGTATCTTCGCTGGCGATGAACTGCATCATTGAGACTAATGCGTTGAAGGTGAACACCAGCGCGATACCAAACAGCACCACGCCAGAGGTCGAAACTTTGGTCCAGCGCGTCACGCCATCCAGCATCAAGGCGGCAAATAGCGCAAACACAAACGCGTTGGCGGAGATAAACCACTGATCCGGCACGCCAGGAATGCCGATACCAAGAACGATGGCCAGCGCCGCACCAAAGGCCGCCGCCGACGAAACGCCGAGCGTAAACGGGCTGGCAAGCGGGTTATTCAGGATGGTTTGCATCTCTGCACCGGCAAGGCCGAGCGAGAAGCCCACCACCACCGCCATCAAGGCGTACGGTAAACGAATATCCCAGACAATCACGCGGGTGCCCGCATCGACCGCATCGGGATGCGTCAGCGTTTGCCATAAGGTGTCGAGGGAGAGCCCAGCCGGGCCGAGGGTGAAATCAAGAATCACTGACGCTAATATCGCCAGCGCCAGCACGCCAATTAACATCAGTCGCTGGCGCAGTACCTGACGATAACGCGTCATGGTGTCGGTTTCGAGGCCGTTTTCCGCCAGCAGCGTGGCGTCGGTGGTACGCATTGTTCTACCCGTTTCTTGTCGAAATCATAACGGCAGCCACAATAGTGCAGGTGATAATAATTATCAATTCAATCTGAGTAACAAAATCCAAAACAATGCGCAATAAATTGCGCCGCTACTACACGTGCACCTTATTCGTAGCGGCGCGATTTATCGCGCAAGGGTATGACTACTCTTTAAACGTCGGGAATTCCATCTCGCTGTATTTCACGAAGCGCGAACCGCGTGTCAGCTTGTAGCCCAACCAAATAATCAGGAACAGCGGCAGACCAATATAGGTTGCGGCCACGCCATACCAATCAATGCGGTCAGCAAGGAACGCCTGATAGTTCTGACCCAGTGTGATGATCAAACACAGAATAAAGGCGAAAATCGGTCCCAGCGGGAAGAAGCCCGAACGGTACGGCAAATCGGCCAGGTTGTGACCCTGAGCGATATAACCGCGACGGAAACGGTAATGGCTAATGGCGATACCCAACCAGGCAATAAAACCGGTCATGCCTGAGGTGTTCAGTAGCCACAGGTAAACTTCCTGGTTACCAAATTTCGAGCTCAGGAAGCACAATCCCGCCACCACGGTGGTAGCAATCAGCGCGTTACGCGGCACGCCACCTTTCGACAGCTTGCCGAAAATGCGTGGCGCTTTACCTTCGCGTGCCAGGTTGAACAGCATACGCGTTGAGGCGTACATGCCGGAGTTACCCGCCGACAGTACCGCCGTCAGAATCACTGCGTTCATTACCGCTGCCGCCGAAAGCAGACCGGCATTCTGGAACACCAGCGTGAACGGGCTGATGGCGATATCGGTGACATCGTTATGCAGCAGCTTCGGATCGGTGTACGGCAGAATCAGGCTAATGATCAGAATAGCGAAGATATAGAACAGCAGAATTCGCCAGAATACCTGACGCACCGCGCGCGGAATGTTCTTCGCCGGATCCTCAGATTCACCGGCCGCGATACCGATCAGCTCGGTGCCCTGGAAGGAGAAGCCAACGATCATCGCCACGCCTATCATCGCAGCAAAACCACCGGCGAACGGCGCTTCGCCCACGGTCCAGTTATGCCAGCCGGCGTTTTCTGCGCCGCGCATGATGCCGGTGATCATCAACACGCCAACCACAATAAAGATGATGACGGTGGTCACTTTGATCAGCGAGAACCAATATTCCGCTTCGCCGAAGCCTTTGACTGAGATGTAGTTGAGCAGGAACATCAGGCCAAGGAACAGTGCGCTCCAGATCCAGCCGGGCGTGTCCGGGAACCAGTAGTTCATGACGAGCTGCGAGGCGACGAGGTCAACGGCGATGGTCACCGCCCAGTTGTACCAATAGTTCCAGCCCAGCGCGAAGCCGAAGCCTTCTTCAACATATTTTGAACCGTAGGTGGAGAAGGAGCCCGAAACCGGCATAAAGGCCGCGAGTTCGCCGAGGCTGGTCATCAGGAAGTAAACCATCAGGCCGATGAGCGCATAGGAGAGCAGCGCGCCGCCGGGTCCGGCCTGAGAAATGGTGGCACCCGAGGCGACAAACAGGCCGGTACCGATGGAACCACCAATGGCGATCATGGTGAGATGACGCGCTTTTAATTCACGGCGCAATCCAGGTTGTTGTGTTGTTTTTGAGTCATTATGCATGTGTAAACGCTATGCTGGATAAAAATGAGGCGAGATTGTAGCAGCTAGCCCCAAGCTGTATAGCATTCACGTCGGGTTATTAGTTACCTTCATGATCGGCCGGGAATTATTAGCCGCAGCGTGATCAGCGCTGTGATTATTCACGGCAATACGACAGGAAACGGCTCAACGCTTTGGACACATGCTTCTGTCGATGATGGATGCGATACAGCGTGCGCGTCAGGCGCGGCAATGGGATCGCGACTTCCACCAGCGTGCCGGCTTCCAGCAGATCCTCAATCACCCGCCGCGACAAACAGCTGATGCCCATGCCGTGACGCACCGCGTGTTTAATCGCCTCTGAATTGCCTAACTCCATGCCGAGCTGAAACTGTGGCAGATGCGACAGCAGCAGATAATCAACGATCTCGCGCGTGCCTGAACCACGCTCGCGTAGAATCCACGGCGCGGCGGCGAGCGCTTCCAGCGTAATCGGCTGCTGCAGGATGGCGGCATCCGGCGCGGCAAACACCACCAGCTCATCTTCCAGCCACGGCTCGCTGATAATATCCAGCTCGTGGCACGGACCTTCGATCAAACCGATATCGACGCGGAAATCCGCCACCGCATTAATCGCATCCTGACTGTTACCGACGCTCAGCTCCAGCGGCAACGCCGGGAAATCGCGGCGATAGGCGGCGATCATGCCCGGCAGCAGGTAATTACCAATGGTGCTGCTGGCGAACAGGCGAATCGCCCCGTTATCTTCCTTAAACAGCTGTTCGATTTCGCCCGCCTGCTCCATCAAACCCACGGCGCGCGGATAGAGTAAACGGCCATGCTCATTCACCACCAGCCGCTTACCGACGCGGTCAAACAGCTGCACACCGAGTTGGTTTTCCAAATCTGCTAACGCGGCGCTCACCGCCGACTGCGACAGCGCCAGCACCTGCGAGGCCTGCGTCGTCGAGCCGCTCTTCAGCACTTCGGTAAACACTTCAATCTGGCGCAACGTGATGTGCATGCGGTTCCCTTATATTACTTATTCTGGTTAATTATAAATATATTATCAATTTTACTTTTATACCAGCGCAGCGCAGGCTTGAGGCAGAGATTGAATGTTAGAAGGTCGCCAGGAATGGTGCCCCTACAGGAGAAAAGTATGGCTGAGTTAAGCGTGAATAAAACCCCGTTTCATCTACATCACTGGCTGCCGGGTTTGCTGTTGACCGTGGCGATTGCCGGTACCGCGGCGTGGTTAAGCAATCAGTCTTGGTTGGCCGGGGCCGGATTCGGTGCGCTGACGTTAGCGATTATTTTGGGCATCGTGCTCGGTAACACCCTTTATCCGCAGATGGCCGGCGCCTGTGACAGCGGCGTAATGCTGGCGAAACAGCGCTTGCTGCGCCTCGGCATCATCCTGTATGGCTTTCGTATTACCGTGCAGCAGATTGCTGATGTCGGTCTTAGCGGCGTATTGATTGATGTGATGGTTCTCAGCTCCACTTTCCTGCTGACCTGTTTTATCGGCATTCGTCTGCTGAAGATGGATCGCGAAACCGTGTGGCTGATTGGGGCGGGCAGCAGCATTTGTGGCGCGGCGGCGGTGCTGGCGAGTGAACCTATCGTTAAGGCTGCGCCGTCAAAAGTGGCGGTGGCTGTTGCGACTGTGGTGCTGTTTGGTACCGTTGGCATCGTGCTGTATCCGATGTTGTGGTCACTGCTTCCAACGGTCAGCGCGGAACATTTCGGTATCTTCACCGGTTCGACGTTGCATGAAGTGGCGCAGGTTGTCGCGGCAGGACACGCGATGGGTGCCGAGGCCGAAAACACCGCCGTGATTGCCAAAATGCTGCGCGTGATGATGTTAGCGCCCTTCTTGCTGATGCTGGGAAGCTGGCTGAAACGTCAGCGTAGCCACAACGCACAGCAACAAGCGATTCGTTTTCCCTGGTTCGCGCTGCTGTTTATTGTGGTGGCGCTGTTTAACTCGCTGCATCTGCTGCCTGCCAATATTGTTAGCACGCTGAATCAGCTGGCCAATCTGCTGCTGGCGATGGCGATGGCTGCGCTGGGTTTGACTACGCGCTTCAGCGCCCTGAAACAGGCTGGCTGTAAACCCTTGCTGCTGGGATTGGTGATGTTTGGCTGGTTAATTCTCGGCGGCGGAGCACTCAATGTGCTGGTGCAACATTTCATGGCGTAACCGCATCCGCTATGATGGGCAGCTTTGCAGCAGCAATCGCCCAATCAGGAGAGCGGCATGAAATATATCGGCGCACATGTCAGTGCATCAGGCGGCGTGGACCAGGCAGTTATCCGTGCCCACGAACTCGAAGCCACAGCCTTTGCGCTGTTCACCAAAAATCAGCGCCAGTGGAAAGCCGCACCGCTGTCAGGAGAAGTGATCGATGCGTTCAAAACCGCCTGCGATCGTTACAACTTCACCTCCGCGCAGATTCTGCCGCACGATAGCTATCTGATTAACCTCGGCCATCCGGTGATGGAAGCGCTGGAGAAATCGCGCGAGGCTTTCCTCGATGAGATGCAGCGTGCCGAGCAGTTGGGTTTGACCTTGCTGAACTTCCACCCAGGCAGCCATCTGAAGCAGATTGAAGAAGAAGCCTGCCTGAAGCGTATCGCCGAATCGATCAACATCGCGCTGGATAAAACCAGCAGCGTGGTGGCGGTGATCGAAAACACCGCCGGTCAGGGCAGCAATCTCGGTTTCCGCTTCGAGCACCTCGCCACCATTATTGAGCACGTGGAAGATAAGTCGCGCGTTGGCGTGTGCATTGATACCTGCCACGCCTTTGCGGGCGGTTACGACCTGCGTACCGAAGAAGCCTGCGCCGAGACCTTCAGCGACTTTGAGCGCATCGTTGGTTTCCAGTATCTGCGCGGTATGCACCTGAATGATGCCAAGAGCACGCTGGGCAGTCGCGTCGACCGCCATCACAGTCTGGGTGAAGGCAATATCGGTAAAACCGCGTTTAGCTGGCTGATGAAAGATAAACGTTTTGACGGCATTCCCATGATTCTGGAAACCATTAATCCGGATATCTGGAAGGATGAGATTGCATGGTTGAAGTCGGAGCAGCAGGGTTAATTATCTGATTAAACAAAAGGGAGCCGCAGCTCCCTTTTTTATGTGTGACGAAGATTACGCGGCTTTAACCAGCTCTTCTTCCGGTCTTTTCAGGATGGCGTAGCCAAGTCCCGCTACCGCAGTACCAATCACAATCGCCAGCAGATAACCCAATACTGGAGTAATCGCGCCTGGAATCAGCAGGACGAACAGACCACCGTGCGGTGCCATCAGTTTCGCGCCAATCGCCATGGAAATCGCACCGGTTACCGCGCCGCCAATGATACAGCACGGCAGCACACGCATTGGATCACGCGCCGCGAACGGAATCGCACCTTCAGAGATGAAGCACAGCCCGAGCACCAGCGCCGCTTTACCACCTTCCTGCTGACCTTTGTTGAACTTACGACGCGCAACCAGCGTCGCCAGGCCCATAGCCAGCGGTGGCACCATACCGGCTGCCATAATGGCCGCCATCGGTGCGTAGGTTTGTGAACTCAGCAGACCAACACCAAACGCATAGGCCACTTTGTTCACCGGACCGCCCATGTCGGTACACATCATGCCACCGAGAATTGCGCCCAGCAGCACTGCGTTCGCGGTACCCATATTGGCCAGCCAGGTTGTCAGGCCAGTCATGATGCCCGCCACCGGCTTACCTACCACGTAAATCATCAGCAAACCGGTAATTAAACTCGCCACCAGCGGAATGATTAGAATCGGCTTCAGCGCTTCCATACTCTGCGGCAGTTTCACTTTGCTGCTGAGCATCTTCGCGGCGTAACCGGCAATGAAACCGGCGATGATACCGCCCAGGAAACCGGCGTTAATGCTGGTGGCGATCATACCGCCAATCAAACCAGGCGTCAGACCCGGACGATCCGCAATCGAGAAGGCAATGAAACCGGCTAACACCGGCACCATCAGCGCGAAGGCGCTGCCGCCACCGATCTGCATCAGTGCCGCCGCTAAGGTGCCCGGCTCTTTAAATGCGGTGATACCAAAGGCAAATGACAGCGCGATGCTCAAACCACCTGCAACTACCATCGGCAGCATGTACGAAACGCCAGTCAGCAGGTGACGATAGGCACCGGCTTTCTCTTTGCTGTCGCCCTGTGCGCTGGCAGCCTGATTGCCGCTCGGCTGATAGGTTTTCGCTTCGGCCTGCGCTTTATCCAGCTCCTGCGCAGTTTTCTTCAGCGCCAGACTGGTTGAGGTGCGGTACATCGGCTTACCGGCAAATTTCGCCAGATCCACATCGATATCAGCCGCGACGATCACCAGATCGGCCGCCGCCACTTCTTCTGGGGTAATCGCGTTGCCTGCGCCCACAGAACCACGGGTTTCAACTTTCACCCACCAGCCACGCTTGGTCGCTTCGGCCTGAATAGCTTCAGCAGCCATAAAGGTATGCGCCACGCCGGTTGGGCAGGCGGTCACCGCCACGATGCGTTTCTGTGCAGCGCTTTGCGCAGCGACTGGCGCGGCAGCGGTTGCAGCAGCAGGCTGCCAGGTTTTGGCACTCGCTTTGGCTTGATTGATTGCCGCCAGCGGATCGCGCAGCGCTTGCTGCACATCAACCAGCGCCAGCGATTTACCGGCCAGCTCTGCGTCCTGCGGCACATTGTGGCCAGCAACCAGCACCAGTTCAGCTTCGGCGGCATTGTCGGTCAGCGTCAGGCCAGCTTGTGCCGCCGTCGCGCGTAAACGTTCCAGCGCCAGATGTCCTGACGCCAGTCCCAGTGAAGAATCTTTTATCAGCAGCGTTTTCATTATCGCTCTCCTGCTGTTAGTTAACGGGTTGTAAGTCGACGCGCGCCATCATCGCGGCCAACTGGGTACGATCTTTCACGCCAACGTTGCTTTGGCTGACGGCCATCGCCGCCACTGCCGTCGCCAGACGCAGCGTGTGCTCGCTGGATTCACGCATCAGCAAGCCGTAAATCAGGCCGCCGACCATCGAATCGCCGGCACCGACGGTGCTGACCACTTCGCAGGCAGGCGGTTTGGCGATCCATTCGCCGGAGGCATTCACCCACAGCGCACCTTCCGCACCGAGAGAAATCACCACGTGCGCAATACCTTGCTCACGCAGTTCATGTGCAGCACCGATCACGTCCTGCAGCGCAGGCAGTTTGCGACCAGCCCAAATCTCCAGCTCGCGGCGGTTCGGTTTCACCAGCCACGGCGCGGCTTTCAGACCGGCGACCAGCGCTTCGCGGCTGCTGTCGAAGATGATGCACGGGCACAGCGTGCGCAGATCGCTCATCCATTTAGTGAACGCTTCTGGCGCCACGCCGGCTGGCAGGCTGCCGCTGACGCACACCATGTCGAACTGGCCGAGCCAGGTGAGAGAATCGGCGGTGAAGCGCTCCCAATCCTGCGCGGTGACCTCAAAGCCAGAGAAATTCAGGTCGGTCACATCGCCGTCTTTTTCGGTCAGCTTAACGTTAATACGCGTACGGCCCTGCACCACCTGAAAACGGTTGGCGATGCCGAGTTCGCTGAACAGCTGCTGAAAGCCGTCCTGATTCTCTTTGCCGAGGAAACCGCCGACGGTGACATCGATACCGAGATCCTTCAGCACTTTGGCAACGTTGATGCCTTTACCCGCCGCGTGCAGGCCGGTGGTTTTCACCAGGTTAACTTCGCCGCGCTCAATTTCTGGCGTGTATCCGACCAGATCGTAAGCCGGGTTTAAGGTAATTGTTGCGACACGACGGCTCATGCAACCCCCTCGCCTAAACCAGAATTGATCGCTTCTTCAATTGCGTTCAGCGCCTGCTGTGCATCTTCGCCGCTGGCGGTGAAGCGCAGGCGATGGCCTTTTTTCACACCGAGCGCAACGACTTTCATCAGGCTGCGGCCGTTAGCAGGCTTACCGCTGCCATCGAGATTAGTTACGGTGATGTCGCTGTTGAACTGTTTGATGACGGTCACCAGCGCCGTGCCCGGACGCGCGTGCAGACCGTGTTCGTTGCGGATGGTGAATTCAGCGGTCAGCAGCTCGGCAGCTTCATCGACTTCGCTGGTCAGCAGCGCCAGAATACCGGCGGCATCGGCCTTCAGCAGACGTTCAGCTTTGTTGCTGAGCAGCAGGTTGCTGAGATAGCCCAGCACTTCCAGCGGACGCTGATCGTTAGCCGCCACGGTCAGCAGCAGCGCGACGTTTTCGCCCTGATGCTGGAATGGCGCAGCCGCGCGGCTTACGGCCACTGCGCTGCCGAGATTGCCGTTGGCGCTGTCGCTCAGCCAGATGCCCTGACCGAGGCTCAGTGGGGCGCGGGAAATCACGTCAGCAATAAATGACGCGTCCACCGCACCTGCAGCCTGCAGACGTCCGGCGTTCAGTGCCTGTAACGTGATTAAATCGCTGGCCGCCACATCAACGGCAATCAGCGAGGTATCGAATTTGAATTCTGCCGCCTGGTTTTCGCCCATCAGCAGCGCACGCAGATCTTCCGCCGAGGCGGTTTTTAGCTGTTCAGCAATGCTGTCATCACTTAATACGTGAGTGAGCTGGCGCAGCAACGCGAGGTGTTCATCCGATTTAGCGGCAATACCGATCGCCACATACGCCGTTTGCCCTTCGCCCCAATCCACGCCCTGCGGGAACTGATAAACCTGGACACCGGTTTTCAGCACCAGGTCGCGGGTGTCGGTGGTGCCGTGCGGAATGGCGATGCCGTTACCCAGGAAAGTGGTGGTTTGCTGTTCGCGCGCCAGCATGCCGTTAACGTAGCCTTCGGCCACATTGCCTGCAGCGGTTAACGCAGCGGCAACCTGACGAATGGCCTCTTCTTTATTCTGTGCGCTAGCACCGGTATGAATGGCCTGAACTTCGAGCTGGAACATATCTCTCCTCGCTTGCTGTATTGAATCGTTTCAGCTAGATAGTGAAAAAAGCTGCTGTGCATCGCGGACTTAGCCGGAGTGACAACGCTGAAACGTTTCAGGGAATATGGTACAGCCACGTACAGCAGGCAAGAAAATGCGCGATCTGAGTAGCAGATTTTTGACGTTCCGCACACTTCATGTTGGATTTAAGATTTTTACCGGCAGGCAGGCTGATGCTTTTGCTGTACAGACCAACGGCACTAAGCCCAATTCTTCAGCTATGCGTCAGCAGTGCTTCAGGGCGCCGTCTCGGCTTCCAGTTTAAGCAGAAATGTCATGGCGCTATCACGGCTGCTGCCGCACATTTCGGCGCTGGGCTGTAAGCCAGCACAGACCGCCGGACGCAGCGGTGAACCAAAGATTTTGCAACGCTGTTGCTCATCAAGCTGCACGCAACGCGTGTTGGCTGGCTTGCCGTGCGGCATGCCAGGAATCGGGGACGAGATTGAGGGGGCTGTGCAACAGGCACCGCACTGGTCACGACAAAACATCATGCGCTCCTGCAAGGAATTCGCCGCGACAATAACAGTCCCAGACCGCGAATGCCATGCACCGGCAACAATTTTACATTGGCTGACTTGCCAGTTTTTCGCCGCGCGAGTAACGTGACGCGCATTAACCTCCTGTCAGCGAGAAAACCACCATGCCAAAGGCAAATGAGATTAAAAAAGGGATGGCTGTCACCTGGAACAGCAAACTGTTGCTGGTGAAAGACATTGATGTACAGAGCCCAAGTGCTCGCGGTGCCGCGACGCTCTATAAAATGCGTTTTACCGATGTCCGCACCGGCCTGAAAGTGGAAGAGCGCTTCAAAGGCGACGATATTATTGACGCCATTTCGCTTAGCCGCCGCGCCGTCACCTTCTCTTATATAGATGGTGATGAGTATGTGTTTATGGATGACGAAGACTACACGCCGTACAACTTCAAAAAAGAGCAAATTGAAGAAGAGCTACTGTTTATTCCTGAAGGTGGCATTCCCGGCATTCAGGTGCTGACGATGGATGGCCAGGTCTTGGCGCTTGAACTGCCACAAACCGTCGATATGGAGATTGTTGATACCTCGCCGGGCATTAAAGGCGCCTCCGCCAGCGCTCGCTCCAAACCCGCAGGCATGAGCACCGGCTTATCCATTCAGGTGCCGGAATACCTGAGCAATGGCGATCGCATCCGCATTCATATTGCGGAACGTCGTTATATGGGACGCGCTGATTCATAACGTGCTTCCGTCCGGCGCCCGGTGATTGTTATAGTATAACAAGGCCGTGCGCGCCGGATGCCTCTCATCCGCGTGCGATTTATTCTCTTTTTTTGGGAGCCCTTTTGTGACGCGCGTAAACCTCATCACCGGATTTCTCGGCAGCGGAAAAACCACCACTCTGCTGCATCTGTTAGCCAATAAACCCGCGGATGAAAACTGGGCGATTCTGGTCAACGAATTTGGCGAAATTGGCATCGACGGCGCACTGCTCGCCGATCGCGGTGCCACGCTGAAAGAGATTCCCGGCGGCTGCATGTGCTGCGTTAACGGCTTGCCGCTGCAGGTTGGGCTGAACATGCTGCTAAAACAGGCTAAACCCGATCGTCTGATTATCGAACCCACTGGCCTTGGCCATCCCAAACAGCTGCTGAATATGCTGCGTGCCGCCGTCTATCAACCCTGGATTCAGGTGGATGCCACCTTAACGCTGCTCGATCCGCGCCAGCTTGCCGACGCACGCGTAGTGGAGAATGAGAATTTCCGCGATCAGCTGGTAGCGGCCGATATCATCGTGGCGAACAAAAGCGACCGCTGGAGCGATGATGATCGTCAGCGGTTACAGACCTGGCAACAGCAATTTTTGGGCGAGCGTCAGCTGGTGGAAGCAGCGTGGGGACACATCGATCCCGCGTTGTTGACTCAACCCGCCTTGGCGGATCGTGCGGTTCCCGATGCAGCACATCACTACCATAATTCACGTCCACAAGGCTTGGCCGCACTGAAACTGGATGGCCAGGCGCGCTGGCGTCGTGCGCTAAATGAAGGCCAGGGCTATGCTTCCTGTGGCTGGATTTTCGATGGTGAAACCGTGTTTGATACGATTAAAGCGCTAGAGTGGGCAAGGCATGCGCCGGTTGATCGCGTTAAAGGTGTGTTGCGTACTGCCGATGGTTTAGTGAATATCAATCGCCAGGGCGACGATTTGTTTATAGAAACCCGCCCTACTACACCGCCTGATAGCCGCATCGAATTGATTCATCATCAGCCTGCTGACTGGAACCTTTTGCAGACCGCTTTGTTGAAGATTCGTTTAAATTAGATGCGTTAGGTTGCCCCGTTGTTTTCACTTTGAGTCTATTTTCTATGCGCGCTTCTCGATTAGTCACCATCCTGCTGCTGAATGCACTGGGTGTGATGCTTTTCCTTTCATGGTACCTGCCGCCGGATCACGGGTTCTGGTTTGGTATCGATAAAGCCATCTTTTATGGCTTCAATGACCAGATGGTTGATCATCACGGTTTCGCACTGTTAGTGGCCATCACTAACTTCCGCGGTTTCGATGTGGTTTCGCTGTTGGCTATGGGTTTGCTCTATTTAAGCTACTGGCGTCGCGAGACACCGCAAGGTCGCCGCCGTTTGCTGGCCATTGGCATCACGATGCTGCTGAGCGCGGTAGTACTGAACCAACTCGGTCATCTGCTGCCGGTACAGCACTCCAGCCCAACGCTGTTCTTTGAGAATGTGCATCGCGTAAGCGAACTGACCGGCATCCCGGCCAAAGATGCCTCGAAAGATAGCTTCCCTGGCGACCACGGCATGATGCTGATGATCTTCACCTGCTTTATGTGGCGCTATTTCGGCTTCCGCGCGTTTCTGGTGGGGTTGATGATTACCGTGGTGTTTGCTCTGCCACGTGTGATGGCGGGTGCGCACTGGTTTACTGATATCGCTGTGGGTTCGTTGTCAGTGGTGCTGGTTGGCATGAGCTGGTGCCTGTTAACGCCCTTCAGCGACAAGCTGGTGAATTGGCTGAACCGTTCGTTGCCGGGCAAATATAAGCCGCGCACGTAATTGTTAAGAGCGAGTGATCATAGAACAAAAAGTCAGTCGCTCGCGCTTATTTAAAACCTGAATAAACTATTAGCAAACTAACATTATTCAGGTAAAAGAAAAGATTATGATGAAAAACGCGGAACAATAGCCTTAATCCTAAGTTGTCCAGCCCGAACCCTCTTAAAATCGGCCTTAGCGCCAGAATTACCCCCTTATTGCACCGCTGTTTGGCTATTAAATCGCTGCCAATTGTTGATAAACTCGCCATTGTGTTACAGATTGATTTCACATCGAAAAAACCTTTGAATATTTATATAAAAGCACTCGCCACGCGGTCTGTAATCGGTTAACCTCGAATCCGATTAGTAAGCAACAGCATAAAATGCGGTGCTGAAAGCGACAAAAATGTGTGCATTAACACATTTTAGTAATTAAGGATTTGTCTTAGACGGTCGTACTTATTAATCTCAACCCGTTTTGTCATCTGGCTGACGACATCCTGTCGTAAGGAAATCGAAGGAAAACACGTACAATGGTCAAGTCTCAACCAATTCTGAGATACCTCAGGCGGATCATTCCCGCGGTAGCACTCGCAACACTTTTATCAGCATGCAGCAGTACCCATAACGGTCAGAACGCGAATAACGAGAATCATGAAGTTAACAACCAGAATGGTTTTTTACTTCAAGCGTCTCAGGACGAATTTGAACAGATGGTGCAGAACGTGGACGTTAAGTCCCGCATCATGGAACAGTACAGTGACTGGAAAGGTGTACGTTATCGCTTAGGCGGCGACACCAAACGCGGCATTGATTGTTCTGCTTTTGTTCAGCGCACCTTTCGCGAGCAGTTCGGTTTAGATTTGCCACGCTCAACGTCTGAACAGCAAGACACCGGCAAAGAGATTTCACGCAATAAATTGCGCGCAGGTGACTTAGTGCTGTTCCGCGCCGGTTCTACCGGTCGCCACGTGGGCATCTATCTTGGCAACGATAACTTTGTTCACGCGTCCACCAGCAGTGGCGTAATGATTTCCAACCTGAATGACAGTTATTGGAAAAATCGTTACCGCGAAGCGCGTCGGGTTCTTGCTAAAAACCCAAGCTAACGTATTTCTTTGATGATCCTCTCAGCCAGAGAATCAGAAACGCTGCCCCGGCAGCGTTTTTTTTCGCCCGTAGTTTTTAACTCAAATCCAACCGATAAAAAGTAATTGAGAATCAAAAATATAACGAGACATTCTTCGCGCTCTCGTTATATTCTCGTTGACTTCCTGATACCCAGATATTGCGCTGCAGACACCGTTATCACCGTGGCTGCGGTCTGAAGTGGGTAGTGACCAAAAGATAAACATAATAAAAAATGGCAAGACAAGGGGAATGCACTCCATGCCACTGTCAGGGACATTAAAACACCACCGCAGTTATTCACGCCGTATCGCCTGGCATAGTGCGATTATCGGCGCGGCATTCTTTCTGCTTTTTGTCACCGTGCTATTAACACTCACCTGGCAAAAACGTGTACAACAACACGAACAGCTTCTGGCACACAGCCGCGACGATTTACAACAGGTGATAGCAAGCCTGGTCGATACACTTTATCCCTTACAGCAATACACCCAGTTAGCCTGCAACAACGTCAGTCGTGAGCTCACTTCTCGCGCCGCCTTTGCCGGTAATATCCGCGCCATCCTGCTGGTGCGTGATGGCAACGCTTACTGCTCTTCTGCCACCGGCGCTTTTCTGATGCCAGCAAACGATATTTCTCCTGAGTCTGAACTGGAACGCGATCGCGATATGCGCTTGCTGGAAGGCACGCCATTGCTACCGAAGAAACCGGCGCTGGTGCTATGGGTGAAAAATCCAGGTTCAGCCGAGACCGGCCTTTTCGCCACCATGAACATCAGCCTGACGCCTTATCAGCTGCTGGCCTCTTATCATCCCGAAATCACCGGCATGGCGCTGGTGGTCGGCAACAAAGCGCTGTTGAGCGGCAGCAACAACGTGGTACGCGCGAGTGATTTACCGGCATCGCTACATGAAATAGCCTTTAATAACAGCGATCTACGCTTCGTGCTGTTTGGCACCACCTTAGCGCCACGCGATTACTCACTGACGTTGCTGACCGGCATACTCTTCTCACTGCTGATTTCCGCGCTAAGCGGGTTATTGCTGACGCGACATCAGCGGCCGGGCAAAGAGATCATGCAGGGCATTAAACGTGGCCAGTTTCATGTTGAATACCAGCCGCTGGTCACTGCGCACGATGGACAACCCTACGGCGTGGAAGCGCTGCTGCGCTGGACGCATCCCACTGAAGGCATGATTCCGCCGGATGCCTTTATCAGCTACGCCGAAGCGCAAAACCTGATTATTCCGCTCACTCAGCATCTGTTCACGCTGGTGGCGCGCGATGCCCAGTTTCTCTGTAAACAGCTGCCGCGCGGCACGCGCCTGAGCCTCAATCTCTCGCCGCTGCATCTCGCTTCAGAGAGCTTCCGGCGCGATGTCCAGGCATGGATTAACATCATGCCCACCGATCACTTCAACTATGTGTTTGAAATTACCGAACGCAGCATGGTCGGTGAAAAAAGCGCGGGAGAAATCTTCGCCTGGCTACATGAGAACAATTTTAAAATAGCGATTGATGATTTCGGCACCGGGCATAGCGCGCTGATCTATCTGGAAAAATATCCGTTCGATTACCTGAAAATCGATCGCGGCTTTGTGCAAAGCATTGGTACAGAAACCGTCACCTCACCGGTGCTCGATGCAGTGCTGCTGCTGGCGAAAAAACTCAATCTCAAAACCGTGGCTGAAGGGGTCGAAACGGGCGATCAGGCGGCGTGGCTGGTGAATCGCGGCGTGACGCATTTGCAGGGCTATCTGTTTAGTCGTCCGTTACGCCCCGAAAACCTCGTCAGCTATTATCAACGCCAGCGCGCACTGAGTTAACATCACGCGAACCCCATGAAACTGCTACCATAAAGTGCGGAACACCACAGGAGATCGCCCCACTTATGCTGCTGCGTCTTGTCACAGCGTTGTTCATTTGTAGCGCCACTGCGCCGCTGCATGCCGCCACCATCAATGAAAGCTATGCCTTCGCTAAGCTGGGCGAGCCGAAATATGCGGTGAATTTCACTCACTACGATTACGCCAATCCCGCCGCGCCCAAAGGCGGCAAGATCACGCTGGCGGTGGTGGGCACCTACGACAACTTCAATCGTTTCGCCTCGCGCGGCAATCCCGGCATCGGTACCGATACGCTGTATGACGGCTTGTTTACCACCTCCGATGATGAACCTGGCAGCTACTATCCGCTGATCGCGGAATCAGCGCGCTATCCCGACGACTATCGCTGGATGGAAGTGTCGATCAATCCTCATGCACAGTTTCAGGACGGAACACCGATTACCGCGCAGGATGTGGCTTTCACCTTCCAGAAATTCATGACGGAAGGTGTGCCGCAGTTCCGCGTGGCGTTTCGTGACGTGCAAGTGAAAGCGCTAAACCGTCTCACCGTGCGTATCGACATGCCGAAACCGGACAAAGATCGGATTCTCAGCTGGCTAACGCTGCCGGTCATCCCGGAAAAATTCTGGCAAAACAAAAAGTTTAACGAGCCGATTGGTTATCCGCCGCTGGCCAGCGGGCCTTATCGCGTCACCTCCTATAAATCGGGTCAGTTTATCCAGTACAGCCGGGTGAAAGATTACTGGGCCGCCAATCTGCCGGTGAATCGCGGGCGTTTTAACTTCGATACTTTGCGTTATGACTATTATCTTGATGACAACGTGGCGTTTGAGGCCTTTAAAGCCGGCGCTTACGATTTGCGCGAAGAGAGTTCAGCGAAGAAATGGGCGACACAATATCGCGGTCGCAACTTTGACAGTCACGCCATCGTCAAATCGACCATTCCCAACACCGTTTCCACCGACACGCAATGGCTGGCATTTAACAACGAAAAACCGCTGTTCGCCGATCGTCGCGTGCGTGAAGCCATCACGCTGGCGTTCGATTTCGAGTGGATGAACAAAGCCTTGTTCTATGGCGCTTATAAACGCACGCGCAGCTATTTCCAGAACACTGAATATGCAGCGCTTGGCTATCCCAAAGCCGAGCAGTTGATTCTGCTGGCGCCCTATAAAGCGCAGCTGCCGCCCGAAGTGTTCAACAAGGAGTATGCCCCGCCACGTTCTGACGGCAGCGGTTTCGACCGCGGCAACCTGTTGCAAGCCATGAACTTGCTGAAAGCGGCGGGTTGGGAAATCAGAAATCAGCAATTGGTGAATGTGAAATCCGGCCAGCCGTTCCGTTTCGAATTACTGATGCGCAGCGGTACGCAAAACGACTGGGCGTTGCCGTTCCAGCACAGCTTGCAACGGCTTGGCATCCAGGTCTCGCTGCGCCAGATTGACAGCTCGCAATATCTCCGCCGTATGCGCGAAGGCGACTACGACATGATCCCATCGCTCTATTACGCCATGCCATGGCCCTCGACCAGCTTGCAAACGATTTGGCAATCTCAATTTATTGACTCTTCCTGGAACAGGCCGCGCGTGAAAGATCCCATCGTCGACCATTTTGTGCAGCAGATCGTTGAGCATCAGGGCGATGAGAAAGCGCTGCTGCCGCTCGGCCAGGCGCTGGATCGCATCCTGCTGTGGAATGCCTACATGATTCCGATGTGGTACAGCGCGGAAGATCGCATGGCGTATTGGGACAAGTTTTCCCATCCCGAGATTAAACCCGCGTTTGCTACCGGTCTGGAAAACTGGTGGTACGATGTGAACAAAGCCGGGCGATTGCCGGCCAATCGACGCTGAGGAGCACGGTTTGGCAGCCTATTTTCTTCGCAGGTTACTGCTGATCATCCCGACACTTTGGGCGATCATCACCCTGAACTTCTTTATTGTGCAGATTGCGCCGGGCGGCCCGGTGGATCAGGCGTTAGCCAACGTGCAGTTTGGTCACAGTACCGGCATTCCCGGCTCAGTCGGCGGCGACAGCGGCGCGCGCGGTGCGCTGATGCGTGACAATCCCGGCGACAGCCAATATCGCGGCGCACGCGGACTCGATCCGGAAGTGATCGCGGAAATTAAGCATCGCTATGGCTTCGATAAACCGCTGCTGCAGCGTTACGGTGAAATGCTGTGGAACTACATTCGTTTTGATTTCGGCGACAGCCTGTTCCGCAGCGCATCGGTGCTGCAGCTGATCAAAGAGAGTTTGCCGGTCTCCATCAGCCTGGGATTGTGGAGCACCTTGATCATTTACCTGGTATCAATTCCGCTGGGCATTAAAAAAGCGGTGCGTAACGGCAGCGCTTTCGATATCTGGAGCAGCACTTTTATCATCATTGGCTATTCGATCCCGGCATTCCTGTTCGGCATCATGCTGATTGTGCTGTTCGCCGGCGGCAGCTATTTCGACTGGTTCCCGCTGCGCGGCCTGACGTCACCGCAGTTTGATGCGCTGCCGTGGTACAGCAAAATCAGCGATTACCTGTGGCACATCACGCTGCCGGTGCTGGCTACGGTGATTGGCGGTTTCGCCACGCTGACTATGCTGACTAAAAACTCGTTCCTTGATGAGATCCGCAAACAATATGTGGTCACCGCGCGCGCCAAAGGGCTGGATGAGAAGCGCGTGCTGTACGGCCACGTGTTCCGCAACGCCATGCTGCTGGTGATCGCCGGTTTCCCCGCCACCTTTATCAGCATGTTTTTCACCAGCTCGGTGTTGATAGAGGTGATGTTCTCACTCAATGGTTTGGGCCTGCTCGGCTATGACGCCACTATTCAGCGCGACTATCCGGTAATGTTTGGCACGCTTTACATCTTCACCCTGATTGGCCTGCTGATGAACATTCTTAGCGATCTGACCTATACGCTGGTCGATCCGCGCATTGATTTTGAGGGACGCTGATGCGCTTATCTCCGGTTAACCAGCAGCGCTGGCAGCGTTTTCGCCATAACCGTCGCGGTTACTGGTCGCTGTGGATTTTCCTGATCATTTTTGTTCTGTCACTGGGCGCTGAGCTGCTGGCTAACGACAAACCGCTGCTGGTGCATTATCAGCAACGCTGGTATGTGCCGCTGCTGTTCAACTACAGCGAAAGTGATTACGGCGGTGATTTCTCTACGCCTGCCGATTATCAGGATCCCTGGCTGAAGCAGCGCATCGATCAACAAGGTTGGGCGATCTGGGCACCGATTCGCTTCAGCGACAGCACCATCAACTTCGCCACCGATGTGCCCTTCCCTTCGCCACCTTCCACACAAAACTGGCTCGGCACCGATGCTAACGGTGGCGATGTGCTGGCACGCTTGCTGTATGGCACGCGCATCTCATTGCTGTTCGGCATCATGCTGACGCTGTTCTCCAGCGTGATTGGCATCGTGGTTGGCGCGGTGCAAGGCTACTTTGGCGGCCGCATCGATTTGGTGGGTCAACGCCTGATTGAGGTGTGGTCCGGCATGCCATCGCTGTTCCTGCTGATTCTGCTCTCCAGCGTGATTCAGCCCGGCTTCTGGTGGCTGCTGCTGGTGACGGTGGTGTTTGGCTGGATGAGCCTGGTAAGCGTGGTGCGCGCCGAATTCCTGCGCGCACGTAACTACGATTATATCCGTGCGGCGCGCGCGCTCGGCGTCAGCGATAGCCGCATTATGCTGCGCCACATGCTGCCCAACGCCATGGTCGCCACGCTGACGTTTTTGCCATTTATCCTGTGCGGCTCAATCACCACGCTAACTTCGCTGGACTTCCTGGGTTTTGGTTTGCCGGTGGGATCGCCCTCGCTTGGCGAGCTGCTGTTACAGGGCAAAAACAATTTACAGGCGCCGTGGCTGGGACTGGCGGGCTTCTTTGCCCTCGCCCTGCTGCTGTCGTTACTGATCTTTATTGGCGAAGCGGTACGCGATGCCTTTGACCCGAGTCGAGGACGCTAAATGAGCCTGTTAACGGTGAATCATCTGGCGGTGGCCTTTCAGGATCGCCGCGTGGTAGAAGACATTTCGCTGCAGATTGACGCCGGCGAAACGCTGGCGCTGGTGGGCGAATCCGGTTCCGGTAAAAGCGTGACTGCGCTGTCGATCATGCGCTTATTGCCGCAGCCGCCGGTCAACTATCCGCAAGGCGAAATCTTGTTTAACGGCCAGGATATTTTGCAGGCCAGCGAACGCACCTTGCGCGGGCTGCGTGGCAACCAGATGGCAATGATTTTTCAGGAACCGATGGTGTCGCTCAATCCACTGCATAACGTGGAGAAGCAGCTGTATGAAGTGCTGTCGGTGCATCGCGGCATGCGGCGCGAAGCCGCACGTGGCGAAATGCTGAGCTGCCTGGATCGCGTCGGCATTCGCCATGCGGCATCGCGCTTGCAGGATTTTCCGCACCAGCTTTCTGGTGGTGAGCGACAGCGCGTGATGATCGCCATGGCGCTGCTAACCCAGCCGAAGCTGCTGATCGCCGATGAACCGACCACCGCGCTGGATGTGACGGTTCAGGCGCAGATTCTGCAACTGCTGCGCGAACTGCAGCGTGAACTCAATATGGGCATGCTGTTCATCACCCATAACCTCAATATCGTGCGTCAGCTGGCGCACAGCGTCACGGTGATGCGCAATGGCCGCGCTGTGGAACACAATCGCTGCGATATGCTGTTCAGCCAGCCGCAGCAGCCCTATACGCGCGAACTGATCGCCGCCGAGCCGGATGGCGAACCGGTGCCGCTGCTGGATGCGCAACCGCTGTTACAGGTGAAGAATTTACAGGTTGGTTTCCCGATCCGGCGGGGATTGCTGCGTCGCACTGTGGCAGAGAAGATGGCGCTGAAGGATCTTAGCTTTACCCTGCGGCGTGGCGAAAGCCTCGGACTGGTGGGCGAATCGGGCTCGGGCAAGAGTACAACGGGCTTGGCGCTGCTGCGTTTAATTAGCGCGCGCGGTGAGATCTGGTTTGACGATCAGCCGCTGCATCAGCTGTCGCCAAAGCAATTATTGCCGCTGCGCCAGCGCATTCAGGTGGTGTTTCAGGATCCCAATTCTTCGCTCAATCCGCGCATGACGGTGCAACAGGTGATTGCGGAAGGTTTAGCGGTGCATCGCCCGGAACTGAGCAGTGCGGAGCAGGAAGCCAAAGTAATTGCGGTGATGCAGGAAGTGGGGCTCGATGCCGACAGCCGCTCGCGCTATCCGGCGGAGTTTTCAGGCGGTCAGCGCCAGCGCATCGCGATCGCCCGCGCGTTGATCCTTGAGCCGCAGCTGATTGTGCTGGATGAACCCACCTCGTCGCTGGACCGCTCGGTGCAGAAGCAAATTCTCACCTTACTGCGCCGTTTGCAGCAGCAGCATCAGCTCGCCTATCTGTTTATCAGCCATGATTTGCAGGTGGTGCGCGCGCTCTGTCATCAGCTGATTGTGCTGCGTCAGGGTGAAGTGGTGGAGCAAGGTGATTGCGAAACGCTGTTTAACGCACCAGCAGCCGATTACACGCGGCAGCTACTGGCGTCTGCGCAGGGAAAAGATCTAAGTCAGTGACCATCAAAGGTTTCGGCGATAGCTACACCCTGATTTTTCAGGCAGCAGTTGGTCGCGCTTTCGTCATCACGTTGAATCAGCAGGCAAGGCTGCCCTTCACACTCGGCGATTTTGCACTCGACCTGAATCTGCGCCAGCGTCTCCTTCAGCTGGTGCAGAATTTCCAGCGCCGGATGACCATCATGACTCAGCAGGCGCAGCACCACCAAATCTTCGGCATGCACGCCATTCGCTGCTTCCTGACGCACAATTTCACCCGCATGTTCCAGCGACCAGCGATAATGTTGTGGCAAGCGATGCACAACGGAAAGTTGCAGCATAGTTATACGGCCCCCAGAGACGTTAACTTTATTCACGACGACGGCACAACGTGGTGAATCCCAACCTGATTAGCTCTGAATACCAATTCAGTCTGCCTTCTCGTTTTAAACACAAAGCGTGTAGCCAATTTATAATTTGCGAGGCTTCTCACATTTATGCCTATGTTTACCGTGTTCGGCTGCGGTTAACAATCATTTTAGACGCATTATCGTTACTTTTTTATCTCTAAATTTTCACATAATGGAAACATTAAGCATAACGAATGAATGGGGATTAGCGAGTGAGGGAGAAGAATTAAGAGAGGCCAGGTCGCCATTTGTGACGACCCTGGGGATGTCACGCCGGCTGTTGAGGCCGCGAAGCATAGGTGAACAGCACAATCGAAATTGTGGCGCACAGCGCAATGGTGGCAACCATCGGCCAGGCGCTGTTAATGCTGACTAATGAGAGCAGCGCGCCGACTAAAGCACCGACGCCAAAACGCAGCGTTCCCGCCAGCGAAGAAGCGGTGCCCGCCATATGCGGAAACTCATCCAGAATCACCGCCATCGCGTTCGACGACACCGTCGAGACGCAGCCAATAAACATCGCCACGCCAAACACCAGCGACAAGAAGCCCAAATCCAGCGCGCTGGAAATCAACAGCCAAACGCCCATCGCGAACTGAATCAACAATCCCATGCGGAACATTTTCACCGGACCAAAACGGCGCACGGCGCGGCTGTTGATCAACGTCATCATGAACAGGAACACCACGTTCAGGCCAAAGTAATAGCCGAAGTTCTGCGGGGAAACGTGGTTTACTTCGATGTAGACAAACGGACCGGCATTGAGGAAGGTGAATAATCCGGCAAAGGAGAAACCGCTCGCCAGCATGTAACTGAAGGCGCGCTTGTGGCGCACCAGCGCCACAAAGTTGCCCAGCGTGGTCCGCAGATGAAAGCGCTGGCGCTGTTCGGGCTTGAGCGTTTCACGAATTTGCGTCACGACCAGCATGGTGGTGAACAGCGCGGCACCTGCCAGCGTCCAGAAAATAGCGTGCCAGTTCCACAGCAACAGCAGCCAGCCACCGATAATCGGTGCCAGCAGCGGCGCGATGGTGGTCACCAGCATCACGAATGACATCATGCGCGAGAAGTCCTCTTTCGAGTAGGTGTCGCGCATCAAGGCGTTGATCACCACGCTGGCAGCGGCGGCCGATAAGCCGTGCAGGAAGCGCATAAAGATCAGCTGATCGATGGTTTGTGACAGCGCGCAAGCCGCGGCGGCGCAGGCAAAAATTAGCGTTCCCAGCACAATCACCGGTTTACGTCCGTAGCTGTCTGCCAGTGGACCGTAAACCAACTGGCCAATGGCGAAACCGAGGATGTAAAGGTTGAGCGTCATCTGCACGCTGCCCGCCGAAACCGCAAACTCATGGGCGATTTGCGGCATGGCCGGCAGATACATATCGATAGAGAGCGGCATCAGCATTGCCAGCAATCCGAGGATGACCACTAAACCGACCGGTGAATTCTTTTCCTTGCGCACCGCGTTCTCCCGCTATTTACGTTGTTTGAGTTCTTCTGGCAGGCCGATGCTGTCGACCTCTTGCTGGGTCAGTTCACGATATTCACCTTCGCCGAGATCTTCATCCAGCTCGATGTCACCAATACGTTCGCGATGCAGCGCTGAGACATGGTTACCCATCGCCGCAAACATGCGTTTGACCTGATGGTAACGCCCTTCGCTGATAGTCAAACGGGCGGCTTTCTCATCGAGAATCTCCAGCACGGCCGGCTTGGTGAGCTCTTTTTCATTGTGCAGCTGTACACCCGCAGCGAACTTCTCAACCAGGACAGGATCGATTGGCTCCTCCACTTCCACCAAATAGGTTTTTTCCAGGTGATGCTTCGGGGAGGTAATGCGGTGTGACCATTGGCCATCGTCGGTCAGCAGCACCAAACCGGTGGTGTCGATATCCAGACGGCCCGCCGCATGCAGCTTGAACGCCGCGGGTTCTTCGATAAAGAACAGCACGGTGGGATGATCGGGATCGTCGGTTGAGCAGACGTAACCCTGCGGCTTATTCAGCATGAAATAGCGCGGTCCTTGCTGCACCACCAGCGGATTGCCGTCGTATTCGACTTCATCGTCTGGCTGTACTTTGTATGCCGCATCGCGCACAACTTCGCCGTTAATGGTGACTTTTTTGGCGCGGATTTCGCGTCCGGCGATAGCACGACTAACTTCCAGTTGCTGAGATATGAATTTTTCGAGTCGCATGAATTCGCTTTGCCTGTTACTGCGGGGGAAACTGAAACGGTGTTTTTGTCCGTTAAGAAAGTGTGGGCAGTATAGCTTGATCCTTAGAGTGCTAACAGTAGTGAACCTGCGTTTAACTGGCTTTCATGGCATAATGCGCGTCCGTTCCAGAAAAAAGTTTGCCCCAATGTCATTCTCCCTGCGCCCATACCAACAAGAGGCGGTTGACGCCACCCTCAACCACTTTCGTCGCCATACCACGCCTGCGGTGATTGTGCTGCCGACCGGTGCGGGTAAGAGTCTGGTGATTGCTGAACTGGCGCGGCTAGCGCGTGGACGGGTATTGGTGCTGGCTCACGTCAAAGAGCTGGTGGAGCAGAATCACAGCAAATATCAGGCTTATGGACTTGAAGCAGACATCTTCGCCGCGGGTTTGCAGCGCAAGCAGAGCGAAAGCAAAGTGGTGTTTGGCAGCGTGCAGTCGGTGGCGCGCAATCTCAACCGCTTCGATAGCGCCTTTTCACTGGTGATCGTTGATGAGTGTCACCGCATCAGTGATAACGAAGAGAGCCAGTATCAGCTGCTGTTCGCCCACCTGCGGCAGCACAATCCGCAGTTGCGCCTGTTGGGTTTGACCGCCACGCCCTTCCGTCTCGGCAAAGGCTGGATCTACCAATTCCACTATCACGGCATGGTGCGCGGCGATGAGAAAGCACTGTTCCGCGATTGCATTTATGAGCTGCCGCTGCGCTATATGATCAAACATGGCTTTCTGGTGCCGCCGGAGCGCTTAGATATGCCGGTGGTACAGTACGATTTCAGCCGCCTGATCCCGCAAAATAATGGCCTGTTTAGCGAAGCCGATCTCAACCGCGAGCTGAAACAACAGCATCGCGTAACGCCGCATATTATTCGCCAGATTATTGAGTTTGCTGAAGATCGCCGTGGCGTGATGGTGTTTGCCTCCACCGTGGAACATGCCCGTGAAATCCTCACGCTGCTGCCTGAAAACAGCGCGCTGGTCTCGGCGGAAACGGCAGTGAAGGATCGTGACCGCTTAATTGGTGCATTTAAAGCGCAGCAGCTGAAGTTTCTGGTCAACGTTGCCGTTCTGACCACTGGCTTTGACGCGCCCCACGTGGATTTGATCACCATTTTGCGCCCTACCGAATCCGTTAGCCTCTACCAGCAGATCGTCGGTCGCGGTTTACGCTTGTCACCCGGCAAAACCGATTGTCTGGTGCTGGATTACGCCGGTAATCCACACGATCTTTTCACCCCCGAAGTCGGCGCGCCGAAAGGGGCCAGCGACAATCAGCCGGTGCAGGTTTTTTGTCCCGCCTGCGGTTTCGCCAATACCTTCTGGGGCAAAACCACCGAAGATGGACACATCATCGAGCATTTTGGCCGCCGCTGTCAGGGCGTACTGGAAGATGATGAAGGCGAGCGCGAACAGTGTGATTATCGCTTTCGCTTCAAAAGCTGCCCGGATTGCGGCGCCGAGAATGACATCGCCGCGCGACGCTGCCATCAATGCGACAAAATTCTGGTCGATCCGGATGACATGCTGAAAGCGGCGCTGAAACTGAAAGATGCGCGCGTGTTGCGCTGCGCCGGCATGACGCTGGAGCAAGGACGCGATGATAAAGGCGAATGGCTGAAAGCCACCTATTTCGATGAAGATGGCACCAGCGTCAGCGAGCGTTTTCGCCTGCAAACGCCAGCACAACGCAAAGCCTTTGAGCAGCTGTTTATGCGCCCGCATCAGCGCGCGCCGGGCGTGGAACTTGGCTGGCAAACCGCAGCGGATGTCATCGCCTTACAGCCTTTATTGCGTCATCCGGACTTTGTGGTGGCACGCGCAAAAGGCCATTTCTGGCAGATTCGCGAAAAAATGTTTGATTATCAGGGCCGTTATCGCCGTGCCAATGAGCTGCGTTAAGCGGCGGAATCATTTGCCCCTGCAGCATCATTGGGGCTATAATGCCGCCCGCTTTTGCATCCGTAAAAGCAGTTTGAATAACCGTCCTGTTGCTGGGTCGCCTGTAGCAGGAACTATTGAAGAGACATCAAATGTTCACTATTAACGCTGAAGTACGTAAAGACCAGGGTAAGGGTGCGAGCCGCCGCCTGCGTGTAGCAAACAAATTCCCAGCCATCATCTATGGCGGAAATGAAGCACCAATTGCTATCGAACTCGACCACGATGCAGTGATGAACGTACAGGTTAAACCTGAGTTCTACAGCGAAGTGCTGACCATCGCGGTTGATGGCAAAGAAGTTAAAGTTAAAGCTCAGGCGGTACAGCGTCATCCGTTCAAGCCAAAACTTTTCCACATCGACTTCGTTCGCGCTTAATCGCTGAATGAGTTGAAGGTAGAAGGGCCGGTTGCGAAACCGGCCCTTTTATTTTAGGCATAAAAAATAACCCGATATCTTCCCTTCCTAAAAACCCCTGTCTTTCATTTCTCTCTGCCTTCGTTTATTTGAGACTGTTCTTTACCATGAAGCTTGCACAAACCATGGAGAATGCCGTTTTAACATTTCTCCAGAATTTGTCTGCAAGGACTTCAAGTGAAAAAAATACCTGCCTTGGGCTATGGCATCATACTCATCTCATTTTCTGGCTATGCGGGCGTAATGCGTCATGACATTAACGTGCAAGAATACCGTGATTTTGCCGAGAATATGGGTAAATATCGTGTCGGCTTAAGCAACATTCCCATTTTTAAGAAAGATGGCGAGCTGAGTGGTTATCTTGATTTTGCCATGCCCGACCTTAGCAGTGTATCTCGTCGCGGGTTTGCCACATTGATTAATCCATCCTATGTAACCACCACACGGCACGTAACCGCTTTGGGTAGCGTTTCTTTTGGCGGTCCTTCTGCTTATTCCACCCGTTATCTTTTTATTAACCGCAATCAATCCGCCGTTCAGGATAATATTCTGCCACGGTTAAACAAAGTTGTAACCGAAGTAGCGCCAATAGATTATGTGGAACGTAATGAGCTTCAGAAAGGACATGGCTCTCGGTATATTGCTTATGTGCGCGCGGGTGCTGGTGAAATGACACAGGTCACAAATGACCTCACTGAGAAAGAGTTCCTGGCCAGTGCCTATAAATGGTTAGCGGGTGGAACAATTAATATTGACACCATTACCTTCAACAAAGAAAAAAATGACGATTTCTATTGGATTCAATATGAACCTGGCCATCAATATTCATCCGCTTTATCAATATCAACCGGCGGCGGTGACAGTGGCAGCCCTATTTATGTCTACGACAATGTTGATAAAAAATGGAAACTTGCTGGTGTACATTATGGTGGTTATGGTAGCGCAACGCCTTATGGTCGCAAAGTTATCTCAACACGTTTTAATGAAGAATATTTTAATGGGATTATTGCCAACAATATCTCTCCCGATGTCACTGATTTTGCGAATAATGGCCCAATTTACTGGAATGCAGATAAGCTGGTCCAAGGTAGTAAAAACTGGGGTTGGCAAGGTTTAGACAACACATATCGTCATTTGGCGCCAGGCAAAGCCAGCCTTATTGAACTTGATGCAACCAAAGATATTCGCTTTAACGGCGCGGGCGGAGACATTATTCTTAGTGAGGCCGTTAATCTGGGAGCAGGAAAACTACAGTTTTCTAATAACTACACCCTGAAATCTGCAGAGAATGTGGGCGCAACCTGGGTGGGCGGCGGCGTTGAAATCGATGAAGGGAAAAAAGTCATCTGGCAAGTGAATGGACTAAAAGATGATGATTTACACAAAATTGGCGGTGGCGTCTTACATATTAATGCTACAGGTGTCAATGAAGGCGGACTGAATATCGGCGATGGCACCGTTATTCTGGATCAACAAAAAGATGCGCAAGGAAATCGCCAGGCATTTTCTCGACTGTATTTAGCGAGCGGTCGGCCTACCGTTATTTTAGCGAGCGAAGACCAGGTTAATCCTGATAACATTTATTTTGGTTATCGTGGGGGGACATTGGATCTTAATGGTAATAATCTCATAATGCGAAAGATTAATCACACGGATAGCGGTGCGGCAGTGATCAATCAGAGTGAGTTAACCTCGGCCAGTCTAACGCTTACAGGGTACTCACGTAGCGATATCAACATTAACACCTGGAGCAGTGTCGACATTGGTAATATTGGTGATATTTATGAATATTATAATTCGAGAACGCAACGTAAAGAGTATTTTCAATTAAAAAAAGAGAAGTATTGGTACTTCCCCACAAATCAGCAGGACAATGAAGACTGGAAGTATCTGGGATATGATCTGGTTCAAGCCGTCGATTATCGACTATCGCAGTTAAATGATTTAGTTTTCCGCGGAGACATTGGCACGCGCTCGTCGGATAAAACTAACGGTGCATTAGATGTGAATTTATCTCCGGAGAGTGGAAATACACATTTCGCACTGAGCGGTAATATCCATTTAAATGGAAATATCAACGTCAATAAGGGGACTCTTCTGCTGTCCGGGCAACCCGTTCCTCATGCCGGCGGCCTGATCATTGACAACGATTGGTACACTTCCTCTTTCACCGCCAATAACATTGTAGTCAATGACAATGCACGTTTACAGGTCGGTGAATACGCGCAGGTTAAAGCCGATATCCAGGCGGGCGACAACAGCCAGGTTATCCTTGGCTACCATCCCGACGCTGCTGATGAGCAGCAAATTTTACGCTGCACCTCGCCGGTGCAAAGCACTAAGGGCAGTTGCAAAGTTGCACAGCGAAACGCGGAAGAGTTGCGTTTCCTTCCCGCCAGCTCGGTTGAGGGCAATATCACGCTGGGCGATAACGCATTGCTTCATCTTGGCAAAGTCGATTACCACGGCCACATCAACGACAGTCACTCAGCGAGAGTCACCCTGAGCAGTGAAACATTCTGGAATATGAATGGTAACAGCCGCGTGCATCGGATGGATGCAGGTAAAGGCGGTATCATCTCGCTTCTTTCTGCAGATGAAATGGCCTGGACGCCGAAGCTGCTCTCTGTGGAACATCTGACGGCAAATCATCTGCAGCTTGGTTTCGGCATCGCGCCACAGTCCGCCATCAGCGACAGTTTATACATTGGGTCCAGCGTGCAGGGCGGCAGCAACATCCTCGATCTTGGTTTTATGCTGGGTGAAACCTTCCCCAACCGCATCGCGAAAGAGATCGTGCTGGTGAACGCGCCCGCCGGAACCGCGCACGACTATTTCACGCTACCTCCGGTCAAACGCGGGTTCTCGCTCTATACCGCTGATTATCAGGTTGTGGAAGAGAATGGTCGCGTGAAATGGATCATTGCCAAAACGCCGGATCCGGTGTTACCACCCGATCCGGTAATCGACCCCGATCCGGAGACTCATCCCGAACCCGACATTACGCCTGAACCGGAAGTTAAGCCTGAGCCTGAAGTGAAACCTGAGCCCGAGATCACGCCAAATCCGGGTACTGCAGAAGACTGGTTTGAGATCATTGATAATCAGCCGCTGGTGCAGAGTACGCGCGCCCTGCTCGCTTCGCGCCACTACCTGTTCAGTGAAATCAGCAATATGCTGACCGATCGCGCTCAGCTCCTGCGCGGTAACCATGAAAATAGCGGCGCATGGGCCAGTCTCAGCCAAAATCGCGGCAGAATGGATAGCGTAACGTTAAAAGAAAGCAGGCTAGAGATCGGCGCCGATGCGCAAGCGGATGCCTGGCTTTATGGCGTGACCGCCAGTTACAGCCAGGGAAATGCCGGGGACGAAGCCAGCATTAGCCATAAACTGAGCACTCTGGGCCTGTATGCGAGCGGAATGAGCAATGAAGGATGGTTTATGGATCTTGCTGCCAGCTACCTGAATCTGCGTCAGGACATTCACCTTGACCCGGTATTGGGAGTAAAAAGCACCTCAAAAACCAGCCATATGCTGGCAGGCAGTGCAAAATGGGGTAAATCCTACTCTGTGCTGGATGCGTCTTTCACGCTATCGCCTTACCTGAAAGCCAGCGCAGGCTATTTACCGGGTTATACGCTGGAAAGCAGAGAGGCCAGCATTGCCCTGAGTTCAGCCATGCCGTGGGGACTCGCGCCGGGTATTGAAGTCAGCAAACAGGGGCTCGGTACGCTGCTGCCACGCGTGCGATTCAGCGCCACCGTTGAAAAACAGTTTTCAACGGGCCGTTCTGGCTCTTCACTAACCCTTGAGGATCGCCACAGCCGACGCGTTTATGGCGCGCTGGACGACGATCGTTATCGAGTTCATCTGGGTTTAGAAGGGAAAATCAGCGACAACTGGTCAGCGAATATTAGCGCGAAGCATAGCGTTGGTGGCAAGTTCCGCACCGATTCTCTCATCAGCAGTGGCATAAACTATTCGTTCTGATAGAAAAGCCGGGCACTTAGGTGACCCGGCTTTTTTCATTTACTGCTTGTGCGGCGTTGCAGCTGATCGCGCAAATTCGGTGGCGTGCCTTTAATAGTCAGCGTGTCGGTGGTGGGATCCCAGAAGATGCGCTCGCCGAGCAGCATGGCATCAAAGTTCAGGGTTAATCCGCCGCCGCTACCCGCAAACTTGGTCAACTGGCGCAAGGTGCTACGATCCGCTGGGAAGGTCTCTTCCAGCTCGTAACCTTGCTCCTGGGTGAAGGCCTGAAACGTTTTTTCTCCCAGCGGCGGTAATTCACTGGAGAGATCGTGTAGCGCAATCTCTTCGCCGGCCTGCAGCTGATCGTTACAGTAGCTGTAAACCTGCTGACGATAGTTCTGACGCTCGTTTTTATCGAGATCCGATTCGGCGCAGTAATCGTCAACCGCTTGCAGCAGCCCACGGTTTTGCGCTTTGGTGTCCAGACCGACGCTAGCGCCAAGGAAATCCATGAAGAAATCCGCCACTTTACGCCCCACGCGACCGCGCAGGAAGGTCAGATAACGGGTGGATTCCGGGTTAGTTTCCCACTCGGTGAGATCGATACGCGCCACAATATCCGCATGATTGATATCGAGATAATGGGTGCTGCTGATATCCAGTTGCTCGTTGACGCGCATGCTCGACTGGCTGTTGAGAACCGCAATCAGCAAATATTCCACGGCCAGATAGCGATAGTGCAAAAACAGCACCACGCCGCCTTCCGCAAACGGATATTTGCTCAGTTCATCACGCAGACGTCCGGTCGCCGCACGGCTAAACGCCAGAAAGTCATCTTCCCCTTTGCGGCAGTTACGCAACGCATCGGCCAGTTCGCTATCTTCGTTAAACAGTCCGTAAGCTTTGCTTTTGGCGCTATATACCCGGTGCAGCTCTTCTGCCATCTCTTCAACCGCGCGGGTAGCAGGCAGCAAGGTGTCGCGCAGTACCAGTTCAAGCTGGTTTTCATCACGTTTAACTAACTGATGCAGGGCAATCTGGTCGATATCCAGACTCATGGTAGACTCTCCTTTTAGCTCAGGCGCGTATTCAAACACCGCCCGCAGCCGCTTTCAACTGCCAGCACAAACTGATCGCTCTGCTTGCGATAAAATTGCGGAAAAAAATGCGTTGTTACGGTAATATACCGCCTTTTCACCCTTGATTAGACGACGATATGCCACAATCATCCCGTTACAGTGACGAACGCGTGGAAAAGCTCCTCGCAGAGATGGCGCAGATTCTTGAAAAAGACAAAGCGCCAACCGACCTTTCCCTGATGGTATTGGGTAACATGGTAACTAACTTGATCAATACCAGCGTTTCACCGGCTCAACGCCGCACACTGGCTCGATCTTTCGCGGATGCGTTGCAGTCATCCGTACGCGATGATAACGCTCATTAATATGCAGATTTGACCTCATAATATGGTAACCAACCGGCAGCGCTACCGTGAAAAAGTCTCCCAGATGATCAGCTGGGGGCATTGGTTTGCCCTGTTTAATATTATCTTCGCGTTAATTTTAGGCAGCCGCTACCTGTTGGTCGCCGACTGGCCCGCGTCACTCGCGGGACGTATCTATGCCTATACCAGCTGGATCGGTCATTTCAGTTTCATCGTCTTCGCCGGTTATCTGCTCATCATCTTCCCGCTCACTTTCGTGGTGATGTCACAGCGATTGCTTAGGGTGTTGTCGGCGATTGTCGCCACCGCCGGGCTGACGTTGATTATGGTCGACAGCGCGGTGTTCAGCCGCTTCCACTTGCACCTCAATCCGGTGGTGTGGGAGCTGGTGATAAACCCTGATCAAAGCGAGATGGCGCGCGACTGGCAGCTGATGTTTATCAGCGTGCCGCTGATTTTCCTCGTCGAAATGCTGTTCGCGACCTGGAGCTGGCAAAAGCTGCGCAGCCTTAATCGGCGCTCGTTCGGTAAGCCGCTGGCTGCGCTGTTTATCAGCGCCTTCTTCGCCAGTCATCTGCTCTATATCTGGGCCGATGCCAATTTCTATCGCCCAATTACCATGCAGCGCGCCAACCTGCCGCTCTCCTATCCAATGACCGCGCGTCGCTTCCTTGAGCGTCACGGTTTGCTGGATGCGCAAGAGTATCAGCGCCGTCTGGTGCAACAGGGTGATCCGGAAGCGTTGTCAGTGCAGTATCCACTGAGTGACATTACCTTCCGCGATGGCGGTACGCGCCACAATCTGCTGGTGCTAACCGTTGATGGTCTGAACAACGCCACGGTGGAAAAAGCGCTGCCGTCGCTTCATCAATTCGCCAGTGAGAACGTGCGCTTCACCCAGCACTTCAGCGCGGGGCTACAGCCGGAAAAAGGGTTATTTGGCCTGTTCTACGGCATCTCTTCCAGCTATATGGATGGCGTGTTAGCGTCGCGTACGCCTTCCGTGCTGCTGAATGCGCTGAACGCGCAAGGCTATCAGTTTGGCTTGTTCTCATCGGACGGCTTCAGCCAACCGCTGTATCGTCAGGCTTTGTTAGCCGATTACTCGCTGCCGCAGGCCGATACCCAACCGAATAGCACCACGGTGACGCAGTGGCAGAACTGGCTCAATGGCCACAAATCAAACAATGCGCCGTGGTTCTCGTGGATTGCCCTTAACGGTGTGACGGTCAATGGCGACAACCTAAAAGCGCGCCAGCGTAGCTATACGCGTCAGGCAAGCGGTGTCGACGAGCAGATTAAGGCGGTGCTGCAAACCTTGCAGGATCGCGATTTGCTGAAAAATACCGTGGTGGTGATCACGGCGCAGCGTGCGGTCAATCTGGATAGCAACGATGACAATCCAGGTAACCGTGCGACGTTACAGGTGCCGCTGGTGGTGCATTGGCCGAATACGCCAGCGCAAACCATCGATCGTCTGACCGATCAGCAGGATGTGATGACCACGCTGATGCAGCGCCTGCTGCACGTGCGCACTAATCCCGCTAACTTCTCGCAGGGTGAAGATCTGTTTGCCGCACAACGCAGCCACGATTGGGTGGCGAGCAGCGAAGATGGCAAGCTGGTAGTGACCACGCCAACCGTGACGCTGGTGCTGAATAACAATGGCAGCTACAGCGCTTACGATGCGCAGGGTAACAAACTGAAAGATCATAAACCGCAGCTGGCGTTGTTACTGCAGGTGCTGACGGAAGAGAAGCGTTTCGTCGCAAACTGATTAATTATGAGGCAGTTAAATGCGGCTCATATTGCAATCGTGCGTAGAAACAGTAATATTCTTCCACGTTCGGCACGTAGCGCAGCCTGGTAGCGCACGGTCATGGGGTGTCCGGGGTCGGAGGTTCAAATCCTCTCGTGCCGACCAAATCCTTTCAAAAAAAGGGATTATCTTTCGGGATAATCCCTTTTTCATATCTGAATTTTCTCGCTTACCAGCTACCGTGGAATCCACCGCCCATCGCTGAACCACCACCAATATGCGGCCCACCGCCTAAGCCGTGAGCGCTGTTAGTGTTAGCAGCATTATTAGCACCATTACCGCTACCGCCAACAGAATGTGATGAGCTTTGATCATTGCTTGAGCCTTTACCTGGATTGCGTTCAAAAGCGGGTATATGAGGTACAGCAACCTGCGTAGAAGGTGCAAGGGTTGAAGCCGCTACGGTTTTAGTTACGCCGTTAACTGTTACGCTGATTGGGGTTTTCGGATTCAGGCTACTCACAGCTACGTTTATCGTCGCCACGCCCATAGATTTCTGCTGCTGTTGCTCGATACCCAAACGATAAGAAGCAGCATTAACTGCCGGGCTTGGTGCCAGTGCAGACTGATTATTTTTAGCATCAAGATACGATTGACCGTAATGGTTGTTGTAAGTTGCACCGGCATAACGAGCAGCCTCCGCGTCAGATTGACGTGCACGGGCTGTTGCGTCCATTGCATGATTTATCGTGTTCTGGCTAAAAGAATTATCAGCATTAAATCGACCTGAACCATCCCGGCTTGTCGTTTCATTGAAGGCAGCATTAGCGGCATTGCTTTCAGAATTGTTAGCGGCTTGATTAGTGTCCATTGCAGCGCCAGCATTGAATGCAGTGACACTAATAACTAAAGCGATAAACGTACGTTTCACTTGTTAATTTCCAATTCAAATTAAGTTGACGTATTTATACACTTGCCTATGTTAAGAAATTTGATCTGAATCACACAAAATTGTCTCTTATAAAGAAACAAGAGAATGCTTATGGTTTTATTTTGGCACTGGCGGTGATTAGCACTCTAAGACGTTTCAAAGCATCTCTTAAGGGGTGTCATTTCTTGCTACTCATCGGCTTGACCTGAGAGAATTTGTTATCCGGCTAGACCATCCGCCTTCCATCATCACCGATCACCTTCTCACCATCCTCCTTTCTGAATTCGCCCTGCTGCGCATCGGGAAGAATATCGAGCACGGCTTCTGAAGGCCGGCACAAACGCGTTCCCAGCGGGGAGACAACAATCGGACGGTTAATCAGGATGGGATAATTCAACATCGCCTCGATGAGTTGCTCGTCACTAAAACGCTCTTCAGCCAAACCCAATTTTTCGTAGGGTTCGACATTTTTGCGTAATAAAGCGCGCGCATCGATCCCCATCGCGCTAATCAACGCCTTAAGTTGCTCACGATTTGGCGGAGTCTCAAGATAGAGAATGATGGCGGGTTCAATGCCGCTATTGCGTATTAACGCAAGCGTGTTACGCGATGTGCCGCAAGCGGGATTGTGATAAATGGTGATGTCAGTCATGGTGCTCTCTTCCTAATGGGACAACGTTAGGCGCAGGGCCAGCGCGCTAAGGGTGACGAGCAGCACGGGCAATGTCATCACGACACCCACGCGGAAGTAATAACCCCAGCTAATGTTGATGTTCTTCTGGTCGAGTACGTGCAGCCATAGCAACGTGGCGAGACTGCCAATCGGCGTAATTTTTGGCCCCAGGTCGCAACCAATAACATTGGCATAAATCATCGCTTCCTTTATCACGCCCTGCGCGCTGCTGGCATCAATCGACAGCGCACCAATCAGCACCGTTGGCATATTATTCATTACTGAAGAAAGCAGCGCCGTCACCAAACCGGTACCCAAGGTGGCGGCCCATAAGCCGTGGCTGGCAATGAGGTTGAGTAAGTCAGAGAGATGTTGCGTCAGCCCGGCATTTTTAAGGCCATAAACTACCAGGTACATGCCGAGCGAAAAAATCACGATCTGCCAGGGCGCGCCGCGTAACACTTTACCGGTGTTAATCGCCTGACCTCTTTTGGCAACGATAAACAGAATTAACGCGCCCAGTGCGGCGATAGCACTGACTGGAATGCCCAGCGGCTCCAGCAGGAAAAATCCCACCAATAGCAACAACAGCACCAGCCAACCGGCTTTAAAGGTAGCGGGATCTTTTATGGCTTCAGCTGGTAGTTTGAGGCGTGAAACCTCATAGCTGGCGGGAAGGTCTTTGCGAAAGAAAAGGTGCAGCACTATCAGCGTGGTGATAATAGCGGCAATATCAACCGGAACCATCACCGCCGCGTAAGCGTTGAATCCCAATTTGAAGAAATCTGCGGAAACGATGTTAACCAGATTGGATACGATCAGCGGCAAACTCGCGGTATCGGCGATAAATCCTGCTGCCATGACGAAAGCCAGCGTTGCACCTTTACTAAAGCCCAGTGCCAGCAGCATTGCGATGACGATCGGCGTCAATATCAGAGCCGCACCATCATTGGCGAAAAGCGCGGCAACGCATGCACCGAGCAACACGATATAGGTGAAAAGCAGCCGCCCTCGCCCACTTCCCCAGCGCGCTACGTGCAAAGCGCACCACTCAAAAAAACCGGATTCGTCCAGCAACAGGCTGATGATAATGACGGCGATAAAAGCCGCTGTCGCATTCCAGACGATATGCCACACAGCGGGAATATCGTTTAACTGGATAACGCCGGTCACCAGCGCCAGTAAAGCCCCTATCGTTGCTGTCCAGCCAATGCTCAGGCCGCGCGGCTGCCAGATAACAAACACGATGGTCAAAACAAATATTGCGCCTGCCAGAAACATCACGCCTCCAATGCATTCGAATAATCAAATGTGTTTAATGATTATTCACAACCCGTAGCAGCGGCGTTCTTCAGCGACTCACGCACTTCCTCACGCTGGCTATTCCAGGCCGTATCGATAATCGATGCAGCCCAGGCCGGCATATGCGGAGAAAGGCGATAGTGTATCCACTTGCCTTCACGTCGATCCAGAATCAGCTCAGCATCGCGCAGCAAGGCAATGTGGCGTGAAATCTTTGGCTGTGATTGTTGGGTAACGGTGCAGAGATCGCAGACACACAACTCTCCGGCTTCTCGTAATAATAAAACGATGGTCGTACGCGTTTCGTCGGCAAGCAGTTTGAAAAGTTGAACAGGGAGCATTGGGCCAGGTTCCAGTAAAAATCTATTACATATGGTAATTCATATGTGTTGGAAGTAAAGGCAGAATATAAAGTCTGGCGATTTCATATGTTTTCCATGCAATAAAGCATTCTCAGATTATCGCCAAAGAAATGCTGATTATTGACTTTTAATCAGTAACTTACCGAAAGCAACTCAACCCGAGCCAGATCACATTTCTGGATAAATGTTACAGCGCTTCATCAAATTGAAACAAAACTGTCACAGACTTCTCTTACTCTTAGGGCTCTTGTTTTTTCGATGGAAACCTTTATGGTCATCAAAGCAAAAAACCTGCAGGATGCGGAAGAACTCCTGCACTCGGGTATCAATAAAGTTGAACTGGCTTACGATATCGGCAGCGACGATTTCTTCCGTCTCGCCTCGCGCTGGTGCGATCGCGGTGCGCGCATCACCAAAGGCCATCAGCACTTCGTGGTGCAGATTAAAGGCATGGCTATTCCGCCAAATAACTAAAAGTAGGCGAGCCCCTTTGGCTTGCTCTCCATCCGGCTGGCTGGTAAAACTACGTTTTCCGTCAGCCGTGATTTTTTATGTTCGCCTCTGAAACGCCGCTTGCCCTGCCCTCTTCCCCGTTTATCCGCGCTGCTGGCATGTCGCTGGATACATTGCCGATCGCCTGGTGCGAATTCGATCAACATCACTGGCATGCTGAATTGCACCAGGCGTGGCAACTGCCGCTGCCCGCGTCGCTTCAGAGCGCGGTGACGAAACGCAAAGCCGAGCATCTGGCGAGTCGCTGGCTGGTGCAGCAAAACTTTGCGCACTTCGGTTTACCGCACTTTGTTTTGTGTAATGCGCCCGATCGCTCACCGTTGTGGCCCGCCGGCATTCAGGCGTCGCTGTCGCATACGCACAGCGTTGCGGTGATGGCTGCGACGCGCGAGCCACTGTGCGTGGGTGTGGATGTTGAGCAGATTATGGCGGAGGAAACCGCCGATGAAACCGCTGGGATGTTGATGAGCCCGGCGGAAAAACAGCGCCTGCTGGCGCGGCCTATGCCCTTTGCCCAGGCCGCTACACTGCTGTTTTCATTGAAAGAGAGTGTGTACAAAGCGCTGTGGCCGCAATTGCATCAGCCAATGGATTTTCTTCAGGCGGAAGTGCTGGAACTGGACGTGCAGCAAGGCCGTGCAACGCTGCGGTTGTGTCAAGATTTTGATGAGTATTTCACCACCAAAGCGCTGCTGCAGGCGCGTTTTTGGCTGGCTGGAGATCGCGTGATTACGCTGCTGACGCATCCGCTCCCGACAAAATAAAAAACCGGCTCAGAAATAAACCTGAGCCGGTGACAACATAAGACGACAGAAAAGTGTTCCAGGGACGCAGAAACGAGGATTTCTGCTGGGAGTGACTTTACTCACTCCGCAACTTCTTGCCCAATAAGGGTTTTTGCTAAGCTTTCCCGGCTGGCGTTAATGGCCGGTATCGGTACGTTGCACCGCATCCAGCGTTGCCATCTCGCGTTCGTTACCGGTTAACTCACTTAGTTGACCTTCGCGCATCTCCAGCAAGCGATCGGCGTGAATAAAGTAGTGATCGTCATGACTAATAGCGAACACCGTTTTACCCGATTCCTGTAACCATGGCAGCAGCTCACGATAGAAGATGCGACGGAAATGCGGATCCTGATCCGCCGCCCATTCGTCGAGCAACAGAATATCGCGCTCTTCGGCGGCTGCCAGCAGCAGCGCCAGACGTTTGCTCTGCCCTTTCGACAGTTGCAGATTAAGCACTCTATTGCCTTCCAGCTTGAGCTTGTCCTGCATCTTCAGACGCTCCAGCCACTGCTGCACCAGCGCAGGATTGGCTGGCTGCCCTTGATCGCCGATGAGGCGATCAAACAGATGCACGTCAGTAAACACCGCCGAGAAATGTTTGCGATAAGCATCGAGGTTTTGCCAATCCACCACCTTGCCATCCAGCAGCAAACTGCCCGATTGCGGCTGATAGAGGCCGGTGAGCAGCATCGCCAGCGTCGATTTTCCGCTGCCGTTGCCGCCAATCAGGAACACCAGCTCGCCGCGGCGCAGCGTCAAATTGATCGGCCCAACCTGGAATCCGTGCTCACCGTAGTGGAAGCAGACGTCGCGCAGCTCCAGCGTTTGCCAGTCGCTGACTTTTGGCAGCGCCTTGAACGTTTCTTCATAGGGCGCCAGTTCAAACCTGTTGAGCTTGCGAAACGCCACCTGCGCGCTGAGCAGCGTTGGCAAGGCGCCGACCGCCGCCAGCAGCGGTGTGCGCAGAAACAGCAGCGTCAGCGAATAAGTTGCCGCCACCGCCGTATTTGCCCAGCCCAGCCCGTTCGCCATAAAGAACACGATGCCAATCGCGCCGAGCATCATGATATTCGACCAGTTCACCGCGCTGAGGTGGAAGGTATCGGCGCGCACGATGTGGTGGCGATAGCTTTTGGCATTCTCCTGATAAACACTGTCGTAAATAAGCTGCGCACGTTCGCGGTTAAGCTGCAGCTCTTTACGCCCTTCGATAATGGTCTGGAAATCGCGATACAGGTCATCTTCGATTTCACGCAGCTTAGCCATGTGCTGATAAACGCGTGATACCAGCAGCCAACCGCCAACCAGCGTCACCACCAGCCACAGGCAGGTGATTAGCAGCATTTTTGGCGAAAGCCAGGCGAGATAAAGCGCCGAACCGAGCGTAATAATGATGCCCTGAATCAGCTCGGGTAAACGCACGAAGGCGATGGTGATGGCGCGCACATCGCTGGTGAGACCGGCCAGCAGTTGGGCATTGCCAATCTGTTCGATGCGCTCCACGCGCGTATCAAGAATCCGTTTGATGAATTCGCCGCGCAGCCGCCAGACAAAGTGATGGCCGAGCATAGTCAGCGCCAGCTGGGAGCCGAGCGTCACCGCCATTAGCAGGAACAGCTGGCCAAGGAAACTCGGCAGCACCGAAATCGAAGTATTCACCGCGACAATCAGCTCATTATTGATATAGGCAATCAAACCAATACCAAGCACGGCGCTTAACAATGTAAGAAGAATGACGCCAATAAAAGGCCAGCGGTACTGGCGAAAAACGACTTGCAGCAATGCCATCAAAGGGTTCCAGCGGTCAATAAAGCAGCCTGCAGTTTAATGTCGCCTTGGCTGATAGCAAGAATAATTCTCATGCCATAGTTGCCTGAGCACAATGTTGCTTGCCGCTAGTTTGTAGCAGCGCGATTTATTGCGAAATGCTTGTCAGATAAGAAGGTATTTTGTTTTGAAAAGGCATTATCTGTGCGGGCTCTGACACGTCTGCGCCTCTGGCAAATGAGCCCTTTTCAATAATACGCACTGAAGTTGATGAGCAGGCCGGGGCCGCTTTTGGGCCGGCAATCCGCAGCGCTGAACGAAGCGAGGAAGCCAGGAGAGCCCGCAGGACGCGGGCGAAAGGCGGAGCCGGGACATGGAAGTCCCGTCTCCGCCGGTCCGTCAGGCAGACGAGCGAAGTGAAGGAACCGCGCTAGCGGCGCGAGGACCGCCGGCCCAAAAGTGGCACCGGCCAGCGCCCTCATCACTGGCTTAACTAACATGTATTACGCAATAAATTGCGCCGCCACAAAAATGCCTAAAATGCGCGGCGGAAAGTCAGGTTGAAACGGAAAGCGCCTGCCTGCGGATGAATGCCAGGTTTGAGCGGCAGAATGCCGTGATAACGCAGGCGCGATGGCCCGCCCCACACCACGATATCGCCATGTTCCAGCAGCACGCGCTGGGTAGCATCGCCGCGTTCGAAACCGCCGAACTGGAATACCGCAGGCAATCCCAGCGAAACCGACACAATCGGCTGGCGCAGATCCTTCTCATCTTTATCCTGATGCAGCGTCAGTTTTGCGCCGGGTTCATAGCGGTTAATCAGGCAGGCATCCGGGTTGAAACCGGCAAAGCCCGCTTCGCGCGCGGTTTGCTGCGCCAGCTCGCGGAACAGCGCGGGCATCGGCGGCCAATGGTGTCCGCTGTTGCTGTCTTGCTCGGTATATTGATAGCCGCGCGAATCGGTGGACCAGCCAAAATCACCACAGTTGGTCATCGCCACCGACATGCGATGGCCACCGGGCGTGATGCGATGGGCAAAGGGATTTTTCTCGGCGATGTCGTGAATCGCCGCCAGCAGCGCATCGGCCTGTTCGCGAGCGCGACGCCGCAGAATCACCGCGCCATCCGCCAGCGGTTCCTGCCACGGCGCTTCGTCACTAAATAAATCCAGCATGTGCGCCTCCTTTATTGAGATGCCTGATCGATGAGGAAGGTTTTAAACTGCGGCGACATCCAGTGAGTAAAGCCGTCGCCCTGCTTGCTGATCAAATAGACCGCCAGATGCTCTTTCACCGCTAACGCTTTAGCGCGTTCGCTGCCGAGCACCATCAAACCGGTATCCCAGCCATCCGCTTCCAGCGCGGTGGTGGCTATCACCGTTGCCGACACCAGCTTGTGCTCAATCGGTCTTCCGGTAGTCGGATCGATGACGTGCGAAATGCGTTTGCCATCCAGTTCATAATAGTTGCGATAGCTGCCGGAGGTGCTAATGCCGTGTCCTTGCAGATCGACGCGCGCTTCCACCGCGTTTTCACGATCGGTGGGTTTCTGGATCGCCACGCGCCACGGCTGCTGATTAGCATTGACGCCACGGCTCAATACTGCGCCGCCCACTGAAACCAGATAATCAGTGATGCCTTGCTGCTCCATCAGACGCGCCAGATGATCGGTGGCATAGCCTTCTCCCATGGTGGAGAGATCGACATACAGGCCGGGCAGATCTTTCTGCAGCCATTGACCGTCCACGCCCTGAATCACGCGCAGATGCTGCAAACCGGTCCGCGCTTTAGCGGCGGCGATTTCTGCCTCGCTGGGGGTATGCGCCGGTTGCTTCGTCGGGCCAAAACCCCACAGATTGACCAGCGGGCCCACGGTGATATCCATCGCACCCGACGTTTTATGCCCGATTCGCAGCGCTTCAGTGACGATGTCCGCTATGTCAGCGCTTACCGGCTGCGGTGCGTTGCCTTGATACTGATTAAAGTGCGACAGCACCGAATCGCTTTTCCACGTCGAGAGTTCGCCGTCATCGCGATCCAGCTGTTGCTGGATCAGCTGTTGCAACGCCGCTTTACGCTGCGGATCAACGCCGGCGACGCTGACGCGCCACACGGTGCCCATGGTTTTGCCTTCCAGCACCATCGCAGGTTGGCTGCTGTTTTTTTCGCAACCGCTGAGACCTAATGCCAGCAGGCTAATTAGCAGAATGTTCTGAAAACGCATCAATTCCTCATCTGTAAACCATTACTACAGCCAATTACAAAGCATAACTCGCTTGTAAAGCAGTCTAAAGCTGCTTGATGTTCGATAAACGCTGACACAGGATAACCGGTTCCTGCAACGTTATGCCTACAGGAGCATCAGATGATTTATATGATTATTGCCGTAACCGCCGGGCTGTTTATTTATGGCAGTTTCAAATGTTGGCAGACGTACCGCCATCGCCTGATTCAGCACTATCCTGCACGCCGACGTTAAATTATTGCACCAGAAAATCACCCTTCTGCACCGCTTCAGCGCTGGCGCAGTGTAGCAAAGTCGCTGCAAGCCGCGTGGCGCTGAGAGCGGTGCGCTGGCATGAATGCTGCATTGTTGAAGATGAGTTGAACTTCAGCGAGGTGCAGAATGGAAAATAGCAAAACACAAAACAGTAAATGGCAGCACTGGCTGAGCTTCTCGGCCTTTACGCTGGCGGGTGTCGCGATGGAAGGCAGCCTGAGCGCCATCACCAACCCGCCGTCGCAACCGGCACCCAAAGCCAAAAAATGGCGCGGTATGCAATAACCGCTACAGTCCCAACTCACTCAGGCCCGGATGATCGTCCGGGCGCGTGCCGGCTGGCCAGTGGAAAAGACGCTGATCTGCGCTGATCGGCAGATCGTTGATGCAGGCGAATCGCTGAATCATCAAACCATCGGCGCCAAAGTGCCAGTTCTCATTGCCATAGCTGCGAAACCAGTTACCGCTGTCATCATGCCATTCATAGGCAAAGCGTACCGCCAGCTTATCTTCATGCCACGCCCATAGCTCTTTGATCAGTCGATAATCCAACTCTTTCACCCACTTGCGCTGCAGGAAGGCCACGACTTCTGCGCGTCCATTGACGAATTCACTGCGATTGCGCCAGCGCGTATCTTCGCTGTACACCCGCGAAACACGCTGCGCATCGCAGCTATTCCAGGCATCTTCCGCCATGCGGACTTTCTGTAACGCGGTTTGTTGATTGAACGGTGTCACCAGCATGTTATTTCTCCCGATTATGTAGACAGGTCTGTCTACTTGATTCATCCTGCCGTATGTAGACAATTCTGTCTACATGCAAACACAGGAATTTTTATGCTTGAGCCTCTGATCTTTGATGCCACCGCCTCCGCGCGCGATCGTATCTTGCTGTGCGCGCAACAGCTTTTTTACCAACAAGGCATTCGCGCCACCGGTGTGGATAAGGTGATTGCGCAAGCGGGCGTGACCAAAGTGACTTTCTATCGTCACTTTCCGGCGAAGAATGCGCTGGTGCTGGCGTTTTTACAGCAGCGCCATCAGCGCTGGATGCTGGCGTTTCGCCATGCGCTGAATCAGCATGCGGCATTGATCGATGCGCTGCCTGCGGCGTTACTGAGCTGGTTCAGGGATGACGATTATCGCGGCTGTGCGTTTATCAATACCGCCGCGGAGCTGGGCGACACGTTAGCGGAAGCCAGCGAACTGATTCGTCAACATAAGCGTGAGATGGCGCAGGCGATCAGCGACAAGTTGATGCCCGATCAGCAGGTCAAAACGGCGCAGATTGTGTTGCTGGTTGAGGGCGCGATTGTGCAGGTACAGATTGGCGAGGAGGCGGAACGGGTGGTCGACGTGCTGCGTGCCGCGCTGGATGCGCTGCTGAAAACGGGAGCGTGACCGGCAAGTCACGCTCCATCACCCTTAGAACTGGTAAACCAAGCCCAGTGCTACGACGTCATCGGTATTGATACCGGCTGCGTCGGTGAAGTTGTTGTCGTCCAGCAGGTTGATCTGGTAATCAACGTAGGTCGACATGTTTTTGTTGAAGTAGTAGGTTGCGCCTACATCAATGTATTTCTTCAGGTTCTGGCTGCCGTAACCTTCGATGTCAGAGCCGCGAGAAGAGACAAACGCCAGAGATGGACGCAGGCCGAAGTCGAACTGGTACTGTGCCACCAATTCCCAGTTATCCGCTTTGTTGGCGTAACCGTAAACGGTGCCGCTATCGCTGGCGCCGAAACGCGTTGCGTTGTATGAACGGCTGTACATTGCGGCCAGGTAAACGTTGTTAGCGTCATACTTCAGCGCGCCGCTGTAAGCTTCGGCTTTATCACCGCGACCCAGGATGTTGGCGGTACGTGGATTGTTACCGTTCTGGTTATTGGTACGGTCAGACTGGAACATCGCTGCACCAATACCGAAACCTGAACCCAGATCGTAAGTGGTGCTCAGGCCGTAGCCGTCACCGTTCTCGCCCAACACATCACGACCAGAGCCAGTAGATTCGGTTGGGTTATCGTTTTTGCCTTGATACTGAACCGCGAAGTTCCAGCCATCGACTAAACCGAAGAAGTTGGTATTACGATAGGTTGCGAGGCCGTTGCTGCGCTGGAACAGGAAGTTGTCCGCGCCGTAGGTATCGCCACCGAACTCTGGCAGAACGTCAGTCCATGCGCCGAGATCGTACATCACGCCGTAGTTACGGCCGTAATCGAATGAACCCGCATCACCAAATTTCAGACCGGCAAAACCAACACGCGTATAGCTGTTAGCGGTGCCTTCGCTTTCTGCGGTGTTCAGTGCAGCCTGGTATTCCCACTGGCCGTAACCGGTCAGCTGATCGGTCACCTGAGTTTCACCTTTGAAGCCAAAACGCAGGTAAGACTGGTCACCGTCTGAGCCAGAGTTGTCAGAAAAATAATGCAGACCGTCCACTTTGCCGTAGAGGTCTAATTTGTTGCCATCTTTATTGTAAATTTCAGCTGCGCTTGCTGATCCTGCCACCAGCAATGCAGGAATCATCAGGGAGAGAACGCGACGTTTCATTTTTATTACCCTCTTTAATGTGCCTTTATTTTTGCCACTGCGAACTGAATGATTAAAAATTCAGCCGGCAAGCCATTGTTATTTTATGTTGGGCAATAATCTATCACGAAAATGCTACTAAATTTCCAAAACTGTTTCAGTGTATTAAATAGTTATTTCAGGATGTAAATTCAGGGGAACTAATAACCAGCACAGATAGGTAAAAAATATAGCACTTTTTGACAACATATATTTTAATTGTTTAAAAACATCAAATTACATGATTTACATTTCCGCACTGAATGACAAAACTCAAACCCATCCAGAGCATACAATTATCCCCGCTATCATCATTTATTTCATTATTACCTTCATTCACCCCGAATGTTTTGATTTACCCTAATTTCCCGCCGGACCAGATGGTCCGGCATTTTTTTGCCCGCAATTCAGACATCGCCTTATATTGCGTAAAGTTAATTACACGGGTTAAATTAACCACAATAACTGCCGCGCATTATTTGTCTCTTTTCGCACATTTTGTTCAATTCATAGCCTTAAATCGGCAATGTTAATTTCGGCACGTAACAAAGATCGCTGCAATAATAGCCGGTGCATATTGTTAACGCTCACGCAGTGATTCCCTGGCTTTATTCAGCGGCTTAAGCAAATAATCCATCACGGTTTTCTGACCGGTTTTAATCTCAACATTCGCCACCATGCCGGGCATGATGGCGAATCTGCGTCCGCTTTTATTGGTCAGCTCGGCTTTTTGCGTGCGCACATAGACGCGATAGTAAAACTCGTCGTGCCGCACCTCGTCCTGCAGCGTATCAGGCGAAACGGTTTCGACTTCCCCGTGCAGATCGCCATAAATCGACGCGTCGTAGGCGGTGATCTTCACCACCGCGGGTAAACCCGGCCGGATATAGCCGATATCGCGTGGATTGATGCGCGTCTCAATCAGCAATTGATCCTCCAGCGGTACAATCTCCATCAGCTTGCCACCCGGCTCCAGCACGCCGCCCACGGTGGTGACGCGCACATCCTTCACAATGCCGCGCACCGGCGAAATCAGCGTAGTGCGCGTCAGCAGATCCTGTTTCCCTGCCGCCACCTGCAACTGCGCATCCAGCTCACCGTTGTTCTTCACCTGCTCTTCATGGGCTCGCACGTAATAATCGTTGCGCGCTTCGTCGATTTTGCCGCGCAGATCGCTAACCTGGCGACGCAGGCGAATCACATCCACCTTACCCGCCGCGCCGCGCAGCATCAGCGGCTCCGTCACGTTGAGTTCTGCCTGCACCAGCGCAAGGGATTGCTGCAAATTGCCGATGGTCTCGACAAAATTCTGCCGCCGCGCCTGATAGAGCTGCGTTTCGCGCGCCACCAGTTCGGGATGTTGCAGGATATCGGCGCTGAACCTCAGCGGCGTGTCGCTGAGCTCGGCCTGTAAACGTTCAGAGGAGGCACGCAGCGTGCGCACCCGCGCAATCGCCTCACCAAAGTTGGTTTGAAAGCGCGTGGGATCGAGTGTTGCCAGCACCTCGCCGCGCTGCACGATATTGCCCTCGTGCACATTGAGCTGTTTGACGATGCCGCCATCAAGGCTATCAATGATCTGCGCGCGGCTGGAAGGCGTGACTTTGCCGATGCCGACCGTGACTTCGTCCAGCACCGCAAAGTACGCCCACAGCAGAAACAGCAGCAGCGCCACCACGCACAGCCAGATGATCGCCGAGGTGCGACGCTCACGCCGCGTCAGATCTTTATCCAACAGCACCACGCTCATGCCGCATCTCCTTTTTTATTGGCGGCGTGGCGCAGAATCTCGTCGCGCGCGCCATCGGCCACGATGCGGCCGTTATCCATCACAATGATGCGATCAACCATGCGCAGCAGCGCGGGACGATGCGTGACCAGTACCAGCGTGCGCCCGGTGACCCATTGCGCCAGCTGACGAATCACCTGCGCTTCCAGCTGTTCATCCATCGCCGCGGTCGGTTCGTCCAGCAAAACCACCTGCGGCTGGCGCAGAATCAACCGGCTGAGCAGCACCATTTGCCGCTGGCCGCCGGACAAGCCGCGTCCGCCTTCGTGAATAATGCGATCGAGGCTGGCGGCATCCTGCTGCACCAAAGCTAACGCGCCGCTAATGCGCAGCGCCTGCAGCATCTCCTGCTCGCTGGCGTGCGGATTCCCGAGCAGCAGGTTCTGGCGCAGCGTGCCGAAAAACAGCCGCGCATCCTGCGACAGCCAGCCAAGCTGACGCCGCAGATCGACCGGATCGATGCAGGTGAGATCGACGCCGTCCACCAGCACTTTGCCCTGGCTGGCGCGCGCCTGACCGGCCAGCATCTTCAGCAGCGTCGATTTGCCCGCGCCGACTTTACCGAGAATCGCCACGCGTTCGCCGGGCGCGATCTGCAACTGCGGAATGTTGAGCACGCTATTACCGCTCTCCTCTTCGTAGCGGTAATGCACGTTTTGCAGCAGATAGTGGCCGCTGAGCACCGGACAGTGCGCCAGCGTGGCGTGATCGGGTTGGTCGAGCGGCTTCTTTAACAGTTCATCCAGCCCTTTCATCGCCGATTTCGCATGCTGCCAGCGCGAAAACACCATGGTGAGCTGCATCAGCGGCGCGATGGTGCGTGATGAGAGCAAGCTGCACGCCACCAGCGTGCCGGTGGTGATCTGATTGTCGAGCACCAGATAGACGCCGAGCACCAACATGCCGGCATAGGTGAGCTGCTGCACGCTGGCCGACCAACCGGTGAGGCGCGCGCCCCACAAACGTTGCTGATTGCTGATGGCCGCGCTAACTTCGTGCGTTTGCTCCCACTGGCGTTGAAAATAGGGTTCCGCTTGCAGCGCTTTGATATCCTCTACACCTTCTAAGGTTTCCACCAACACCGCCTGGCGCAGCGCGCTTTCCCGCAACCCTTCCTGCGCCAGACGCGCCATCGGGATCTGCACCAGTAAACCAGGAATGACGATCAGCGGAATCGCCATTAACGGAATCAGCACCAGCCAGCCGCCAATCGACGCCATAATCAGCAGAAACAGCAGCACAAACGGCAAGTCGGCGGCGGCATTCACCGTGGTGGACGTCAGCAGTTCGCGTACCTGGTCAATTTCACGCAATTGGGCAATAAAGGAGCCGGTGGAACGCGGACGCGCTTCGTTGCGGATGTTCATCGCCCGCGCAAACAGCATGGCGGATATTTTCAGGTCGATGCGTTTGCCCATCAGATCAGAAACCTGGGTGCGCATGAGGCGAATCAGATACTCAATGGCGGCCGCCAGCACCACGCCGGCGAACAACACCCACAACGTTGGCAGCGACTGCGCCGGAATCACCCGATCGTACACCTGCATAGAAAACAGAATGCCCGCCAGCGCCAGCACGTTGCCGACCAGCGAGGCCAGGCTGATTTCCGCAATGCGCCGCTTCATGCCACGAAAGTGATGCCAGAACCAGTGCGGCTGATACGGCTGCACAAACTCATCGATGCGCGCATCACGCGCCCGCGCCGCCACACCAACGACGCCGACCTGCATGTCGGCCTGCATGAGCAAATCCTGCAGCTGACCTGCGCGCACCACATCGCCACTTTCACTCAGCCAGTAACGTACGCCACCGTTACTATCCACCTCTTCTATCAACGCCACGCTGCCATTTTCCAGCAGCAGCAATACCGGCACAATTTCCTGCCGCCAGCGCAGTTTGCTGTGCGGCAGCAACATCAAATGCAGGCCTAACAGCCGGGCTAAACGTTCTAACTGTTGCGTCGGGGCCAGATGTTGAAACCAGCGCATCTGCTGGCGCAGCGTGCTGCCGTCCGCCGGTTTACCGAAGCGTGCCGCCACGCGCAGCATTGCCGCGATGCCGTTGTCGCTGTTGAAGGGTTGTGCTGTCATCCCTGTTGTCCCGTGAGCAATGAGAGTGGGCTGGCAACCGCTAGCCGATGTTGCTAGCGGTTGATGGGCGGATTACGCCAGGCTCTGAACCTGATGTTGCTGCAGATGATCGCCGAGGGTGTAACTGCTATCGCTGGAGTTGTAGTGGCTTTCCGTGGCGCGCGCATCGCTGGGTTGAGCGGCGGCGCTGTCGCCTGCGTCGACCAGCTGCGTATTCAGTGGCTCGCTGCTGACGCTGGCGGCCGCCTCATGGCTATCGATGGTCACCGGCTGCGTCGCCGTCGCCACATTGCCTGCTTTGTCCTGCGCGCTGACCTTCATTTGGTAGCTGCCATCATCCAGCGGTGCCAGCTGACCCGCCAAAATGGTCAGCGCCCAGTTGCCGTCGGCTTTAACCGTGGCGGTGTAACTCTGATCGCCCAGCGTCAACGTCACAAGGCTGCCCTGATCGAGATGGCTACTGCTGCCCTGAATCAGATGCCAGCTATTCAGCTCCGCCGCATCCAGCACCCCGTCGCCAAACGGTTGATTCAGCGTAATGGTCGGCACCTGATGCGTGGCAACGTTGAACAGGTTCTCAATAATCTGCGTGTCGTGGTTGCCGTACTCATCCCAGCGCGTGGCCAGCGCCGACACTTCGCCATCCGGCAGCGCCTGCAGATCTTCGGCGCTGATGGTGACCATGCCGTTGACCGGCGTGTAGTTTTTGCCGTTGAGCGTCAGCTCCTTCACGCCTTCGAGATAGAAACTGAGATCGTGCTGCGCTTCCTGCTGATTCAGCGTGGTATCGCCGCCAATATTGATTTCGTAATAGATGTCTGGCAGTTGGGTGACCACGTTCAGTTCCAGCATTGCGTCAGTGCTGTTGCCAGCGCCATCCTGCGCATAAACGCGGATTTCGCCCAGTGCAATAAAGCTCGCCACTTCACTGGCCGGAATCGTTACCTGCCAGTGACCGTCGCTGCCAATCTGCGCGTGATAGACCGCATCTCCACTGCACAGCAACAGCTGCTGGCCCGGTACCACCACCGAGAGATCGCCGCTAAAGGTGAGATCGTTTTGGCTCTCTTCTTTATTGATGACGTTGTCTGCCGTGACCTTATCGAAGCTGATGTGCGGCAGGCTGCTAACGTGGGTAATTAAGGTGACATCCTGCAGATAAGCGGTGGTTTTGCCGTTGGGATCGGTAGCGCTGACTTTCAGGCTGTAGACGCCATCCTGTAACGCCTGAAGATCCTGTGAAGGAATAGCGGCGGTCCATTCGCCTTTATCGTTAACGCCGCCAGAGTATTTTTTTCCGGCTAAGATCACCGTGACATGGCTGTTCGCCGGCATGTGCGTAACACTGCCGTGCACCTCCACGCCGTAAATGCCTTCTGCCACGCTGACCGCGTTATCACCGCTGATCGGATCCACCGTCAGCGTAGGCTTGATGGTTTTATCCACGTAAACCCCAAAGCCCACCTGCGTATCGGTGCTGTTACCGGCTTTGTCGGTGATGGTCAGCGTCAGCGAATAAGCACCGTCGGACAATCCGTTGAGCACCGACGGCGGCATCGAAGCATTCCAGTAACCCCATTTATTTACCGTGCTGTGCCAGACTTCGCCGTTAAAGGTCAGCGTTACGGTGGCGCCTGGCTCAGATTCGGCGCGACCGCGCAGGTGAATATTCCTGCCGGATTCCCATGCGGCAATCACGCCATCTTGTGCAATAGGTTCATAAGGACGTAACGGCGCGGGCGGCGTAGTATCCACGCTGCGCGTTTGCAAAGATGATGTGTCGTCTGCCAGCGGATAAAGAGTGACCGCAGAGTGCAGAATCGCCGCTAATTGTTGTTCGGATTGACGTGAAGACATAGGTAACCTCGTTACAGGAAAGGTATTGCAACGGTCATTAAGCTTATTAATGTTTTAAGCGTACCGGTGCGCCATACAGGCCATTAATCAATGGCCCGCTTCGCCTGATGAAAACGGGTTACCCGCAGGTAACAAGGACTAAAATAAGGCACAGCAAAATTCTCCCAAAGGGGGAGAAATAATCTCGATCTCGCTATATTCCGCATCGGGAGCTGATGGGATGACTAACATATCGGTTTTACGTGGTCGCTGCCTATTGGCGAAAATCCGGAAATGCATGCTTTGCGACAGCGCCAAAAAATTGACGTCCAGGCCGCATGTGGCGCGGAATCTTTCATCAGTATACTGCATCATTCGGCAGAAAAAATTTTACTTAAGTCACTCCAGTAATCATTGGCACATGCTAGGAAAGTTCTGGAAAAGCGCAGCGATGCGTAAAAAATCGGTAATATGCCTGTTTCTGGCGTTTAATCGCTGCCATCTGATAGGGTCTGATGCGCGGTGTGACATGCGCTTTGATGCTAAACTTCGTCGCTTCACCCGCTAATGAAAACTACTCTTTATGACAGCACTGGACGCCGCGCCGCAAAATAAATTGCATCACCGTGTCAACCCCGGGACACGTATCGTTTTCCTCATCGCTGGATTGGGCATGTCCGCATGGGCACCGCTGGTGCCGTTCGCCAGCCAGCGTCTGGCATTGAGCGGCGCATCATTGGGTGGTTTGCTGCTGTGTCTGGGAATTGGCTCGCTGGCGGCGATGCCGATTACCGGGGGTTTGATTGCGCGCTTCGGTGGTCGTCGGGTGATGTTGTGCTCCACGCTGGTGGTGCTGGCGATGTTACCGCTGCTGGCGACGCTTGATGTGATGTGGCTGATGGCCGCCACTTTAATGGTATTTGGTGCCGGACTCGGCATGCTGGATGTCGCGATGAACGTGCAGGCGGTCGAAGTGGAAAAAGCCGCACGCAAGCCGATGATGTCCGGTTTCCACGGTTTCTTTAGCCTCGGCGGGATTATTGGCGCTGGCTCCGTCAGCCTGTTACTCGGCAGCGGCCTGACGCCGTTGCAAGCGGTTGGCGCGGTGATGGTGCTGATTGTGCTGCTGCTGGTGTGGAGCCTGCCGACGCTGATGACCGAACGCCTGCATCAGCCCGATCAGCCGTGGCTGGTTATTCCGCGCGGTTGGGTGGCTTTCCTCGGTTTGCTCTGCTTTATTCTGTTTCTTGCCGAAGGTGCGGTGCTGGATTGGGGCGCGCTGTTGCTGCTGCAAAACCCGGAGATGAGCCCGGCGCACGCCGGTTTAGGTTATGCGGTGTTCTCGGTGGCAATGACCATTGGTCGTCTGACCGGCGATAAAGTGATTCAGCGCTTCGGACGTTATCCGGTGATGTTGACCGGTGCGTTAGCCGCTGCCGCAGGCATGACGCTGGCGGTGTTGCTGCCGTGGCCGCAAATTGCGCTGCTGGCTTTCCTGCTGGTGGGTTTTGGCCTCGCCAATACGGTGCCGATGTTGTTCAATGCTGCCGGGAATCAACACGATATGCCGTCGAATCTGGCGATTTCGGCCATGACAACGTTAGGCTATGCAGGTATTCTTTCAGGTCCGGCTTTAATCGGATTAATTTCCCAGTGGATCAGCCTGAGTGGTGCATTTTTGCTTATCGCTCTGCTGCTGCTGGCCGTCGCTGCCAGTGCCCGACGGGTTGCGCGCTAATTCCATGATCCTGAGACACTATGCTGCCTTATAAATTTCCACTGACATCCGGCAATGTAACGCGCTTTTTCGTGGTGTTTAACCTGGTGCTTTTTCTGGCGCTGGGCGCGATGGTGCACAACAGCGTGAATGCCTGGATGACAGAGAAGCGCTATGCGATGACTGATTTGGCGCGTGCGATGCAGAAACGCATCGATGCGTCGCGCTTCGCTACGTGGCAGATCTATGAGAACCTGGCCACCAGCGCCGCCGGTTCGTCGCCGAACAGTAATCTTCAGGAAACCCGCCTGCGCCCGGATGTCTATTATCTGGAAAAAACCCGCCGCAAAACCGAAGCACTGATTTTCGGTTCGCACGATAGCAGCACGCTGGATATGACCATGCGCATGTCCAACTATCTCGATACGCTGTGGGGCGCGGAAAATCCGACCTGGTCGATGTACTTCCTCAATGGTCAGGATAACAGCCTGATTATGATCTCCACGCTGCCGCTGAAAGACATGGCGACGCGTTATAAAGAGAGTGCGATTAATTCGCTGGTTGATAGCCGCCGCGCCGAGATGCTGCAGCAGGCCAATGCGCTGGATGAGCGCGAAAGCTTCTCGCCGCTGCGTCACTTCGCCTGGCAGAACGATCACTACTTTACCCTGCGCACCACTTTCAATCAGCCGGGCCATTTAGCCACCGTGGTGGCATTTGATTTGCCGGTTAACGATCTGATTCCGCGTAATATGCCGCTGGAGAACTTCCAACTGCGTCAGGACGCGACGCAAACGTCGACCACCACCACCACCAGCGACGATACCAGCAGCGAAAGCACGCACGTGGCGCTGGTAAACCCGAATCTGGAGATCGCCGCCTCGCTGCCTAGCACTTCGCTGCAGCTGGTGTATCGCGTGCCGCTCACCAGCCTGGCGCTGGATACGCTGCATAATCTGATGTGGCCGCTGCTGATCAACCTTGTGCTGTTTTTATTGTCGATTGCGGGCATTACGCTGCTGCGTCAGCAATCGCTGCGCCCGAACGAGAATCAGAGCGCCGAGCTGGATTCGCTGCGCATGCTTAACGAAGAGATCGTCGCCAGTTTGCCGGTCGGCTTGCTGGTGTACGACTTCGCCACTAACCGCACGCTGCTCAGCAATAAAATCGCTGAACATCTATTGCCGCACCTGAATCTGCAGAAAATCATCAATATGTCCGATCAACATCAGGGCGTATTGCAGGCGACCATTAATAACGAAGTGTATGAAATTCGTCACGCGCGCAGCGTACTGTCGCCGCATACTCAGCTATTTATGATGCGCGATCAGGACCGCGAATTACTGGTGAATAAGAAGTTGCAGAAGGCGCAACAGGTGCTGGATCGTAATCACCAGATGCGTCAACAGTTAATGCATAACCTCGGTCACGCCCTCAATGGTCCACTGCAAAGCATGGTTAAGCAACTAGTACAACTTAGCCAGCGTGACGATGACGAAAGCGTGCTCGATCTGCTCGACGAGAGCCAGGGTTTGGCGCGCCTGGTGGATGACATTGTGCTGCTTAATCGCCTGGAAGCGCATGACTGGTCGCCTGATGCCAGCGTGTTCAACCTGCAGGATATGCTGGACGAAATCGCGCTGGAAAGCCTGCCGCTGCTGCGTCGTAAAGGTTTAGCGCTGGTGGTGAATAACCATTTAGCCAATGACGAGATGCGTTTTGGCGATCGTCGTGCGCTGCGTAAAGTGCTGACCACGCTGATGCACTATTCGCTGACCACCACGCGCTGGGGCAAGATTTCGCTGGAGATCAAAACCAGTGAAGACAAGCCCAACCAGGTCTTGCTGCAGCTGGTGGATACCGGCTCCGGCTTGAGCGTCGATGAACTGGCGAATGTCGATTTCCCCTATCTCGGCGACACCACGCAAGATCGTTTTGGCCAGGCGTCCGGCATGGCATTTTTCCTCTGTAAGCAGCTGTGCAAACAGATGGGCGGCCAGCTGGAGATCATCGCTAAACCCGATATCGGCACACGCTACAATATTCAGCTGCCGCTGGCGTTAGAGCAGCAAGGCGAGCAGGAAGAGAAACTGCTGGAAGGCGTGACCGCGTTGGTGGATATCGCCGTAGAAGACGTACACAAGATCGTTTGTCGCCACCTCGAAAACTGGGGAGCGAAATGCCTGACCTCGGATGAGCGTTTAACTGGTCAGGATCATGATGTGCTGGTGACCGACGATCCGGCGCGCCTGAACGGCTGGGCGCTGCTGCTGGCCGGTGACGAAATGGGTCATCACGCGTTGAACGATCAGCAATTCCGGGTCAACTTCAATCTCAGTAATGCACTGCTTGATGCGCTGCTGGCCCTGATTGAAAAGCAACTTTCTCATGATTTGTTAGAGGAGAGTCGCGAAGATGAAGAAGCCACGCCGCTAATGAGCGGAGGCTATTTCCAGCTGTTTACCGAGACAGTACCGCCAGATGTGAAGAGACTGTATACTGAAGCGGCGGAAAAGGATTATCCCTCGCTTGCTCAGACAGCACATCGCCTGAAAGGCGTGTTTGCCATGCTCAATCTGGGTTCAGGTAAACAGCTTTGTGAAGCGTTAGAACAACACATTAAAGTATGTGACGATTTAACCATTAAAAATACCACCAGTGAAATTGACGCTTACGTCAGCCAACTGCTGCAGCAAGGTAACCAATAAGATGAATAACTTGAACGTAATTATTGCCGATGACCATCCGATCGTTCTGTTCGGTATCCGTAAGTCACTGGAACAGATTGAATGGGTTAACGTTGTAGGTGAGTTTGAAGACTCAACAGCACTGGTAAACAGCTTGCCCAAACTGGACGCTAATGTCCTGATTACCGACCTCTCCATGCCAGGCGAGAAGTACGGTGACGGTATCACCCTGATTAAATACATCAAACGTCACTATCCGGACCTCTCGATTATCGTTCTGACCATGAACAATAACCCAGCGATCCTGAGCGCGGTGTTGGATCTGGATATCGAAGGGATCGTACTGAAGCAAGGCGCACCAACCGATCTGCCAAAAGCACTCGCGGCTCTGCAGAAAGGCAAAAAATATACGCCGGAAAGCGTGGCAAAACTGCTGGAGCGCATCAGCGCCGGTGGTTACGGTGACAAACGTCTGTCGCCGAAAGAGAGTGAAGTACTGCGTCTGTTCGCAGAAGGTTTCCTGGTGACTGAGATCGCTAAGAAACTTAACCGCAGTATCAAAACCATCAGTAGCCAGAAGAAATCAGCAATGATGAAACTGGGCGTGGAAAACGATATCGCGCTGCTGAACTATCTCTCTTCTGTCAGCGCCACTCAGGTCGACAAAGAGTAATACAGATGGGCGGCGTCTTCTGGCACCGCCCATTTTTTAGTATCCGCTTTACGCCTCTACCCTGCCCTTTCTGACGCGTTCCGCATACACCGCCAGCGTGCTTTTCAACACATCCAGCGTAACCGGCTTCGACAAACAGTTATCCATGCCCGCATCCATACAGCGCTGCTTCTCTTCCGCTAACGCATTTGCCGTGACGCCAATCACCGGGAAAGTATGTCCCAGCTGACGCAGACGTTGCGTCAGGCGATAACCATCCATGTTCGGCATGTTCACGTCGCTCAGCACGATATCGATATGGTTGCGACTCAGCACGTTCAGCGCATCAACGCCATCCTGCGCGGTTTTGGTTTGATAGCCGACGGTGCCGAGCTGCTCCGATAGCAGCATGCGGTTGATCGGATGGTCATCAACAATCAGCACGATAATATCTTCGAAAGTCGCGGCGGCTTTTGGCGCGGTTAACGGCAGCGGCGTGGCGGTTTGGCTATTAATGTTGATGCGGTAGATGCGGCCCAGCAGCTGCGGCAGATCGTGGAGCATCGCGCTGCTCTGAATCCATTGCCCCGGGGCGGTTTCGTGCGGCATATCGATGTGCTCACCACAGATACGAATATGTGCGCGTCCAGTTTGCGCGGCAGGCTCATCGTGATCGCTGATGATCACATCATCAGCCGCCGCCTGGCCGTGGTAATACGCTGCCTGAATGCCCTGCTGTTGCAGCAGACGCAGCAGGAAGCTGGCGAGATACTCATTACGCATATCCAGCCAGATGGCTTTTTCCTGCAAGCCGTCGAGCAGCGGTGGCGCCGCCAGCTGACCGGAATAGATCGGAATACGCACGATAAACTGGCTGCCCATACCCGGTTCGGAATCGACTTCGATGTCGCCGTCCATCATGTTGATCAGCTTTTCACAAATCGCCAGCCCTAAGCCGGTGCCCTGGAAGTTACGCTGCACGCCAGAACCCACCTGGAAGAACGGATCGAACAGGCGCGTTACCTCTTTGGCCGGAATACCGACGCCGGTATCGCGTACGCGGAATGCCAGATAACCCTCTTTGACGTAAGCATGCAGAATGATGCAGCCGGTATGCGTGAATTTAATGGCGTTGTTCAGCAGGTTAGATATCACCTGCTGCAGACGCATGGCGTCGCCATCCATAATCAGCGGCACATCGTTTTCAATAAACACATACAGCGCCAGGCGCTTACGCACCACCAGCGAGAGATAGTTGCTGGCAATGTGATTGACCACTTCACGCGGCGAGAACGGATGCGGTTCAATTTTAAGCTGTTCGGATTCAATCTTCGAGAAGTCGAGGATGTCGCTGATGATCTTCAGCAGCAGGCTCGACGAGTTGTTCATCGCCGTCACCAGTGAATCGACGCCTTTCGGCAGCACTTTGGTTTGCAGCAGATCGAGGTTACCGATAATGCCGTACAGCGGCGTGCGCAGTTCATGGCTGACGGTGGCGAGGAACATTGATTTCGACTGGCTGGCTTGCTCGGCCGAGTGCGCCATCTCCTGCAGCGACTGCTCCATACGCACGCGCGCCGAAACATCCACCAGCACGCAAATCGCCACGTTTTCATTACGATAACGCGAATGTACAAAGCTGATTTGCAGGTTGGTGTTGCTGCCGGTGAGCACATCGACAAAGTTGACCTGCTGACCGCCAATGATTTCATTCAGACGCTGGCGATCTTCCTGCGTCAGCAGCGTCAGATAGTTATGCGCCAGTTCGTTACTCAGAATGTTGGTGCCGTCGCTAGTGCGCAGGATACAGATGCCGACCGGCGCCGAGGCGACAATCTTGCGGTTGAACTGCTCGTGCTCCTCCAGCCGATGCGCATTCTCCTCGGCCGGCAGGAACATGCGGCGCTCAAAAATCCACGCCAGCGTGAACAAAATCACCGCGGTTAAGATATTGAGTAGCAGCGCGTTGATCAGCATCAGCTTGAGCTGATCGGTTAACACGTCGGTGGAAAGCGACCACACCACATTGAGATTCGACGGCGGCAGCGGCTTTTTCAGCACCAGCTGGCGATAGCTGTCGAGATAGCCGAACCAGGTGCTGTTATCCGGCAGATCGTCGAGCGAGTAGCCCGGCCCGCCGCGACGCGAACTGATCAGCGGACGGTAGTTTTCATCGGTGATGGTGGCCACCAGCGGCAAACCGCCCGGCTGAATAAACTCATCAAGGCGAATATTCTGCTCCACGCCCAGCAGCGCCTGCAGCTTGTTCGCCACATATACCGGCATCACCATATAGAAGTTGCCGACGCCCGGCTGCGCGCTGCTGGTGATCCAATACATCGGCTGGCGGCGCTCTTCTTCATTGCCGTTGCGATAGTGCAGCACGCGTTCGCGCAGCGCTTTCAGGCTACGTTCACGATCGACCGAATTGTTGCTGCCGATGGTGAAATCAGCCAGACACTGATTCTCTCCGCCGATGAAGAACACGCGGTTCAATTCATACGCCGAGGCAAAATTGCTTTTCCAGTAATTGATGTAGTAGCTGAGCGAGTCCAGCGAGTTACGCCAGGTATTGCTCATTGACGTGCAGTCGCCATCGGAAAACAGCGGCGTGAACTGCGGCAGCGCACCTTTGCCCGGCGGCAAACCGTTGAGCACATCCAGACCATTAGCGCTGCTGCTCAGGCGATTTTCGGTGATGTATTTCAGCTCGCGCATCACGTCCGCCGAATGGCGCACGTACCACTCAGCCTGACCATAATTGGCGGCAAACTCCTGACGCACCGCGTTCTCTTTCTCGTGCAGCACGTTGATGATGTAGAAAGTGGTCAGCAGCGCACCCAGCGCCCAGAGCAGCAACGCCAGCGCACGAAACAGATAGCGCGAAATTCGAAGCGTAGTGCGAAAGGAGACGAGATATTTCAAATGAGGCTCACTGGCGGTAAGAGGTTATCAGGATGTTGAAAAGCTTCCATACACTAGCTTTATCGGCCCTAAAAAGCCAGCTAGCCCGCGCCTTTAGGGGAAAACTCAGATAAAAAAACGGCAGGCCAGTTTCCTGACCTGCCGCTTATTAAAGCCGTTACGAATTACTCTTCGTCGTCAGCTTCTGGTGCATCGTCGTCGCTGTCCACTTCCGGCGCGATATCCTCCTCGCCTTCCGCTACGCTACCGTCGATGGCGTCGAGTTCTTCCTCTTCCACCGGCTCCGCGACGCGTTGCAGACCCACCACGTTTTCATCTTCCGCTGTACGGATCAGAATCACGCCCTGAGTATTACGGCCTACCACGCTGACTTCCGATACGCGAGTACGCACCAGCGTACCGGCATCGGTGATCATCATGATCTGATCGCCATCCACCACCTGTACCGCGCCGATAACCGGTCCGTTACGTTCGGTGACTTTAATCGAGATCACGCCCTGGGTCGCACGCGACTTGGTTGGATACTCGCTGTTGGCAGTACGTTTACCGTAACCGTTCTGCGTCACGGTGAGGATCGCGCCCTCTTCGCGTGGCACAATCAGCGACACCACTTTGTCGCTTTCAGCCAGCTTGATACCGCGAACGCCCGAAGCCGAACGGCCCATCGCACGTACCGCCGTTTCAGCGAAGCGCACCACTTTACCGGCGGCAGAGAACAGCATCGCTTCGTCGCTACCGTTGGTCAGCGCCACGCCAATCAGCTCGTCATCCTCACGCAGGTTGATGGCGATGATGCCCGCGCTACGCGGACGGCTGAACTCCTGCAGCGCGGTTTTCTTCACGGTACCGCTCGCAGTAGCCATGAAGATGTTGAAGCCTTCGGTGTATTCACGCACCGGCAGAATGGCGGTGATACGTTCGTTGGCTTCCAGCGGCAACAGGTTAACGATTGGACGACCGCGCGCACCACGGCTGGCTTCCGGCAGCTGATAGACCTTCATCCAGTAGAGACGGCCGCGGCTGGAGAAGCACAGAATGGTGTCGTGGGTGTTGGCCACCAGCAGACGATCGATAAAGTCTTCTTCTTTAATACGTGCGGCGGATTTGCCTTTACCACCGCGGCGCTGGGCTTCATAGTCGGTCAGCGGTTGGTATTTGACATAACCCTGATGCGACAGCGTCACCACAACGTCTTCCTGATTGATCAGGTCTTCGATGTTGATGTCTGCACTGTTCGCCGTAATTTCAGTACGACGTGCGTCGCCGAACTGATCGCGCATCAGCTCCAGCTCTTCACGGATCACTTCCATCAGGCGCTCAGCGCTTTGCAGGATGTGCAGCAGTTCAGCGATCTGATCCAGCAGCTCTTTGTATTCGTCGAGCAGTTTTTCATGCTCGAGGCCGGTCAGTTTCTGCAGACGCAGATCCAGAATCGCCTGCGCTTGCTGTTCAGTCAGATAATATTGACCATCGCGAATACCGAACTCGGCTTCCAGCCATTCCGGACGCGCAGCATCATTACCGGCACGTTCCAGCATCGCGGCAACGTTACCCAGATCCCACGACTGCGCCAGCAGGCCCAGTTTCGCTTCGGCTGGCGTTGGTGCACGACGAATCAGTTCGATGATCGGGTCGATGTTAGCCAGCGCAATCGCCAGGCCTTCAAGGATGTGAGCACGATCGCGCGCTTTACGCAGTTCGAAAATGGTACGACGCGTAACCACTTCACGACGGTGACGCACGAAGGCTTCGATGATGCCTTTCAGCGTCATGATCTTCGGCTGGCCCTGATGCAGCGCCACCATGTTGATGCCGAAAGAGACCTGCAGCTGTGTCAGCGAGTAGAGGTTGTTGAGAACCACTTCACCCACCGCATCGCGTTTGATCTCAATGACAACACGCATGCCGTCTTTATCAGATTCGTCACGTAGTGCGCTGATGCCTTCCACGCGCTTCTCTTTCACCAGCTCGGCGATCTTCTCGATCAGACGCGCTTTGTTCACCTGATACGGCAGTTCGTGCACGATGATGGTTTCACGGCCGGTCTTGGCATCGGTTTCCACTTCGCCACGTGCGCGAATGTAAATCTTACCGCGCCCGGTGCGATAGGCTTCTTCAATACCACGACGACCATTGATGAAGGCCGCCGTCGGGAAGTCTGGCCCGGTGATGTGTTCCATCAGGCCTTCAACGGTGATGTCTTCATCTTCGATAAACGCCAGACAGCCGTTGATCACTTCCGTCAGGTTGTGCGGTGGAATGTTGGTTGCCATACCAACGGCGATACCGGAAGAACCGTTTACCAGCAGGTTAGGAATTTTAGTTGGCAGGACTTCAGGGATCTGCTCGGTGCCGTCATAGTTCGGCACGAAATCGACGGTTTCCTTTTCCAGGTCAGCCAGCAGCTCCGAAGAGATCTTTGCCATGCGGACTTCGGTATAACGCATCGCTGCGGCGGAGTCGCCGTCGACCGAACCAAAGTTACCCTGACCGTCAACCAGCATGTAGCGCAGGGAGAATGGCTGGGCCATACGCACGATACTTTCGTATACAGCGGAATCGCCGTGCGGGTGATATTTACCGATGACGTCACCGACCACACGGGCGGATTTTTTATAGGGTTTATTCCAGTCGTTGCCCAGTTCGCTCATGGCAAAAAGCACACGGCGGTGTACCGGCTTCAGACCATCACGCACATCGGGTAAGGCTCGGCCAACAATGACCGACATGGCGTAATCGAGGTAGGAGTTTTTCAACTCTTCTTCGATATTGACCGGTGTAATTTCTCTCGCAAGGTCGCTCATGGAGCCGCTATCCCTCTACATAATCCCGGATTTAAAGGTGCGAAAGTATATCACATTGCTTCCCTTCGGTGAACGTTAACCAGGCCTTAATCCCGCTTTTCCTTGAGCGTGAGAGATGCGTTCGCGTGAGTTAAGCGTTTATACTGAGGGAATATTTTGTCTGGAGTGATGATTCAATGAGTGAACAACCGCAGGAAAGCCGCCAGAACGTCGACCACGCCGAGATCGCCAAGTTTGAGGCCGTGGCATCCCGCTGGTGGGATTTAGAGGGTGAATTTAAGCCGTTGCACCGTATTAACCCCCTGCGACTTGGCTGGATAGCGCAGCATAGTAATGGCCTGTTCGGCAAGAAAGTGCTCGATGTCGGCTGCGGCGGCGGCATTCTGGCGGAGAGCATGGCGCGTGAAGGCGCTGAGGTTAGCGGCCTGGATATGGGCGCTGAGCCGCTGGAAGTGGCGCGTCTGCATGCGCTGGAGAGCGGCGTTAGCGTTAATTACGTGCAGCAAACCGTGGAAGATCACGCCGCAAGTCACCCCGGGCATTATGATGTGGTGACCTGCATGGAGATGCTGGAGCATGTGCCGGATCCGCGCTCGGTAGTCTTAGCCTGCGCGCAGCTGGTGAAGCCCGGCGGCGAAGTGTTTTTCTCCACCATCAACCGCAATCCAAAAGCCTGGCTGCTGGCGGTATTTGGTGCCGAGTATGTGCTGCGCATGGTGCCGCGCGGGACGCACGACGTGAAGAAATTCATCCGTCCCGCCGAGTTGCTGAACTGGGTGGATGAAACCCCGCTGCGTGAAAGAAATATGATTGGCCTGCACTACAATCCGCTGACCAACCAGTTCCGTCTGGGTCGCGGTGTCGATGTGAACTACATGATTCATACGCATCGTCAGGAGTGATGTCATCGCGGTGCGCATCACTAAAAATCGCTGTCCAAGTAGGGCCGCCATTCATGGCGAAATGCTTGTAAGTTCAGCCAACGGCGAGTGCGCACGCCGAAGCCACTTTTAGTCCGGCGGTCCTCGCGCCGCTTACGCGGTGCCTTCACTTCTCTCGTCTGCCTGACGGACCGGCGGAGACGGGACTTCCATGTCCCGGCTCCGCCTTTCGCCCGCGTCCTGCGGGCTCTCCTGGCCTCCTCGCTTCGTTCAGCGCTGCGGATTGCCGGCCCAAAAGCGTCCCCGGCCTGCTCATAAGCTTCAGTGCGTGTTGTTGAAAAGGGCGCATTTGCCAGAGGCGCTGGCGCGTCTGCTGCGGCGAAAGGGCTATTCGCAGCGCTGAGGCTTTTACGTTGGGCCAGGAGCCTCGCGCATGGATGCGCGAGGCAGTTCGGGGCCGGCCAGGACGGCCGATCCGCGAACGGTCCGTTGGCACAACGTGGAAGCCGAAGGCACCGCGCCAGCGGCGCGAGGACGGCCCGTGACGCAGCAGATGTGTCAGAGCCCGCTACCTATTCAAAGCAACATGCTTTCTTAACTGGCAAGCATTACGCCATTAATGGCGACCTCTTATCCAGATCAATTTCCTTTTAGACGCGTACCAGCCTTTTTTATAGGCTAAGCAAGTCACAAAAAATTCATAAGCACTTTTAGATAAGTTCGCTGCTGGCGGCCTTGTCGGGGCTTTTTTTGTCTAAGAAAATTCCTGAAGCGCGGTGGTTGAGCAAGAAACACGCGTCCGATCATAAAGTGAAAAAAAAGTGCTGAGCGGTTGACACTAAGTGCAGGCCTTGCGGCATGCGGATCCAGGATTTTAGCCAGCCGGTAATGACGATTTTTTAGTGAAAATCAACTCTTGTTAAGAAGAGATTGCTGACTAGAATACTCACCATATTGTTGTTCAAACTTCCCGCACCCCCTATATATAGTGTTTATCCACAGGCTTACTCACAACGAGCGGCTTGTGCATAAACCTTGTGCATACATGGGGGATAAATACGTCATTCATGCATGGACAGGTAAAAACGCGACATGAACCAAAGTCTGCTCGTTACTAAACGCGATGGCCGCCAGGAGCGCATTGATCTCGACAAAATTCATCGTGTACTGGATTGGGCAGCCGAAGGGCTGAACAATGTTTCAGTTTCACAGGTTGAACTGCGCTCACACATTCAGTTCTACGATGGCATCAGAACTTCTGACATTCATGAGACCATCATCAAGGCTGCCGCAGACCTGATCTCTCGTGATGCGCCGGATTACCAATACCTGGCTGCGCGTCTGGCTATCTTCCACCTGCGTAAAAAAGCCTACGGCCAGTTTGAGCCGCCGAAGCTGTACGATCAGGTGGTGAAAATGGTTGAGATGGGCAAATACGACCGCCATCTGCTGGAAGATTACAGCACCGAAGAGTTCGAGCAGATGGACGCGTTTATCGACCATTGGCGCGACATGAATTTCTCCTACGCAGCGGTTAAGCAGCTGGAAGGGAAATATCTGGTGCAGAACCGCGTCAGCGGCGAAATCTACGAAAGCGCCCAGTTCCTCTACATTCTGGTGGCGGCGTGCCTGTTCTCTGGCTATCCGCGCGAAACCCGTATGGATTACGTGAAGCGTTTCTACGATGCGATCTCAACCTTCAAAATCTCGCTGCCAACGCCAATCATGTCCGGCGTGCGTACCCCAACGCGTCAGTTCAGCTCTTGCGTACTGATCGAGTGCGGCGACAGCCTCGACTCTATCAACGCCACCTCCAGCGCCATTGTGAAATACGTTTCTCAGCGCGCCGGTATCGGCATCAACGCCGGCCGCATTCGTGCGCTGGGTAGCCCGATTCGCGGTGGCGAAGCGTTCCACACCGGTTGTATTCCGTTCTACAAACATTTCCAGACTGCCGTGAAGTCCTGCTCACAAGGCGGCGTACGTGGCGGCGCAGCGACGCTGTTCTACCCAATGTGGCATCTGGAAGTTGAAAGCCTGCTGGTGCTGAAAAACAACCGCGGTGTTGAAGGCAACCGCGTGCGTCACATGGATTACGGCGTACAGATCAACAAACTGATGTACACCCGCCTGCTGAAAGGTGAAGACATCACGCTGTTCAGCCCGTCTGACGTGCCTGGCCTGTACGATGCGTTCTTCGCCGATCAGGACGAGTTCGAGCGTCTGTACACCAAATACGAGAAAGATGACAGCATCCGCAAACAGCGCGTGAAAGCCGTTGAGCTGTTCTCACTGATGATGCAGGAGCGTGCGTCAACTGGCCGTATCTACATTCAGAACGTCGATCACTGCAACACGCACAGCCCGTTCGATCCAAGCATCGCGCCAGTTCGTCAGTCGAATCTGTGCCTCGAGATCGCACTGCCGACCAAACCGCTGAACGACGTCAATGACGAAAGCGGCGAAATCGCCCTGTGTACGCTGTCTGCCTTTAACCTGGGCGCGATTAACAGCCTTGACGATCTGGAAGAGCTGGCCACCCTTGCGGTGCGTGCGCTTGATGCACTGCTGGATTATCAGGATTACCCCATTCCGGCAGCACAACGCGGCGCCATGGGCCGCCGTACGCTGGGTATTGGCGTGATCAACTACGCGTATTACCTGGCGAAAAACGGCGTGCGTTACTCTGATGGCAGCGCCAATAATCTGACGCACAAAACTTTCGAAGCCATTCAGTACTACTTGCTGAAAGCCTCGAACGAATTGGCGAAAGAGCAAGGTGCGTGCCCGTGGTTTAAAGAGACCACTTACTCGCAGGGCATTCTGCCGATCGATACCTATAAAAAGGATCTCGACGCGGTGTGCAACGAGCCGCTGCATCTGGATTGGGAAGGCCTGCGTAAGTCAATCACCACGCACGGTCTGCGCAACTCAACGCTCTCTGCGCTGATGCCGTCTGAAACCTCTTCGCAGATTTCGAACGCCACCAACGGCATTGAGCCGCCGCGCGGACACATCAGCATCAAAGCATCGAAAGACGGCATTCTGCGTCAGGTGGTGCCAGAGTATGAGCGTCTGAAAGACCAGTACGAACTGCTGTGGGAAATGCCGTCCAACGACGGTTATCTGCAGCTGGTTGGCGTGATGCAGAAGTTCATCGATCAGGCGATTTCGTCGAACACCAACTACGATCCGAGCCGCTTTGCGAATGGCAAAGTGCCGATGAAACAGCTGCTGAAAGACCTGCTGACCGCGTACAAGTTCGGCGTGAAAACCCTGTACTATCAAAACACCCGCGACGGTGCAGAAGATGCACAGGACGATCTGGCACCTTCCATTCAGGATGATGGCTGCGAAAGCGGCGCATGTAAGATCTAATCTCATCTTGTCAGGGCCGACATTGGTCGGCCCTCTTCACATTTGGACTCAAAATGGCTTACACCACATTCTCGCAGAACAAAAATGACCAGCTGAAAGAGCCGATGTTCTTTGGCCAGTCCGTCAACGTTGCCCGTTTCGATCAGCAGAAATATGACATCTTTGAAAAGCTGATTGAGAAGCAGCTCTCCTTCTTCTGGCGTCCGGAAGAAGTGGACGTCTCGCGCGATCGCATCGATTACCAGGCGCTGCCGGAGCATGAAAAGCACATCTTCATCAGCAACCTGAAGTATCAAACGCTGCTGGACTCGATTCAGGGCCGTAGCCCGAACGTGGCGCTGCTGCCGTTGATTTCCATCCCTGAGCTGGAAACCTGGATTGAAACCTGGGCGTTCTCCGAGACCATTCACTCGCGCTCCTACACGCACATCATCCGTAACATCGTTAACGATCCGGCGGTGGTGTTTGACGATATCGTCACCAACGAGCAGATTCTGGCGCGCGCCGAAGATATCTCGAAGTACTACGATGACCTGATCGAGATGACCAGTTACTGGCATCTGCTGGGTGAAGGTACGCATCAGGTCAACGGTAAAACCGTTACCGTTAACCTGCGCGATCTGAAAAAGCAGCTCTATATCTGCCTGATGAGCGTCAACGCGCTGGAAGCGATTCGCTTCTACGTCAGCTTCGCCTGTTCATTTGCTTTCGCCGAGCGCGAGCTGATGGAAGGCAACGCCAAAATCATCAAGCTGATTGCACGCGATGAAGCGCTGCATCTGACCGGCACCCAGCATATGCTGAACCTGCTGCGCACCGGTGAAGACGATCCAGAGATGAAAGCTATCGCCGCGGAGTGTCGTGATGAATGCTTCGATCTGTTCAAGAAGGCAGCCGAGCAGGAAAAAGAGTGGGCAGAATACCTGTTCAGCGGCGGCTCGATGATTGGCCTGAACAAAGACATTCTGTGCCAGTATATCGAGTACATCACCAACATCCGTATGCAGGCGGTGGGTCTCGATCTGCCGTTCCAGACGCGTTCCAACCCCATTCCATGGATCAACTCGTGGCTGGTGTCGGACAACGTACAGGTTGCACCGCAGGAAGTTGAAGTGAGCTCGTATTTGGTCGGTCAGATTGATTCTGAAGTGGGCGAAGACGATTTCGACGGCTTCCAGCTGTAAGCATGAGCCGCTCTGTTGTTATTCTGCGTAGCTCCGGCTCCCGGCTGGAGTGCGCAGAAGATCACCCCAATCTGCTGGCGACGCTGGAAGCTAATAATCTGTGCGTTGAGTTTCAGTGTCGCGAAGGCTACTGCGGCTCTTGCCGCATGCGTTTGCTAAAAGGCGAAGTGGATTATGCCGAAACCCCGTTGGCGTTTGTGCAGCAAGGCGAGATTTTGCCGTGCTGCTGTCGCGCCAAAGGGGAGATTGAGATCGAGCTGTGATTGACCAGGCCGCCATTGATGGCGACCTGGTGATCAATCAGCTTTTCACCGTTTCCAGCACATCAATCCAACCGTGACCGGTGCTGACTTCACTGCCGTGTAGCCAGCGACGCAACATGTTCATCGCCATCATCGCCACCACTTTCTGCCGCGTTTCCACGTTATGACGTCCATGAGTGAACTTTACGCGTTGGCCCCAGCTGGCTTCCGGCGTATGCAATGCAATCGATACTTCGCCTTCTACTAAATTTCCCACCGACAACGCCAGCGCCACGCCCTGCTGTTTCGCCCAGTCACGCGTGCGCGCAACCTGCGCTTCCAGATCTTCATCCTGCGGCGGCAGAATCTCTGCTTTGCTGAGCGCCACGTCCGCTGCGGCCAGCTGCCAGTTAAGTAAGCCGGCGGTGAACTGCTCGCTCAGCGCCAAATGGAAGCCACGCTGCTGCAACTCGCGCGCCAGCAGCGCCGGTAAACCTTCGGTGCCTTCAAAAATGGTGCATTCAGCCAGCAACAGTTTTACCTGCTGCCACACTTGCTCCATCGCCACGCGCTGGCTGGCGGGTCCGGTGAGTTTGATTTCAATAATCGGCATCGATGAGCGATAGCCCATCACCACGCCTTCCGGCAGCGGGAGCGGCTCCAGCTCGGCGGCAATGTCACTTTCCCCACGTCCAAAGGTGGTGAGGCGCAAACACAATGGTGGCTCAGGCAGTTCAAAGCGTGCTTTGAGGCGCGGAATAATCTCCTGCTCAACCATCACTTTAAATTCCGACGGCACGCCAGGGGTGAAGAAAATCCAGCAGCGATTGAGCTGCAGCGCGAAGCCGCATGCGGTGCCGACCGGATTATCGAGCATCTCAGCTATGGCGGGGATTTCTGCCTGCTTGCGGTTGCTCGGTGCCATCACACGTCCGCGGCTGGCGAACCAGGCTTCCATTTTTTCCAGCCAGGGTTGCTGGATAACTAACTCGCTGCCGCTGGCAATGGCTGCGGCCTGCGCGCTGAGATCGTCACTGGTCGGTCCTAAACCGCCATTCACGATTAGCACGTCAGCAATCTGGCTGCGGCTCTGCAGCGCCTCCACCAGCGAGGTCATTGCATCACCGACGGTGCTACGGCTGGTCATCGGCAAACCGTGCTGGAACAGCACATCGGCCAGCCACGCGGCGTTGGTATCGACAATCTGCCCATGTAACACTTCATCGCCCGTTGAGAGCATTTCTACACGTATCACGTTGCGTTCTCCTTTTCCCTGTCGCTTTACTGTAGGAAGCGCGCAGGCGAAACACAATCGCGGATGATGCGAAACAGGGATTTAACGGGAAAAGCGGCGAGGAAATCAGGAAGCGGGCGCGAAGCGTGTCGCGCCCGTTGGAACTTATCGTCGAGCCAGCAGTAAACCGACAAATAGGCCAGCGGCGGCACCGATGCCAATCCCCTGCCACGGTTTTTCATGCACATAATCATCGGCGCGATAGGCCGCGTTTTTGGCACGATAGTAATAGCTGTCTGACGCATGGCTAACGCGCGATTTCACGTCTTCCAGCGCTTGTTCAGCTTTGAGTTTCAGCTCGATATATTTCTGATCGGCCGGATCGCCTGATGCGCGTAACACTTCTTCCAGCGTTTCCGTTAGCAGCGCCAGGTCGTCGTCAAGGTGCGTTTCAAATTGATCTGAAGATGACACTATGTAGTTCCTCCATGTTCCTTGCTCGTTGTGGTTTAACTATAGTCATAAATTGCAGATTTGCTGGGTGGCGACTGCAAGGTTTTCACCGAGTTTCATCCACCGCAGTGCAAAGTTGTGTCATGTACGCTGCCGCTACGCGAATTCTGCTTCGCTTATTTGATTAATCTGATAAATTTTCCGCAGACTGAATTATTTATTTTCACGACTGTCGTAACCCCCTGTAGTCAGACGCTTCTCGTCTTACGAGAGTCAAAATACACCCGAGCAGCTAAGGATTAGATTTCCGGCATGAATCGTAGAAAATTTATGAAAGCGTCCATGGCCCTCTCCGCTGTTAGCGGCATGACGGGTCTCTCCACGCTGTTTGCACAATCCGCCTGGGCCGATGATGGTATCGCCGACGGTACCGCGGTTCGCTTCGATTTCGACTCACTGAAAAAGAAAGCCTCCGCGCTGGCAAAACAGCCCTGGGGCGGCGCCCCCGGCCCCTTGCCCGACACCCTGGCCAATCTCACTCCGCAGGCCTATAACGAAATTCAGTACGACGCTAACCACTCGCTGTGGAATAACATCCCCGATCGTCAGCTGGACGTGCAATTCTTCCACGTCGGTATGGGCTTCAAGCGCCGCATCCGCATGTTCTCGGTCGATGCCCAGAGCCGTGAAGCGCGTGAGATCCACTTCCGTCCGGAGCTGTTCAATTATCACAACGCCAACGTTGATACCAGGCAGCTGGTTGGTAAAACCGATCTCGGCTTTGCCGGTTTCCGTGCGTTTAAGAAACCTGAACTGGCGCGCCGCGATATCGTCTCTTTCCTTGGCGCCAGCTATTTCCGTGCGGTTGATGAAACCTTCCAGTACGGCCTCTCCGCGCGCGGCGTGGCGGTCAACACCTTCAGCAACGGCAAAGAAGAGTTCCCGGACTTCACCGCGTTCTGGTTCGAAACACCAAAAGCGGATGACACTACTTTCGTGGTCTACGCCCTGCTGGATGGCGCGAGCGTCACCGGTGCCTACAAGTTCACCATTCACTGCGAGGAGAAACGCGTCGTGATGGAGGTGGAAAACCACCTGTTTGCGCGTAACGACATTCGCCAGCTTGGCATTGCGCCAATGACCAGCATGTTCAGTTGTGGCACCAACGAGCGCCGCATGTGTAACACTTACCATCCACAAATCCATGACTCCGATCGTCTGGCGATGTGGACCGGTGAAGGCGAATGGATTGCACGTCCGCTGAACAACCCGCAGCGTTTGCAGTTCAACGCCTATCAGGACGAAAACCCGCGTGGTTTTGGCCTGTTGCAGCTCGATCATGACTTCAAAAATTATCAGGATGTGATTGGCTGGTACGACAAACGTCCAAGCCTGTGGGTAGAACCGATTGGTAAATGGGGCAAAGGCGCCATTAACGTGATGGAGATTCCTACCACCGGGGAAACGCTGGATAACGTGGTGTGCTTCTGGCAGCCGTCAGAACCGGTAAAAGCCGGTAGCGAGTTCAGCTTCCAGTACAAACTCTACTGGAGCCAGTTGCCACCAGTGCGCAGTGGTTTGGCGCGTGTCGATGCCACGCGCACCGGTATCGGCGGCTTCCCAGAAGGTTGGGCGCCAGGCGAACACTTCCCGGATACCTGGTCACGTCGCTTTGCCATTGATTTTGTTGGTGGCGATCTGAAAGCCGCAGCGCCGAAAGGTATTGAGCCGGTGATTACCGTTTCAGAAGGCACATTTAAGCAGGTTGAGATTCTCTACGTCGAGCCACTCAACGGTTACCGCATTCTGTTTGACTGGTATCCAAACAGCGACTCGACCAAACCGGTTGATATGCGCCTGTTCCTGCGCACTAGGGATGAGACGCTGAGTGAAACCTGGCTCTATCAGTACTTCCCGCCGCCGCCAGATCAACGTAAATACGTTGATGACCGGCAGATGACGCCAGGCTGATTGATTAACGGCGAGGAGCAATCCTCGCCGTTATGCTTTTTGCATGCCGATGTGCGGAATGTCATCTTCCATGTAGACTTCAGTCACCGCTTTAAAGCCCAGACGACCGTAGAACCCTTCCAGATGTGCCTGCGCAGAGAGATAAATAGCGCGCTGCGACCAATACTTTTCACAGCTCTCCAGCGCCTTCTCCATCAAGCGATAGCCCAGCTTCAAACCGCGTGCTTCTTCAGAAACAATCACACGACCAATCATTACCGATGCAGAGTCTAGCGCTGGCGTTAACACGCGCGCATAGGCCAGCAGCTTACCGTCGAGAAATCCGAGAATGTGGCGATTTTCGGCAGCTAGATCCTGGCCATCAATATCCTGATAAGGACAGTTTTGTTCCACGATGAAGACATGATTGCGCAGTGCCAGCAAAGTGTAGAGTTGTTGCGCTGTCAGTTCACTGTGGTGGCAATCAAGCCAAAGCATTTCCATGGTGCTTCCTTGTCTGAGCGAAAAAAGGGATCCGATGAGAATATCACACCGGCTACGCCAAACGCAGTGAGCAGCAGCGGCAGCTGAAAACCTCGTGGTGACTCTGTGCTCGACCTCTCACTATGCCGTGAACTGCAGGCAAAAAAAATCAGGCCCGCAGGCCTGATTCAGTGGTTTCGTAAATCTGAATTACATCAGTGGCTGAGCCATCTGCACCAGTGTAATCAGCGGCTGCGGATAAACACCGAGCAGCAGCACCAGAATCGCAGATATCAGCACCACAACGCCGCCGGCAGTAAATGCCCAATTGGCTTGCGTATCGCGGTTGTGCAGTTCCGGCGGACTGAGATACAGACTCACCGTCACACGCAGATAGTAATAAAGCCCAATCGCACTACCCGCTACCACCGCACCACTCAACCACCACAGATGTGCGTTCACACTCGAGGCGATAACGTAGAACTTACCGATGAAGCCGAGCGTCATTGGGATACCCGCCAGTGACAACATCATCACCGTCATTACTGCAGACAGAATCGGACGATGCCAGAACAGACCACGATAGGAATAGAGCGTATCGGCATCCGGACCGCGATAAGGGCTCGACATCAGACTCACTACGCCGAACGCGCCAAGGCTGCTGAACAGGTAACCGGCCAGATAAACGCCTGCGGTTTCCAGCGACAGCTGATGGGTTTTCACCGCAATCAGCGCCACCAACAGATAACCAAGGTGCGCGATAGAGGAGTAACCGAGCAGACGCTTGATGTTGCTCTGGGAAATCGCCATCAGGTTGCCGAACAGAATCGACGCAAACGCAATGATGCCCAGCACGGTACGCACCGCTTCGCTGTCAGTGACGGGCGCGTACATGAACAGGCGCATAATCACACCAAAGATGGCGATCTTGCTGGCGGTAGCGAGGAAGGTTGAAACCGGCGCTGGCGCACCCTGATAAACATCTGGCGTCCACAGGTGGAAAGGAACCAGCGACAGTTTAAAGCCCAGTCCGATAATCATCATGCCCAGACCGAGCAGCAACAGCGGCTCCTGAATCATGCTATCGCTCAGACTTTTGCCCAGCAGCACAAAGCTCAGGCTGCCGGAATCAGCATAAATCAGCGCGATACCGAACAGCAGGAACGATGAGGCCGCCGCCGACAGAATGGTATATTTCAGCGACGCTTCCAGCGAACGTTTCTGGCGGAAAGCATAACCAATCAAACCAAACAGCGGCAGTGACAGCAGTTCGATACCGATGAACAGCGCTGCCAGATGATTGGCGCTCGCCAGCACGATCCCGCCGAGTGCTGCAATCAGCACCAGCAGATAGAACTCATCTTTGTTGTCCGGGAAACCGGCCAGCCACGGATAAGCGAAGGTGCAGGTGGCTAAACTCGCCAGCACCACCAGTGCGGTGTAGAACATCGAATAGCCATCAACGCGCAGCAGCGGCGTGACGTCCATCGCTCCCGCCTGGCCTACAAACCACAGAGAAAACAGCGCAATGTTAAGTCCGATCACCGTCAGCGTGGCATTAACAAAGTGATTGCGTCGCCACGCAATGGACAGCATCACCACCACCACCGTCAATCCGACGATCAACAGCGGCAGTAACGCGATCAGATGTTGAGGAGTTATTGTCATGGCGAATTACGGCCTTGTAGTTGAAATTGAAGCGGTAAACCACTGCTGAATATTACTCATCGCAGCATGGGATGTGTCGAGGATCGGCTGAGGATAAATCCCCAGCAGCACCAGCAACACCACCAATACGCCGATAGTCATGAACTCACGCGGTGACATGCCTGGCAGCGGATCTTTCGACTTTGCTTCGCCGAAGTAAGCGCGCTGCATCATGATCAGGGAGTAAACCGAAGCAAACACCAGACCAAAGGTTGCAATGACGATAATCACCGGCACCACCTGGAAGCTGCCGGTCAGAATCATAAATTCGCCAACAAAGTTACCGGTGCCCGGCATACCAAGGTTTGCAACCGCGAAGAACAGTGACAGACCCGGAATCCATTTGATACGTGACCACAAGCCGCCCATCTGACGAAGGTCGCGGGTATGCAGACGCTCATACAGCTGACCACACAAAATGAACAGTGCCGCAGCAGAGAGACCGTGCGCAATCATCTGAATCACCGCGCCCTGGAAGGCCAGTTGGCTGCCAGTGTAGATGGCGATGAGCACGAAGCCCATGTGCGAAATAGAGGTGTAAGCGATCAGTCGCTTGATATCAGTTTGTGAGAATGCCATCCACGCACCGTAGAAGATGCCGATGATACCCAGCCACATGGCAATCGGTGCGAACTCTGCTGACGCATTCGGGAACAGCGGCAGGCTAAAGCGCAGCAAACCGTAAGCCGCAGTTTTCAGCAAGATACCTGCGAGGTCAACTGAACCGGCAGTTGGTGCCTGGCTATGCGCATCGGGTAACCAACCGTGTAATGGCACCACCGGCATTTTCACCGCAAAGGCAATAAAGAAGCCAAGCATCAGCAGATATTCAACGGTGTGCGACATCGGAGTTTTCAGCAGCTCTTCGTAGCTGAAAGTCCACACGCCGGTGGCGTTGTAATGGACAAAGACCAGCGCCAGAATCGCCACCAACATGATCAGACCCGATGCCTGGGTGTAGATGAAGAACTTGGTCGCCGCGCTGATACGCGTTTTACCGTCGGATGCTTTATGGCCCCACAGTGCGATGAGGAAATACATCGGCACCAGCATCATTTCCCAGAAGAAGAAGAACAGGAACATATCGATGGAGAGGAACACGCCAATCACACCACCGAGAATCCACATCAGGTTGAGGTGGAAAAAGCCCTGATATTTCTCAATTTCGTTCCAGGAGCACAGTACCGCCATCAAACCGAGCAGTCCGGTCAGCACCACCATCAGCAGCGACAGACCATCAATTGCCAGATGGAAGTTGATGCCAAAGCGCGGAATCCACGGTACGGAGAAAGTCGATTGCCATTGCGGAATGCCCGCAGCCTGCGTCAGTGAATAGCCTCCCTGCAACCACAGCTGCAGACCAAGCGCTAGCGTCAGGCCCATGGTGATCATGGCAATCCAGCGCGGAACTTTTGCGCCAAGACGCTCCGCAAGCCAGCAGAGCAAGCCACCGACAAAAGGTATGATAATTAGCCAAGGTAATAACACGGCAAACTTCCCTTTTTATTGCCTTACTTCAGGCAATTTTTGACATTCTAATTGGGCGAGCGAACCCGCCCCGCTCATCAATCTTTAAATCACCAGCAGCAGCGCCAGCACCACAACGGCACCCACACTCATCGAGGCCACGTACCAGCGCAGATAACCGTTTTCGCTCACCACCAAACCTTTGTTACCAACACGCGACAGCAGCGCAGGCAGGTTCATCAGTGAGTTAAGCGGATCGCGCTTCAGCAACCAGGCAATGCCGAGATAAGGTTTTACAAACACCTTGTCATACAGCCAATCGAAGCCCCAGGCCGCGAACCACCAGGTGCCGAAGAAACGACCCGGCGCGCTGTTAGCAATACTGGTCACCAGTTGACGTTTACCCAGCCACAGAGCTGCTGCGATCAGGATACCGACAATGGCCACCACGCCTGAGGTGATTTCCAGCATCACTTTGCCGCCTTCACCAAACTCGTTCTGCGGCAGAACACCCGCCAGAGGAGGCGTGATCAGCGCACCAATAAAGGTGGAGAGCACCATCAGAACAATCAGCGGCAGGTGATGCGTAATGCCTTTACCGGCGTGAGCATGAATTTTCTCTTCACCGTGGAACACGATAAAGATCATGCGGAAGGTGTAGATCGAAGTGAGGAATGCACCCACCAGACCCGCCACCATCAGATTGATGTGACCATTCGCCATCGCACCAAAAAGGATTTCATCTTTACTGTAGAAACCTGCGGTGATCAGCGGCAGCGCAGCCAAGGCGGCACCGCCCACCAGGAAGCAGACATACACCAGCGGGATGCTCTTACGCAGGCCACCCATTTTGAAAATATTCTGCTCGTGATGGCAAGCCAGAATGACCGAGCCTGAAGAGAGGAACAGCAAGGCTTTGAAGAATGCATGCGTCATCAGGTGGAAAATCGCCGCGTCCCATGCCTGTACGCCAAGCGCGAGGAACATGTAGCCGATCTGACTCATGGTGGAGTAAGCCAGCACGCGTTTGATGTCGGTTTGCACCAGCGCAGCAAAACCTGCCAGCACCAGGGTAATCGCACCAATGATACCCACCAGATGCAGCACTTCCGGCGTCAACAGGAACAGACCGTGGGTACGTGCAATCAGGTAAACACCGGCGGTTACCATGGTCGCGGCGTGAATCAGAGCCGAAACCGGGGTTGGACCGGCCATCGCATCCGCCAGCCAGGTTTGTAATGGCAGCTGTGCAGATTTACCGACCGCGCCACCCAACAGCATCAGGGTTGCCCACTGCAGCATGTGGTTGTCTGCAGCGAAGTGCGCGGGTGCCAGTTCCACCAGTTCGCGGAAGTTTAGCGTGCCCAGCTCGTTGTAGAGGATGAACAAGGCGAAAGCGAGGAACACATCACCGACACGGGTGATGATAAAGGCTTTCATCGCCGCTTTGCCGTTCTCTGGATTGCTGTAGTAGAAGCCAATCAGCAGATAGGAGCACAAGCCCACGCCTTCCCAGCCGAGATACATCAGCATCAGGTTATCGGCCAGCACCAACACCACCATGCTCGCGATGAACAGGTTGGTGTAAGCGAAGAAGCGCGAATAACCCTCTTCACCACGCATGTACCATGAAGCGAACATGTGGATGAAGAAACCAACGCCGGTGACGACGGACAGCATGGTCAGAGAAAGACCATCCAGCACCAGATTCACTTTAATGTCAAAGTTGCCGACGTGAATCCAGGTCCACAGCGCCTGAGTGAACGGCTGCTGACCCTGATTGAAGAAGTCGAAACCGGCATAAATAGTGGTTAATGCGGCAAGACCAACAGAACCCATACCGATTGCTGCCGACAGGTTCTCCGACCAGCGACCGCGTGAAAACGCCAATAGCAGGAAGCCAATCAGCGGAAATAATACGGTTAAATAGAGAAGATTCATCCGCGCATCTCGCTCACTGTGTCAATGTTCAGCGTCTGACGACGACGATAGAGCTGGAGCAACAGCGCCAGACCAATACTCGCTTCCGCCGCCGCAAGGCTGATCGCCAGGATGTACATCACCTGACCATCAGCTTGTCCCCAATAGCTGCCTGCTACCACCAGCGCTAACGCGGAGGCATTGATCATGATTTCCAGACCAATCAGCATAAACAGGATGTTACGACGCAGCACCACGGAGGTCAGGCCGAGAACAAACAGCACAGCGGCCAGCATCAGGCCGTGTTGTAACGGGATCATGCGTGATCCTCCTTATTTGCTTGCGCATCAGCTTGACGATTGCTCAACACTTCGCCGTGACGCTCTTCACGTCCAATATGGAAGGCCACGACCAGACCCGCGAGCAGCAGCATCGATGCCAACTCAACCGCCAGAACATAGGGACCAAACAAGCTGATACCGACTGCTTTCGCGTCGATGACGGTGCCATCAATGCCCTGATCGGTTGCCGTGCTAATCGCGTAAATCATCACTGCCAGCAGCAGTAAAGAGACGATACCCGGACCAATCCACAGCGAAGGTTTGAGCCACTCGCGCTCTTGATCCTGCTGCGTTTTGCCGAGGTTCAGCATCATCACCACAAAGACGAACAGCACCATGATGGCACCCGCGTAGACGATGATTTCCAGTGCACCGGCAAAGTAGGCGCCCATTGAGAAGAACACGCCGGCAATCGACAGCAGCGAAACGATCAGGTACAGCAGCGCATGTACCGGATTGGTGTGCGTGATGACGCGCAGCGTCGTCAGCACCGCCACCAGTCCGCAAAGATAAAACGCAAATTCCATACCTGGCTCCTTAAGGTAACAACCCTTTGACGTCGATCGGCTTGGCTTCGTTTTCCGCTTCGCCCTTCTCTTTTCCGTCGATCGCCATACCAGCCATACGATAGAAGTTGTACTCCGGATATTTACCCGGACCGGAAATCAGCAAGTCTTCTTTCTCATACACCAGATCCTGACGCTTAAACTCACCCAGTTCGAAATCGGGTGTCAGCTGAATCGCGGTGGTTGGGCAAGCCTCTTCACACAGGCCGCAGAAGATGCAGCGTGAGAAGTTGATGCGGAAAAACTCCGGATACCAACGTCCATCCTGCGTCTCGGCTTTTTGCAGTGAGATACAGCCGACAGGACAAGCTACCGCGCATAAGTTACAGGCAACGCAACGCTCTGCGCCGTCCGGATCGCGCGTCAGCACGATACGGCCACGGTAACGCGGCGGCAGATAAACCGGTTCTTCCGGATACATTTGGGTTTCGCGCTTGGCGAAGGCATGCATGCCTATCATCCAGATACTGCGCACTGTCGTGCCGAAGCCAACGACAATATCTTTTAAAGTCATCTCAATGTCCCTTACTGCGCGGTGTACAGAATCACTGCGGCGGTCGCCAGCAGGTTCAACAGCGTCAACGGCAGACACACTTTCCAGCCGAACGACAGCACCTGGTCATAGCGTGGACGCGGCAGCGCAGCACGAATCAGGATAAACATCACCATAAAGAACGCTGTTTTCAGAGCGAACCAGATGAATGGCGGCAGGAACGGGCCGTGCCAGCCACCGAAGAACAGCGTCACGATCAGCGCTGAAACGGTGGTGATCGCCACGTATTCACCGACGAAGAACAGGCCGAACTTCATACCGGCGTATTCGATGTGGTAACCGTCCGCCAGTTCCTGCTCCGCTTCTGGTTGGTCAAACGGATGACGGTGACATACCGCTACGCCCGCGATGCAGAAGGTAAGGAAGCCGAAGAACTGAGGAATGATGTTCCACAGATGCGCCTGGCTTTCGACAATGGCATTCATATTGAACGAGCCGGCTTGCGCCACCACGCCCATCAGTGACAGACCAAGGAACACTTCGTAGCTCAGCGTCTGCGCCGATGCACGCATCGCACCCAACAGTGAGTATTTGTTGTTACTCGACCAGCCAGCGAACAGCACTGCATACACCGCCAGACCCGCCATCATCAGGAAGAACAGCAGACCGATGTTCAGGTCGGTGACCATCCAGGTCGGCGAAACTGGCACAATGGCGAAAGCCAGCAGCAGCGATACGAAGGCGATAACCGGTGCCAGCGTAAAGATGAAGCGGTCGGTAAACGGCGGAACCCAGTCCTCTTTAAAGAACATTTTGATCATGTCAGCAGCCAGCTGCAGCGAGCCGCCCCAGCCAACACGGTTTGGTCCATAACGGTTCTGCCATAGGCCGAGCAGACGACGCTCGGCGAAACTCATGAAGGCACCACAACCGACAACCACCAACAAGATGACCAGCGCTTTGCCGATGTTGATCAGGATTTCAATAACGTCCGGTGTCAGCCAACTCATTGCGCGGCCTCCTGCAGTTTGTCAATTTGCGTACCTGAGAGGAACGGCGGCACGCCCGGCATACCGAGCGGTAAACCAACCTGCCCTGCTTGCAGCGACGCAGAGAAACGTACCGGCAAGCGTAGTGTTTCGCCTGCACACACCAGCTCCACGGAAGAACCGCTATTAACGCCCAGTTTCTCAGCATCAGCCGGGTTAATCACCAGCGTGGCCGGGGACATGCGTTTCTGGAAGGTGGTTGAACGCTGTGTCATCTCCTCGCTACCAAACAGCTGGTAGTAAGGTGCGACGCGCCACTGGCTGCCTTCAACGAAGCTTTCAGGAATCGCGGTAAACCACGGCAATGAACGATCGCTGGCTTCAAACAGACGCACGCCCGGATCGCCATGACGCAGTTTGCCGCCCACTTCAGCTTGGAACTTGTTCCATGCCTGCGGTGAGTTCCAGCCCGGCGCCCAGGCAAATGGAATCTGCGAACGCGGCGCGCTGGGCTGGTTGTTCCCTTCCATCGAGAAGGCAAACATGGTGTCTTTATCTTGCGGCTGACGCGGTTCATGCACGCTGATATTGGCGCGCATCGCTGTACGGCCACTGTTGCGGTGCGGTGAACGTGCCAGTTTTTGACCGCGGATACGGAAGCTGGCGTCTGGCGCAGCATCCTTGATGCCTTTCAGCTGTGGCAGCGCCGCAACGGTGGCATCAATCACGTGATCCAGCTGAGTCCAGTCGATGTGACGGCTCTCAACCGCGCTGTGCAGCGAACGCAACCAGCGCCAGCTCTCCAGCATCACTACGCTGTCATCGTAATAAGCGGGATCGTAAACCTGGAAAAAGCGCTGCGCGCGGCCTTCGTGGTTGATTGATGTGCCATCGCTCTCCGCAAAGCTGGCGGTTGAAAGTACCAAACCGGCTTTTTCCAGCGTTGCGGTACGTTGATGATCGACCACAATCACGTTAGCGGTGGTATCGAGCGCCGCATCCACGTTGGCTTTCGGCGCATGACGATAGAGATCGTTTTCCAGCACCACCAGCGCATCGGCTTCGCCTTTACTCAGCTGTTCCAGTGCGCTATCCAGCGATTGACCGCCCATCAGGCCGAGGCCAAAGCTGTTCGCCGCACCCGCGAGGAAGGTAATACCGACATCGGCACCGCGCGCTTTCAGGGCTTTTGCCACGTTAGCAGCAGCTTCAATCATCGCGATGCTACCGGAATGGGTACCGGAGATAATCAGCGGTTTTTTCGCACCTGCCAGCGCCTGAACCACCACATCAACTTTGCCGTTCAGTTTGCTGTCAAAGCCGCTGACTGCCGGCGCGCTTTCATCCAGCGCATTGGCAATCGCGAAGCCGAGACGCGCCTGATCTTCCACCGGTGCGCGATAGCTCCACGCAGCGATATCATCCAGGCGGGTTTCGTCGACATTGGTTACGAACAGCGGATGTTTGGCATGCTGACCGATGTTAAGGATTGCCGCGATCTGCCAGTCAGCCACTTTCTGTGCCGCAGCCATCTCACGCGCTTTACCTTTTACTGCCTGACGTACAGACAACGCCACGCGCGCGCCAACCTGAGTCAAATCTTCACCCAGCACCAGCACCGCATCGTAGCTCTCAATTTCGCGCAGTGATGGCGTGTAGATGCCGCCGTCCTGCAGGACTTTCAGCATCAGCTCAACGCGAGCCTGCTCACCGGCTGGCATACCGGTTGAGAAGTTTTCTGCGCCAACCAGCTCACGCAACGCGAAGTTGCTTTCAATGCTGGCGCGCGGAGAACCGATACCAATGACTTTTTTCGCCCGACGCAACACATCCGCCGCCGCATTCACCGCTTGTTCAGCATTCAGGCTGACCCAATCGTTGCCGCGTTGCTGTACCGGATGACGTGGACGATCTTTGCGGTTGACGTAGCCGTAACCGAAACGACCACGATCGCACAGGAAATAGTGGTTTACGGTGCCGTTATAGCGGTTTTCGATACGACGCAATTCGCCATAGCGCTCGCCCGGGCTGGTGTTACAACCCACGCTGCACTGCTGACAGATGCTTGGTGCGAACTGCATATCCCATTTACGGTTATAGCGTTCGGAGTGTGTTTTATCGGTGAATACGCCGGTCGGACAGATTTCCACCAGGTTACCGGAGAATTCGCTTTCCAGCGTGCCATCTTCCGGACGACCAAAGTAGACGTTGTCGTGAGCACCATAAACGCCAAGATCTTTGCCGTCGGCATAATCTTTGTAGTAACGCACGCAGCGATAGCAGGCGATACAGCGGTTCATTTCATGCGAAATGAACGGGCCGAGATCCTGATTCTGGTGGGTACGTTTAGTGAAGCGATAACGACGGAAACTGTGTCCGGTCATTACCGTCATATCCTGCAGATGGCAGTTACCGCCCTCTTCGCACACCGGGCAGTCGTGCGGATGGTTGGTCATCAGCCATTCCACCACGCTTTCACGAAACTCTTTCGCTTCGCCATCGTCGATGGAGATAAAGGTGCCGTCCGACGCTGGTGTCATGCAGGACATGACAAGGCGACCGCGGGTATCTTCGGCATTCTGGAATTGCTTCACCGCGCACTGGCGGCAGGCCCCTACGCTTCCCAGCGCCGGATGCCAGCAAAAATAAGGAATATCAAGGCCCAGAGAGAGACACGCCTGTAGCAGGTTGTCCGCTCCGTTCACATCATATTCTTTACCGTCTACATGGATTGTAGCCATAGTGAACATGCTTCCGTAAGGCTCGCCCTAAGACGAGCGTTAAACATCTAATTCTTTCCCCACGCCAGTCGGCATGAGGTGAATTCCGTGTACGGCGGCTGATTACCAGCGCGCTTTCAGCAGGTTGGGCTGAATACCGCCGATGGCTCGGGTATTGCCAAACACCTGCGGCGCAATGCCAGCTTCAAACTCTTCACGGAAATATTTAATCGCGCTCTGCAATGGCTCGACGGCGCCCGGTGCGTGGGCACAGAAGGTTTTACCTGGGCCAAGCTGGCGGCAGAGTTGCTGCAGGGTTTCAATATCACCCGGCTGACCTTTCTTCTGCTCCAGCGCACGCAGGATCTTCACGCTCCATGGCAATCCATCACGGCACGGCGTACACCAGCCACAGGATTCGCGCGCAAAGAATTCTTCCAGGTTACGCACCAGTGAAACCATGTTGATTTCGTGATCGACCGCCATCGCCAGCGCAGTACCTAAACGGCTGCCAGCTTTACCAATACTGGCAAATTCCATCGGCAGATCGAGGTGCTGATCGGTGAGGAAGTCAGTTCCTGCACCGCCTGGCTGCCAGGCTTTGAATTTCAGGCCATCACGCATGCCACCGGCGTAATCCTCAAGGATTTCACGTGCGGTGGTGCCGAACGGCAATTCCCAGACGCCAGGATTTTTCACGCGGCCGGAAAAGCCCATCATTTTGGTGCCGGTGTCTTCGCTGGTAGAGATGTTTTTGTACCAGTCAACGCCGTTAAGGAAGATGGCAGGCACGTTCGACAGCGTTTCCACGTTGTTCACGCAGGTCGGCTTGCCCCACACGCCGGCACTGGCCGGGAATGGCGGCTTAGAGCGCGGGTTCGCACGACGTCCTTCCAGCGAGTTAATCAGTGCTGTCTCTTCACCGCAGATATAACGACCTGCGCCGGTGTGGACGATCAGCTCGAAATCAAAACCAGTACCAAGAATATTTTTGCCGAGATAGCCCGCTTCGGTGGCTTCAGCAATCGCGCGACGCAGATTAACGGCCGCTTCGATGTACTCACCACGTAAGAATATATAGCCACGATAGGCTTTCAGCGCGAACGCACTGATCAGCATGCCTTCTACCAGTTGGTGCGGCAGTTGCTCCATCAGCAAGCGGTCTTTGTAAGTGCCCGGCTCCATTTCATCGGCATTACACAGCAGGTAACGGATGTTCATGGATTCGTCTTTCGGCATCAGGCTCCACTTCAGGCCGGTGTTAAAGCCTGCACCACCGCGGCCTTTCAGGCCGGAGTCTTTTACCGCCGAGACGATTTCGTCCTGGCTGAAATCTTTCAACGCTTTTTCTGCGCCGACATAACCGTTTTTACTGCGATATTCATCGATCCAGATCGGCTGCTTGTCGTCACGGAGACGCCAGGTCAGTGGATGCGTTTCGGCAGTACGAATGATCTGTTTAATGGTCATTGATACTGCTCCAGCAAGTTGGCGATGCCTTCAGGCGTCAGATGAACGTGGGTATCTTCATCCACCATCATGGTTGGCCCTTTATCGCAGTTACCCAGGCAGCAAGTTGGCAGCAACGTAAAGCGTCCATCCGCCGTAGTCTGGCCCGGCTTGATGTTCAGATTTTGCTCCAGCGCATCCTGAATCCCCTGATAACCCGTGATGTGGCACACCACGCTGTCACAGTAGCGAATAACGTGGCGGCCAACCGGCGTACGATAGATTTGGCTATAGAAAGTCGCTACGCCTTCAACATCACTGGCTGGAATCCCCAGAACATCTGCGATGGCGTTAATCGCGCCGTCCGGCACCCAGCCACGCTGTTTCTGCACGATCTTCAACGCTTCGATCGAAGCGGCGCGTGCATCTTCGTAATGGTGTTTCTCGTGCTCGATAGCGTGGTGCTCGGCCTCGCTCAGCACGAAGACCTCAGTAGGGTCGATGGTGTGAATAGCAATTTTTTGATCGTGCATAATTAGCGGTCCACGTCTGACATAACAAAATCGATACTACCGAGGTAAACGATCAAGTCGGATACCAGGCTGCCGCGGATCACCGATGGGATCTGCTGCAGATGCGGGAAGCTCGGCGTACGCACGCGGGTGCGATAGCTCATGGTGCTGCCATCGCTGGTCAGGTAGTAACTGTTGATCCCTTTGGTCGCCTCAATCATCTGGAAGGATTCGTTGGCCGGCATGATTGGGCCCCACGAAACCTGCAGGAAGTGAGTGATCAGGGTTTCAATGTGCTGCAGCGTGCGCTCTTTCGGCGGCGGCGTTGTCAGCGGATGGTCCGCTTTGAACGGGCCTTCAGGCATGTTGTTCAGGCACTGTTCCAGAATGCGCAGTGACTGCCACATCTCTTCCATTTTCAGCTGCACGCGGGTGTACGCATCACTGATGCCAGCGCCAACCGGAATTTCGAAATCGAAGTTTTCGTAACCTGAATATGGACGCCATTTGCGCACGTCAAAATCTAAACCAGTGGCGCGCAGACCTGCGCCGGTGGTGCCCCACGCTAGTGCTTCGTCCATGTTGTACGCCGCAACACCTTGCGAACGGCCCATCAACACGGTATTGCGCAGTGCGGCTTTGTCGTACTCTTTCAGACGCTTCGGCATCCAGTCGAGGAAGTCGCGCAGCAGACGTTCCCAGCCTTTCGGCAGGTCATGCGCGACGCCGCCGATGCGGAACCACGCCGGGTGCATACGGAAACCGGTAATCGCTTCCACCACATCATAGATTTTCTGACGATCGGTAAAGGCGAAGAACACCGGCGTCATCGCGCCGACGTCCTGAATAAAGGTGGAGATATAGAGCAGATGGCTGTTGATGCGGAACAGTTCAGACAACATCACGCGGATCACATTGACGCGATCCGGCACGGTAATGCCCGCCAGTTTTTCCACCGCCAGCACGTAAGGCATTTCGTTCACGCAGCCGCCGAGGTACTCGATACGGTCGGTGTACGGAATGTAGCTGTGCCAGGATTGGCGCTCGCCCATCTTCTCCGCGCCACGATGGTGGTAGCCGACATCGGGAACGCAATCGACGATTTCTTCACCATCTAACTGCAGAATGATGCGGAAAGCACCGTGCGCAGAGGGGTGGTTCGGACCGAGGTTGAGGAACATGAAGTCCTCATTGGTGGTGCTGCGCTTCATGCCCCAATCTTCAGGCTTGAAGGTCAGTGCCTCCATCTCCAGATCTTCTTTCTGCTTGGTCAGCTCGAAGGGATCGAACTCGGTAGCGCGCGCCGGATAATCTTTACGCAGCGGATGGCCTTCCCACGTCTGCGGCATCATGATGCGCGTCAGGTGCGGGTGACCATTGAAAGTGATGCCAAACATCTCCCAGGTTTCGCGCTCATACCAGTTGGCGTTAGCGAAAATTTTGGTGATGGTTGGCACATTCAGATCGTTTTCAGATAAAGCGACCTTGAGCATGATGTCGCGGTTGCGTTCAATTGAAAGCAGGTGATAGAAAACGGAAAAATCCGCGGCGGGCAAACCGGCGCGGTTAGTGCGTAAACGCTCATCAAAACCGTGTAAGTCATACAGCATGACATAGGGCTTTGGCAGCTTGCGCAGGAATTCAACGATTTCTAATAGCTGTTCACGCTTTACCCAGACTACCGGAATCCCGGTGCGGGTAGCCTGAACGGTAAAGGCATCCGGCCCAAAACGGTTACGCAGCTCGCCGACCACTGGGTCATCCAGGTGATCGCGGGTTTGCCATGAAGGCTGAGCGAGATCTTGCGTGGTTAAATCAGTCATACGTTACTCACCATTCCGGCCTGTAATCAGGCGCTCAAAAGAAGGCGTCAGGATGGCGGCGCACATTAAATTGTGATGTTTTGCTGTGGCCGTGGCTCCATCCGTGTACGGGAAGCTTAAACTTCGTCTGGCGATCTCAGGTTGGTGACGGCAATACGCTCGCCACGCTTTCTTTCACGCTCTGGCTGCATATTGGCGCGATAAACACCCTGATCACCGACCACCCAAGACAGCGGACGACGCTCTTTGCCAATCGACTCGCGTAGCAGCAGCAATGCCTGCATATACGCTTCTGGACGCGGCGGGCAGCCAGGAATGTACACGTCAACCGGCAGGAATTTATCCACGCCCTGCACCACCGAGTAGATGTCATACATGCCACCCGAGTTAGCGCATGCGCCCATGGAAATCACCCATTTCGGCTCTAGCATTTGGTCATATAAACGCTGAATAACCGGCGCCATTTTGGTAAATGGCGTACCGGCGATCACCATGAAGTCAGCCTGACGTGGCGAGGCGCGCATAACTTCGGCGCCAAAACGTGCCACGTCATGCACTGCGGTGAAGGATGTGGTCATTTCCACGTAGCAACAGGAAAGGCCGAAGTTATACGGCCAGAGTGAGTTTTTACGACCCCAGTTCACCATGTCATGCAGGGCGTGCTCGAGCTTGCCCATGTAGACGCTCCGGTGAACGTGTTGCTCCAGCGGATCGGTAACCGTTTCCTGTTTCTGCAGAGGATAACGATCGTTATCGCCGCCCCCGTTCGGGTCTACGCGTGTCAGCGTGTAGTCCATCTTATTGCCTCGCTTTTACTGCTTATGAGGGTTGGTGTGGCTGTGACTGACCGGGACAGATTTGACCACTACGCGACGACGCGCAGGAGCCCAATCCAGCGCACCGATGCGCACCAGATAAACCAGGCCTGCCAAGAGCACCAAAATGAAAATTGCGGCTTCGACAAAGCCGACCCAACCGCTTTCGCGAATGGAAGTCGACCATGCGTATAAATAGAGGGCTTCGACGTCGAATATGACGAAAAACATCGCAACCAGATAGAATTTTGCAGAGAGGCGAATATGAGTGTCACCGACCGACTCAATACCCGATTCGAACGGAGTGTCCTTATGACGCGCACGCGCACGACCACCTAACAACCAGCCACCGGTCAACATAAAGGCACACAGGCCGAATGCGATAACGATAAAAACAATAAATGCCCAGTGATGAGCGATCACTTCTGTAGTTGTCGACATACTCTTTGCTTACTCATCAAAAGTGGTGATGGCATCCTGCGCTGTTGCAGCAAACACACCACATCGATTCAAGGGAAGGGTAAAAAACCTTATAAATTTTGCTGTCATTAGCAATAAAGCAGCAATTTTATAGGGGTTTTTACTCCTTTCTATAACCTTTTGTCAACTTTGACAAAAGTATCCAAACATTATTTTACAGCTGCATCATATTATTAACATTCAACCCTCTGAGCGCCAGCTAAATCGCTTCAGTTTGTGAGGTTAATTTTAGTGTAGCGGGTATTCACATGCGTGGATCGTGCATTTAACAATCATATTTTGACAGGTCTCGCCCGAGATTCCCCCCCCTTACCAGGGGTATTTTTTTGATCTAAAGCACATAACTGGGTTTTATGCTGCAAAAAACAGCGGAGTGGACGGGCAATTGCCCTGGGAAAGTTGGCACGAATTGATAAAATCATTCCATGTGGAGCAAAAATGGAACACATTTCATTTTTAAGTTGTCGAGTGAAATCTTTTTCAGGAAATCGCTCTAAAAACGACGTATTAAAAGGCATAAAAAAAGCCTTAGCGGATAATTACCCAGCTAAGGCTCATTTTTATCGGTTTTAACAATTAACCGGTATTCCAATTGAGAGGAATTACCAGTAACTGCAACCCTTACTCTTCATCATCCAGTAACAAGGTACCGTCTGGATTAGCACTCAGATTATAAGGATCGTTGGTGGACTGCATGGCATTGAAGATCGCCAGCGCCAGTTCGTTATCGCTGTCTGGATTACGGCACAGCAGATACTGGGTGTCAGGCAATACTGGCAAACCTTCTGCCGCGCCCATCACGCGCAGTTCTGGACTCATCATCTCAACAGGACGCGCTGTCACACCCAAACCGGCTTTAACCGCTGCACGGACGGCAGCCAGCGTTGAAGCAACATACGAGATGCGCCACGGAATGCCAGCCTCGTTGAGGTGATCAATGGCCATATCACGATACGGGCTTGGCTCATCCAACAGAACCAAAGGAATGGCCTCTCCACGCTGGAAGATATAATCTGCCGCGCAGTACCACAACGTTGGTGAAGTACGCAGTACCTGATAAGTAAAGTTTCCTGGGCTGGACGTGGTCACAACCAGATCGACTTCACCTTGATTAAGCATTTCCATCATGAACGGGTTGCGCTTAACACGCACATCAATGGCCAGCTTCGGATAGACCGACGTTACGCGGTTAAGCAGGAACGGCAGAATGGTATCTGAGGTATCATCTGAAGCGCCAATGGTCAGAACGCCCTGGATGTTGCTGTACATTAAAGAGGTGCAAGCTTCGTCATTAAAACGAAGGATTTTCCTGGCGTAACCCAGCAGTTGAATGCCATGCTCCGTCAGCAATTTATTACGTCCATGTCTGGCAAACAGCTCTTTACCTACCAATTGTTCCAGACGTTGCATCTGCTGGCTCACTGCGGACTGCGTTCTGCACACGGCGGCAGCGGCGGCTGCGAAAGTGTTCAGATCGGCAACGGCAACAAATGTACGCAGCAGATCGAGGTCGAGATTCAGTATCGGACGATTTGCATTAGTCATGTTTTTTCTTCACTTATAAGATTTTTTAAAACTACTACCCTGGTGTATTACCCGACTTATCAAAGAGATAAGAGGCAATGGTGCTTAATGACAGCCCTGTGTGGAGCTGCCATGAAAAAATTTGTCAGGCGGATGCCGACGATCGCACCACTCTGAGATCAGAGCAGCGTCGTCATTATAGACAGCAGAACTTCTGGGCCGAAAACGTAAGTCGTACAGGTGCTGGAAGCTGCGTAGTTGTCTATGTCTCCCGCACAAAGTCCCTGCGGGTTAAAAGAAATAACATCATGTTATGTAGATGCGAAGCGATAAAGTGCATCAAATAATAAATTATACTTAATCATTTTTACGCTATAAATGGAAATGTTTTTGTTCAAAACATCGCAATTTTTGACCAAAAGTCTTTTCGCACACATCCTGCCATAATGCTGCTCTTTTTTTAACCCCTCCAGGTTCTGAATCTCAAACACTTACGTTAAAGATACAGCGCAAATGCTATTTTACGCGTGTTTTACACTGAGTTGCAGCTGATGATGGTGCTTAATCCTGCCAATAGAAAGTGTATGAGAATGAACTCTATTTTGTGACGCCAAACAGTGCTTAATCATTACCAGACAATTTTCCGCCATCCAACAAGATTCATTTAACTATTTCGTCTGGTCGCTAATGTTTTTTTAAGCCAGTTTTGACTGAAAAATTTCTGAATAGTCTCGGATGTCGATGGAAGAAGGCATTTACACGTCAGGCACACCTTACCAGCGTTTAATATTAACATTCTTCACATTTGTGGACTAATGAACCAGATTAATCGATTTCCAATGACTTTTACGCCACGTGAAAGGGGAAAAAATGGCAAACACGCCAAAACCAAGCGCTGCCCTTCTTTTGTTAAGGTGAGAAGAGTAAATTGGGCGAGTTTGATTTTTGGTGGCAGGTTAAAGGACTCTGCCCATAAAGGCGGTAACAATGAATTTTCAAATTGATAAATCCGGCAAGCTGGAAAATGTCTGTTATGACATCCGTGGCCCGGTACTGAAAGAAGCTAAACGTCTCGAAGAAGAAGGCAACAAAGTTCTCAAGCTGAACATCGGCAACCCTGCCCCGTTTGGTTTCGAAGCACCTGATGAAATTCTGGTCGATGTCATTCGCAATCTGCCGAGCTCGCAGGGTTATTGCGATTCAAAGGGGCTGTATTCGGCGCGTAAAGCGATCATGCAGCATTACCAGGCGCGTGACATGCGCGATGTCACTGTCGAAGACATCTATATTGGTAACGGCGTATCCGAACTGATTGTGCAAGCGATGCAGGCATTGCTCAACAGCGGTGATGAAATGCTGGTGCCTGCGCCGGATTATCCGCTGTGGACCGCTGCCGTTTCGCTGTCAAGCGGTAAAGCGGTGCATTATTTGTGTGATGAATCAGCAGGTTGGTTCCCTGACCTGGATGATATTCGCAGCAAGATCACCCCGCGCACGCGTGGCATTGTCATCATTAACCCGAATAACCCGACCGGCGCGGTTTACAGCAAAGAGTTGTTGCTTGAGATTGTTGAAATTGCGCGCCAGCACAATCTGATTATTTTCGCCGATGAAATCTACGACAAGATTCTCTACGACGAAGCACAACATCATTCGATTGCTGCGCTGGCACCCGATCTGCTGACGGTGACCTTCAACGGCTTGTCCAAAACCTATCGCGTGGCGGGTTTCCGTCAGGGCTGGATGGTTTTGAATGGTCCGAAGAAACACGCTAAAGGTTACATTGAAGGTCTGGAGATGCTGGCGTCGATGCGCCTGTGTGCCAACGTTCCTGCACAACACGCGATTCAGACCGCATTGGGTGGTTATCAAAGCATTAGTGAATTTATCGCGCCCGGCGGACGTTTGTATGAACAGCGCCAGCGTGCGTGGGAATTAATTAATGATATTCCTGGCGTCAGCTGTGTGAAGCCGCAAGGTGCGCTCTATATGTTCCCGCGTATTGACGCCAAGAAATTCAACATCTTCGACGATCAGAAGATGGTGCTGGATTTCCTGTTGCAGGAAAAAGTGCTGCTGGTTCAGGGCACCGCGTTCAACTGGCCGTGGCCGGATCACGTACGCATCGTTACGCTGCCGCGCGTGGACGATTTGGAAATGGCCGTCAGCAAGTTTGGTCGTTTCTTACAAGGGTATCGCCAGTAAATTGTGACGCGTATACTGTTCGCATTTCGGGGAAAAGATATCTTCCCCGCCGTGCGAACAGGAACCGTCCATGACTCGTAGCCATTTTTTCGCCCACCTCTCCCGTCTCAAACTGATTAACCGCTGGCCATTAATGCGCAATGTGCGCACTGAAAACGTTTCCGAGCATAGTCTGCAGGTGGCGATGGTTGCTCACGCGCTCGCCATCATCAAAAACAAAAAGTTTAACGGCAACCTCAACGCCGAGCGCATTGCCATGCTAGCGCTGTATCATGATGCCAGCGAAGTATTGACCGGGGATTTACCGACGCCGGTGAAGTACTACAACGCGCAAATTGCGCACGAATATAAAAAGATCGAGAAAATTGCCCAGCAGAAACTCATCGATATGCTGCCGCCCGAACTGCAGGACGCTTATCGGCCGCTGATAGATGAACACATGCATAGCGAAAGTGAACAATCCGTGGTTAAGCAAGCGGATGCACTTTGCGCCTATGTGAAGTGTCTGGAAGAGTTGTCGGCGGGTAATAACGAGTTTTTGCTGGCCAAAGCGCGCCTGGAGAAAACCCTGACGCAGCGGCGCTCGCCGGAAATGGATTATTTTGTTGAGGTGTTTATTCCCAGCTTTAGCCTGTCGCTGGATGAAATCTCACAGGATACGCCGCTGTAAAAAAACGGGCCGCAGCGGCCCGTTTTTTTATGCGGTGATAGAAAGGGTAAATTCACCGCTATCTTCTTTAGTGACATTTAACGGTTCAAGCGAAGCGACGCGGAAGGTGACTTCATCAATGCGCGGCGCATCGGCTGGCGCATTTATAGCGATCACCGCACTGCCCGCATCCAATCCTGAAATGATGCCCGCTGGCGCATCCTCAACCACCACGCATTGCGTCGCTGAAAGCCCCAAACGCTCGGCGCCCAGCAAATAAGGCTCGGGATTCGGCTTACCGTGCTTGATGTTCTCCGCAGTGATGAACACCTCTGGCATGGGTAGATTGGCGGCTTTATGGCGCGCATAGGCAACAGGGATCGACCCCGATGTGACAATCGCCCATGGGATCTGCAACTCGTTCAACGTTGACAGTAACGCTAATGCGCCCGGAATCGCCTGTACGCCATGCGTGTCTTCCGCTTCGAGGCGTTCAAGCCAGAGAAATTCCGCCTGAATCGCCTCTTCAGATTGTCCCGCCATGAAATGGCGCAGCGAGTTGATCGCAGGCTTCCCATGGATATAGCTCAGGACCTCTTCCGCAGACAAACCATGGCGCTCACCCCACAATGACCATGCGCGAATCACAGCAGGCAGTGAATCCACCAGCGTACCGTCTAAATCAAACAGAAAACCCCTGTACTTCACGCGTCGCTCCTTATTCAGGCATTGATAATCTGCGCGATCTCATTCGCGCTGAGATGATATTGACGCGGACAAGTGTGCCACACCGTAAGCATGCGTTGGTATTTTTCCCACATCGGCGTTTGGGCATTGAAGCCGTGTGTGCCGGAATCAAAATGGGTATAGCGCCCTTCTACGTTCACCATAAAACGCACGTAGCCGAGATAACGCGCTTCGGTGGCCGCATCAAAGCCGAGAAACGCCAGGCGACGCTCATCAATCGCGCTGCCATCTTTGAGGTTCGACCACGAAACATGCAGCGCATGATGCATTTCCATAATATCGATCAGTAAGCGACAGGTCGCTTCGGTTAGCTCGCCGAATTCCTTATCGAGCTCGCGTAACTGCAAGCCATAGCCGCGTTCAATAATGGTTTGATAACGACGATAGCGCTCGGCGTTATCGGGTTCCAGCATGGCCATCATTTTGTATTGATTGGAGAGGATCAATCGTTGTGCGTGGGTCATTTCCATGGTTTGCTCCCGGGCCAGGCGGCCGCTTAAGATTTAAACAATGAAGAAATGATTACACAAGGAGAGTGATGCGTGTATGTCCGCACCACTTTTCTTTGATTTGAACCGGGATTTGGCTCAAATTCTCTGGCAGGTAAAAGCGTCCGCGGATCAAAGATCGTCGAGGAAAGTGCGATCAAGCTGTTTAAACGCGCGCTTCAGCACATCGGCGAGCGACTGATATGTCGGCTTACCGTCAACGGGTGCAATCGCCTGCCCCGCTTCTTGCAGTTTGGTACGCACTTCATGGAACCACTGCAGCAGCGTCGGCGGCAACGGCGTTACCGAACGTTTACCTAACCACCATAATCCTTGCATCGGCAGGCTGCAGGCAAACAGCGCGGTGGCAATTGCTGGACCAAGTTGTCCCCCCATCGCGATTTGCCACGTCAGGGTGAAAATCGCCAGCGGCGGCATAAAGCGAATGGCAAAACGCGTTGCATTCACCACGCGATTTTCAGGAAATACCGGCGCCAGGCGCTTGTCTGCAGGCCAGGTCTTCATGTATCGCTGTCCGCGCTGGAACAAGCCGAACCAGCCGGGTTTGTCTGTCTCATTCGCCATGATAGACCTCAACTAAATCTGCAATATTTAAAATAAACCGATAACTACACAACTTTACGTAACATCCTTCAAAAGTTTTTGTCTTTGCGGGTGACAGTGAGTATTCTGACGCCGTTTGAGTAACATTACCGGAAGCTTTAGCTCAATAAAAGAGCGGCCAGAGCCATGTTTCGCTAAGTGCTTATCAAAAATAAGCGTAAAATCACCAAAATTTTTTGCATGTCACTGAATTTTTGACTAGCACATGATGTTTATCATTAACCTACCAGCTTTCATGGGCTACGCTGTTAGTCTGATTGCGTTTTTTTTAGCCACTATTTAACAAAAATAGGTACTTCCATGTCGACGAAGTTAGTTCTGGTTCTGAACTGCGGCAGTTCTTCACTTAAGTTTGCCATCCTTAACCCTGTTACCGGCGACGAATACCTCTCCGGTTTGGCTGAATGTTTCCATTTACCGGAAGCACGTATTAAGTGGAAACTGGACGGCAGCAAACAAGAAGCTCAGCTTGGCGCGGGTGCGGCACACAGCGAAGCACTGAATTTCATGGTCAAAACTATTCTGGCACAAAAACCAGAGCTTTCGGCACAAATCGCTGCAATCGGCCATCGTATTGTTCACGGCGGCGAGCAGCTGACCAAATCAGTCATCATCGACGAATCTGTTATTCAGGGCATCAAAGACGCCTCTTCTTTTGCGCCGCTGCACAATCCTGCGCATCTGATCGGTATAGATGAAGCGCTGAAAAACTTCCCACATCTTTCTGATAAAAATGTCGCGGTTTTTGACACCGCATTCCATCAGACAATGCCGGAAGAGTCCTATCTCTATGCTCTGCCGTACAAATTGTATAAAGAGCACGGCGTTCGTCGCTACGGCGCACACGGCACCAGCCACTACTATGTGACGCAGGAAGCCGCGAAAATGCTGAACAAACCCGTTAGCGAACTGAACGTCATCACCTGCCACTTGGGTAATGGCGGTTCCGTTTCTGCTATTCGCAATGGTCAGTGTGTTGATACTTCCATGGGCCTGACGCCATTGGAAGGTTTGGTGATGGGCACGCGCAGTGGCGACATCGATCCTGCGATTATCTTCTTCCTGCATGATGCCCTGGGCATGAGCGTTGATGCCATCAATAAGTTGCTGACCAAAGAGTCTGGCCTGTTAGGTCTGACCGAAGTCACCAGCGACTGCCGCTATGTGGAAGACAACTACAGCACCAAAGAAGATGCTAAGCGTGCGATGGATGTGTTCTGCCACCGCCTGGCGAAATACATCGGCAGCTACACTGCGCTGATGGAAGGCCGTCTGGACGCCGTGGTCTTCACCGGTGGTATCGGTGAAAACGCGGCGATGGTGCGCGAGCTGGCGCTGCAGAAACTGGGTCTGCTCGGCTTCGAAGTCGATCACGAGCGCAACCTTGCAGCACGCTTCGGCAAATCGGGTTTCATCAACAAAGAAGGCACGCGCCCAGCCGTGGTGATCCCAACCAACGAAGAGTTGGTGATTGCTCAAGACGCCGCGCGTCTCACCGCTTAAAAACACTTCTCTCCGTCAGCTTAGGCTGACGGAGTTGTTTTAGACAGTCTGCAACACCTGAGAGGTTTCTATCGTGTCACGTACAATTATGCTCATTCCTACCGGCACCAGCGTCGGTCTGACCAGCGTCAGCCTCGGCGTGATCCGTGCCATGGAGCGCAAAGGCGTGCGCCTGAGCGTATTCAAGCCAATTGCCCAGCCACGTGCGGGTGGCGATGCGCCAGACCAAACCACCAGCATTATCCGTAAAAGCTCCGCGATTCCTGCCGCAGAACCGCTGCAGATGTCACGCGTTGAGTCGCTGCTTGGATCTAACCAGCAAGACGTGTTGATGGAAGAGATCATTGCCAACTATCACGCAAACGCTAAAGACGCGGAAGTAGTGCTGGTTGAAGGTCTGGTCCCCACGCGTAAACATCAGTTTGCATCTGCTCTGAACTATGAGATCGCTAAAACCCTGAACGCCGAAATCGTCTTCGTCATGGCGCTGGGCAACGATTCTCCGGCGCAGCTCAAAGAGCGTATCGAACTGACGCAAAGCAGCTTTGGCGGCAGCAAAAACAAAAACATCACTGGCGTGATCATCAACAAACTGAATGCGCCGGTGGATGAGCAAGGTCGTACGCGCCCGGATCTGTCAGAAATTTTTGATGACTCCTCTAAAGCCAGCATCGCCAACATCGATCCAAAGCAGCTGTTTGCCAACAGTCCGCTGCCGGTGCTGGGTTGTGTACCGTGGAGCTTTGATCTGATCGCCACTCGCGCCATCGATATGTGCCGTCACCTGAACGCCGATATCATCAACGAAGGTGAAATCCAGACGCGCCGTGTGAAATCTGTCACCTTCTGTGCGCGTAGCATTCCACATATGCTGGAGCACTTCCGTCCGGGTTCACTGCTGGTAACCTCCGCCGATCGTCCTGATGTACTGGTTGCCGCCTGTTTGGCCGCGATGAACGGCGTAGGAATCGGTGCAGTGCTGTTGACCGGTGGCTATCAGATTGAAGCGCCCATCGCACGCCTGTGCGAACGCGCGTTTCAGACCGGCTTGCCGGTGTTTATGGTGAAAACAAACACCTGGCAGACGTCGCTTAGCCTGCAAAGCTTCAACCTTGAAGTCCCGACTGACGATACGCAGCGCATCGAGAAAGTGCAGGAGTACGTAGCTAGCTTCATTAATGAAGATTGGGTGGAATCGCTGACCGCCACGTCCGAGCGCAGCCGTCGCCTGTCTCCACCGGCATTCCGCTACCAACTCACCGAGCTGGCGCGCAAAGCCGGCAAACGCATCGTGCTGCCAGAAGGCGACGAGCCGCGTACCGTCAAAGCGGCAGCAATTTGCGCCGAACGCGGCATCGCTACCTGTGTGCTGCTCGGCAATCCGGAAGAGATTCAGCGTGTTGCGGCGGCGCAGGGTGTTGAACTCGGCACAGGCATTGTGATCGTGGATCCAGAAGTAGTACGTGAAAATTACGTGCCACGTTTGGTTGAGCTGCGTAAGAGCAAAGGCATGACCGAAGTGGTGGCGCAGGAGCAGCTGGAAGACAACGTGGTGCTCGGCACCATGATGCTGGAGAGCGGCGAAGTTGACGGTCTGGTCTCCGGCGCGGTTCACACCACTGCGAATACCATTCGTCCACCGCTGCAGCTGATCAAAACCGCGCCAAACAGCTCGCTGGTGTCGTCGGTGTTCTTCATGCTGCTGCCGGAGCAGGTTCTGGTGTATGGCGACTGCGCCATCAACCCGGATCCCAATCCAGAACAGCTGGCAGAGATCGCGATTCAGTCTGCCGACTCAGCTAAAGCCTTCGGTATCGATCCACGCGTCGCGATGATCTCCTACTCAACCGGTAACTCCGGTGCCGGTAGCGACGTAGAGAAAGTACGTGAAGCCACGCGCATCGCGCAGGAAAAACGCCCGGATCTGGTGATCGATGGTCCGCTGCAGTACGACGCCGCGATTATGGAAGACGTCGCCAAATCCAAAGCGCCAAACTCTGCGGTTGCCGGCCGCGCTACCGTGTTCATCTTCCCGGATCTGAACACCGGTAACACCACTTACAAAGCGGTACAGCGTTCTGCCGATCTGATCTCCATCGGACCGATGCTGCAAGGCATGCGTAAGCCGGTGAACGACCTGTCGCGCGGCGCACTGGTGGATGATATCGTCTACACCATCGCATTGACGGCGATTCAATCGCAGCAGGCCGAAGGCTAATCCCCTTTCCCGCCCACCAAAAAAGCATGCACTTCGGTGCGTGCTTTTTTTTTGCCCCGTACTTCACTGGCATAAACCTCACGCTGCGTTAACACTGATTGAAGTCTGCCGCTAATTGCGAGGTGAATAATGAGCAACAGTGATGTGCACCGCCGTCGTTTACAAGCCACGCCGCGCGGCGTGGGTGTGATGTGTGATTTCTATGCGGTAAAAGCCGAGAATGCCACGGTTTGGGATCAACATGGCCGCGAATACACCGATTTTGCCGCAGGCATCGCAGTGCTTAACACCGGGCATCGTCACCCGAAAGTAATGGCTGCGGTGCAACAGCAGCTAGAATGCTTTACCCATACCGCATTTCAAATCATCCCTTATGAGAACTACATTCATCTCGCTGAGCGACTAAATGCGCTGGTGCCGATTAGCGGGCCGGTGAAAACCACCTTTTTCTCAACCGGTGCTGAAGCGGTCGAAAACGCGGTCAAAATAGCGCGTGCGGCCACCGGTCGGCCCGGCATCATCGCCTTCACCGGCGCGTTTCATGGCCGCACCAATATGACAATGTCGCTGACCGGGAAAGTGGTGCCGTATAAAACCGGCTTCGGCCCCTTCGCCAGCCCGGTGTTTCACGCGCGCTATCCCAACGCGCTGCACAAGGTCAGCGTGAGCGATGCGCTCGACAGCCTGGAAGCGATTTTCCGCAGCGATATCAGCCCGCAGCAGGTGGCAGCCATTATCTTTGAACCGGTTCAGGGCGAAGGCGGTTTCTACGATGCGCCGTCAGAGTTTGTCGTTGCGCTGCGGGAGTTGTGCGATCGCCACGGCATACTGCTGATCGCCGATGAGATCCAGAGCGGTTTTGCGCGCACCGGCAAGCTGTTCGCCAGCGACTATTACGCCGTGCAGCCTGATATCATCACCATGGCGAAAAGTCTGGCCGGTGGTTTCCCGCTCTCGGCGGTATCGGGACGTGCAGAAGTCATGGATGCGCCAGAACCCGGCGGCCTGGGCGGAACCTATGCTGGCAGTCCACCGGCGATTGCGGCGGCGCTGGCGGTGTTAGACATTATCGAAGAAGAGGCGCTGTGCAGCCGCGCCAACCAGCTTGGCAGCCGATTAAAACAGACGTTGCAGCGAGCAGATTGTAAAGCGCTGGCGGAAATTCGTGGTTATGGCTCAATGATGGCGGCGGAATTCAATGATGCGGCGGGCAAGCCGTCGGCGGAGATTGCCAAAGCTATTCAGCAGCAGGCGCTGGAAAAAGGTTTGATTCTGCTAACCTGTGGCGTGTACGGCAACGTGATCCGCTTCCTCTATCCGCTGACTATTCCCGATGCGCAGTTCGAGGATGCGTTGGCACTGTTGGCGGGGATTCTGCGGGAACATTAACAATGTTGTGTATAAGGTCGCCAAAAATGGCGACCTTACGGCAAGATTACGCTTCTCTGCTCTGTTTACGACGTGCAGCATCACTGTTTCGGCTCAGCCACAGCGACAGCGCCTTAAGCGAATCATCGGTGAACTCGTCACAGCGCGCGGTGATCTCTTCCGGCGTCATCCAGAAGATCTCATCCACTTCCTCTTCCTGCATGGCAAACGGGCCATGGGAAACGCAGCTGAACAGCCCGCCCCATACGCGGCAATGCTGATCTTCAAAATAGAACTGGCCGTGTTCGGCGAATGGAACGGCCGCGATACCCAATTCCTCTTCCGCTTCACGACGCGCCGATTCCAGCAGGTCTTCCCCACTCTGCACCACGCCACCGGCAGTGGCGTCCAGCATACCCGGCATGAAGTCTTTGATTTCAGTACGACGCTGCACCAGAATTTTGCCCATACCATCGTGCACCACAATATAGGTAGCGCGATGACGCAGACACTGCGCACGCATCTGCGCACGGCTGGCCTGCGCAATGACTTCGTTCTCTTCGTTAACGATATCAACCCACTCGATACCGTCACCTGCCGTTTGATCCACCATCCGTAACCCTTTTCTGTTTTCGGCGTGCCCAGCACGCGCCTGTTTGCCATGCTTTATTAGAATGAGCGGTAAGGTAAAGCGTTCTTTTCGCCATCGCAAGGCGCATCGTGCTCAGCGTGTTTTACCCGATTCCGCTAACCAGAGTTGCACCGAAGCACGCTGCCACTGGAACTCCGCATAGTGTTGCAGCTTCACCGGCAGCGCATCGCCGTGCAGCGCCAGGCGATTAATCATCACGGCTAAATCGGTATCCGCAATCGACCATTCGCCAAACAGATTTTGCTGTCCATCAGGCAAAAGGCGCTGCACCGCAGCAATGAGTTTGTTGGCAGCTTGCTCACCCGCCGGCGTAAGCGGCGCAAAGCGTTCGCCGGCGAACAGCACTTCGGTTGGACGCTCAGAGCGCAGCGCCATTAAGTCGCTGCGCAGCCATGCCTGCACTTCGCGCGCATGCGCCCGTTTCTCACGATCGCGCGGATAGAGCCGCTCGAACTCTGGCGCCGGAAAACGCTCTTCCAGGTACTCAGCAATCGCTGAAGATTCCGTCAGCAGCACATCATCGATTTGCAGCGTCGGCACGCGGCAGGTCAGCGACAGCGCGCGGTATTCCTCATCCCACTGCGCATTCTGCGATAAATCGACGCGCTTAAGGGTGAAGGGAATGCCCTTCTCGGTGAGCGCAACATAAACCGACATGGCGTAAGGGCTGAAAAAGCAAGAATCTGACCACAAAGTAATGGTTGGATAATTCATTGGCTGCCTCAGAAAAGCGTCAGGTGTGCATCATGTTTACCGATTTTTATTTATTAAGGCAATGGTGCGCTGGTCGGATCTTTAGCGGCTAAGACCAGCGCTGACTTTTCCTTTTTCTTCATAAGCGTAAGCCGAGTCACGCCGCGCGCACGCTTCTCTTCTATGCTCAATCTGAGCAGATAAAAAATGACAAGGAGGCTCAACATGCATTTACTGATCACCGGCGGCACCGGCCTGATTGGCCGCCATCTGATTCCGCGTCTGTTGCAGCTTGGCCATCAGGTGAGCGTCGTCACGCGCGATGTCGCCGCCGCACGCGAGAAACTCGACGCCAGCGTGGCGCTGTGGTCCGGCATCAATCAGCAAACCGATTTAAACGGTATTGATGGTGTGATTAATCTTGCGGGCGAACCGATCGCCGATAAACGCTGGACCGAACAGCAGAAGCAGCGGCTGTGCGAAAGCCGCTGGCAGATCACCGAGCAGCTGGTCTCGCTGATTCACGCCAGCAGCAATCCCCCGCAATTTTTGATTTCCGGCTCGGCTACCGGCTTTTATGGCGATACCGGCGACCTGGTGCTGACCGAAGAGGATCCGGGCCAGGATGAATTTACCCATACGCTGTGCGCGCGTTGGGAACAATTGGCGTTAACTGCACAGAGCGATCGCACGCGCGTCTGTTTGCTGCGCACCGGCGTGGTGCTGGCGAAAGAAGGCGGCGCGTTATCGAAGATGAAACTGCCGTTTAAGCTTGGCGTAGGCGGTCCGATTGGTAGCGGCAAACAGTATTTACCGTGGATTCACATCGACGATTTGGTTAACGCGCTGCTGTGGTTAATCGATCACTCTGAACTGCGCGGCCCGTTCAACATGGTTGCGCCCTATGCGGTGCGCAATGAGCAGTTCGCCGCCACGCTCGGCCATGTGATGCATCGCCCAGCCTTTATGCGCACGCCCGCCAGCGCCATCAAGCTGATGATGGGGGAATCAGCGGTGCTGGTGCTCGGCGGCCAACATGTGTTGCCGAAGCGCCTGGAAGAGTCAGGCTTTGGTTTTCGCTGGTACGATTTGGAGGAAGCGTTGCGGGATGTCGTGTAGGGGCGCCATTAATGGCGCCCGCCTATCACAGATTAACTTCTTTGCTGCGCCACGCGTGATTTCACTGCCGCCGGTTCATGCGTATGTCCCGGCTGCGGCACGCGGATGATAAAGGTCAGCACGCCAGCAAACACGTACAGCGCGGTATACGCCCACACCACGCCGACGATATCGAAAAACGGCAGCAACACCGACGCAATCGCGGGCGCGACAAAATTACTCAGTCCGGCCGACAGGTTATAAATCGACACGGCGGCGCCTTTGTGATGCGGCTCCAGTGTCGGAAACACTGCGGTCATCGGCACGAAGGCGGCGACAAAAATTCCTAACATCACCGCCGGAATCAGCGCCACCCAGAAGTTATGTCCGGCATACAGCGGCAGGTAGTAAAACGCCAGACTGGAGATGGCCATACCGAGACAGCCAAACCAGCGCACCTGACGGATCCAACCCAGTTTCTCGCCGGTAATGCCCCAGAAGATGTTGGTAAAAATGGTGACGAAGAAGAACACCGCCCAGATTTGCAGCCATTCGGAAATGGTGAAACCAAGACGATCAACGAACAGCAGCGGCATGATAATGGCGAAACCAAACAGCGACAGCGTGTTAATGATGCGAATCAGGCAGGCATAAAACACGTGCTGGTTGGTAAACAGAATAGTTACCGCCCGCGACATTTCGGTCATTTTATCGCGCATCGGCAAATTGACGCGCGAACGATCAACCGGCACATGGCGCAAGCTGAAATAGGCCAGCACGCCACCACAGGCAACCCAAATAATCGCCAGCCACAGCGTACCGGTTTCGCCGAGCATCGGGATGGTCAGACTCGGTAAATAGCTGCCGACCACACCGATGCCGACGGAATACATTGCCCAGAACCAACCGGTGGCGGCCGCCAGTTTTTCACGCGGCAGCACCTGCACCAGCATCATCATGAATGAGTAAATGAATAGCGGATACGCCAGACCGCGAATGCCGTAGAACAGCACCATCAGCGGATAGTTGCGCATGCCAAGACCCAGCGACATAAACAGCGTGTGCATGACAATCCACAGCACGAAGCCAATCATCATGGCACGCTGGGGCGTAATCAGTTCCGCTACCACGCCCGATGCCCACGCCGCTAGCGCTGCCGCCAGTCCGTAAAAAGTAAATACTACCGCCGACTGCGCTGGCGTGAAGCCCATATCGGTGATGTGACGCGACAGAAATGCCATTTCAAAGCCGTCACCCGCCATAAAAATAGCGATGGCGAGGAAGCCCCAGAACATCTTTTTCGGTAAGCCAAACCAGTAATCATTCGATTGCATCTCATTCATCCTCTGTCTGGAATTATTCAGGCAACAACACTCGCGCCTGCTGCTGTTGTGCATAGAGCGTGCGGAACAGCTGCAATCGCTGCTGCAGCACCTTGCCGCGCGCAGCATCTGGTTGATATCGCGCCTGCACCGGCGGTTTTAGGCAAACTTCGCTCTCCACACCACCCGCGGCCAGCCATGCCAGACGCGCAGCCCCCAAAGCGCCGGACGCGCTGGCGGGATGCGTGACGATCGGCAGTTGCAGCACATCGGCGATCAACTGCGCCCACAACGTGCTGCGCGCCCCACCACCGGTCAGGCTGCACTGCTGAATCTGGCGCTGCGCATCACCAAGTACCGCGAACCCGTCGGCCAAACCAAACGCTACGCCTTCAATTACTGCGTAGCCGAGCAGCGCACGCGGCGTTTCGTGGCGCAGATTGAAGAAAGAGCCGGAGGCGTCAGGATCGTTGTATGGCGTGCGTTCACCAGAAAGATAGGGCAGGAAAACCGGGGCATGACGCCGCTGCTCTTCGCTGAGCTGTGCCATCTCTTCCATCAGTTGGCTTTCGGTAACGGAAAGCAGATTACACAGCCAGCGCAGGCAGCTGGCGGCGCTGAGCATCACACTCATCTGGTGCCAGCGTCCGGGCAAGGCGTGACAAAAGGCGTGTACGCCCGATTGCGGATCGGCCAGCAAACGATCGTTGACGACAAAAATCACGCCGGAGGTACCCAGCGAGATAAAAGCATCGCCCGGATTGACCGCGCCGACACCAACCGCCGATGCGGCATTGTCGCCACCGCCGCCCGCCACGCAGACCGCGGCCGACAAGCCCCATTCACTTGCCAGTTCGGCTTTCAATGGGGCGCTCACCGCGCTGCCTTCCACTAGCGCCGGCATATTGGCGCGCGTGAGACCGGTGATGGCTAACAGTTCGTCGCACCAGTCGCGCTGAGCTACATCGAGCCACAACGTGCCTGCCGCGTCTGAAGGTTCACTGATAAATTGTCCGGTTAAACGCCAGCGTAGGTAATCTTTCGGCAGCAGCACTTTATCGATGCGACGGAAAATCTCAGGCTCATGTTCTGCCACCCAACGCAGTTTAGGTGCGGTGAAGCCCGGCATAATCATATTGCCGCTGAGCTGCATCATTTCCGGATGTTGGGCACTGAGCGCGGCACATTGCGGCGCACTGCGTGTGTCATTCCACAGAATGCACGGGCGCAGCACCTTACCCTGCGCATCCAGCAGCACCGCGCCGTGCATCTGCCCGGACAAACCCATCGCGCGAATCTCGCTCCAGGCCAGCGCATCCTGCTGGCGCAATCCAGCAAGGACATCACCGCACGCTTGCCACCAGCGCTCGGGATCCTGTTCTGCCCAGTGCGCATGCGGGCGCTGCACGTTGAGCGTGGCGTGATTCGAGGCAATGATCTCACCCTGCGCATTGATGATCAGCGCTTTGAGCTCGGAGGTGCCAATATCAATCCCAAGATACATAACGCGCTCCTTACACCGCAGCCAGCATGCGTTCTGGCTGTTTCAGCCACAGTTGCAGATCCGCCACGCTGCGCGTCACCAGCGCATGAAACGCCTTATCCTGTGCCAGTTCGCCAAATAGCGCGCTATCGCTGAGGAAAGCGTTCAGTGCATCGGAGCGGCTAAACTGCTGGCGCAGCGCATCGGCTTGCAGCACGCCATCCTGATAGGTGTAAGGCAAATCATCACAGGCCCAGCGCTGCAGGAACAGGAAGAACAGTGCAGGCAGCACGGCAGTGGCCGCCGGTTCTGCGCCACGCTGGTAGCATTCGCGCAGTGTTGGTGTCACCATGCCGGGGATTTTCGACAAACCGTCCGCGCCAACACGTTGATTGGTGTCTTTAATGTAGGGATTGCTAAAACGCGCCAGTACCACATCGCGATAATCGGCTAAATCCAGCGGGCTCGGCGACAGCGATGGCATCACATCCTGGGTCACGTAGTCATAGGCCAGTTGGTAAATCGCCGGCTGACGCGTGCTGTCATCAATGTAATTGAGGCCAATCAGCGTGCCTGCCCAGGCAATCGCCGCATGCGTGGCGTTAAGGATGCGGATTTTCGCCTCTTCCCACGGCAATACCGATTCCACCAGCTCAACGCCAACCTTCTCCAGCGCCGGCCGACCGGCAATGAAGTCATCTTCAATCACCCATTGAATAAAGGATTCGGCCATCACCGATGCACCATCCTCTTTACCCGTAGCGGCTTTAACGCGCTCAGCCACATCCGGCGTTGGACGCGGCGTAATGCGATCCACCATGGTGTTAGGCGAGGTGGTATTTTCGCGCACCCAATTCGCTAAGGCGTTGTCACCTTTGGCGGTAAGAAACGCGAGGAAGCCGTGACGGAAACGTTCGCCGTTGTGGCGCAGGTTATCGCAGTTGAGCAGCGTAACGGGCGCGCCACCGTTGGCCACGCGCTGCGTGAGGATGCGTGCCAGCGCGCCATAAATCGTGCGGATGTCGCCTTTCACATCGGCCTGCACATCCGGCTGCGTCAGGTCCAGTTCGAATTCCGGTGTCAAATAGTAACCGGCTTCGGTGACGGTAAAACCTATCACGCGGGTTTCACTTTTCGCTCCCTGCTCCACCAGCGCGCTGATGTTGCTATCCCACGGCAAGATTTTGCGCAGTGACGTGATGGTTTCGTAGGCGCGTTCGCCATCGGGTGTAACGGTTTCCAGCACATATTCGCCCTCTTGCGCAGCGAGTTGCTTTAGCAACGGCGCGGCATCAATGCGGATATTGCCGAGGGCAATGCTCCAGCTGTCATCGCCCTGCTCGCGTAGTTTATGCAGATACCACGCCTGATGAGCGCGGTGAAAAGATCCTGCGCCGATATGCATCCACACTGATTGATTGGTCATAGTCGCCTCAAAATAAACATTTGCCACGATTAAGGGCATTTGCCCGATGAGGCGTAGCATAGTGCGAGCGAGCAGCCTTGTTCTGCGAGCTCAATCACAATTAATACTTTTGCTCTTTTTTAGGGCTTTTGCTCAGTTAACACTTCATCGGCATCTCGCGTTAACATGGCGCACCGGTTTTGACGGAACAGCGCGATGAGCAGAGAAGAGAAAAAACAAGAACTGGCAGCACGTGCGGCCTGGATGTATTACGTGGCGGGCGTGACACAACAGGAAATTGCACGCGCGTTAGGATTGTCACGTCAGGTGGCGCAGCGATTGGTCTCCAGCGCGCGTGAAATGGGCATGGTGAGCGTAAAGATTGATCATCCGGTTACCCATTGCTTGCATCTGGCGCGCGACGTTCAGGATAAATTTGGCCTGCAACTGTGCCGTGTGGTGCCATCCGCCAATCTGGATGATGACGCTATTCAGCAGATGCTGGCAGTGGAAGGCGCGGCGGTGATGGCGCAATACATCAGCGAGGAGCAGCCGCAGGTATTTGGCATTGGTTCCGGTAAGACGCTGCGCTCGATGATTGATGCACTTCCCTGGGTTGAACGACCGCAGCATCAGTGCGTTTCGATGATTGGCGCGATTGCGCGGGACGACTCGGGTACGCGCTACGACGTGCCGCTGAAGATGGCGGAGAAGATGCAGGGCAAGTATTTCTTCATTCCTGCGCCGCTGTATGCGGATACGCCCGAAGATAAGGAGATGTGGATTCAGCATCAGGTTTATCAGCGCGTGACGTTACGCGCCTTGCAGGCGAATGTGGCCTTCGTTGGCATCGGCGAAGTGCAGCCCGGCTGCCCGCTGCATGCCGAAGGCTTTATCACCGATGCGCAAGTTGCTGCGCTCAACGCGCGCGGCGTGGTGGGCGAAATGCTCGGGCACTTTTTCAATCAGCAAGGTGAACGCGTGTGGGGTGAAACCGATGAACTGCTCACCAGCGTGTTGCTGGAGAGCCAGACGCAACGCCAGATTATTGGCTTTGCCGGCAGCGAGCGTAAATATCCGGCGATTCGCGCGGCGTTGCAGGGCGGCTGGGTGTCAGGTCTGGTGACCGATGAGGATACCGCGCTGAAGTTGTTGCGGGGGTAGAGGGTGCTTGCTGTCTCCCATCCCGGCCTTCCCCCGCCCGCGGGGTAAGGAGATGCTGCCAAATGCCACTTCAACACCCACATATAGCAGCATCTTCCTCCCCCAATTTTGGGGGAGGACCGAGGAGGGGGACAGCGAGGAATGGCCTGGATGGGGGACAGCGGGCACAAAATCTACTTCAACGATCCCTTCAAAAACTGCTGCAAACGTGGGCTTTTTGGATTGCCGAACAGCTCATCCGGCGTGCCCTGCTCTTCAATTTTGCCCTGATGCAGGAAGATCACATGATTAGAGACGTGACGAGCAAACTCCATCTCATGCGTCACTACCACCATGGTTTTGCCCTCTTCCGCCAGTTTCTGCATGATGCGCAGCACTTCGCCGACCAGTTCCGGATCGAGCGCAGAAGTGGGTTCGTCAAACAGTAACACTTCGGGCTCCATCGCCAATGCCCGCGCAATTGACACGCGCTGCTGCTGACCACCGGAAAGGTGCACCGGATATTTGGCTCGCGCACGCGCATCAATGCCGACTTTATCCAGATACTTAATCGCACGCTCACGCGCTTCCGCCTTGCTCAGCCCCAGCACCTGAATCGGCGCTTCGGTAACGTTGTCCAGCACCGTCATGTGGCTCCACAGGTTGAAGTGCTGAAACACCATGGTCAGGCGCGTGCGCAGCATACGCAGCTGCTCTTTGTTCGCGACTTTCAGTTGACCATCGGTGTCGCGCACCAGATTGATCTGCTGGTTGTTGACCGCAATGGTGCCTTCACTCGGTTTCTCGAGGAAGTTAATGCAGCGTAAAAAGGTACTTTTCCCGGAACCGGACGAGCCAATAATGCTGATCACATCGCCGGCATTTGCCTGCAGCGATACGCCTTTCAGAACTTCATGTTCACCGTAACGTTTGTGCAGTTCGGTAACGCTTAATTTATTGTCAGCCATAGTGATACTCAATGCGATGAAGAAGGTTTTACGTGCGCCAGGAAGCGTTGTTCAGCTTTGCGGAACAAGCTAATCAGCCCGTAAGAGATAATCAGATACAGCACCGCAGCGATGCCAAACGCGGTAAACGGCTGATAGGTGGCCGAGTTGATATCGCGCGCGATTTTTAACAGATCCGGCACCGTCGCGGTAAACGCCAGCGCGGTGGAGTGCAGCATCAGGATCACTTCATTGCTGTACGCCGGCAGCGCGGTGCGCAGTGCCGACGGCAGAATGATGCAGCGATACAATTTAAACGGTGAGAAGCCATAGGCGCGCGCCGCTTCGATTTCACCGTGCGGCACCGAACGAATCGCACCGGCAAAGATTTCGGTGGTATAGGCGCAGGTGTTCAGCGTGAACGCCAGCAGCGTACAGTTCAATCCACTGCGGAAGAAGGCGTTCAGCAGCTCGGTGCCCTTCACCACTTCCAGCGTGTACATGCCGGAGTAGAACACCAGCAGCTGCACATACAGCGGCGTACCGCGAAATACATAGGTGAACAGCCAAACCGGCGTGGAGATAAAGCGGTTAGAGGAGACGCGCGCAATCGCCAGCAGCACCGCGAGCGAACCGCCAATCACCACCGAGATGATCAATAACCACAGCGTAATCGCGATGCCGGTAAAACGGTAACCATCGGTCCAGAGCAGCTGTTTCCAATACTCCTGAATAATCTCAATCATAGCTCTGCCCTTTTCACACCCACCGTGTAGCGACGTTCAAGCCACCACAGCACGCCATTCGACAGCGTGGTAAACACCAGATAAATCACACCTGCCACAATGGCGAAGTAGAACGGCTGCCAGGTACTTTTACCTGCCAGCTGCGTGGCTTTCACCACATCTTCCAGCCCCAGCAGCGAAACCAGCGCCGTGGCTTTGAGAATAACCTGCCAGTTGTTGCCGATGCCCGGCAGCGCAAAGCGCATCATGGCCGGGAACAGAATGCGACGGAAGGTTTGCGAGCCGGTGAAACCGAAGGCGGTTGCCGCTTCGATCTGCCCTTTTGGCACCGCGAGGAACGCACCACGGAAGGTTTCAGTGAAGTAGGCGCCGTAGATAAAGCCGAGCGTGATGATACCGGCGACCATCGGGTCGATATCAAATTGCGCCAGTCCCAGCGCATCAGTGAGAGTATTCAAGGCGATCTGCAGACCGTAGAAGATCAGCAGCATCAACACCAAATCGGGCACACCGCGGATTAAGGTGGTGTAGCCTTCAAACAACATCGCCAGCGGGCGACTGCGGGAAAGTTTGGCGCCAGCGCCAATCAAGCCGAGCACCACCGCCAGCAACACGGAACTGAGCGCCAGCTCCAGCGTCACAAGGGTGCCCTTGAGGATTACTTCGGAATAGCCATACAACATGGGTTCAATCCTGTCGTGAGGGTAAGTTACAAACGCTGCCCAACTGACGGACAGTCCTAACCGGGGAATTTGAATCGCAGGATGGATGGCGGCAAGCGTATGAAACCGGGCAGTTTACATAGGTAAGCGCCCGGAGTGAATACTTATGTGCAACCTTCCTGCCTTTCACAGACCAGGATTAGGAAACAGGATAATTAATCGCCGTACACGTTGAAATCAAAGTACTTCTTAGCAATCTTGTCGTAAGTGCCGTCTTTACGCATCTCAACAAAAGCTTTATCGATCGCGGCCTTCAGATCGGCATCATCTTTACGCAAGCCCATACCGGTACCGACGCCAAAGATCTTGTCGTCTTTCACTGCCGGGCCGGCAAACGCATATTTAGCGCCAACAGGCTGCTTCAGGAAACCTTCGCTCGCCTGCACTTCGTCCTGGAACGCGGCATCAATACGACCGGCATTCAGATCCTGATACACCAGATCCTGGTTAGCGTAAGGCGTAACGGTGACACCTTTTGGCTGCCAGTACTCTTTTGCATAGGTTTCCTGCGTGGTGCCCTGCAGCAGACCGATGTTTTTCCCTTTCAGGGATTCAATGGTCGGTTGCAGCGTAGAACCTTTCGGTGCCACTAAGCGCGCGTTCGCCGCGTACAGTTTTTCAGAGAAGTTGATCTCTTCCTGACGCTTTTCGGTAATTGACAGAGAAGAGATGATGGCGTCGATCTTCTTCGCTTTCAGCGACGGGATCAGCGCATCGAAATCACTTTCCACATAAGTACATTTAGTCTTGATACGTTTACAAATTTCGTTCGCCAGATCGATATCAAAGCCCACCAGCTGACCTTGCGCGTTCTTGGATTCGAATGGCGGATAAGTCGGGTCAGTTCCAATGCGCAGCGACTGCGGCACAGCGGCGAAGACGCTCGCGCTACTTACCATTGTCAGCATCAGAGAAAGAGCCAGAACTCGCTTTTTCATAGTTAACCCTCAAGTGAAGTGCTTATTGTTATGTGGTGCGTGATGTGTTGGTTTGCGCTGTAAGCTGTGCACGTTTCATGCCAGTTGTGCGAATTGGCTAAACGCTGCGCAAGCGCGCTAAATACTGCGCCGGTTAGCGGCGCAAGCACTTAGTTTGTGAGGGAAATATAACAGTGGTGTGAGGAAGAAAAAGCGACATTGTTAACTTTTGGTGCACAAGATGCACGAAGAGTGATCGCACACGCGAATTTGCACACGAGCAGTGCATTAATGCACCATTATGCGCCACTCCAGCGAGTGAAAAGATCTTCTGGCAGCTCAATATCGAACTGATCGAGCACACGATTCACCGTTTGATCGACTAAATCGCCGATCGATTGCGGACGATGATAGAACGCTGGCACCGGCGGCATGATCAGCGCGCCCAGCTCTGCGGCGGTGGTCATCATGCGCAGATGTCCCAAATGCAGCGGCGTTTCGCGTACGCACAGCACCAGCTTACGCTGCTCTTTTAGCACCACATCGGCGGCGCGGGTCAGCAGGCTATCGCTGTAGCTGTGCACAATCCCCGACAGGGTTTTCATCGAGCACGGCGCGATCGCCATGCCGAGAGTTTTGTAGGATCCGGATGAGATGCTGGCGGCGATGTCGCGCACGTCATGCACCACATCGGCCATCGCCTGCACCTCGCGCAGGCTGAAATCGGTCTCCAGCGCCAGCGTTTGCCGCGCGGCGGGGCTGATCACCAAATGGGTTTCCACCTCCGCCAGCGGTTGCAGCACTTGCAACATGCGTACGCCGTAGATCGCGCCGCTGGCGCCGGAAATACCAATGATCAGTCGTTTCATAATTCAGCCTTGCAAGTTCAGATTGCGGCAATGATAGCGGCTCACTGAACAAAAATACAAAAACAAACAGGGCGGGATTGCGCCCGCCCTGCTTTTACTCTGCCATAACCTCTGGCTTAGCCTTCGTTATGCAGCTCCAGACCTTCCACTTCTGTCTGACGCGCGATGGCTTTGGAATCGTCATTACGCAGCGACTGCAGATACTCTAGGTACTGTTGATCGACATCTTTGGTGACGTAGATGCCGTTGAATACCGAGCACTCAAAGTTGGCGATATCCGGGTTCTCTTCACGCACCGCTTCAATCAGGTCGTTGAGATCCTGGAAAATCAACGCATCCGCTTTAATCAGCTGGCAGATCTCATTCACTTCACGGCCATGCGCAATCAGTTCGGTAGCGCTCGGCATATCAATGCCATAGACGTTCGGGAAACGGATTTCCGGTGCCGCCGAGGCGAGATAGACTTTTTTCGCGCCCGCTTCACGTGCCATCTCAATGATCTGCTCGGATGTGGTGCCGCGAACGATGGAGTCATCCACCAGCAACACATTCTTATCACGGAACTCAGCACGGTTGGCGTTCAGCTTACGGCGAACGGCGCTGCGGCGCTGCTGCTGGCCGGGCATGATAAAGGTACGGCCAACGTAGCGGTTCTTCACGAAGCCCTGACGATATGGCTTGTCGAGGATGCGTGCGATTTCCAGCGCGATATCGGTTGAGGTTTCCGGAATCGGGATCACCACATCGATATCCAAATCTTCCCACTCGCGGGCAATTTTGTTACCCAACTTGGTGCCCATACGCACGCGTGCGCTGTACACCGAGATTTTGTCGAGGAACGAGTCCGGGCGCGCAAAGTAGACGTATTCAAACAGGCACGGATTGGTTTTCGGGTTCTCAGCGCATTGACGCGTAGAGAGCTGGCCCTGCTCGGTGATGTATACGGCTTCGCCAGGCGCTACGTCACGAATGAACTCGAAGCCCAGCGTATCCAGCGCGACGCTCTCTGACGCCACCATGTATTCGGTGCGGCCATCGGCGATAACGCGCTTGCCCAGCACCAGCGGACGAATACCGTTGGGATCGCGGAAGGCGACCATCCCGTGTCCAATAATCATTGAAACCACTGCGTAAGCGCCGCGCACCTGCTGATGCACAGCCGCCACCGCAGCAAAAATGTTGTCAGCTTCCAGCGGATAGTGCTGAAAACGGTCCAGCTCCTGCGCGAAGATATTCAGCAGGATTTCGGAATCTGAGGTGGTATTAACGTGACGGCGACCCGTTTCGAACAGCTGTTTACGCAGTTCGTGGGCGTTGGTCAGGTTGCCGTTATGCGCCAACGTGATGCCGTAAGGAGAGTTCACGTAGAAAGGTTGCGCTTCAGAGGCGCTGGAGCTGCCTGCCGTTGGGTAGCGCACATGACCAATCCCGATGTTGCCCTGCAGACGCTGCATATGGCGCGCTTCGAACACATCGCTGACCAGGCCGTTGGCTTTACGCAAACGGAAGCAGTTAATAGCATCGATGGTACAAATGCCGGCGGCATCCTGCCCGCGGTGCTGAAGCACCGTTAACGCGTCATAGATTGACTGGTTTACTGGCATGAAACCGGTGATACCAACAATACCGCACATATTGTCATTTCCTCATTAGCCGCACTCCCGATGGTGTCACCGGGGTAAAAAACTCGACGTGCTTTTCAGGTAATCGAAAAACCACCTGATGATGTAACTGAACTGGGGAATGAGTTGCGACTGTTGCCAGTCCGGGCTTTTAGAAAAGCCGGTGAATGTATCGAGAAAGAACAGCATAGCAGACACGATCAGCACACCGCGCAACGCCCCGAAACAGACACCCAACACCCTGTCGGTTCCCGACAAGCCGGTTTTTTCAACCAGCGAGCCGATCACATAGTTCACGATGGCACCCACAATCAGGGTGGCAACAAACAACACCGCGATAGCGATGCCGTTGCGAACCAGTTCGTCGTCAAAACCTGTAAACCAGACTGCAAGGTAGGCGTAATAATGACTGGCGACAAAAAACGCGCATCCCCAGGTAACGAGAGATAAGGCTTCCCGGACAAACCCGCGAATCAGGCTGACCAGAGCCGAAAAACCAACTACCGTAATAATGACGTAATCAATCCAGATCATGAACTCTTCCAGCCCAGTGCTATCGCACCCCTGCATCCAGTTCGGGGCGCATTCTAACAGAAAAAGAAAACGTTTGCGTAGGGTTTTCCGGTTCTGTTTCCGCAAAAAGGGCGATGAAAAAAACTTTCCTCGCCCTGTGTATTATCAGTGATTTAATACACTGATATTCAATGATTTTCCTGTCGCGCTTCGCTACAAAAATTTTGTAAAGCCGCGCCTTTTTCTGCTATTGGCGCGGCTTATCAGCGCGTTATCGCGCGCTATACGGTTTCACCACGCCACCGAGGCCGGAGATGCTTTGCAACTCACTCAGCGAGCCTTGCAGCTTCGATTTATTGGCATCCGGACCGACGTAAATGCGGGTGATTTGTCCCTGCACCGGCGTAGACGGCACGGTAAAGGCGCGATAACCGGAAAGACGCAGCTGCGCCACAATCTCGCTCACTTTCGCCGCATTCTTCAGCGCTCCGAGCTGCACCACAAATGCCTGACCAGCTGGCGCTGCGGGTTCACTCTGCTTCGGCGTTTCCACCGGTTTCGACTGCTCTACCGGTTTCGGCTGCTCGACGGGCTTCGGCTTAGCTTGCTCCACCGGTTTTGGCTTCGGCTGTTCAACCGGCTTCGGTTTCGGCTGCTCGACCGCTTTCGGCTTCGACTGTTCCACCGGTTTCGGCTGCACTTGCTGATGCACCGGCGGCGGCGTGACCACGCTGGGCTCGCTATTCTGCGTGGGCTGCGCGCTGCCGTTAGTGGCGGTTTTACCACCGTTCTGATTCTGGGCCGCGCCCGCCCCTTCCGGCGGCTGCGCCGGCAAGGGTTGCGTCACCGGCGGCACCATTTCGCTATCCTGCTGATCGTCCGGTTTTGGCACCAGCGGAATGGCGGCGAACTCTTCTTTATAATGTTTCTTCTTACCGTCCAGTAGGCCGGGCAAGACGATGACACCAATCGCCACCAGAATGACCGTACCGACTAAGCGATTTTGGAACTTACTTGCCACTGCCGTTCTCCGCTGCCATCGATTCCATAACCTGCGCTACGGTGTGGAAAGAGCCACACACCAGAATCACATCTTCGGGACGCGCCTGCTGACGCGCCGCTTGCCAGGCTGCATCAACGTTGCAGTAAGCCACACCGCCGTCCAGATGAGCCAGCAGCTCATCGGCGGAGGCACCGCGCGGACCGTCGAGCGGCGCGCAGTACCAGCGATCAACCTGTGGTGCCAGCGCCGCCAGCGTGCCCGCGATATCTTTGTCGTGCAGCATGCCGACCACCGCATGCACTTCACCGCTGTGCGGCTCTTCAGCCAGACGCGAAGCCAGATAATAAGCGGCATGCGGATTGTGCGCCACATCGAGAATGACGCGCGGCGCTTCGCTGACGGTCTGGAAGCGCCCCGGCAAAATCGCCAGCGGCAGATGCTGACGAATAATCGCTTCGCTTACCGTTAAACCCGACGCACGCAGCGCGGTCAGCGCGGTGGCGGCATTGGGTAACGGCACCTGCGGCAGCGGTAAATCGCGCAGCTCGCCGTGCGCATCCTGCAACGTCCAGCTGGTACCCGTTTGCTGCCACTGCCAGTCGCGATTGCGCTGCAGCAACACCGCGCCCTTCTCCGCTGCAACGTCGGCGATGGTGCCCGGCATATCGGCTTCACCGACAATTGCTGGTTTACCTGCGCGGAACACGCCGGCTTTTTCCCGGCCGATACTTTCACGATCCGGACCCAGCCAATCGGTGTGGTCGAGCGCGATGCTGGTGATCACTGCCACGTCGGCATCGACAATATTGGTGGCATCAAGACGTCCGCCCAGGCCGACTTCAAGGATCACCACGTCGAGATTCGCCGCGCGGAACAGATTGAAGGCCGACAAGGTGCCGAACTCAAAATAGGTGAGCGAAATATCACCGCGCCCGGCTTCAATCGCGGCAAAACTGGCGCTGTGCTGCGCTTCATCCAGTTCAGCGCCCTGCACCCGTACACGTTCGGTGTAACGCACCAGATGTGGCGAGCTGTAAACGCCCACGCGATAGCCCGCGGCCATCAATAGCGTTTCCAGCATGCGGCAGGTGGTGCCTTTGCCATTGGTACCGGCGACGGTGAAGACAAAAGGAGCGGGTTTGAGCAGGTCGAGGCGTGCGGCGACGCGTTGAATACGATCCAGACCCAGTTCAATGGCCTGCGAATGCAGATGCTCAAGATAATGAAGCCACGTGGCCAAAGGCGACGTGGCTTGAGGAAGAGATTTGTCCATGTGTCCCGTTCAAAATCAATACATCGAGTAACTTAAGGTCGCGGACCACGTTGGATGCAACCTTAAGTATTCAATGTAGACGGTGCATTGGAGGAAGGAAACATTACTGCCTCATTCCGTTGCCTGTCAGGCTTCGTTGCTCTCCGGCTCAGCCACATTTGGCTGATCACCATCCAGCTGCGGCGCTGGCAGGTTCATCATTTTCGCCAGCAGGCTTGCCAGCTTAAAGCGCATTTCCGGACGACGGATGATCATGTCGATCGCTCCTTTCTCGATCAGGAATTCACTGCGCTGGAAGCCCGGCGGCAGTTTTTCACGCACGGTCTGCTCGATAACGCGTGGACCGGCAAAGCCAATCAGCGCTTTCGGTTCCGCCACGTTGAGATCGCCCAGCATCGCGAAGCTGGCTGAAACGCCGCCCATGGTTGGGTCAGTCAGCACGGAGATGTACGGCAAGCCGCGCTCCTGCATTTTCGCCAGTGCCGCACTGGTTTTCGCCATCTGCATCAGCGACTGCAGCGCTTCCTGCATACGTGCACCGCCTGACGCGGAGAAGCAGATCAGTGGGCAGTTGTCTTCCAACGCCTGCTCAACGCCACGCACAAAGCGCGCGCCAACCACTGAACCCATTGAGCCGCCCATAAAGGAGAACTCAAAGGCCACAGCAACAATTGGCATGCCGTGCAGCGTGCCTTTCATCGCCACCAGCGCGTCTTTCTCACCGGTGTCTTTCTGTGCGGCGACCAAACGGTCTTTATACTTCTTCGAGTCGCGGAACTTCAGTAGATCTTTCGGTTCCAGCTCGCTGCCCAGCTCAACCAGCGAACCTTCATCCAGCATGCTATGCAGACGCTCACGGGCGTGCATGCGCATGTGATGGTCGCACTTCGGGCAGACCTCGAGGTTACGCTCCAGCTCGGCGCGGTACAGCACCTGCCCACAACTATCGCACTTGGTCCACACCCCTTCCGGGATGCTGGCTTTGCGCGTTGGCGTGGCAGTGCTTTTATTCAGTATGCGTTCAATCCAGCTCATTGATGACCTTTCTATTTAATGCTGACCTGGTCCAGTCTTCTCATTGCTGCTGAAATCACCTTCAGCAGGCCGTAAATGTCGCTCATTAAACCACAACCCGTTCACGCTGTGGATAAAAATCTGGTAACGAGCTTACTGCGACTTCTGCTGGCGGCGATGACGCCACACTTCAATTACGCCTGGCAGTATAGAAACCACGATGATGCCGACGATCAGCAGCTTCAGGTTCTCCTGCACAACCGGCAGGTCGCCAAACAGGTAACCAGCGTAAGAGAACAGCAGCACCCACAGCAGTGCGCCCGTCACATTGTAGAGCGCGAAGTGGCGATAAGACATGTGTCCCATCCCCGCCACAAAGGGGGCAAAGGTTCGCACGATTGGTACAAAGCGCGCAAGTATAATGGTTTTGCCGCCGTGGCGATCGTAGAACGCGTGGGTTTTATCCAGGTAACTGCGACGGAAAATTTTCGAATTCGGGTTGCTGAACAGCTTCTCACCGAACAGACGACCAATCGTGTAGTTCACCGCATCACCGAGGATGGCGGCGATCACCAACAGCGTTACCATCAGGTGCACGTTGAGATCGTTACCCGGCAAGGCCGCCAGCGCACCGGCAACAAACAGCAGGGAATCGCCTGGCAGGAACGGCGTGACCACCAAACCCGTTTCACAGAACAGAATCAGGAACAGAATGGCGTAAATCCAGATGCCGTACTGCGCCACCAGCTCGGCCAAATGCACATCAATATGCAGAATAAAATCGACTAAAAAGTGGATGAAATCCATATAACCACAACTCCCCTAACACCCAACAATTAACGGTTAATCCGCGAGGAACAACGGTCCCAACGCAGGCTGAGGTAATGCAAAGTGGGATGGATAATCCACCGCTACCAGATAAAGGCCTTCGGCTTTGGCGGTCGCCGCCGCCAGCTTACGATCTTTGGCCGCGAGCAGCGTCGCCATCCACTCTTCCGGCTGGTTGCCGGTGCCGATTTCCATCAGGCTGCCGACAATATTACGCACCATGTGATGCACAAATGCATTGGCTTTGATATCCACCACCACATACGGCCCATGACGCGTGACGTTGAGATGCATCACGTTGCGCCAAGGCGTGCGTGACTGACACTGCACCGCGCGGAACGAAGTGAAGTCATTCTCGCCAATCAGCGCCTGACCAGCGCGCTGCATCTTCTCTGCATCCAGCGGATGGTAATAATGGGTAATGCCATTGCCCAGAATCGCCGGACGCAGCCGATGGTTGTAAATCACGTAGCGATAGCGGCGTGCCGTGGCGCTAAAACGCGCATGAAACTCGTCCGGCACCGCTTTCACCCAGCGCACCGCAATGTCATCGGGCAGATTGGCATTCACGCCCAACGTCCAGGCTGCGTCAGCACGCGGTGAGGTGGTTTCGAAATGCACCACTTGTCCGGTGCCATGCACACCAGCATCGGTACGGCCCGCGCAGAACACCACCACCGGATGATCGGCCACTTTCGACAACGCCTTTTCCAGCTTTTCCTGCACGCTGCGCACTTCATTTTGCCGCTGCCAGCCGTAATAACGGCTGCCATCGTATTCAATACCCAACGCCAGCTTAAGCGTTTTCCCTTCAGGCAACATTAATAGAAATACTCCTGCACCAGTTTCTCAGCCGTTTTCACCGCCATCAGTGCACCGCCGAAACGGATGTTATCTGCCACAGACCAGAACTGTAGCAGCTCTGGGATGCCGTAATCATTGCGCACGCAGCCAATGCTCAGCACGTCGCTGCCGGACGCATCGCCCACCTGCGTGGGGTAATCGCTCTCTTCACTCAGGTTGATATCACCGGAGCGGCCCAGTTCATCGCGCGCTTCTTCTGCAGAGAGCGGACGCAGATTCTCCACGTGTACGATCTGCGCATTGCCATAGAACACCGGCGCCTGCACGCTGCTTACCGCGATCGGCAAACCTTCGTCCTGCAGCACTTTACGTACCTGCTCAACCACGCGACGTTCGCTCTCGACGCTGCCATTGCTGTCCGCCAACAGCGGCAAAATGTTGAACGCCAGCTGGCGGCCAAAATAGTGCGTTTCCGCCGGCACGCCGTTCAGCAAACGCGCACTTTCACCGGCCAAACCATCAACCGCCGCTTTACCATGGCTTGAGGCCGCAATCAGGTTGGTAACCTGCAAACGGCTCAGACCGGCCAGATCCACCAGCGGTTTGATTGAGCACAGCAGCTGGCTTACCAGGCTGTCGGCAACGGTAATGATGTTGCGATTGCGGTAATCCGCCAGCACCTGTGGATTCACATCCGGCACCACCAGCGGCACATCCGGTTCGAGCGCGAACAGATCGCTGCTATCGATCACCAGACAACCCTGGCTGGCGGCTTCTTCGGCATAGCGCGCCGAAGCTTCACGACCCGCAGTGAAGAACGCCAGCTGCACTTGCGTCCAGTCAAATTCGGCCACGTCCTGCACCAGCACGGTACGTCCCTCAAAACGTTTGTTCTCACCGGCACCGTTTTCACTCGCCAGCAAATACAACTCACCAACCGGGAACTGGCGTTCAGCCAGCAGTTCCAGTACAGCGTTCCCTACTGCGCCTGTTGCGCCCAAAAGCGCGATATTCCAGCCGTCAGACATGTTGGTTACTCCAGAGATTGACACAAAAACAGAAGGCGATGAAAACATCGCCCGAGATTTAGGAATTATCCCCCGCAATAGTGCAGGTGATTGAAATTTCTTTACAAACTGGCGCGGAAGCCAAGCTGATTGAGCATCGCCGCCGTCTCCGCATCATCGCAATGCACCTGCAGCGATGACCATTCACGACGCTCTTGATATTGCTTGCGCAGGCGATCAAACTCGCCTGGTTTTGCCGCCACTTTACGCAGTGGCGCATCGTCGCGGCGCACATCATACACCAGATGCACTAAGCGTTTTAGCGTTGGCTGATCGAGCTTGCCGCGCAGGGTGACAGAACCGAATTCAGGTGCCGGCAGCAGGCTTTCCAACGCCACCTGTTGCGGCTGGCCGATAAAGTCGCACCAGGCTTCAAACACTTGCGTGGTGCCGCGCGCTTTACCTTCCAGCGTGTAGCCAGCGATATGGGCGGTGGCGATATCCACTTTATCCAGCAGATCGAGCGACAGATCCGGCTCCGGCTCCCACACATCCAATACCACGCTAAGATCGTGGCGCATCTTCAGCACTGCCAGCAGCGCCGCGTTATCTACCACCGCACCGCGGCAGGCGTTGATCAGAATAGTGTTGGGTTTGAGCGCCATCAGCAGCGCCGCATCGGCCAAATGCCAGCTTTTATACGGGCCATCTTTAAACAGCGGCGTGTGGAAGGTCAGGATGTCGGCCTGCGCCACCAGATCATCCAGCGAATGGAAGGTTTCCTGATCGCCACGATCGGCGCGCGGTGGATCGCACAGCAGCGTTTTCACGCCCCAGGCTTGCAGACGCTTCTGCAGGCGGCCGCCAACATTCCCCACGCCAACAATGCCCACGGTGCGATCGCGCAGTGCAAAACCATCGCGCTCCGCCAGCAGCAGCAGCGAGGAGAACACATACTCCACCACCGCAATGGCATTACAGCCAGGCGCCGCAGAGAAGCTAATGCCTGCCGCCGCCAGTGATGCTTCATCAATATGATCGGTGCCGGCGGTCGCGGTGCCGACAAACTTCACCGGCGTACCGGCCAGCAGTGCCGCATTCACTTTGGTGACGGAACGCACCATCAATCCGCTGGCGTCCTGCAGCTCAGCTTCCGGCAACGGACGTCCCGGCACCGCGAGCACATCGCCGGTGCGGCTGAAGAGTTCACGGGCATAAGGCATATTTTCATCGACGAGAATTTTCACTGCGGCGGTCCTGTCTGCAAAAATTTAAGGCGCGTATTTTGCCATAAAGCCGGGGATTAACCTAACCGACTGCGATAGCGATCGGGCGTGGTACCGGCCTGCTGCTGGAACATCACAATGAGCGCCGACGCCGAGCTGTAACCCAGCTCGTGAGCAATGCCCTGCACGCTGCAACCCTGCTCCAGCAGCGCGATAGCACGCAGAAAGCGTAAACGCTGCCGCCACTCGCTGAATGACATATTCAACTGCTGCTGACAGCGTCGCGCTAGCGTACGCTCGGTGGTGAACACGCGCTTCGCCCATTGTGCCAGCGTGGTGTTATCGCCGGGATGCGCTTCGAGCGCGCGCAGAATCGGCGCGAGGAATTTGTCATCCGACATCGGCAAATAGCTGTTATGCACCGGCGCCAGACGCAGGCGATCGATCAACACTTCACACATGCGCCAGTCGGCTTGCGTTTGCGGCTGCTCCAGTTCACGGCGGGCAAAATCATTCATGATGGCGTGCCCAATGGCATCGACATGCAATAAACAGGCTTTATCCGGCAGGCCCGCGCAGAGATCGGCGGCAAGATTAAAGGTGCGAAAACGCGCTTCGTTGTGGTTGTAGCTGCTGTGACGATGGCCGGCCGGAATCCAGATCGGGATATCTGCGGGCGTCAGCAGACGTTCGCCCTCCACTTCCATCTCCAGCACGTGGCTGGTGACGAAAATCACCTGACCCCAATCATGCACATGGGTGAGGTATTCGGTTTTGGCGTTGACCTCGTCATAACGCATGAAGAAGCGCAGCAAAGGCGCATCAATCGGCGGCTGGTATTCGACTTGTAGATTCATTCTGTCCGGTCACTAACAAATATTGTCCGATTTTAACTATCTACTTTAAACCGGTCAAACGTAAACTATTCGCTATTATCTGAGGAGCTGTATCATGAATTTACTGTTTCCGCTGATCGCGGTATTGATCTGGTCGATCAACACTATCGTCAGCAAACTCTCGGCGGGAAGTATCGATCCTGCGGCGATCTCCTTCTATCGCTGGCTGCTGGCGCTGGTAGTACTAACACCGTTTTGCCTACCGGGCGTGTGGCGCCATCGTCACACCATTAAAGCCAAAGGCTGGCGATTACTGTTCCTAGGTCTGCTCGGCATGGTGCTGTATCAAAGTCTCGCCTATTACGCGGCGCACAGCGTTTCTGCGGTGATGATGGGAATTCTCGGCGCGACCATTCCGCTGCTGACCATCCTGCTCAGTCTGGTTGTGCTGCGCCTCGCGCCGACGCGCGGCATTCTGATTGGCGGCGTGTTGTCGTTCGCCGGTTTGGTATGGCTGGTGAGCGAAGGCAACCCGGCACAGTTGCTAAATCAACGGCTCGGCAATGGCGAATTGATGATGCTGGCAGCATCGACCTCGTACGCCTTGTACGGCGTGCTGACCAAACGTTGGGCGATTCCGCTGCCGACCTGGCAAAGCCTGTATGTGCAGATTTTCTTTGGCGTGCTGCTGTTGCTGCCTGGCTTCCTGCGCGCGCCGGATGTCACGCTCAACATGCACAATCTGCCGCTGGTGCTGTATGCCGGGCTGTTTGCGTCGATCATCGCGCCGTTCCTGTGGATCCTTGGCGTGCAGCGTTTGGGCGCCAGCACCACCAGCATATTCATGAACTTCGTGCCGGCGTTTACGGCCATTATTGCCGTGATGTTCCTGCATGAGCAGCTGCATGGCTATCACTGGATTGGCGGCGGCATGACGTTAGTCGGTGTTATTCTGGCGCAACGGCTGAAAACCCCGCTGCGTAAGCCGCGCAGCGCGACCCTTCCCGATCCCGCCGCCTGATTTTATTATCCGGAAAGGCCGCAGCCCCCGTGGATTTCCTGGGGGCTTTTGCTATGATGTGGCCTCTTTTTTCCGGCGCACCCGGATCTGACCCGTTTTCAAGGATTCCGCCATGCAACCTCTCAGCGGTCCCGGTGTGCCCGCGGGCGATCGTTCCCCTTTATCTCAGGCCACTGGCCCAACGCGACCTGGCGGTCCAGCCGGTGAGCAGCCGCTCTCTCCTGCCCAGCGCACCACGCTGGAACGTTTGATTGTTCGCATTATGTCTTTAAGTACGCTGAAAGCGCCGGAACTCTGGGCTGGCGTGCGGCATGAAGTCGGGGTAAAGAGTGAGGCGGAGCTGCAATCGCGCCACTTTCCGGCGGCGGAGCAGCATCTCAACGGTCGCTTAACCCAGGTGCAAAACAGTCTTGCTACGCGCCAGCTGCTGCAACAGCTGCTGGAAAAATTGCCGCAGGGCAACAATCGCCAGGCGGTGAGCGATTTTATTCGTCAGCAGTTTAACCAAACGGTGTTGAGCGCGTTGTCGCAGGATCAGCTGCGTCAGGTGCTTACCATGCTGCAAAACGGCCAGATGGCGATTCCACAGCCGCAGCAAACGCGCGTCTCCGATCGCAGCTTGTTGCCGGCAGAACAGCAGTCGCTAAATCAGCAGGTGACGCGCCTTGCAGCGAAAACCGGTGAATCGCCAGTGAAACTGCTGGCCGATACGCTGAAGCTGGTGAATCTGAAAAGTGGCGATCCGATTCCATCACGCCACTTCCCGCTGCTGACGCAATATTTGCAGGTGCGCCAGACGCTGGCTCAGCACAGTGCGCCAACCTTGCAGATGCTGGAAACCTCACTGCGCCAGCCGTTAACCCATGATGAGCAGCGGCTGCTGGAAGATTACAGCCAGCAACGTTTCCAGGCGCTGCCGACCACCGTGCTGACGCCAGCGCAGACGCAGGATCTGCTGAATCTGCTGTTTAGCCGCCGCGCCGAGAAACTGCACGAACAGCCGCTGGCCGATAGCGAAATTCGGCCGCAGCCCATCTGGTCGCCGTTTATCCAGATGCTGCCGCAGCCGCTGGCGCAGCGCCCGGCGTTAACGCTGATTGTCGGCATCTTCCTGTTTATCTTCCTGCTGTGGCTGTTTATCTAGCAGCCACAGTTGGCAGCGGGCGTGGCGTGCGGCCACTCACCCGCTGCCGCGCCCCACGCCATCGGATGGTCATCGCGTTTCCAGAAATCCAGCCCGCCGATTAACTCTTTAACCTGAAAACCCAGCGACGCCAGCTTGAGCGCGGCTTTGGTTGAGCCGTTACAGCCGATGCCGTCGCAATAGGTGATGTAAACTTTGCTGCGGTCGAGATGCGCCGTAGATTCCGCATTCACGGTGCGATGCGGAAACGAAAGTGCACCGCAAATGTGTCCAGCCTGATAAACCTCATCAGAGCGCGCATCAATCACCACGATCGCCGTGATGCCCTGCGCCAAATCCTCTGCTAAATCCCACGCATCGGTGTAGTACGCCAGTTTATGTTGCAGATACGCCACGCTCTCGCTGGCGCTGACTGGGGCAATTTTTAAGACCGCTGACATCGCATTCTCCTGTTGTGATTTCCCCGCAGTTTACGGCAAAGTGGTCTGCATATTGATACCACTTCCACCATAGTGATAAGACCACCGTGACCACATCTTTTCTCGCGCTGTTTAGCCATCAAACTCAGGGCGGTTTACGTGAGCGACTGTGCAATACTTTGCGCCAGGCCATCGCCAATGGGCATCTACGGTATGAGCAGAAACTGCCGTCCAGCCGCCAGTTAGCCACGGACCTATCGCTGTCGCGTGTTACGGTGGAGGCGGCGTATGCGCAGCTTGAAAGTGAAGGTTATCTGCAGCGTCACGGCGGACGCGGGACGTTTGTTTCGATTCGCATGGCTTCGCCCACCAGCAAAACCCGCACCGAACGCTCACCACACTTTTCTCAACGTGGCCAGCAGGTTTTGGCAACGGGCGGCTGTCAGGATCCGCCCTTTCCACACGCCTTTGCCGCCGGTTCACCCGAGTTACGCGCCTTCCCACATACGCAATGGCGTCGCATCAGCAATCAGGTGCAGCGCTCGCTGGGCAGCAACGTGATGGGTTACGGCGATCCGCTTGGATTGCCATCACTGCGGCAGGCGGTGGCGGATTATCTGGCGCTGTCACGCGGCGTGCGCTGCACGGCGGAGCAAGTGGTGATCCTCACCAGCTCACAGCAGGCGCTGCAGTTGCTGGCGTTGATGTTCCTTGATACGGGTGACGAAGTGTGGCTGGAAGAGCCGGGTTATCCTGGCGCGCGCAATGCATTTCTTGCCGCCGGGGCGCGCTGTCGCGCCATGCCGCTGGATGCAGAAGGCGCAGTGCCGCTCAGTGGCAGCGCGAAACTGGTCTATCTGACGCCAGCGCATCATTATCCCACCGGCACAGCGATGAGCCTGGCGCGGCGCTTACAGTGGCTGGCGTGGGCGCGAAAGCAGGATAGCTGGTTGATTGAGGACGATTACGACAGCGAATTTCACTACGAGGATCGCCCGGCTCCGGCGCTACAAGGATTAGCCGCGGATGGTCGGGTGATTTGCCTCGGCACTTTCTCCAAAACGCTGTTCCCGTCGCTGCGGCTGGCGTGGATGGTGGTGCCGCCACAACTGGTGGAACCGTTGGGCCGCGCACGCAGCGTGATGGATGGTCACAGCGCGTTGCTGCCGCAGGCGATTTGCGCAGAGTTTCTGCAACAAGGCCATTTCGCCAGCCATTTGCGCCTGATGCGCCAACTCTATCGCAGCCGACGTGACTGCTTGCTGCAGCAGATCGAAACGCGCTTAACACCCTGGCTTGAGCCGCTGCCGGCGGCGGGCGGCTTACAGTTAGCGGTGCGGCTGTTGCAAGGGGATGAAGCGCGCTTAACCGCCGAGGCGAAAGAGAGCGGATTGTTGTTGCCGCGCCTGTCGCCGCTTTATGCCGGTGAAGTGCAGCAAGCGGGCTGGCTACTGGGCTTTGCGGCGCTGACACCCGGGGAGATTGTCAGCGCCTGCGATAAGCTGGTTACGCTGTTGTCGCAGCCCGCGCAAAGCTCCAGGTAACCAGAATGCCCAGCGCCGCACAACAGGCACCCGCAACATAGACCGAGCCGTAACCCAGCGCCGTCGCCAGTAAGCCGGTCAACGGGCCGCTGGCACCGTACGCGATATCCTGAAATGCAGAGAAACCGCCAAGCGCGGTGCCGCGAATCTGTGGCGATACGCGTTTAATCACTTCAACGCCCAGCGCCGGGAAGATCAGCGAGCAGCCGCAGCCGGTCAAAGCCGCGCCAATCAGCGCCATCCAGCCAGAAGTGGCGAACGCCAGTAGCAGCAGACCGGCGGTTTCCACCAGCAAAGAGATCATCGCTACTTTTACGCCGCCGTGACGATCCGGCAAGCCGCCAAAGAATACGCGCACCAGCACAAACGCACAGCCGAAGGCGGTCAGCGCAAAACCGGCGTTGCCCCAGTTTTCCGCAGCAAAATAGAGTGACGTAAAGGTGCCGATCACCGCAAAACCGGTGCCCTGCAGCGCCAGCGCCAGTCCCGGCTGAAAGATGGTTTTCACTACGCTAAGCAGCGATGGCCGCTCGCCGCCCACCACCGGCACTTTGCGGATCCAGCCATTTATCGCCAGCGACAGCAGCGGCAACAGCAGCGCAACCGCACCGAGAGCAGCAAAGCCGCCGTGCTGATTGATCAGCAAGCCGAGCGGTGCGCCAGCCGCCAGCGATCCATAAATCGCCATGCCGTTCCATGACATCACTAATCCGGAGCGTTTGCTGCCCACCAATCCCATGCCCCAGGTCAGATTGCCGGTCAGCAGCAGGCTTTCGCCGAATCCTAACAGCAAGCGCCCTACCGCCAGCAAACCAAACTTCATCCACGGAGAAACCGGTAACAACGCGGCCGCCAGATACGCCACGCCCACCAGCGCGATGGCCAGCATGCCGTGCTGCGTGGTGAGTTTCGCACCGTGCTGATCGGCTCGACGCCCGGCAAAGCTACGCGTCAACAGCGTGGCGAAGAACTGTATTCCCACCGCCACGCCAACCATCAGGTTACTCATGCCGAGTTCATGATGGACATACAGCGGGATGACCGGCAGCGCGAGGCCAGCGGTCAGATAGGTGAGGAATACCGCAAAGGAGGTGCAGGCCAGCGGCATAACGGATTGCGTTTGCGCGTCAGCAGTCGTGGTCATGGTGGGTCGAACTCCTTGTAATAACCAGACACGCGCTTGCTGCCAAAACAGAAACGGGATATTTGGTTCACACTAAGCTAAAAGCGATAATTTTGTTTCGGATGGAGTGGGAGTGTAGGCAAGCTGAAGGTGGAATGTCAAAACAACAAGGGCCGGATAACCGGCCCTTGTGATATTGCTAGCATAATCAGGTCGCCATGAATGGCGATCCTACGGGATTATGCTGGCAACTTACGCATGATACTTACGCATGGTCAGAGTGGCGTTAGTCCCGCCGAAGCCAAAGCTGTTCGACATCACGGTGGTCAGCGCTTTATCAGTCGGTTTGGTCACGATGTTCAGACCTTTGCCCGCTTCATCCAGCTCTTCCACGTTGATGCTTGGCGCGATGAAACCGTGCTCCAGCATCAGCAAAGTGTAGATCGCTTCCTGCACGCCCGCCGCACCCAGTGAATGACCGGTCATGGCTTTGGTAGCAGACAGTGATGGGCAGTTATCGCCGAACACTTCGCGAATCGCACCCAGCTCTTTCACATCACCAACCGGCGTAGAAGTGCCGTGGGTATTGAGGTAATCGATTGGGGTATCCAGACCTTGCATCGCCATCTTCATGCAGCGCACTGCGCCTTCGCCTGAAGGAGCTACCATGTCTGCGCCATCTGAGGTTGCGCCGTAGCCCACGATCTCAGCATAAATGTGTGCACCACGTGCCAGAGCGTGCTCCAGCTCTTCAACCACCACCATACCGCCGCCGCCAGCGATAACGAAGCCGTCACGGTTGGCATCGTAAGTACGTGAGGCTTTTTCTGGCGTTTCGTTGTATTTGGTCGACAGTGCGCCCATCGCATCGAACTCACAGGCCATTTCCCAGCTCAGCTCTTCACCGCCGCCAGCAAATACAATGTCCTGTTTACCCAGCTGAATCTGCTCAACCGCGTTACCGATGCAGTGTGCAGAAGTAGCACAGGCTGAACTGATGGAGTAGTTCACGCCGTGAATTTTGAACGGGGTTGCCAGGCAAGCAGAAACGCCTGAACCCATCGCCTTGGTCACCACATAAGGACCGACCGCTTTCAGGCCGCGTGGGCTACGCATGGCGTCAGCACCAAATACCTGATAACGCGGAGAACCGCCGCCAGAACCGGCAATCAAACCCACACGTGGGTTTTGCTGATACTGTTCGTCAGTCAGGCCAGAGTCTTTGATCGCTTCGGCCATTGAAAGGTAGGCATAAATAGAGGCATCACTCATAAAACGCACGATTTTGCGATCGATGAGCCCGTTGGTATCCAGTTTGACGTTGCCCCATACGTGGCTGCGCATACCGGCATCTCTCATCTCTTCAGAGAAAGTAATACCGGAACGGCCTTCACGCAGAGAAGCCAGCACTTCTTGCTGGTTATTACCAATGCTGGAAACAATACCCAGGCCAGTAATCACTGCACGTTTCATTCAATAATCCTCGTTCCACATATTTGGATGTGGTGCACTCTAGCGTACAGTTGTAAGCCGAACAAGTCCGATCAGCCATTTCCCTTTGTAAATTTGCGTCATGTGACGTCTATCGCTAAACTCGCGCCACTGCCTGAAATATGAGCCTTTCCCGTGAAATTAACCCCGGTTGAACACGCCCAAATAAACTGGAATGAACAGGGTACACCTGTGTCCCGAGCGTTCGGCGACGTCTATTTCTCCAACGATAATGGACTGGAGGAAACGCGCTATGTGTTCCTTGATGGCAACCATATTCCGCACCGTTTTGCTGAACATTCACGCGATTTATTTATTGTCGCCGAAAGCGGTTTTGGGACTGGTCTGAACTTTCTTACCCTGTGGCAAGCCTTCGATCGCTTCCGCAATGAGCAACCTAACGCCACTTTGCAGCGTCTGCACTTCATCAGCTGCGAGAAATTCCCGCTGACGCACGCCGATCTGGTGGCTGCACATGCCCATTGGCCGGAGCTAAAGCCGTGGGCCGAACAGCTGCAACAGCAGTGGCCGCAGGCGTTGCCGGGTTGTCAGCGCCTGCTGTTTAACGGCGGCGAAGTCACGCTGGACCTCTGGCTTGGTGATATTAACGCGCTAATTCACACCTTTGATGACAGCCTCAATCGTCAGGTGGATGCGTGGTTCCTTGATGGCTTCGCGCCGGCAAAAAATCCTGAGATGTGGACGCCAGATCTGTTCGCCGCGATGGCGCGCCTCGCCCGGCCGGGCGGCACGCTGGCGACTTTTACCGCGTCGGGGTTTGTGCGACGCGGGTTGCAGGACGCCGGTTTCAATATGCAGAAGCGCAAAGGCTTTGGTCACAAGCGTGAAATGCTGGTCGGCGTGCTGGAGCAAGCCGCTGCATTGCCGCACAGCCAGCCGTGGTATGCGCGCCCACCGGCAGGCAGCAATGAAGTAGCGCTGATTGGCGGCGGCGTCGCCAGCGCAGTATTGGCGCTGGCGCTGCTGCGACGCGGTTGGCGCGTAACGCTCTACTGCGCCGATGACGCGCCCGCGCTGGGCGCATCCGGCAATCGTCAGGGCGCGCTCTATCCGCTGCTCAACCAGCACGATCCCGCGCTGGCCACCTTCTACCCGGCGGCTTTTGGTTTTGCCCGACGTCTATACGATCGGCTGCCAGTGGAGTTTGAGCATGACTGGAGCGGCGTGTTGCAGCTGGGCTGGGATGATAAAAGCGCGGAGAAAATTGCGCAGATGCTCAACATGGCACTGCCGCATGACATCGCGTACGGTGTTAATAAAGAAGAAGCGCAACAGCTGGCGGGCGTTGAACTTGATGTTGGCGGGATTTTTTATCCGCAAGGTGGCTGGCTGTCACCTGCACAACTGACCAGCAATCTGCTGGAGTACGCGCAATCGCGGGGATTACGCCTGCACTGGCTGCATCGCGTCACGCAATTAACGCGCGATGAAGATCGCTGGACGCTGCACTTTGATGAGCAGCCGCCGGTGCAGCATTCCCAAGTGGTGCTGGCGAATGGTCACGCGTTGCTGGAACTTGAGCACAGCAAAACGCTGCCGGTGTACGCGGTGGCGGGACAAGTGAGCCACGCGCCGACCAATCCGTCGTTGGGCGCGCTACGCACCGTGCTGTGTTACGACGGCTATCTCACGCCGGTCAGCCCGAACTTCGCCACCCATTGCATCGGCGCCAGCTATCATCGTGGCGATACCGCCACAGATTTCCGCACCGGCGATCAGCAGGAGAATCGCCAACGGCTGATTAACTGTCTGCCGCAGAGCCAATGGCCGCATCAGGTTGATGTGTCCGATAACCAGGCGCGCAACGGCGTGCGCTGTGCCACGCGCGATCATCTGCCGATGAGCGGCAGCGCGCCAGATTATGGAGCGACACTCACGCAATACGCCGATCTGCCAGAACAGCGTGCGCGCGGTGCAAGCGTAGGCGATGCGCCGGTGCATAACGGTTTGTTTGTATTGGGCGCATTAGGTTCGCGTGGCTTGTGCAGCGCACCGCTGGCGGCCGAAGTCCTGGCGGCGCAGATGAGCGGCGAACCGCAGCCGCTGGATGCAGCCACGCTGGCGGCGATGAGTCCGAATCGCTATTGGGTGCGAAAACTGCTGAAGGGTAAAAAAGCGGGTCGATAATCTGCGGGGCGAGCGATCGCCCCGAGACGTTAAGCGGTTTGACGTGCCTGCAGGAACAGATTGTCCCACATGCCGGTGACCAGCGCCTGATCGCGTGGTGACAGTTCGCCAGCAGCAATGGCTTTTTGCAGGCTGTTGGTGACGTGAGTTTGCAGCGCTTCCGGCGTGTGTTCACCGCTCAGCTCAATCTCCGCCACTGCCAGGGTCAGATGACCACGCAGATAGCCGCCTGCAAACAGCTCGTCATCGCTGGCGTGATCGACCATGTCATCAATCAGGGCCAGAATGCGGGTTTCAAATTCTACGATCATCTCTTCCTCTCTTCTTATAACCTTCGCGGATTACAGATCTTCCGGCCAGGGGAATTGTGCCGCCGTCAGTGGCGGCGTGCCGTAATAATTCGTCAGTGCATCGATGAAGCGAGCTGGTCGTGCCGGAATGCCCTGCTGCAGATACGTCATCACCTGTGCATGCACTTTGCGCTGAAACGCTATGCGATCTGGCTCACAATCGCCTTCGAGATTGTCACAACTTACGTTGAAGGGAAAGCCCGCCGCCACGCAGAATAACCACTCCAGCGCCTGCGGTTTTACCTCAACCGATTCGAACTGGCTCTGCGTTTGCGCATCGCGTCCGTCCGGACAATACCAATAACCAAAATCCACCAGCTTGCGGCGCGCTTCACCGGCAATGCACCAGTGGGAAATTTCATGCAGTCCGCTGGCATAGTAGCCGTGCGCGAACACCACGCGATTCCACGGTGAGGTTTCATCCGCTGGAAGATAAATAGGTTCGTCGTCGCCTTTAATTAGACGGGTCTGAAAATCGTCAACGAAGCAGCCATCAAAGATGGCAATCAGCTGATCGTAATGGTGTGTTGTACTCATAATTTTTAATCTTTAAAAAAACCGGCGCCATTGTCGCATTGGCAGCCGGTCTTGACGAGTGTTGGATTACAGCGTGGCCAGCCAGGCCATCAGTTCTGCGCCATGACTGTCCCATAACAATTTAGCGCTCATTACCGCAGAAACGATCACTACCATGGGGCGAATCAGTTTCTGACCACGGCTCAATACCAGCCTGGCGCCGAGGCGAGCGCCGATAAAGGCGCCGAGCAACATAATCGCGCCGGTGCCCCACACCACTTTTCCGCCGAACATAAAGAACAGCAAACTGCCAAAATTCGAGGTGAAATTTAGGATTTTGGCGTGGGCGGTGGCTTTCGCCAGATTGAAGCCACACAGCGTAACAAAGGCCAGCGCATAGAACGAGCCGGCGCCGGGACCAAAGAAGCCGTCGTAAAAGCCGACGCAGCCGCCGCCTACCAGCGCATAGGGCAAACCGTGCAGACGACGTTCGCGATCGGCTTCGCCCAAACGCGGCATCAGCAGGAACCACAAACCGATGCAGATCAGCAGCAGCGGTAAGATTTGGCGCAGCACATCCGCTTGTAAGTGCTGAATCAGAATGGTGCCAGCAATCGCGCCGAGGAAGGTCATGGCGATATTCAGCCACTGCTCGCTCAGATTCACCGCACCACGTCGGATGAAATAGAGGCTGGCGGAGAACGATCCGCCGACCGATTGCAGCTTATTGGTGGCTAACGCCTGTGCAGGCGACAGCCCGGCAGCCAATAAGGAAGGCACGGTGAGTAAACCACCGCCACCGGCAATGGAGTCGATAAACGCCGCCAGCACTGCCACAAAAAACAGCACGCCGATAATCAGCGGGCTGACAACGAACCAATCCATTGAAATACCTACAGAAGATGCTTATCAAGTAAAGCCTGGCAAGACGGCGGCAATGGCGGCGGCGTTTTCTTCACCGGCGGCGTGCTGCCTGGTTTTTTCGGCAGGAACCAGCTGTCCAGCTCAGCGCCACAGCCATCGCCCGCCGGTTGAGGAGCCTGGTCTTCACATTCAAGACTCCCCGCCGGACAACGCAGACGCACGTGCATGTGCGCGCGATGGGCAAACCATGGACGCACCTTGTTCAGCCACGCGCGATCGCTGCCAGCATCGGCACAAAGCTGCCTTTTGATTGCTGGATTGACGAAGATACGCGTCACTTCATCATCTTTCGCCGCCAGTTTAATCAGGCTATCGATTTGCGGCTGCCAGTGACGCGCAATCACCTGTTTATCATCGGCAGAAACCAGATCGAGCGGCTGCGGCTTGAGCAACTGCTGCGCCGTCCAGCGGGTTTTCGGCAGCTGCAGCCAGATATCGACGTCTAAACCAGTTTGATGGCTGGCGTGGCCACTGCTAAAACGGCCGCCCGCCGCCATGCCCATATCGCCAATCAGCACTTGTCCCAGCTGAAGCTGATGAACCTGGGTGCTGAGACGCTGAATAAAGGCGATCAGATCGGGATGGCCGAAATAGCGGCGCTGATCCTGGCGCATCACCTGATAATTGGGTGAGTTAAGCGGCAACTGCTGCGCACCCACAATACAGCCGTTGGCGAAGCCGCCAATTGACTGCGGGCTGCCGGCAATCGGCTGATGAATTTGCTGCCACGGCGTGGCGGCAATGGCGGCCGCACTGCATAGCAGCGCGGCACAGATAATGAGCAGACGGCGCATCATCGGGTTTACCAGCGCGGAACGCTGCTGTTGACGTCACCGTTTTGCGCACGCTGGCGCAGCAGGTGATCCATCAACACAATCGCCATCATCGCTTCGGCAATCGGCACGGCGCGAATGCCGACGCAGGGATCGTGACGACCTTTGGTGATCATCTCGACTTCTTCACCCTCGCGGGTGATGGTGTTGCCTGGCACGGTGATGCTGGAGGTCGGTTTCATCGCCAGATTGGCGCTAATGGTTTGGCCGCTGCTGATGCCGCCCAGAATGCCGCCCGCGTGATTGCTCTGGAAACCGTTGGCACGGATCTCATCGCGATGTTGACTGCCGCGCTGATTGATCACCGCAAAACCGTCACCGATCTCCACGCCTTTTACCGCGTTGATGCTCATCAGCGCATGCGCTAAATCCGCATCCAGACGATCAAATACCGGCTCGCCCAGGCCCGGCGGCACGTTCTCTGCCAGCACGGTAACTTTGGCGCCGATAGAGTCACCCTCTTTTTTCAGGCCGCGCATCAGCTCATCCAGCGCTTCCAGTTTAGAGGCATCCGGGCAGAAGAACGGGTTCTCTTCCACGATGCTCCAGTCTTTCAGCTCGCAGGCCACATCGCCAATCTGCGCCAGATAGCCGCGCACCACGATGCCATGCTTCATCTGCAGATACTTCTTGGCAATCGCCCCTGCCGCCACGCGCATCGCGGTTTCACGCGCCGAAGAGCGGCCGCCGCCACGATAGTCGCGCAGGCCGTATTTCTGCTCGTAGGTATAATCGGCATGGCCAGGACGGAACAGATCTTTGATGGTGCCGTAATCCTGTGAACGCTGGTCGGTGTTCTCAATCAGCAAACCGATTGAGGTTCCCGTCGTCACGCCCTCAAACACGCCGGACAAAATTTTCACCTGATCCGGCTCGCGGCGCTGCGTGGTATAGCGCGAAGTGCCAGGACGACGACGATCGAGATCGTGCTGGATGTCGGCTTCCGTCAGCGGAATGCCGGGTGGCACACCGTCAACGATGCAGCCCAGCGCAATACCATGCGACTCGCCAAAAGTGGTTACGCGAAAAACTTGTCCGATGCTGTTTCCGGCCATGCTGGTTCCTTGTTGCGATGTTGCGGGCGAGCGCTCGCCCTCTTATTTAGTCTTTGTAAAATGAGAAGTGATACTGTGCCGCCACGATTTGCTCGCGCGTCAGCATAAACACGCCGTCACCGCCGTTATCAAACTCCAGCCAGGTAAACGGCACGTCTGGATACTGATCGATCATGTGCACCATGCTGTTACCCACTTCGCAAATCAGCACGCCTTGTTCGGTGAGGTAATCCGGCGCACAGGCCAGAATGCGACGCACCAGTTTCAGGCCGTCGCTGCCCGCCGCCAGACCGAGTTCCGGCTCGTGGCGATATTCGTTCGGCAGATCGTCCATATCTTCCGCATCTACGTACGGCGGATTGGTGACGATCAGATCGTATTTCACCGGCGGCAAGTTGCGGAACAGATCGGCGCGGATTGGCGTGACGTGGTTCAGCAGGCCATGCTCTTCAATGTTCTGCTCGGCGACAGCCAGTGCATCGGTGGAGATATCGACTGCATCTACTTCCGCTTCCGGGAAGGCGTAAGCGCAGGCAATGGCGATGCAGCCGCTGCCGGTACACATATCGAGAATGTGATGAGGCGAATCGCTGATCAAACCGGCAAAGCGGTTCTCAATCAGTTCACCAATCGGTGAACGCGGCACTAATACGCGCTCATCAACGTAAAATTCGTGGCCGCAGAACCAGGCTTTGTTGGTGAGATACGCCACCGGAATGCGCTCGTTGACGCGGCGAATCACGCGCTCAACAATGCGATGACGCTCGCTGGCAGTCAGGCGCGCATTGCGCATATCTTCTGGAATATCCAGCGGCAGCCACAGCGTTGGCAGAACCAGTTGGACTGCTTCGTCCCAGGGATTATCCGTGCCGTGGCCGTACCAAATGCCTGCCGCCGAAAAACGGCTGACAGCCCAGCGCAGCATGTCCTGAATGGTGTGCAGTTCATTCACTGCCTCATCGACGAATATCTTGTCCACGTAGCCCTCCGCAGGCCATAAAATCAATCGGCCGATAGTGTGCCACGAAGCCGGGCAGAATTCAGCGCAGCGAGGCGAAAAAGCTGACATTTGTTAACAGTAACGGTTAAGGTATGCCACCGGCTGTTTAACCAGCCTTTTCTGACCCAATCACAGAGCCATGAGTAAGAAAACGCCGCTAAGCCAGGACGATCAGGAGATGTTCCGCCAGTTAATGAGTGGAACCCGCAAGCTGAAACAGGACACTATCGTGCATAAACCGGTAGTGAAAACGCGCGAAGTACCGCTTAAACGCCTGCTTTCAGAACAGGTCGATAACAGCCATTATTTTTCAGACGAGTTTCAGCCGTTGCTGTCGAGCGAAGGTCCGGTGCGCTACGTGCGCGCGGATGTCAGCCATTACGAGCAGAAGAAATTGCGTCGTGGCGATTACACGCCGGAAATTTTTCTTGATCTGCATGGCTTAACGCAGATGCAGGCCAAGCAGGAACTCGGTGCGTTGATTGCCGCCTGTCGCCGCGAACATCTGTTCTGCGCCAGCGTGATGACCGGGCACGGCAAACACATCCTCAAGCAGCAAACACCGCTGTGGCTGGCACAACATCCGCATGTGATGGCGTTTCATCAGGCACCGAAAATGTTTGGCGGCGATGCCGCACTGCTGGTGCTGATAGAGGTAGAGGAGTGGCAGCCGCCTGAATTGCCGTGACATGCCGCGCTACAAAAGGATAGGGCCGCGTTTGCGGCCCACAGAGAAATGTATAACTTTAGGGAATTAAATCGCTTTAGCCAATTTTGACGGGCTGACCTGCCACTCCAGCTTGCCTTCGCAGGCCTCTGCATCAAAGTTCACACAGGCTATTGCCGAGGTCGCGAACATCGGCGGCGCTTCCTGCGGGCAGAGTTCAGACACCAGATAACCCACCAGCGGCAGATGCGAAATCACCAGCGCCGATTTAACCCCTTTTTGTGCCAGCGCCTGCAGATAGCAGGCCACCATGCCCGGATCGCCGCCCGGCGTCAGTTCCGGCAAAACATCCTGCCCTTCTGGCAATTTCAGGGTTTCGCGCACCGTGGCGAGCGTTTGCTCGGCACGCAGGTAAGGACTGACTAATACCCGATCAATTTCTGGCGTTTTGCCGTTGAGCCAGCTCGCCATCGCTCTCGATTCATCACAGCCACAGAGTGTGAGAGGTCGAACAGAATCACTCGCTGCTTCCAGAGCTGCATCGCCATGACGCATGATAAAAACTTGCATAAAGCACCGCTGTTGTTTGTCGATATCGGCCGGTACCACAGCACCAGACGCTTCATTCTGCGAATGAACGGTGTGTTTTACCCCAATGGCTTTAGTATAGTCAACCGGTTGTTTATTAAATAAGCATATCTCAGAATGGTGCCGCGCTTACCGCTGCACGGCCCGCTGACTAACCCGCTGAATCTCTGTGCCTATTCACGATTGTGCAGAAGTGTAAAAATTCGTTTGCTGTTCTGACATTGCGAGCAGCGCCTCACTCGGCGTAAAACGCTCGCCGTGCTGCTGCATTAATGACCTTAATGCTTTGACGATATCGCCAATGCCGCGCTGATCCATATAGCGGAACGGACCGCCAAGGAACGGCGGAAAACCGATGCCAAATACCGCCGCAATATCGCCATCACGCGCGTTGCGGATCACCGCTTCATCCAGACAGCGTGCCGCTTCGTTCAGCATCATCAAGACGCAGCGCTCAGCGATCTGCGCTTCGCTCTGCCTTGCCTGCGGTTTGATATTCAGCAGTGAATAAAGGGAAGCATCGACTTTGCGTTTTCCCGGCCAGCGCGAACGTTGATAGAGGTAAAACCCTTTGTGATTTTTGCGCCCTTTTCTGCCGTCGGCCAGAATGGCGTTCGCGGCGTTGGGGGCACTGAAACGCAAACCGTAAGCCTGCTCAAGAATCGGGCTGATTTTGCTGCCGACATCAATGCCCACTTCATCCAGCAGCTGCAGCGGCCCAACCGGGAAACCAAACTTCACCAGAGCGCGATCGATATGCTCAATCGGCTCACCTTCCTGCAAGCAGTGCATCGCTTCATTTATATAGGGCGCGAGAATGCGGTTAACGTAAAAGCCGGGACGATCCGCCACCACCACCGCCGTTTTGCCCTGCTGACGCGCCAGCTGCACCGTATTTGCCAGCGTTTGCGCCGAGGTATTGGCGTGAGGAATCACCTCCACCAGCGGCATTTTGTCCACAGGACTGAAGAAATGCAGACCGATTACGTTTTCAGGCCGCTGGGCTTTGGCTGCGATATCAGCAATTGGCAGCGACGAAGTATTGGAGGCAAAAATAGTGTGCGGCTGGCAATGGCTTTCGATTTCGCTGACCATCTGCTGCTTGAGCGCCAGATCCTCAAATACTGCTTCAATCACCAGATCGCGCTGGCTAAATCCCTGGTAATCGGTGCCACCGCTGATGCGCGCCATCTGCTGCTGGCGTTCGGCGGCTTTTAGCTGACGCCGCTTCACCTTGTTGCTCAGCAGATCCCAGCTGTATTGCAGCGCATGATTCACGCCGACCAGATTGATGTCTTTAATGCGCACCGGCAAACCGGCTTTCAGCGCCGTAACGCTGGCGATGCCGCCGCCCATCAAACCGCCGCCGAGCACGCCAATCTGCTTCAGCACTTGCGGCTCGACACTGGCCATCGACTCTTTCTTTAAGGCCGTTGAGGCGAAGAACAAACTGCGCAGCGCGGCCGATTCTGGCGTCATCGCCAATTGGCCAAAGGCGCGCGCTTCCGCTTCATGCCCGGCGCTGCTGCCCTGCTCCAGACCGATGCGCACCACTTCGAGAATACGGTCAGCCGCAGGATAGTTGCCCTGGGTTTTGCTGTGAGTCTGCCGCTGCGCCAGCGAGAACAGCACCTGACGCGCGATCGGTCCCTGCAGCAAACGATCGCGGCGCGAAAGCTCCCGGCGCGCGCCTTTTCCTTTATGTACGCGCGCAAGCGCCGTTTCCAGCAGAATTGATTGCGGCACCGCGTCATCGACAATCCCCAGCTTGAGCGCCTGTTTAGCGCGCAGCTGTTTGCCGGTAAGGATCAGCGGCAGCGCCTGCTGTACGCCAATCAGGCGCGGCAAACGTTGCGTACCGCCAGAACCCGGCAGCAGACCGAGCTGTACTTCCGGCAAACCGAGGCGCGTTTTGTCATCCAGCGAACAGATGCGCGCATCGCAGGCCAGCGCCAGTTCCAGACCGCCGCCGAGGCAGGCACCGTGAATCGCCGCCACCACTGGAAACGGCAGCGCGGCAATCATCGCCATCACATCTTGTCCCTGCTTTGCCAGCGCCTCAGCTTCCTGCGCCGTTTTGCAGTTGGCGATCATGCTGATATCCGCACCAGCAACAAAGTTGTCTGGCTTGCCGGAGATCAACACTAATCCAGCCAACTGCTGATGGCTGCGCGCTTCGTCCAGCACCGCTTTGATCTGCGGCACAAACTCGGCCTTCAGCGTGTTCATCTTCTCGCCCGGCACATCGATGGTGATCACACCGACGTGGTCGAGGCGCATGTGTAAATGAAAGGCGGATTCGCTCATTATTCGGCCTCCAAAACCATTGCCGTGCCCAGGCCGCCTGCCGCGCAGGCGGTGACCAATCCCAATCCGCCACCGCGCCGCCGCAGTTCCTGCAGCGTTTGCGTGATCATGCGTGCGCCAGTGGCGGCAAACGGATGACCATAAGCTATCGATCCGCCAAGCACGTTAAAGCGTTCTTCATTGACTTCACCTAACGCATGCGGACGATTCAGCACCTCGCGCGCAAAGCGTTCGTCACGGAACATTTTCAGGTTGGCTAAGGTTTGTGCGGCAAAGGCTTCGTGCATATCAATCAGCGTCAGATCGTTGAGCGTGATGCCGGCGCGCTCCAGCGCCAGCGGCGAGGCGTAGGCCGGTCCAAGCAGCATATCGTGCCAGACATCAATCGCCGTAAAAGCATAGCTGCGCAGATAGCCGAGCGGCTGAATGCCGAGTTCGCGCGCGCGCCCTTCACGCATCAGGATCACCGCTGCGGCGCCATCGGTCAGCGGCGTGCTGTTGGCGGCGGTCACCGAACCGTGACGACGATCAAACGCCGGGCGCAGTTTGGCGTAATCGGCGGCGCTGGCGTTGAAGCGAATATTGTTGTCCTGCTCGATGGGCGCTTTCCACGGCGGCACAAATGCGGGCATCACTTCCTGGCTTAACACGCCCGATTGCCAGGCGCGCGCCGCATGCTGGTGCGAACGCAGCGCTAACGCGTCCTGCTGTTCACGCGTGATGCCGTGACTTTTCGCCATCTGCTCGGCGGTATCGCCCATGCGTAATCCGGTAGAATACTCCGCTACCGCCGGTGGCACCGGCAACAGATCGCGCGGGCGCAAACGACGCAGGATGCTGAGTTTTTGACTAAATCTGCGCGCTTTGTTGAGATCCACAAGCGCACGCGCCAGAGTTTTACTGACGCCAATCGGCAGCACCGAGGATGAATCCGCGCCACCGGCAATGCCGGCATCGATGGTGCCCGCCATCAAACTTTCCGCTACGTTTGCCACCGCCTGAAAACTGGTGGCGCAGGCGCGGCTAACGCTATAGGCATCGGTATGCACGCCTAATCCGCTGCTCAGAACAATTTCACGCGCAATGTTGGGCGCTTCCGGCATCTGCACCACCTGGCCAAACACCAGTTGATCGATAAACTCGACCGGTAATTCGCTGCGCGCCATCAGTTCGCTGATCACCATGCGCCCCAGCTCCAGCGCGGGAATGCCGTGGAAATCGGTCGCCTGACGGGCAAAAGGGGTGCGTAATCCGTGGGTTATGGCGATACGTTCGCCCTGACGCGTCAGCAGCGGCTGCGCTTTGCTCATTGCAATCACCTGTATTTTTCGACCGGGGCATCATTGCCAAACAGGTCTGACCTGATCATCAGTGTTAACTAAGTGTTGCTAAGTAGCCAATAAGCAGAGGAAAAAAGTGCGAGGGAATACACGAAAATGAGTTAAGGCTGCCGAAGGGGTTTCGGCAGCGGCATGATTAGCGTAGGCCGAGCTGGAAAATCAGGGTTTCGGCCTGGCAGGCAAAGGTGAAGTCGATAGACAGGCGCACCGCGTCGCCTTCATTGGCAAAATCCGCGCGAATATCGCAAGGATCGGATTCCACCTGACGCGCGCGCTCAGTCAAATGCGCCAGCATCGCTTCCGCCGCATGACGATCGGCAAACACGCCAGACCAGCTTGCGGTGCAATCGGTGTTATCCATCACGGTTCCTACATCGACACAACAGCAGGCCGCCGTTTCGTTGGCATTACACTTTTTAATGGCATCAGTCATGATTCTCTCCTGACGATAATTTCAACATAATCGGATTATTTTCTGCCGCAAAGTGTACGCCTGCTGCGTTTTCACATCCACGATCAAGCCGCTAAGTGACGAATATCACACTAAAAATTGATCCAAAGCAAAATTGAACGCTATGTTTAAGTCGAACCGCTAAGATTTTGTTAAGCAGATCTGATTTTATCGATCAAATCAGAAATATTTAAAAAACAATATTGCAACAAATACACAGGTCGGACCTATACTCGTCGCACTGGTCTGATATGTGGTTTTGCCATCAGTCCCTACAATTCGCCGCTCTTTGTTACGCGACGTAACAACGTTAAATAATAAATCTGGATGAGGTTGTGGTCATGAACCATAAAAACCTGTTTGCAAAGTCAGCTGTGGCAGCTGCAGTAACGCTCGTCTGTTCTCATGTTTACGCCGCGGGCTTTCAACTGAATGAATTCTCAGCAATTGGTTTAGGTCGTGCATATTCCGGCGAAGGTGCGATGGGTGATACCGCCGCCTCTGCCAGCCGTAACCCGGCAACCATGGCATTAATGGATCGCCCTTCTTTCTCTATCGGCGCGGTTTATATTGATCCCGAAGTGGATATTAGCGGTCAGAGCCCGACAGGTCGCAGCCTTGATGCCAAAAATATCGCTCCAAATCAGTGGATCCCTAATCTTCACTATGTGCACCCAATTAACGATCAGTGGTGGATTGGTGCATCTGCGACCTCAAACTATGGTTTAGCAACCGAATTTAATGACGGCTATACCGCAGGTGGTTATGGCGGCAAAACCGACCTGATGACCGGTAATTTTAATATCAGCACCGCTTATCGACTGAATGAGAATTTCAGCTTCGGTATCGGCTTTGATGCGGTCTACGCAAAAGCGAAAATTGAGCGCTATGCCGGTGAAGCAGGTGCCGTGGCAGGATTGCCAGCCGATACCCAGATTGCGCATTTAAAAGGTGATGAATGGGGCTACGGCTGGAACGCCGGCATCCTGTACGAAGTGGATAAAAATAACCGCTTTGGCTTTACCTACCGCTCAGAAGTAAAAGTCGACTTTGACGGTGACTACAAGAGCAACATCCCCACCGCCTTTAACGGTACACCGCAGGCACTGGCTTTAGGCCTGCCTTACGGCGCCAGCGGCACCACAATTCCGGGTTCTCTGACTTTGAATCTGCCAGAGATGTGGGAAGTTTCAGGCTGGCATAAAGTGGCACCGCAATGGGCGGTTCACTATAGCCTGACTTATACCAGCTGGAGTCAATTCCAGGAGTTGAAAGCCACTGGCAGCAATGGCCAGACGCTGTTCTATAAGGATGAAAGTTTCCACGATGCCTACCGTATCGCGTTGGGTACCACTTACTTCTACGACGATAACTGGACCTTCCGTACCGGTATCGCCTTTGATGACAGCCCGGTTCCGGCCGATAAGCGTTCTATCTCTATTCCGGATCAGGATCGTCTGTGGCTGAGTGCCGGTGCGTCTTACGCCTTCAATGAAGATGCTTCTGTCGACCTGGGTATTTCTTACATGCACGGTCAGAAAGTCACCGTGAAAGAAGGCCCGTATACCTTTAACTCTGAAGGTAAAGCCTGGCTGTACGGCGCGAACTTTAACTACAAGTTCTGATACGTAGCTTGATAAAAAAGGCGACTCATTGAGTCGCCTTTTTGTTTTATTCAGAATCAATATCTTTCAGATCGTCCTGAATCGCACTGGCGTTCGGATTATCTTCCGGCTTCAGCTTACCGCCGTTGGCAATAAAGTCATGTCGCTGGAAGTAGGCATTACGAATAAAGGCGTACGGATCTTGCTGCTGACGCAAAATGGCGTCCGAATCCAGCAACTGCGCACGGGTTTCAATCCCTTCCAGCGTCCATTTACCTACCGAGATCGGCCAGCTCAACCAGCTTAAGACCGGATAGAGCGTATCAACGAAGTCACCGCCATCTTCACGGATGGTGAAACTACCGTAGGCCGGCAATTCAACATACGGGCCGTAACCGACGCCATAACGTCCCAGCGTGCTACCAAAGCGATGCGGCACTTCACGCGCCAGCGCCGGATTGGCTTTGCCCGCCACGTCGATAAAGCCACCCAGCCCTAACACGGTGTTCAGGAAGAAGCGGGTGAAGTGGATGCCTGCCTGGCGCGGTTCACCCACCAGAATGGCGTTGACCATGCTGGCGGGCTCTTCAACGTTGGATAACACATTACTGATGCCGCTACGTGCCGGCACCGGCACGTAATCGCGCCAGGCGACTGCCACCGGACGCAGAACATACGGATCCAGCACGTTGTAGTTGAAGTTAAACATCGTGCGGTTAAAGCCTTCCAGCGGATCGCTGCGCTGCGCAGGTTCCGTATTTTCAGCCGGTTTTGAGTTGGCACAACCCACCAGCAGTAAGCTGGCTAGCGCCAAACCGGTCAGGCGGTTATTCATTCTTCTCTCCCTGTGCGGATCAGTAAGGTATCGCTTCAGGGCTGCTGTTGATTAATTTCCACAGCCAGTTGCTGATGACCATCCCAGGGTGTGACCGCGCTTAAACCCAACCAGTCGCCAGACTGTGGATTGGCACTGCCATCGCGCGAAATGCGCACCCTGACTTGCACCTGATGCTGTGCCGAAAGCAGGCGATCGGGCATCATGGCATTGCTGTCATCGAGCGTGAGCGATAACGGGAAGTGGCTCAGCGGTAAACGCTTTACAGCCACAGGCACCGGTGAAACACCGTCAGACACAGAAATATACAACACTCCGCCTTGCGGTAACATTTTTTCTGCCTGCGGCGTCAAACTCACCGTTAATGCCAGGCTGCTATTTTGCTGTCCCGCGTCAGTTTTCGCTTGTTCAATGCTGCGCTCGATCATGGTGATGCGACGATCGCCTGCCGGTAACAGTTTCAACATCACCTGCCATGCACCAATCGCCTCGTTGTACTGCTGCTGCTCAAAGGCATTAAACGCCAGCAGACTCAGCGTGCGCACATCGCTGTGATCGCGTTTAAGCAGCGCTTTCAGCAACACGTTGGCCTGACGGTTATCCTGCGGATCGCTGGAGCGCGTCAGCACTTCGGCATAATCCTGCTGCAGTTCGATGTTGTCTGGCGCCAGCTGTAGCGCATGTTCAAATGCCTGGCTGGCATCGGTGGCGTTATTCAGCACGATCCCTAAGCGGCCCAGCATCGCCCAATCGTTAAGGTTTGTTGCGTCGTTCTGCAGCGAGCTGCGCAGACCCAGCTGCAGACGCGCCAACTCTTCCATGGTTAGCGGCTGAGCTTTAGGATCCATCACGCGCGCACGTAACGCAGGAAACTCCTGCTGTACGCTGACGAACGCGGTTTGCTGCGTGAGTCCGCCGGTTTTCAGATACATGCCAACCGACACCACCAGCAGCACAATCACGCCCGGCAGCAACACCCAGCGACTGCTGCGATGAATGGTCGCGGCATCCTGCTGCGGCACATCGGTTAACAGCGTTTGTTGCAGTTCGCGCACCATTTCCGGGCGCTCAGCCACCACGCCCTCTTCTTCATCCCGCTCCAGCTCACGCAGGCGTTGCTGATAGAAATCGGTGTTGAGACGGTCGCGATCGCCACTGCTGGCCTCGCGCTGGCGCCAGCCGGCACGCAGAAACAACGCAATAGCCGCCAGCAGTAAGATAATCAGGGTAATCCAGAATCCAGTCATTACGGCTTCCCGTCACGCTTGAGTAACGCCGCAAGGCGCTGTTGTTCACTGTCGTCGAGTTCGCTACGCGCTTTGCCACGACGATTACGCAGAATAATGATCAGCGCGCCCAACACCACAAACAGCGCTGGCCCCACCCACAAAATCAGCGTAGAAGGCGTTACCGGCGGCTCATACGTCACGAAATTACCGTAACGCGCCACCATGTAATCAATGATCTGCTGGCGGCTTTCGCCCTGCTTCATCAACTCGTAGACTTTGAGACGCATATCCGACGCGATCATCGCATTGGAATCGGCAATGCTGTTGTTCTGGCATTTCGGGCAACGCAGCGATGCGGTGAGATCGCGGTATTGTTCTTCCTGCTGCACCGAATCGAACTGATAAGTATCAATCGCCGCCCATAGGCTGGTGCTGAGCAGAATGCCCGCTAACAATAGAAGCAGCCGTTTCATACGCCCGCCTCCTTGTTGTATTTGTCCCACAGCGGTTTCACTTCTTCGAGCCAGACGCGATCGTTCATGTCGCCTGCGTGGCGATAACGAATGATCCCTTTGCCGTCGATCAGGAAGGTTTCCGGTGCGCCGTAAACGCCGAGATCGAGACCAAGCATCCCGTTGCCGTCATACAGGCTGAGCGCATAAGGATTACCCAGCGTGTTCAGCCAGGTCACCGCTTTGGTGCGATCGTCTTTATAGTTGAGGCCAACCACGCGAATGCCTTTTTCCGCCAGCGTGTTGAGGTATTGATGCTCCGCGCGGCAGGTTGGGCACCAGGTTGCCCAGACGTTGAGCAGAATCGGTTTGCCGTCGGTCAGCACCTGCTGATCGTAGATTTTACCGGGTTGATCGAGCGCTTCCAGTTTGAATACTGGCACCGGTTTGCCGATCAACGCTGATTCGAGACGCGTTGGATCATCGCCGTTGGCGTTGCGCGACAGCTGCCACAGCAGCGCCGCGGCCAGCAGCAAAAACAGAACTAACGGGATAAACAGGATTTTTTTGTTCATGCCAGCTCCTCGCGCTGCTCTTTTTTGCGTGAGCGATAGCGCGGATCGAACAGGCAGAACAAGCCGCCCACCGCCATAAACACGCCGCCGTACCAGATCCAGCGCACAAACGGTTTGTAGTAAATCCGCACCGCCCACGAACCGTCATCCAGCTCTTCGCCCAGCGCCGCATACAGATCGCGGGTGAAACCGCCGCTGATCGCCGCTTCGGTCATCATGGTGCGCGCGGCTGCATAGAAGCGTTTTTCCGCCTGCATCACCGCCTCCAGCTTGCCGTTGCGCGTCACTTCAATCACCGCCACGCCGCCGCTGTAGTTCGGCCCTTGCAGGTTGCGCACGCCGTGGAAGGTAAAGTGATAATTGTGGATATCAACGGTATCGCCCGCCTTCATGCGCACATCACGCTCAACGCTGTATTGGGTGCTAAAGGCGATACCAACCACGGTCACCGCCACGCCTAAATGCCCCAGCACCATGCCCCAATGGCTGCGCGACAGATGTCGTAAACCTTTGAAGAAAGAGTGGCGATGGGTGGCGCGCTCGTGCAGTTCCATCAACGTCAACATAATCACCCAGATCGACATCAGCAGGCCGATAACCGTCATCGCCTCAATGCGATCCTGCAGCAGCCACGGCAGGGCGATCGACAGAATCAGCGTCACTAACAGGCCCACGCCAAGGCGTTTCCACAGTTTCTGTGGTTGGTCACGACGCCAGCGCACCAGCGGACCGATACCGAGCATCAGCGCGAACGGTGCCATCAGCCAGGTAAACATGGTGTTGAAAAACGGTTCGCCCACCGAGATGCTGCCGAGACCGAGCTGTTTATGCACCAGCGGCAGCAGCGTACCGAGTAACACCACCAGCATCGCGGCGATCAGCAGCACGTTATTACCCAGCAGGAAGGATTCGCGTGACCAGGCTTCGCTCTGTACGCGGCTGCGCACCTGACCACCTTTCAGCGCGTACAGCAGCAGCGAGCTGCCAATCACAATCACCAGGAAGGCGAGAATAAACATGCCGCGCGCCGGATCGGAGGCGAACGAGTGCACGGAAACCAGCACGCCGGAGCGCACGAGGAAAGTGCCAAGCAGGCTTAGCGAGAACGCGGTGATCGCCAGTAACACCGTCCACGACTTGAAGCTGCCGCGCTTTTCCGTCACCGCCAGCGAGTGCATCAGCGCGGTACCAGCCAGCCACGGCATAAAGGAGGCGTTTTCGACCGGATCCCAGAACCACCAGCCGCCCCAGCCGAGTTCGTAATAAGCCCACGCCGAACCGAGCACGATGCCGATTGTCAGGAAGACCCACGCGGCGGTAGTCCACGGACGTGACCAGCGCGCCCATGCGGTATCCAGACGTCCGGCCATCAGCGAGGCAATAGCAAACGCAAAGGCCACCGAGAAGCCGACGTAACCCATGTATAGCAGCGGCGGATGGAAGATCAGCCCGATATCCTGCAGCATTGGGTTGAGATCGCGCCCGTCAATCGGGAAGTTTGGTAAGGTGCGGGTAAACGGATTCGAGGTAAGAATGATAAACAGCAGGAAGCCGAGATTGATCATGCCCATCACCGCCAGCACGCGCGCCAGCGCATCCTGCGGCATTCCACGGCTGAAGATCGCCACCGCCAGCGTCCAGGTGCTGAGCAGCAGCACCCACAACAGCAGTGAACCTTCGTGCGCACCCCAGGTTGCCGCGATGCGATAATAGACCGGCAGCAAGGTGTTGGAGTTGGTGGCGACATAGCCAACGGTAAAGTCATTCACCACAAAGGCGTGCACCAACACCACAAAAGAGGCGGCGACACAGATAAACATGCCCCAGGTCAACGGGCGCGCCATGGCCATCAAACGCGCATCCTGCCGCGCAGCGCCCCACAACGGATAGACGCTCAACAGAAGCGCTAAAGCCAGCGCCAGACACAGCAGAAAGCTACCAATTTCCGGCATCATGATTGCGCACCCGACTGCTGATACGCTGCCGCAGGTCCTGTGTGATTCTTCTTCATGGCATCTTCAATTTCGGGAGGCGTATATTTTTCATCGTGTTTCGCCAGCACTTCTTTGGCGTTCACCAGATTGCCCTCTTCCAGCACGCCTTGCGCTACCACGCCCTGCCCTTCACGGAACAGGTCCGGCAGAATGCCTTCATAGGTCACACTGACCACGCCGTTGGCGTCATACAGTTTGAAAGAGACGGCGAGCGTTTTCGGATCGCGCTTTACGCTGCCCGGCATCACCATGCCGCCAATGCGCAAGCGCTGGCCCGGCTCAGGCTTCTGATGATCTTCACCTTTGCCGTTGATAATTTCACTCGGGGTATAAAAAAGGTCGATGTTGGAACGCAGCGCGTACATCACCAGCGCGGTCGCCAGGCCAAGCCCGATCAACACCGCGATCGCCACATAGAGGCGATTACGACGACGGATATTCACACGGATTCTCCCGCTGCTCCACTGGCAGCTTTTTTCGATTTAGCCGCGCGAATGCGCCGCTCCCTGGACTGATGCTGGCGAATTTCCGCCAGCAAACGGCGGCGGAACAGCACGGTGTGCAGCACCAGACCGAATAACGGGATCAACGTGAGGATAACGGCGAGCCAGACGTAAAAGGCATAGCCGCCCATGGCGAAGAAATCGCTCCACGATGCAAAGGCTGGCGTCATAATTTGCTTCCTCCCTGCGCCACATCAATCGCCCACGGACGATGACGCTCGGTGAATAGAATCAAATTGCGCAGGCGCATTAAGGTCAGCGCACCAAACACCAGCAGGTAACCGAGAATGGACCAGCGCAGCGGTGTGCGCATGCTTGGATCGATAGCCTGCTGCAGAATGCCTGATGAGCCCTGATGCAGCGTGTTCCACCATTGCACCGAGAAGTGAATGATCGGCAGATTAACCACGCCAACCAGAATCAAAATGCCGGCGGCGCGCCCGGCGGTGCGGCGGTCTTCAAAGGAGTGATACAGCGCGATAACGCCCATATAGAGGAACAGCAGCACCAGCTCAGATGTCAGGCGTGCATCCCAGATCCACCAGGTTCCCCACATCGGTTTACCCCAGGCGGAGCCGGTAATCAGCGCGATAAAGGTGAACACCGCGCCAATCGGCGCCATCGCCGCTGAGACCAGATCGGCCATCTTCATCTGCCACACCAGGCCGATAAATGCCGCAATAGCCATTGATGCATACACGCCCATCGACCACATCGCTGCAGGCACGTGAATGTACATAATCCGGAAGCTGTTGCCCTGCTGATAATCCGCCGGTGCAAAGCCGAATCCCCAGACCCAACCGAGTAACAGCGTGCCAACACCCAGCACCGCGAACCACGGAATCAAGCGACCGCATAGCTGGTAAAGCCGCTCAGGCTTTGCCCACTGGTGTAACCATTTCCACATTTTGCATAGCTCACAATAAAGAGAATTCAGGTTTCGACCGCTCTGGGGCGGCACGAATTAATGCAGACTGATACGCAAGGCCGCTGCCGTCGCGAACGGAGACAGCGTTGCGCTTACCGCCAGCATCGCGCCAAGAATCGCCAGATAACCCCCGATCGGCAATCCCATTGCGGCGGCATCAATCGCCGCGCTGGCAAATATCAAAACCGGTATCGACAACGGCAATACCAGCAAACTCAGTAATACGCCGCCGCGCCGCAACCCAACGGTTAATCCGGTACCAATCGCGCCGAGAAAACTCAGCGTTGGCGTGCCAAGTAATAACGTCAATGCCATCGCGCGCCAGCCGGCAAAATCCAGCGACAGCAACAATGCCGCCAGCGGCGACAATAAAATCAGCGGTAGCCCGGTAATCAGCCAGTGCGCAATCACTTTGCCCAGCACCGTGATCGGCAGCGGCGTCGGCAACAGAAGTAGTTGCTCAAGCGAACCATCAAGAAAATCGTCACGAAACAGCCGTTCCAGCGCCAGCAATGAGGCGAGTAACGCGGCAACCCACGCCACGCCCGGCGCAATGCGCGCCAGCTGCTGTGGCTCCGGTCCGATACCTAACGGAAACAGCGTGATAACAATCAGGAAAAACCACAGCGGATTGATCACTTCCCCGCCGCTACGAAAAGCGATTTTTAATTCACGCTGAATGACCCGGCCTAACATCAAGCCCACTCCGAAGTAAGACGAATTTTACGCACGCGCGCGCTGTGACCGGGCAGATCCTGATGCGTGGTCAGAATCACCGCTCCGCCGTGATCGGCATGGCTGACGAATCGCGCCATTAATTTTTCCACACCGCCTTTATCGATGGCGGTTAAGGGTTCATCGAGGATCCACACCGACGCCGGACTGAGCCATAAGCGTGCTAATGCCACGCGCCGCTGCTGTCCGGCGGAGAGTTGTGCCACCGGCACCTCTTCAAAGCCCAGCAGATCGACCTGCTCAAGCGCGGCAAAAATCGCGTCTTCTTTGCTGCTACCGTGCCAGAAATGCAGGTTCTCTAGCGGTGAGAGTACCGATTTCACGCCGGGATGATGGCCAAGATAGAGCAGATTTTGTTGCCATACTTCGCGCTGTTGACGAAGGGACTGTGACTGCCACGTTACGTCGCCCTCTTCCGCCCGGCTTAATCCGGCCAGCAGGCGCAACAGCGAAGTTTTCCCGGCTCCGTTTGGCCCTTCAATTTGCACAATGTCACCCGGTTGCACGCGGAAGCTCAACCCATGAAACAAGGTTCGCTCATCACGAACGCATGAGAGATTAATGACTTCGAGCATAGAAGGGAGAATCGCGGCAATGAATGAGGCGGGGATAATACCACATTGAATCTGTGGGCCGAAGTCTGTGAGCTGGCTCCCACTTACCCCAAATGGGGTATTCGTGCGCCCCAGATCAACAAATTGCTCAAAAATCCAACTCAGTTAAAATTTCGTTACTCTTAATTTGAATCTTCGTAACAAATCGACCTTGCAAAAACCAGCTACGCTTATGACGCAATGGCATTATCACCTGAGGAAAACATGAAACAATCACCATCGATTTCAAACAGTGACAACGATGTAGAGAGTGATGAGAAGGAGCAAGGTAAGGAGATAGAAGTCGATGAAGATGCCCTGCCCTCGCAGGCTGCGGCGATTCATGAAGAGATACGCCAGGATGGGGAAAAAGAGCTCGAGCGTGACGGCATGGCGCTGCTCTGGTCCGCGGTTGCGGCGGGACTGTCAATGAGCGCTTCGCTGATGGCGAAAGGCATTTTTCAGGTCCATCTTAAAGGCGTGCCGGGCGCATTTTTACTGGAAAATTTGGGTTATACCTTTGGCTTTGTCATCGTGATTATGGCGCGCCAGCAACTGTTTACCGAGAATACCGTTACCGCCGTTTTGCCGGTGATGCACAAACCGACCGGCAGCAACTTTGCGCTGCTGTTACGGCTCTGGTGCGTGGTGCTGCTCGGCAATCTGATTGGCACCGCATTGGGGGCGCTGGCCTTTAATCATATGCCAATATTCGACGATGCGACGCGTCAGGCCTTTACCGCCATCAGTGAAAAAGTGATGGTGAACTCACCAAGCGAAATGTTCGCTAATGCGGTGATATCAGGCTGGATTATCGCCACCATGGTATGGATGTTCCCGTATGCGGGTGGCGCAAAGATTGTAGTGATTGTGATGATGACCTGGCTGGTGGCGTTAGGCGATTTAGCGCATATCGTGGTCGGTTCAGTCGAGGTGCTGTATCTGGTGTTTGCGGGCACGCTGCCGTGGTACGAATTCTTCTGGCCATTTGCCTTGCCTACGCTGCTTGGCAATATCACGGGCGGTACGCTGATATTTGCGTTGATCAGCCATGCGCAGATTCGTAACGATATGAGTGAAGCGGCGAAAGCCAAAGCGCGTGCGGAACAGAAGCGGAAAGAGAAGCAAAAACAGGTGTAAGCCTGGTCTTAAATTGCTGATAGATTGAGCAAACAACCGCTGCATAGTTAAAATCAGGTTCGCGGTGCGCTATACTGCGCGCCCGGCGTCTCCTTAGTTAAATGGATATAACGAGCCCCTCCTAAGGGCTAGTTGCAGGTTCGATTCCTGCAGGGGACACCAGATTTTCATCGTTCTCCCGCTTAAAACAGCCATCTTGCCAGAGCAAGTGTCAGTCCAGCGGTGCTCATTATTCCCGCCACAATCCATTTCGTTTGTTGATTTATCGCCTGATGAAGATCGCTTTTAGTGGCGTAGTTCGATTTGATCACCGCGATATCCGTTTTCATCAGCGCCATATCGGTTTTGATTTCGTCGATATCCGCTTCAAGCTTTGAAACGCGCTTTTCCATGTTCACTCCTTGATCATCAATTCACTCAAAACAACCAGCGAGCCAGTGCCAGCGTCATGCCCGCAGTACTCAGCATCCCAGCGATTATCCATTTTGTCTGCTTACTTAACTCCTGATGAATTCTCCCAATATCCTGATGCACTTTTCCAATCTCCTGATAAAGATCGCTTTTGGTGACGTAATTAGATTTGATCACCGCGATATCCGTTTTCATTACTGCCATATCGGTTTTGATATCGTCAATATCCGCTTCCAGCTTTGACACGCGCTTTTCCATCATTATGGCTTCTCGTAACTTGTTATTTTAATCAATGGGATAGATTAAATTTCCTGCAAAGCATCCTACTCCAAAATCCATAGAAAAAATGCCTCACTGAGTTTGAGAATGCCTAATTGAGAGATGTGTTCAGAAAAAAAAAGGGGTTCTTGCAGCCGATTACAACGTTTTAAAAGTGAGATCGTAATCAGACGTGATCTTGGCGCCATGCCGATGGCGTCACGCCATGCAGCTGACGGAAGCGGTTACTGAAGTGACTCGAGGAGTGAAAACCGCAGCGCAATGCGATTTCTGTTAGCGTTAAACGGCTGAATTTCAGCAGCTGCAGCGCAGCATCCATACGGCGACGCATCACATATTGATGCGGGGCCTCGCCAACGCTGCTGCGGAACATGCGGGCAAAATGGTATTCGCTCAGCGCCGCTTCAGCTGCCAGTTGCGCCAGCGTTAATGGCTGATCGAGCTGCGCATCAATATACGCCATGACTCGCCGCAACACGGCGGGCGCCAGTCCGCCACGCACCTGCGGCGCTTGCCATTGCACATCGCTGTAGCGTTGCAGCAGATGCGTCATCAGCAACGTTGATGCGCTGCTGAGCATCAATTGATTCGCCGGCTGTTGCCAGTCGGTGCTCAGCAAGAAGTGGCGATAAAGTTGGGTGATGCGATCGTCCGCCGCGAAGATCTTTTCATGCAGATTGAGCTGCGACGGACTGCGATCCCAAATCTGCTCGCCCAAATGCCGCAGATGTTCGTCGGTGCAATAGAGATGCACAAACGACAAATCGGCGCGAATATCCCACACCGATTCTACCCCGCTGGGCATCAGGCAAAAGCGATCCGGGCCGCCGCCGTTGCGCCAGCCGTTTTGGGTTTTATGCCAGGTTTCATAGCCGTCTGCGGTATACAGGCTCAGCGTATGATGATCGCTAAGATTGGTGACGCGATCGCCGCTGTTAAACCAGGCCGCCAGCTTAATGCCGCTCGACAACTGCACACTGTCGCGCAGCTGCGCTTTGTGGCGCTGCAGTATGTTGAAGGTCTGGTAATCGGCCATGGTTCATATCACTCGAAGTTCATGAGCGCCCAGTGTACGGATCTCCGCAGACAGAAAACAGGTCACAGCCGGACACAGAAGTAAAAAGCGCAAGATTTTGCAATTGCCGCGCAAAAACGTGCAAGCCGCAGGTTGCTTTTCACGCCACACTGCGGGCCAGATTATGTCGGAGAGTGCGTTATGAATGTGATGTTATACCTTGCCGTGGTGATGATTTGGGGAACCACCTGGATTGCCATTTTCCTGCAGCAGGAAGCGGCCGATACGCCCGTTTTGGTGGCGGTATTTTGGCGTTTCTTACTGGCGTCGCTGATGATGCTGGTGATCCTCAAACTGCTGCATCGGCTACGAACGCTGGATAAGCGCGATCATCTGTTTTGTCTGCTGCAGGGCTGCTGCGTGTTTGGCTTCAACTTTGTCTGCTTCTATCATGCTGCCGCGTGGATCAGCAGCGGACTCGAGTCGGTGATATTCTCGATGGCCGTGCTGTATAACGCGTTTAACGGCTGGATCTTCTTCCGTCAGCGCCCATCGTTTCGCCTGGTGCCAGCGGCGGTGCTTGGCCTGGGCGGTATTGTCGCACTGTTCTGGAATGATATTCAGGCGGCGCATCCGGCTCCACAGTTGCTGTGGGGCGTGGGCCTCAGCGCGCTTGGCACGCTGGGCTTCTCCTTCGGCAATATGATTTCGCTGCGCCATCAACGCCGTCAGCGTGATGTGCTGACCACCAACAGCTACGCGATGCTGTATGGCGCTTTGGTGATGGCCGCACTGGCATTAATTAACGGCGATTCGCTGGCGCCAGCGCTGAATATGCAGTGGTTAGGCGCGATGAGCTACCTGGCGATATTTGGTTCGGTCGTGGGATTTGGCGCCTATTTCACGCTGGTGGGCCGTATTGGTGCCAGTCAGGCCGCTTACAGTACTTTGCTGTTCCCGCTGGTGGCGCTAACGCTCTCCACGCTTTACGAAGGTTATCACTGGCAGAGTAATGCGATTGTCGGGTTGGTGATGATTCTGGCGGGGAATATGGTGATGTTTGTGCGCTGGCCGACGATGGGGCGATTACGGACCGCATAAATAACGAGAGCGGGCATTGCGCCCGCTCTTTTGTTCCTCTAGCGCCAGCCCTGAACGCCGATATTGAGCTGGTGAGGTTTAGTTATGGCTTTTCTGGCAATCCAGTAAAGCAGGACGCGTTCATCATCTTTGTCGCGGTCGGCCATTGCCAGTAATTTCAGCGACAACGTGGATTTATTCACTGGTTGATGCTCATCGCTTAACTCGATCACCGCCTGACCGATAATGCAGCAAACCTCATCCTCATTTGACGCGGATTCATATGTTCGGTCTTTCATATTTCCTCCTTTTGAATGAACTTTAAGCCTGGCAAACATCCACAACTTTGCAGGCGATATGGCGTGATCGATACAAACACTTACAGATGGTTACCCGTAGCAACCGCTACGGCTTAAATGACATCACTTACTGTCATCACAATGTCATTCATACCCGCTTAACTGCATTTCGTTCCACCATCCGGTTCATTCACGCCTCTGTATCCCCCGCACGCGCGAGAGCAACTTATTATCTCCACAGATTCCGCTTTCTCGAGTGAGAGATAAAAATGACAACAGCAACCCCCGCGAATGACCAACGTACCCGCATGCTCACCCTTATCGGCACTATTATCACCCAGTTCGCTTTGGGCTCGGTTTATACCTGGAGCCTGTTTAACGGCCCGCTGGCAAATAAGCTGAATGCGCCGATCAGTGAAGTGGCTTTCTCGTTCGGTTTACTCAGTCTTGGCCTGGCGATTGCGTCATCGCTTGCCGGGAAATTGCAGGAGCGCTTTGGCGTGCGCAACGTCACCATCGGTGCGGGCATGCTGATGGCGGTAGGTTTCTGGCTGACCGCGCATGCCGATAATCTGATGATGCTCTACCTCAGCGCGGGGATTCTGGTGGGATTGGCCGATGGCGCCGGTTATCTGATGACGCTCTCTAACTGCGTGAAGTGGTTCCCGGAGCGCAAAGGGCTCATTTCCGCCTGCTCGATTGGTGCGTACGGTTTGGGTAGCCTCGGCTTTAAATTCATCTGCGGCGCACTGCTGAGCGCACAAGGTCTGGAGAATACCTTCATGATCTGGGGCGTGCTGGCGATGAGCATGATCATTGTCGGCGCGTTGCTGATGCGTGACGCACCGATACAGAAGAACAGAGGTAATACGCAGCTGGAAGCCAAAGATTACACGCTGGCGCAATCGGTGCGTTTACCGCAGTACTGGATGTTGGCGCTGATGTTCCTCACTGCCTGCATGAGCGGCCTGTACGTGATTGGCGTGGCGAAAGATATCGGTGAAGGCATGGTGCATCTGAGCGCGCAAACCGCCGCCAATGCGGTCACGGTGATTGCGATTGCCAACCTCAGCGGCCGTCTGATTCTTGGCGTGCTCTCGGATAAAATGGCGCGCATCCGCGTGATTACGCTGGCGCAAATCGTCTCGCTGGTGGGCATGAGCATTTTGCTATTCACCCATATGAGTGAATCGACCTTCTTCCTCTCCTTAGCTTGCGTGGCCTTCAGCTTCGGCGGCACCATTACCGTGTTCCCATCGCTGGTCAGCGATTTCTTTGGCCTGAACAACCTGACCAAAAACTATGGTCTGATTTACCTGGGCTTCGGTATCGGCAGCGTGCTGGGTTCGCTGGTTGCTTCCGCCTTTGGCGGCTTCACCGTCACCTTCAGCCTGATTATGACCTTGCTGGTGATTTCGCTGGTGTTGTCGCTGAGCATCCGTCTGCCAAATCGCCAAAACGTGGCAGAACCTTTACTGCATAATTAAGTTCGCTGGGATGCCGCATTAATACGCGGCATCCCATTTCTCCACAATTATTCCACAATAAAACGTTAATTGAGAACCACTATTATTAAGCCTTGCCTTTCGGAGTAATCTCGTTATTATTATCAGGCATTCAGCTTATTCCGATTGGTTTATTTTACCCCGCGACTTTTTTAGCATTTAATTGACACACTCCGTAATACATTCCGTAATAACTCTACATTTCCTGCATCTTCACTCCACTATTCCCCTGTAATCTGGCGTCATTGGAACAGAGGAGGACTCTCCATGAAGAAAGTGATTAAGCTTGCATCGGTTGTAGCCATTATGACGATGTTGAGTGGCTGTATTATCGATCATCATCGTGGAGGCGGCGGCCCAGGCTGGGGCCATCATGGTGGTGGCGGCGGCTGGCATCATGGGCACGGCGGTTATGGACACCGCAGATAGTTGGGCAAAGCACACACAGCAAATAATAAGAAAATAAAAAGGGCGGGAAATTATCCCGCCCTATTTTTTAGCTTTTTACCGCGTAATTACATTGATACCAGGCTTTCTTTAGTCCGGGCAAATGGCTATTTTGCGACGGCAGGGATTCCACCTTATCAAATCCACGCTGGCTGCAATAATTCGCAAGGTCGATCTCCATTGCGTCTTTATTCAGCGTGTGCGGATCGTAACGATACTGCACGGTATTTGAGCTGGTATCTTCATCAACACGCTCAAATCCTCCTGGTTTGCTGACGCTACAACCCGCCAACATAAAAAGCGCCAATGCGCTAATAAGCATTTTTTTCATTAGGGTTTCCTCTTGAGCGTTGCAGTCTAAAAGGCAACGCCGCGCTTATCTATAGGAATAAAGCGCGAAATGTCCGGGATTAGTGAAGCTTTCGCCAATCAAATCGATAAAACCAAACGGTTTCACTTATCAAGGTAAGGGTGAGATTATCTATTCAGACAAAACGAAGTCTGCACCACACCAGGTGAATTAATAATAAACATACTGATAATGACCTTCATGCCCGCGCTGAGCGGGCTTTTTTTTGCCTGCTAACCGGTAAGGCTGACCATCTTACGTAAAAGATTGGCCGCTTGTTTGTCAGGCAATGCGAGAATGCCGCTGTAGAGATCAATCGACATCGCGCACATGGCGCCGCGATCAACCGCGGTATCCGCTGGCATATTCAGCTGTTGCAGCCGATCGCCCCACTTGCCATACAGTTTTTCCACCACGCTTTGTAAATCGCGCTGCGCCGCAGCCTGATCCAGCGGCTGTTCATTGCCGGTACTTTGCTGCAGCAGCGTTTCGAGTGCTTGCGCATCGCGCTGATTCAGTTCCGGTGACAGCACCTGTTGCAAATTGACGCCGCCATTCACCTGCGGATAGAGGAAACGGAAGCAGCGCTGCGGTTCCTGCTGCTGCAACGCCTGCATCTCCTCGACCGAGACGCGGATGTAATCAATGATCGCCGCATCGCTGGCGCGCGTCAGACGCTGATTAACCAGATCCATCAACCAGCCGCGCATATCCCCCAGCGCCTGATTGGCGGGAACACCTTCCAGCCGTTTATGCAGCAGCTCGCGATTAAGCAACTGCCACAATGCGGGTTCCTGAATTTTTAGCAGGCGATAACCGGGCGCAAGGCTGAGTTGGGTTGCGACCTCTTCCATCAGCGCCTGCCGCTCCTGACGTGGATGAAGCCAGCTGAACCACAGTAAATTCGCCAGTATCAGCGGCAAGATAAATAACAGCACGCCTTGCCACAGTCGCAGCGAGGTGGTGCGCACCAGCAGAATAATAATGATCGCCAGCAGCGCGAACGCCGCTAGCGTAATCGGAAAAAGCGAGAGCATCGAGCGGGGTTAATCCTTACGTACATCAATTAAAACGGGGCAATTGGCGCGTTCAATCACCGCAGCGCTGACCGAACCTTTCAGCAGACGATTAAACGGCGACAGATGACGGCGTCCCATGATGATCATGCTGGCATGCAAAAGTGTGGATTGCGCCACAATGGTTTCCGCCGCTTCCCCCGCCAGAATCAAACCTTTTGCCGCCACGCCCGCGCGCAAAAGCGGCGCCAGCGCATGACGCACCACCATTTCGGCGGTGTTCTGCTCATCTTTCGCCGCCACAAAATCATCCGGATCTTCACCGGCATCAATCTCTATCGGTTGATTACAGGAGGAGTAAGCGGGATCAACGCAGCACAGCACCGTGACCTGTGCCTGATGCGCCAGCGCTTGTTCAATGGTCAACGCAATCACTTTTTCCGCCACCGGAGAGTTATCGATGGCCATCAGCAAGGTTTTCATCAGTTGGTTATCCTTCCACAGCGGTCATTTTTCCAATTTCACGAATCAAGGCGTCTTTGCACTTGATGATTTGCTCACGATAATGCGCTTCCTGCTTATGAAAACGCGCGGTCGGTACCAATAATGAGATGGAGAAGCGGCCAAACAGCGTATCAATGGCGACCGCCATGGTCGAAATGCCCTCCAGCGTCTCACCGCGATCAATCGCCAATCCGCTGGCGCGTACCTCGGCAATCAGCTCCAGCAATTGCGGCAGCGTTTTCACCGTCATCTCGGTTAACTCTTTATAGGCTTCGCCCACCATCACGCGCACATCTTCATCGCTCTCCAGCGCCAGCAACGCGCGGCCGCCCGATGTGCTGTAAAGCGGCAGATTCAGCCCGATGCGCGGCACCACGCGCAGTTCGCGCGAGGCCACCACATAATGCACGATCGCCAGCTGCGTGCCGCTGGCCCGCGCCAGCGATACCGTTTCATTAATCTCTGCAGAGAGTTGTTCGAGGAATGGACGCACGATTTCCACCACGTCGCTGTGCACGCTGGAGATCAGCTTGAGCAGCGCCGGACCAAGACGTAACCCGCCGGCACCACTGCTGCGCACCAGCTGTGCGCTGTCCAGCGCACCAATAATGCGCTGCACCGTCGAGCGCGGCAGATCAACCACCTGCGCAATTTCACCCAAACTCATGCCGCCGGGATGCTCACCCAGCGCGTTCAGAATTTTTGCCGCACGCGCGATGACCTGAATGCCACCCGCTTTTTCATCCTCACGGCTTGAGGGAAGTTCAACCATGATGCGTTCCTTTTTGGCCTGCCCTACTTTAACGCGAATGATCGCACTTTTACACCCTGTATCACATTGCAATACAGCGTATCGATATGTAAGATGCCATCTGTATCACATCGCAATACACTGCATCAACACTATAACGAGAAGCCTGCTATGAACGCCCAGCCCATTGCGGCTCCGGCCCCCCATCCGTTTACTCTGCGCCTGGCGCTGGGATTGGTTGGCGTGCTGATTGCCGCGCTCACATCAGGATTAAACGATCGCGTCACCGATATCGCGTTAGCCGATATCCGCGCTGCCATCGGCATCAGTTTCGATCAAGGCAGCTGGATCATCTCCGCGTATCAGGCCGCTGAAGTTGCGGCAATGATGATTGCGCCCTGGTTCGCCGTCACCTTTTCGCTGCGCCGCTTTGCGCTCACCGTCTCCGCTGGTTTTATGCTGAGCGGTCTGCTGCTGCCGCTGATGCCTAACGCCACGCTGTTTATCGCCTTGCGCGTGGTGCAGGGGTTATTTGGCGGCGCGCTGCCGCCAATGCTGATGACCGTTGCGCTGCGCTTTCTTCCGCCGCCGATCAAATTATACGGTTTAGCCGGATATGCGCTGACCGCCACCTTCGGTCCGAATATGGCCGCTTCGCTGGCGGCGTTCTGGACCGATGACGTCAGCTGGCTGTTTGTCTTCTGGCAAGTGGTGCCCGCCATGCTGATTGCCATGCTGCTGATTAGCTGGGGTTTGCCGCAGGATCCGCTGCGCCTTGAGCGTTTTAAACAGATCGACCTGTTCGGCATGCTGACCGGCTGCTCCGGTATGGCGCTGTTGATTCTGGCGCTGACGCAGGGCGAACGACTCGACTGGCTCGAATCGCCGTTATTCTGCGGCTTATTATTCAGCGCGCTGGCGTTGCTGACTGTGTTCTTTATTAATGAATGGTTTCATCCGCTGCCGCTGTTCAAATTGCAAATGCTGGGGCGGCGCAATCTCGCGCACGGCTTGCTGGTGCTGGCGGGCGTGCTGATTCTGTCGCTGTCAGGTTCGGCGCTGCCGTCGGCCTATCTGGCGCAGGTGCAAGGCTTCCGCACGCTGCAGTTCGCCCCGCTGGCGTTGACCATCGGATTGCCGCAGTTGCTGATTGCGCCTTTTGTTGCGGCGCTACTGAATATTCGCTGGGTGGATTGCCGCTGGATGTTGACGGCGGGCGTAGCGCTGTTGGTGACGTCCTGCCTGATGGGCATGCACATCACCACCGATTGGGCGCGGCAGAATTTCTGGCTGATTCAGATTTTGCAGGCGTTCGGCCAGCCCATGGTGATTTTGCCGGTGCTGATGAGTGCCACCAGCGTGGTTGCACCACCAGAAGGCCCCTTTGCCTCGGCGATGTTCAACACGGTGCGCGGTTTCTCCAGCATCGCCGCCAGCACGCTGGTGGAATGGTTTATCAGCCACCGTGAAAAATTCCACTCCAACGTGCTGGTCGATAGCGCCGCCAGCCGTTCATGGCTGATGACGGCGCCGAACAGCGCACAATCCAGCAGCAGCGCGCCGTTGCTGCCGGACGGCAGCGTCAGCAGCGCGGAAAACCTCAGCGGCTTCGCCACCTTGCTGAAACAGCAGGCGATGGTGCTGAGCCTGAGTGATTGCTACCAGATGCTGATTGCCTTCGCCGCCCTGCTTTTACTGTTAACCGCCTGGCTGCCAAAACGCGTCTGGCCACCACAAACACTGATTCAACCTGTTACGACGACGTCGAGATAATTGATATGCAAGCTTTTGCTTTGAAGAGAACGGTGCTGTTGAGCGCCTTATTACTGGTGTTATTAGCGATGGCCTTTTTTGTCTGGTCATCGATGACCGGCAACGATCACCGCACCACCGATGCCTATGTGAATGCCGATTATACGCTGGTTGCGCCGAAAGTTTCCGGCTACATCGCCAGCGTCAACGTGCAAGACAACCAGCGCGTAAAGGCCGGCGAACTGCTGGCGACACTCGACGATCGCGATTACCGCGTGGCGTTAGAGACCGCGCAGGCCAATTTGCAGGTCAGCGAGGCGAAGCGTTTGAGTAGCCAGGCGCAGCTGGAACAGCAGCAATCCACTATCGACCAGGCGAAGGCCACGTTAGCGGCGAGCCAGGCTTCAGCGCAGTACGCCGGACAAAGCGCCGCGCGTTACAACCAGCTGTATAAAAGTGGCACCATCGCCGCAGACGATCAGCAAAAAGCCAACTCAACGCAGCGATCCGCTTCGGCTACCGTCCGCCAGAGCGAAGCGGCGCTAGCTTCCGCCGTCAAGCAAGTTGGCGTGCTACAAGCTGCGGTGCGTCAGGCCGCTGCCGATGTCGCTGCCGCGCAGGCCAGCGTCGATCAGGCGCAGCTCAATCTTTCCTACACGCGGATTGTGGCGCCGGTGGATGGCATGGTCGGTCAGCGTTCGGTGCGCCTCGGCGCCTACGTTAGCGCAGGCACGCGTTTGCTGGCGGTGGTGCCGCTGCAGCAAACCTATATCACCGCTAATTATCTGGAAACCCAGTTGGCGGATGTGCAGCAAGGGCAGAAAGTGAGCGTGAAGGTGGATGCCTTGCCGGGCAAGGTATTTAGCGGTCGCGTCGATAGCATCGCCCCAGCAACGGGTGCGACCTTTTCCGCCATTTCGCCGGACAACGCCACCGGCAATTACACCAAAGTGGTACAGCGTTTACCGGTGAAAATTGTGCTTGATGAGAACCAGCCGGATCTGGCCAAACTGCGCGTGGGAATGTCGGCGATACCGGAGATTGAGGCCCGCTGAAAATGTGAGCAATATCTCAGAAGCGGCCTATTTATTTTTGGGACAAATCCGCGTAAATTAGCCCTCGATCCTGTTCCGGGCTTGCCTGGAGCGACCTGAGAAGAAAGCGTGTAGCGATGATGAACTCCACCTTTCTCTTATTCTGTTCGGGTTACGCGGGTTTGGGATCGCCCGCCGGGTAGCCGCTCAGAGGAGTTGTTTTGTGAGATACGCTTTGATGGGAATTTCTTTCTTCCTGTTGCTTTGGGTCGGTACTTTTGTACTGATGCTGTAGAGCCGCCAGGCGGGGCGACGCTGAGTCGCCCCACTTAATGGTTATTCCTCTTCTTCTTCCAGCGCTTTCACCGTTCCCGGCAAAATGCCATCGGCACGGAACATCGACTTAATCCCCCGCACCGCCTGACGAATACGATCGCTGTTTTCAATCAGCGCGAAACGCACGTGGGTATCCCCGTAATCACCGAAACCGATGCCCGGCGAGACGCACACTTTGGCTTCCTGCATCAGTAATTTGGCGAACTCCAGTGAGCCAAGATGCGCGTAATGATCGGGAATTTTCGCCCAGACGTACATCGACGCCTTCGGCAGATCGACCATCCAGCCCGCTTCGTGCAGGCCTTTCACCAGCACATCGCGGCGGCGTTTGTATTGTTCAGCGATATCGCGCACGCACTGTTGATCGCCTTCCAGCGCCGCAATCGCCGCGACCTGCAGTGGCGTGAAGGTGCCGTAATCGTGATAACTTTTGATGCGTGCCAGCGCGGAGACCAGCTCTTTGTTACCGACCATAAAGCCGATGCGCCAGCCCGCCATGTTGTAGCTTTTCGAGAGGGTAAAGAATTCTACCGCCACATCACGCGCGCCTGGCACCTGCATAATCGACGGCGCTTTCCAGCCATCGTAAGTGATATCAGCGTAGGCGAGATCGTGGATGACCAGCACGTTGTACTGCTTCGCCAGCGCGATGACGCGCTCAAAGAAGTCGAGCTCAACGCATTGCGCTGTAGGGTTCGACGGGAAGCCGAGAATCATCATTTTCGGTTTGGGATAGCTTTCGCGAATCGCCCGCTCCAGCTCGTTGAAGAAATCAACGCCCGCTACCAAAGGAACAGAACGCACCTGCGCGCCGGCAATGACCGCGCCGTAAATGTGAATCGGATAGCTGGGGTTCGGCACCAGCACGGTGTCGCCGTGATCGAGCGTGGCCAGCATCAAGTGCGCCAAACCCTCTTTGGAGCCGATGGTGACTATTGCTTCCGATTCTGGATCGATCTCTACCTGATAACGGTCTGCGTACCAGCGCGAAATCGCGCGACGCAAACGGGGAATACCTTTCGAGGTTGAGTAACCGTGCGTGTCTTCGCGCTGCGCCACCTGGCAGAGTTTTTCGACGATGTGCGGCGGCGTGGGGCCATCCGGATTGCCCATCGAAAAATCGATGATGTCTTCGCCGCGCCGACGCGCAGCCATCTTCAATTCAGCGGTAATGTTAAAAACATACGGGGGAAGGCGTTCAATACGCGAGAAACGACGGGGTGTGCTGTTATCAGCCATGATGTCCTCTGGTTTACGTAAGCGCCCGGACCGTCCGAGCGACGTGGGTCACTGTGGTGACCGCACCAAGAACATAACGCGCTGATAACAAGATTGTCGAGAGCAGACGGAAATTTTTTTAATGTTGCGGATTCAGGCGGCCAAACACCCAATCGCTTACCCATTGGCCGTTTAGCAGATAATTATCCCGCAGCGTACCCTCAAGGACGAAACCATTCTTCTCAAGAATGCGGCGCGACGGCCAATTCCCCTCAATCACCATCGCTTTCAGCTTATGAAATTCTGCCTGTAGCAAAAACTGGCACAGCGCGTCGAGCGCTTCACTGCCATAACCCATTCCGGTAAACGCCGCGCGCAGCATGTAACCCACTTCGGCCTGACGATAAGGATGCCACTCGGCGCTGCAGCCAAACAGGCCAATCGGCTCGCCGGTTTCCCGGATGCGCGCCACCAGACACAGCATATGAAAACTGCTCGCCTGCCACGGCGCCAGACGCTCAGTAAAGCGTTGACGAATATCGTTTTCATCCGGAATTTCACTGACCCACGTCATGGTCGTGCGGTCCTGATGTACCGCTTTGAAAATCCGCCAGTCTTCAGGTTGAAGTCGACTGAGGGACAAACGTGGCGTGAGTAATTGCATGGCTAAGCTCCCCTTTTTATCCGGCAACATAGCAAACCGGCGTATTGACAACCAGCGATCGGCGCACGCTTTCGCTAATCCTCTTTTTGTTACTCAAGTTTTCCTCTTTTGGCGGATGTCGCTATTTATGGCGATCAGGCATGCTCAAAATTGATCCCGGCTACGAGAAAGGTCTGCAGATTGCCGTGAGGCTGGCGGATCGTGACCACATTTTTTATCATAGCCTCCCGTTTCTTGCCTGAGAGATGCCCTTGCCTTCCCACTTCGACATGCTGCTGGCGGTTTTTGACCGCGCGGCGCTGATGCTGATCTGTCTGTTCTTCCTCACGCGCACGCGGGTGTTTCGTCAGCTGTTGCAAAAAGATGAGCATTCGGTGCGGGAAAAACTGGTGGTGACGGCAATATTCTCGCTGTTTGCGCTGTTCAGCACCTGGTCAGGCATTAACGTCGACGGATCTCTGCTCAATGTGCGCGTGATTGCGGTGATGTCCGGCGGCATTCTGTTTGGTCCGTGGGTGGGCATCGCCACCGGCGTGATTGCCGGTTTGCATCGCTATCTAATTGATATGGATGGCGTCACGGCGGTGCCTTGCCTGATCACCAGCATCATTGCTGGCATCGCTTCGGGCGTGATCAACCGCCGGATGAATAAAGAGCAGCGCTGGCGCGCCGGTATTCTCGGCGGTATGTTGTGCGAAAGCCTGACCATGCTGCTGATTGTGCTGTGGGCCAAGCCAATGACGCTGGGCCTGGCGATTGTGTCCGAGATTGCGCTGCCGATGATTCTGGGTGCCTCAAGCATCGGTTTAATCGTGCTGCTGGTGCAGAGCGTCGAAGGTGAAAAAGAGGCGATTGCGGCGCGTCAGGCCAAGCTTGCGCTGGAGATCGCCAACAAAACATTGCCGCTGTTTCGCCAGGTTGATAGCCAGTCGCTGCATAAAGTGTGCGATATCATCCGCACCGACATTCACGCCGATGCGGTCGCCATCACCAATAATAAACAGATTCTCGCCTATGTCGGTTACGGCGAGCAGAACTATCACAACGGCGATGATGCCATCAGCCCGACCACCGCGCAGGCGATCGCCAGCGGTAAAATCATTATTAAGAACAACGACGAGGCGCATCGCACCAAAGATATTCACTCGATGCTGGTTATTCCCCTTTGGGAAAAAGGGGAAGTGACAGGCACGCTAAAAATCTATTATCGCCGAGCGCATCGCATCACCGGGTCGCTGAAAGAGATGGCGATTGGGCTGTCGCAAATCATCTCCACCCAGCTGGAAGTCTCGCGGGCTGAACAGCTGCGTGAGATGGCGAACAAGGCAGAATTGCGCGCACTGCAGAGCAAAATTAACCCGCATTTCCTGTTTAACGCCCTGAATGCTATTTCCTCTTCGATTCGCCTTAATCCGGACACCGCGCGCCAGTTGGTGATCAATTTGTCACGTTATCTGCGTTACAACCTCGAACTCAACGATGACGAGCTTATCGATATCAAGAAAGAGTTGTGGCAGGTGAAGGATTACATCGCGATTGAGCAGGCGCGTTTCGGCGATAAGCTGTCGATGATTTATGACGTGGATGAAGATCTGCACTTCACGCTGCCCAGCCTGCTGATTCAGCCGCTGGTAGAGAACGCGATTGTGCACGGCATTCAGCCTTGCCGCGGCAAAGGCGTAGTGACGCTGAGCGTGAAGGATTTAGGCGATCGGGTGCGCGTTGCGGTGCGCGATACCGGTGATGGCATCAGCGATGATGTGATGAGCCGCGTGGCGCGAAACGAGATGCCCGGCAACAAAATTGGTCTGCTGAATGTGCATCATCGCGTTAAGCTGCTCTCCGGCCAGGGTTTGGTCATCACCCGCCATCATCCCGGCACGGAAATCGCCTTTACGCTTAGCAAGAATGGCCAGCGGCTGCCTGCCCCGCTGCGCCCCACCACGGAAACCGCCACGTGAAAGCCATCATCGTTGAAGACGAATTTCTCGCCCAGCAAGAGTTAAGCTGGATGATTCAGCAACATAGCCAAATCAGCGTTGAGGCCTGCTTTGATGATGGGCTGGAAGTGCTGAAATATCTGCAGAACCATCGTGTGGATGTGATTTTCCTCGATATCAACATTCCTTCGCTTGATGGCATGCTGCTGGCGCAAAACATCAATCAGTTTGCTCATAAGCAATTGATTGTGTTTATCACCGCGTGGAAAGAGCATGCGGTTGAAGCGTTTGAGCTGGACGCGTTTGACTACATTCTCAAGCCGTATCATGAGTCGCGCATCATGACCATGCTGCAGAAACTGGAAGCCAGCGCGCAACAGCAGTTGCAACCACAAAACGCAGCCACCAGCTCGCCACAAACCGTCAATCTGGTGAAAGATGAACGCATTATCGTCACCGATATCAACGAGATCTATTACGTTGAGGCGCACGAGAAGTTGACGTTTGTGTATACGCGGCGCGAAGCCTATGTGATGTCGATGGTGATCAGTGAGTTTTGCAGCCGTTTACCGGAACAGCAGTTCTTCCGCTGCCATCGCTCTTACTGCGTCAACCTGAGCAAGATTCGTGAAATCGAGCCGTGGTTTAACAATACCTATTTGGTGAAGTTGCGTGATTTGGATGCGCAGGTGCCGGTGAGTCGCAGCAAGGTGAAAGCCTTTCGGCAGTTGATGAGATTATAAGGCGAACGGCGGATGCCGCTCGCCTGCGTGTTTACAGCTCGCGGCCCAACACCTGACGCAGGTGCGCACCGGCGCCGAGTAAGCCCGGCTGATCGTGAGTAATCATATATACCGGAATATCGACCAGGTAATCGCGGAAGCGACCTTTATCTTCAAATGCCGCGCGGAAACCGGAGGCTTTAAAGAAATCGAGGAAGCGCGGCACAATACCGCCCGCGATATAAACGCCGCCGAAGGTGCCCAGATTCAGCGCCAGGTTGCCGCCAAAACGGCCCATGATCACGCAGAACAGCGACAGCGCGCGACGGCAATCGATGCAGGTATCTTTTAATGCGCGTTCGGTGACATCTTTAGGCTTGAGGTTTTCTGGCTCACGCTCATCTGACTTCACGATGGCGCGATACAGATTAACCAAACCGGCACCGGACAGCACGCGTTCCGCCGAAACGTGGCCAATCTCCGCGCGCAGCACTTCGAGAATTTCACCCTCTTCTTCGCTATTTGGCGCGAAGTCGACGTGACCGCCCTCGCCCGGCAAGCTGATCCAGCGCTTATCCACGTGCACCAAATGGCTGACGCCAAGGCCGGTGCCCGCACCATAAATCGCGATAGGCTTGCCTTCAACCGGCGCTCTACCGCCGAACTGAATCACTTCCTGTTCGCTCAGCATCGGAATCGCCATGGAAACGGCGGTGAAATCATTAATGATTTCCAGGCTTTCCAGCGCCAGATGCTCTTTCATCACTTTGGTCGAGAACGCCCAATCGTGGTTGGTCATCTCCACCCAATCGCCGGTAATCGGACAGGCAATAGCGATACAGGCGTGCTTAATGTCCTGTTTTTGCTCGTCCAGATAGTGGCGAATCACCGCTTCGAGATTGTCGTAGTCTGATGTTGAGAAAGTTTGGGCTTGCGAGATAGCGCCGTTTTCTACCTCACACAATGCGAGACGGGCATTGGTACCGCCCACATCGCCGACCAGGGCGTATGTTGTCATTCTTCTGCTGCTCCGCTTGGGTCATAAACAATTGCAGGACACTATAAAAGCCTGCCAATAAAACAACAACGCCCACCTGCACGATGGGCGTAATCCATTCAAAGATGCTGCACAGCCTACCGATCACCTGCCCGACTTCCCAGCGGCAACTTTCCGAAATTTAGCCACTATTACGCTGATGCAGTGCGGCGGTGACTTTACGTAGCAGCGGCGGCAAGTCCTGTTTGTCCATCACCACTTCCACCAGCGACAGACGTCGATTCCGCATTAATTGTTCCATCACCGCGTCGAGTTGCACCGTTTCGCTGACGCGCCAGCTCTGCGCCGCACACTGCTGGCTCAGCGCCTGCGGCAACGCGGTCCAATTCCACTGCGCGATATCGTTGTAACGTTGCTCAGCACCGTGAATCGCGCGCTCAACGGTATAACCATCGTTATTAATCAAGAAGATAATCGGCTGCTGGCCGTCGCGCAGCATCGAACCTAACTCCTGAATCGTCAGCTGCGCAGAGCCATCGCCAATGATCAGGATGACCCGACGATCCGGCTGCGCGGTTTGCGCACCAAAAGTGGCGGGTAAAGTATAGCCAATCGATCCCCACAGCGGTTGCACCAGCAGTTGCGCATCCTGCGGTAAACGCAGCGCCGCCGCACCAAAGGCCGCAGTGCCTTGATCGGCAAGGATAATATCACCGGGTTGCAGGAAGCGCTGCATCGCCTGCCAGAATGCCTGCTGACTGATTACCGCCGCAGCAATTTGCTCACTTTCCTCGCACTCAGGCGCATCTGCCAGCCGCCAGTGCGCGCAGTGACGCTGATAAATCGGCGTCAGCGCCGCCAGCGCCTGCTGCATGCTCAACGGCGCAAACACCTCGCCAGCGACCGTGGCCTGAAACGGCTGCAGATCGATCACGCGCTCGGCGGGCAGATTTTGTGTGAAGCCGGTGGTTAAGGTGTCGGTAAACCGCACGCCGACGCACAGCGTAACGTCGGTATCTTCGATGGTCTGACGCACCGCATCGCTGCTGCCTTGCGCGGCATACGTACCGACGAAGCCCGGCTGCTGCTCGTTCAGCACGCCCTTGCCCATCAACAAGGTGGCGGCAGGAATCGCACGCAGCTGGCGCAACACCTCAAGCTGTGGCTGCAACTGCCAGCGTGAGGCCAGGAAATCGGCCAACAGCGCCACGCGCTGTGCTGGTGCCAGCAAGCGTTCTGCCGCATCGGCAAAGGCCACGGCAACCTGCTGATGGTTATCTGCGGCTGTGGCTTTTTCCTCTGATAGCGAAATCTCAGCCGCCGCCACATCCACCGCCAGCAATAAATAGCCGGGACGATGTTGCGTTAGCGCCTCGCTGATAACGCGATCAATCTCAGTCACTGCGTTTTCCGCCGTCAGCACCGCCGATGCCACACTCACTTCCTGCGCCATACGCAGGAAGTGACCAAAATCGCCGTCGCCCAGCGAATGGTGCACACAATCGCCCTGCTGTTGCGCCTGACTGGCGGGCGCGCCAACGATATGAATCACCGGCACATATTCGGCATAGCTGCCGGCGATGCCGTTGATAGCGCTGAGCTCGCCGACGCCAAAGGTGGTCAGCAGTGCCGCCGCACCGTTGCAGCGCCCGTAACCATCCGCCGCATACGCCGCATTCAGTTCATTGGCACAGCCAACCCAGGCAATGTCGGGATGCGCAATCACGCTGTCGAGAAATTGCAGGTTGTAATCGCCGGGCACGCCGAACAGATGACGGATGCCAGCTTGCTGTAATCGGTGCAGTAAATAATCGCCAACATTCGGGTTTTTCATCGACAGCTCCTTGTTAAGGGGATAATCACGAGTATTAGCGATGTGGCTGAATTGGCGAGATATTCATCATCGTGGCGTGGTGATTTGTGGCAAGCATTCGTTACGACGACAGATAATTCTGTAAGTTGCGATCTTCGGCGCGTTTCGCCTTAGTGTAAACGCATACACTGATATGCTGATGTCACTTTCTCCCCTATGAGACAGGAACGCTGCATGAGTGCTTTTCCCCATCCCGAACGTTATCAACAGATGCAATACCGCCGCAGTGGCCGTAGCGGCCTGAAGTTACCGGCGATTTCACTGGGTTTGTGGCATAACTTTGGCGACAGTACGCGCGTCGATAACAGCCGTGAACTGCTGCGCCATGCCTTTGATCGCGGCATTACCCATTTCGATCTCGCCAATAATTACGGCCCGCCGCCGGGATCGGCGGAATCCAACTTTGGTCGCATTCTGCGCGAGGATTTTCAGGGACTGCGTGACGAGCTGGTGATTTCAACTAAAGCCGGTTACACCATGTGGGACGGCCCATACGGCGATTGGGGTTCGCGCAAGTATCTGATTTCCAGTCTCGATCAAAGCCTGAAGCGCATGGGATTGGAGTACGTTGATATCTTCTATCATCACCGCCCCGATCCCGAAACACCGCTGGAAGAGACCATGCGTGCGCTGGATCAGGTGGTGCGTCAGGGCAAAGCGCTGTATGCCGCCATCTCCAACTATCCGGCAGACAAAGCTGCCGAAGCGATTGCGATTCTGCGCGACCTCGGCACGCCTTGCCTGATCCACCAGCCGCGTTATTCGATGTTTGAACGTACGCCTGAGCAGGGTTTGCTGGATGTGCTGGGCGACAACGGCGTTGGTTGCATCGCCTTCTCGCCGCTGGCGGGTGGCGTGTTAACCGACCGCTATTTGCAGGGTATTCCACAAGACTCGCGCATCGCCAGCGGCAGTAAGTTCCTGAATGAAAACCAGCTGACGCAAGAGAAGATGGAAAAAGTGCGTCAGCTGCAGGCGATTGCCCAACAGCGCGGCCAGAAGCTGGCGCAGATGGCGCTGAGCTGGGTGCTGCGCGATGCGCGTGTTACCTCGGTGCTGATTGGCGCCAGTAAAACCGCGCAAATTGATGATGCGGTTGAGATGTTGAGCCAGCCGGAACTAAACCAGGATGAGATCGACGCTATCCACAATATCTTGGTGTAAACGTTTACCTGCCCGACATTGGTCGGGCGTTTTCCGCAGCAGAAAATTCTCATTTCAGATTTCCCTCAGCGTTTTCAGACTGATTCTCAAGGCTTCCCTGGTCCGATGTGGCAAACTAGCGCAACGGTGGCAGTTATAAGCTACTGAAAAGGAGAAGTTATGAAACGTGCCATTTTGTTTGCCGCCTTGCTGGCAACCTTATCCCCGTTGGCTATCAGCACAGCACAAGCCGACAGCGCCACCATCAATTTGGGTCCGGGCGTTACGCTTCATCTCGGCGATCGCGATCGTCACGGTAATTACTGGGACGGCGGTCGCTGGCGCGAGCCGCGCTGGTGGAACGATCGTTATCAGTACAACGATCATCGCTGGTGGCGTCACGAAGAGTGGAAACGTCATCGCGCCTATGAACGTGAGCGCGAACGCCGCTGGCATGAGCGTGAACGTCGTGAACATCACCGCCACGATCATCGCCATGATGAGCGTCGAGGTCACCACGATCACCATCATCACTAAACAAAAAATCCCGCACAATGGCGGGATTTTTCTTTTCTCTGGCAGTTACCAACCGAGCGCTTCGCCGACCAGCAAATAGAGATTGAGGGCGATCACCAGCACCACAATCAGCCGCCCGGCATTTTGCATCAGGCGTGAGTTCACCATCTCATCGCCCATCAATTCGCGGTTGCCGGTAAAGGAGAGCAGCGGAATCAGCGCCAGCGCGATACCGAAACTCAACAGCACCTGACTCATTACCAGAATGCGCGTGGGATCCCAGCCCGCCCAAATTACTATAAAAGAGGGCAACATGGTGATAGTGCGGCGGAACCACAGCGGAATGTGGAAACGGATAAAGCCCTGCATCACCACTTGTCCCGCCAGCGTGCCAACCACGGTTGAGGAGAGACCGGCAGCCACCAGACTCAAACCAAACACAATTGCTGCCGCTTCACCCAACAGCGGTTGCAGCGTTAGGTATGCCTGATCGAGATCGACGATGCTGGAGTGACCGCTAAAGTGAAACGCCGCGGCGGCGGTGGCCATCATCGCCAGATTCACAAAGCCAGCGATGGTCATGGCGATAGCCACATCCAGCTTGGTTGAACTGTAACGTTGCGCCTTGCTGCCTTTATTGCCGTGCTGCGTCAGCGCCGAGTGCAGATAAATCACGTGCGGCATAATGGTGGCGCCTAACACACCAGCAGCGAGGAATACCGCATCCGATGTTGGCAGCGATGGCAGCGCCATGCCAACCACCAGCTCACTCACTTTAGGCTGGGAGAAAAACAGCTCCACAATATAAGCCGCCGCTACAAACAGCAGCAGACCGCCAATCACCAGTTCCAGCGGCTTCTGCCCGCGACTTTGCAGCATCAGAATCAGGTAGGTCGCGATACCGGTTAACACCGCACCCTGCAGCAGGGAAATGCCAAGTAATAGCTTGAAGCCGAGCGCCGCGCCGATAAATTCAGCGAGATCGGTGGCCATGGCGATGATTTCCGCCTGCACCCAATAGAACCACACCGCCGGGCGCGGGAAGCGATCGCGGATGTGTTCTGCAAGATTTTTGCCGGTAGCAATGCCCAGCTTGGCGGACATCAGCTGGATCAGCATCGCCATGACGTTGGCCCACACCACCACCCATAACAGCTTGTAGCCGTAGGCGGCGCCGGCCTGAATGTTGGTCGCGAAGTTGCCGGGATCGATGTAGCCAATCGCCGCAATAAAGGCGGGGCCCAGCAGCGCGAGTTTGATCTTTCTGGCTCCGCGAGCGGCGCGCTCGGCGGTGCGGCTTTCTAGCATAGTTTTACCCTGTCCTAATGCTTGTTGACCTGTCCAGATTAAGGGTCATTCAAGGCAGATGAAATTTGGTTATAGTTATTGTAGTAATAGATGGTGCTATAAAGTATAGCCATTGCTATACATTGCGGTAAAGTCAGTTCTTGCTAAAAACAATTGCAACGCAAAAGACTCTACTCTTGGGTTATTTTATAGACAATGTTTTTGTGGATATTTCTTGTGATGAATTTGTAATAGGGTTGTGAGCGGTCAGACTTATCTGAGAAAAAACGCGATAGCGAATACTTATAATGTGGTTTTGATCTCGTTTTTAAGTAACGCGTTACATAGAATACGCAACAAAATACAACCCTCCTCAAATTTGGAGCCGACATGTCCCATGTTTTGCATTTTCTTTTAGCACTAGTGGTGGTAGCGGTGCTGGCCTTGCTGGTCAGCCACGATCGTAAAAGCATCCGTCTTCGTTATATCGTTCAACTTCTGGTAATCGAAATTCTGCTGGCCTGGTTCTTCCTGAACTCCTCCATCGGTCTCGGCTTTGTGCAGGGCTTCGCAGGATTCTTTGATCATCTGCTCAAATATGCCGCCGAAGGCACCAACTTCGTGTTTGGCAATATGAGCGAAAAAGGTCTCGCTTTCTTCTTCCTCAACGTGCTTTGCCCCATCATTTTCATCTCTGCGTTAATCGGTATTTTGCAGCATTTCCGCATCTTGCCGTGGGTGATTCGCGGCATTGGTACCGTGCTGTCCAAAGTAAACGGTATGGGCAAACTGGAATCCTTTAACGCCGTGAGCTCTCTGATTTTGGGACAGTCAGAAAACTTCATCGCCTATAAAGATATCCTTGGCAAAATGTCGCAGCGCCGCATGTACACCATGGCAGCGACTGCCATGTCGACGGTTTCGATGTCGATTGTCGGCGCCTACATGACCATGCTGCAGCCAAAATATGTGGTGGCCGCGCTGGTATTGAACATGTTCAGCACCTTTATTGTGCTGTCGCTGATTAACCCGTACCGCGTGGACAGCGAAGAAGATCTGCAACTGCAGGACCTGCATAAAGGCCAGAGCTTCTTCGAAATGCTGGGCGAATACATCCTCGCCGGTTTTAAAGTTGCGATGATTGTTGCCGCAATGCTGATTGGTTTTATCGCCTTGATCACCGGTCTGAACGCGCTGTTCGACCTGATTTTCGGCATCAGCTTCCAGGGCGTGCTGGGTTATGTGTTCTATCCATTTGCGTGGGTGATGGGTGTTCCTTCACACGAAGCGCTGCAAGTAGGCAGCATCATGGCCACCAAACTGGTTTCCAACGAATTCGTGGCAATGATGGATCTGCAGAAAATCGCCGGTCAGCTGTCGCCACACTCGGAAGGTATTCTTTCTGTGTTCCTGGTCTCCTTTGCTAACTTCTCCTCAATCGGGATTGTGGCGGGCGCGATTAAGGGTCTGCACGAAGAGCAAGGTAACGTGGTTTCACGCTTCGGCCTGAAACTGCTGTACGGTTCAACGCTGGTGAGCGTGCTGTCAGCCGCTATCGCTGGTCTGGTATTGGCCTTCTGATATACGGGGCGAGCTGCGGCTCGCCCTTCTGTTCTTAATTATTTCAATCGGTTCTAATCCGCGTCGCTTCCGCTTTTCCCCCGCTATCACCCGCTTCACAGTTAAACGCAAAACCTTTGCACAATATTGAATTTCCGTTCACACCGCCTGCGCCCGTAGTTTTTCTCCATGACGTCACTTCAGGAGAACCGCATGAGCATTCAATTCCTAGGCATGATAGGCCACCGCCTCGCTTCCGAAATCATTCCGGCTAGCGGCCCGCTGTTCGATAAAGAGTACATTGCGCGTTTTGCGCGGGCGCACGAAGACGCCGGTTTTGATCGCATTCTGGTGGGCTATTGGTCGGATCAGCCGGATGGTTTTCTGGTCACCGCGCACGCGGCGGCGCACACCTCGACGCTGAAATTTTTGCTGGCGCATCGTCCCGGCTTTGTCTCGCCGACGCTAGCGGCGCGCAAACTGGCTTCGCTTGATCACCTCACCGACAGTCGCTTAGCGGTGCACATCATCAGCGGCGGCAGCGATGCCGAGCAGCGCCGCGACGGTGACTTCCTCAATAAAGCCGAGCGCTATGCGCGTAGCGATGAGTTCCTCACCGTATTGAAGCAGAGCCTCGAATCCGCGCAGCCGTACGATCATCAAGGCCAGTTTTATCAGGCCGAGCAGGCGTTCTCAGCCATCAAACCGCTGCAGAATAAACTGCCCATCTATTTTGGCGGATCGTCGCAGGAGGCGATTGATGTTGCAGCACGCCATGCCGATGTGTTTGCGCTGTGGGGCGAGCCGCTGAAAGGCGCGGAAGAGACGGTACGCAACGTGCGTGCCGCTGCCGCCAGACAGGGCCGCGAAATTAACTTCAACATCTCGTTCCGGCCGATTCTTGGCACAACTGAAAAAGAAGCCTGGGAACGTGCGGAGCACATCCGCGCCACGGCCGAAAAACAGCTTAACGAAAGTGGCTTTGCCTTTGGTAAGGCGAAGCCGCAGAGCGTTGGCGCGCAGCGTTTACTCGCCGCCGCCAATGAAGGCGATCGTCTGGATAAAGTGCTGTGGACCGGCGTCGCAAAACTGGTTCAGGGCGGCTACAACTCCACTGCGCTGGTGGGAACGCCGGAGCAAGTTTCCGATGCACTGCTGGAATATTATCGCCTTGGCATTCATAGCGTGCTGATTCGCGGCTTCGATCCGCTTAACGATGCGGTGGAATATGGTCGCGAGCTGATTCCGCTGACGCGCGAGAAAGTCGATGCGCTCTCAGCCGCCGATAAAAGGAGCGCCTGAAGCTTATGAGCCAGTATCAGCACCAGCGCCTGCGTGATTTTGTCACCAATCTTGCCAACTTGCTGGATGCACAGCCGGAGGAGGCCACGGTGTTGCAGCGTGGCAGCACGTGGCTTGGCGAGTTGATTCGCCACGACGACTGGCTGGACGACGCCTTTACCCAACCTCATCCCGAACACTATCAACAATATTTGTTGTATGCCGATGCGCAGCAACGCTTTTCGGTGGTGAGTTTCGTCTGGGGGCCAGGCCAGCAAACGCCGATTCACGACCATCGCGTATGGGGACTGATTGGCATGCTGCGCGGCGCAGAGATTTCACAATCCTGGCAGCCGGGGCCAAACGGATTGCAGCCGGAAGGCGCGCCAGTCCGACTCGATCCCGGCCGCGTTGAAGCGGTGTCGCCGACGGTAGGCGATATTCATCGCGTCAGCAACGCCTATGACGACCGCGTCTCCATCAGCATTCACGTTTATGGCGCCAACATTGGCGCGGTCAAACGCGCGGTCTACCGCGAAGACGGCAGTGAAAAAACGTTTATCTCCGGTTACAGCAACCGTTACTTACCGAACATTTGGGACCTTTCACATGACTAAACCGGTTTTCCCTTTACGCCAGGCGGCGGAAATTATTGAGGCCCTGCGTCAGCAGCAGGAAGTGGCGATTGTCGATGTGCGCGATGAAGCGCTGTTTGCCACCGCGCATCCGTTGTTTGCGGTGAATATTCCACTGTCAAAACTGGAGCTTGAGCTGCTGGACCGCATTCCGCAGCGCACCACCGCGATCACGCTGTATGACGGTAACGAAGGCCTGGCGCAAACCGCTGCCGAACGGATTGCCGCGCTGGGTTACAGCAATGTCGCGCTGCTGGCAGATGATTTGGCCGGCTGGCAAGCGGCAGGCGGCGAACTGTTTATCGACGTGAATTCACCCAGCAAAGCCTTTGGCGAGCTGGTTGAGCATCACAATCACACACCTTCTTTATCTGCGGACGAGGTGCATCAGCTGATTAACAGCGATGCTAACGTGGTGGTGCTCGATGCGCGTCGTTTCGATGAATATCAAACCATGAGTATTCCAGGCGCCACCAGTGTGCCGGGCGGTGAACTGGTGCTGCGCGTACGTGACATCGCGCCATCGCCGGAGACCACGGTGATAGTGAACTGCGCCGGCCGCACGCGCAGTATCATTGGTACGCAATCGCTGGTGAACGCCGGGATTCGCAATCCGGTGTTCGCACTGCGTAATGGTACCATCGGCTGGACGCTGGCCGGGCATGCGCTGGATAAAGGCCAGTCGCGCCGCTACGGCGAGACCAGCGAAACCGCACAGCATCAGGCGGCGAACAATGCGCGCATCATCGCCGATCGCGCCGGTGTGGAACGTATCCCACTCGCCACGCTGAAACGCTGGCAGCAGGAGACGCGCACCACTTATCTGTTTGATGTGCGTGATGCCGACGAATACGCCGCCGGGCATCTGCCTGGCAGCCGCCATGTGCCGGGAGGTCAACTGGTGCAGGAGACCGATCATTACGCCAGTGTACGCGGTGCGCGTATTGTGCTGATTGATGATGACGGCGTGCGCGCCAATATGACCGCATCCTGGCTGGCGCAGCTTGGCTGGCAGGTTTCGGTGCTGGAGGAGCTGCAGGCCAGTGATTTCAGTGAACGCGGTAACTGGAAAGCGCAGGTGCCGCCCGTCGCTCAACCCGAATTCATCTCACCGCAGCAGTTAGCGGAATGGTTGCAGGAAGGGCAAACGCAGGTACTGGATTTCACCACGCGCGCGAACCATCTCCACAACCATATTCCGGGCGCGGCCTGGTTGCTGCGCTCTACCCTGCAGCAGCAAGGCAAAGCATTGTTGCCGGAGGCACGTCGCTATGTTCTGACCTGCGGCAGCAGCCTGCTAGCGGGTTATGCGGTGCAACAAGTGGCTGAGCTGACCGGCAAGCCGGTGTTTGTGCTGGAGGGCGGTAACGCTGCCTGGCGCGAAGCGGGTTTGCCAACGGAGCAAGGAGAGCAGCAACTGTTGTCCCCGGCCATTGATCGCTATCGCCGTCCATATGAAGGCACCGATATTGAAGCGGGCGTGATGCAGGCGTATCTGGACTGGGAATACGGTTTAGTGGCGCAGCTGGATCGCGATGGCACGCACGGTTTCCGGGTGCTGCAATTGCAGCCGCAGGCTGTTACGGCCTGATGATAATTTGCGTGGTGAGTGATGAGGTCGCCAAAATGGCGGCCCTTCAAACGACAAAAATCGCAATTTACTGCGTTGCGTTTAAGAAGGTATTTTTTTGAATGTGTTCAGAATGAACAGAGATTTGGTGGAGATAAGCGGGATCGAACCGCTGACCTCTTGCATGCCATGCAAGCGCTCTCCCAGCTGAGCTATACCCCCACATCTGGAAATCATTTTTCGGTCAAACCGTTGGGAGCGGTTTGGTGGAGATAAGCGGGATCGAACCGCTGACCTCTTGCATGCCATGCAAGCGCTCTCCCAGCTGAGCTATACCCCCGAACCGAAAAACTGCCGAGTAAACTCGACGGACGGGATAATATGAAACCGCCCCTTGAGTGTCAACGTCAAATTTTCGTTCTGTGTTTGATCGCTGAAAAAGGCGTCAACCCCGCGTCAGCATGGTTTTTTTTTCAACACGCCATCCCGCTGCGCGACTATTTATATGCACCATCCGGCAATGCTTCCCCACTCCAACCTCAACCCTGCGTTAACTTTAGGTTAAAGATGTTAGAAGCAGTCTTGTTTTCGTTAAAAGTGCGTGTAAAACTTAGCGCGCTAATTAACCGGTCATCCTACCAGGGTGTTCTCTCAATGACCGGCCAGCAACGTCCCCATTAATCCATAAAAGAAAAGTGAACTATGTCGCTGCATACACCTAAAGAGATCGCCCAACTGGCGATTCAAGCTGGCGTGGCTAAAAGCCGCCTGCCTATCTCCACCTTGTTGATTCTTGGCTTTATGGCCGGTGCGTTTATCGCCACTGGCTTCCTGCTCGATCTGCATGTCATTAACCAACTGCCTGCTGAATGGGGTTCATTCGGCGTGCTACTCGGCGCTGCGGTGTTCCCGGTCGGGTTGATCATGACGGTACTGGCGGGCGGCGAGCTGCTGACCGGCAATATGATGACGATGCCCATCGCCTGGTTCGCTCGTCGCATCAGTGGCTTCAGCGTTCTGCGTAACTGGTTTTGGGTTACCCTCGCCAATTTCATTGGCAGCGTTGCGGTTGCATGGTTCTTTGGTCACATGCTGGGCATGACCGAAGGCGATTACCTGAAAAAAACCGTGGCGATTGCGCACGCAAAAGTGAATGCCGATTTCCTGCATGCCTTTATTTCCGGCGTGGGCTGCAACTGGCTGGTGTGTCTGGCGGTGTGGCTCGCCTTCGCCAGTAAAGATGTAGTGGGTAAAATTTTCGGTATGTGGTTCCCGGTGATGGCGTTCGTGGCGATTGGCTTCCAGCACGTCGTCGCAAACATGTTTATTGTTCCGGCAGCAATTTTTGCCGGGCAGATGAGCTGGGCGGAATTTGCGCCAAACGTGATCGCGGTGTTCCTCGGTAACGGCGTGGGCGGTGCAATTTTTGTTGGCCTCACCTATTTCATCGCTTTCCGTCCGGAACAACCCGCAGTGAGCCAGGCGCAATAACCTAATTTTGCCTTTTGTTGGAGAGCAGAAGGCATTTTCTGTTCAGGTTACTTTTCCCCGTTACGTTTTGTTGTAATATGTAGAACTAATGTATTTAACAGGGACAGCATCGTGAAAAAGGAATGGCTTACCCCCGAGGAGCTCGCGCAGGAAACGGGCTACAGTCGGCAAACGGTGAATAAATGGATCAAGCGTGAAAACTGGACAACCACGCCAAAGCCCGGTGTTCAGGGCGGTAAAGCGCGATTGATCCATATAGATGAGCGCGTAAAGAGCTTTGTTCAATCCACCCGCCACGCGAACGAACCGGCGGCTAATTACGGTGCACAACAAAATACGTTACCTGCGTTATTAATAAATTCTGTCCAGCAAATGACGGCAGCGGAGCAAGAGCAATTTGCGGCGTTGTTGTTGCGGGAGGGAATTCGAGGCGTACTGGAACGTCTGGGGATTCAGGAAGAATAAATAAGCCGGAAGCAGATGCTTCCGGCTTTTTCACATTATGCGTTTGCTTCGCGCTCCGCGATGAATGCCAGCGCTTTTTCGATTCGCGCAACGCTGCGGCTGCGACCAATCGCTTCCACCGTCACATCCAGCGCCGGTGACTGACCAGAACCGGTCACCGCTACACGCAGTGGCATACCGACTTTGCCCATCCCCAGCTCCAGCTCATCTGCCGCAGACTGAATTGCATGATGCACATTCTCTGCGTTCCAGTTGCTGTCGCTGATTGCAGCCAGTTTGTCGCGCACCACTTCCAGCGGCTGACGCGCGACCGGACGCAGATGCTTCTTCGCCGCGTCAGCATCAAAGGCTTCAAACTCTTCATAGAAGTAACGGCAAGATGCCGCAATCTCTACCAGGGTTTTGCAACGCTCGCCCAGTAAGGTAACCAGCTTTGCCAACTCCGGACCGGTGCGGGTATCAATCTTCTGCTGCTCAATATGCCATTGCAGCTGCGTAGCAACGTACTCCGGCGGCAGCGTATTAATGTAGTGATGATTTAGCCACTGCAGTTTTTCAGTATTGAAAGCACTGGCCGACTTACTCACGGCATCCAGAGTGAACAGCTCTGCCATTTCCGGCACGCTGAAAATTTCCTGATCGCCATGTGACCAGCCAAGACGTACCAGATAGTTGAGCAGCGCTTCCGGCAAATAACCGTCATCACGATACTGCATCACGCCAACAGCGCCATGACGTTTGGACAACTTCTTACTGTCATCGCCCAGGATCATTGATACGTGCGCGTAAGTTGGCACTTCTGCACCGATCGCTTTCAGGATATTGATCTGGCGTGGCGTGTTGTTGATATGGTCTTCACCACGAATCACGTGAGTGATGCCCATATCCCAGTCATCCACCACCACACAGAAGTTATAGGTGGGTGAACCGTCGGTACGACGAATGATCAGGTCATCCAGTTCCTGGTTGCTGAATTCAATCGGACCACGAATCTGATCGTCAAAGATGACAGAACCGTCCTGCGGGTTGCGGAAGCGCACCACGCACGGTTCATCAGCGGCGTGATGTTCATGGCTGTCGCGGCAGCGGCCGTCATAACGCGGCTTTTCGCCTTTTTCCATCTGCTCTTCACGCAGCGCATCGAGACGTTCTTTGCTGCAGTAGCATTTATAGGCCGTGCCCGCTTCCAGCATGTCGTCGATCACCGCGTTGTAGCGATCAAAACGCTTGGTCTGATAATACGGACCTTCATCCCAGTTAAGGCTCAGCCAGTTCATACCATCCATGATGGCTTCAATGGCTTCCGGTGTGGAACGCTCCAGATCGGTATCTTCGATACGCAGAACGAATTCGCCTTTGTTATGGCGAGCATAAAGCCAGGAGTAAAGAGCAGTACGAGCACCGCCTACGTGCAGATAGCCCGTTGGGCTGGGTGCGAAGCGAGTTTTGATTTTCATTCAGCATTGCCTTAAATGCGCAGGTTTCATTGTCTGGATGACAAAAAAACGGGTTAACGCGAAAAAACAGTGCGCACATTCTAGCAGGTGAGGCTGATTCCTCAATGATTGTCGCGGTGGCATCCCGGTTTGCTGTGCGCTTTTCTGCTAATAAAACCAGCACATTGGCGAAAAGCACCCCACGATGATTATTTTTAAAGCGAACGCACATTTAAGTTTTAAAAACCGTTGACTCACTTTGAAGGATCCCTATAATGCGACTCCACACAGCGGGGGTGATTAGCTCAGTTGGTAGAGCATCTCCCTTACAAGGAGGGGGTCGGCGGTTCGAGCCCGTCATCACCCACCACTCTTTAGAAGGTTTAAAGATGGCCCGCAGTGAACAAGAGATAAGATATGGGTGATTAGCTCAGTTGGTAGAGCATCTCCCTTACAAGGAGGGGGTCGGCGGTTCGAGCCCGTCATCACCCACCATATCTTAGTCAGATGACACTCTTGTTAAGCAGTACCGAAGTGGGTGATTAGCTCAGTTGGTAGAGCATCTCCCTTACAAGGAGGGGGTCGGCGGTTCGAGCCCGTCATCACCCACCACTTCGGGTCGTTAGCTCAGTTGGTAGAGCAGTTGACTTTTAATCAATTGGTCGCAGGTTCGAATCCTGCACGACCCACCAATGTAAAAAGGCGCCCTAAAGGCGCCTTTTTGCTATGCGTTAAATCTGTGGTTAATGCGCTAAATCCCAACGAACCCTTTTCGCAAGTTTAACATTCCCTGCCCTCAAGCCTCCTTATACTCTGACCGATAACGATAATGGTCTATTGCAAGGAGAAAACCATGTCTATATCCAGCGTAGGTAGTGTCAGCACCGCAAGTAGCGGCGGCGGTTCTACCTCAGAAATCGCCAGCCTCTATAAACAGATTCAATCCATCACTAAGCAGCTGAAAGATCTTTCCAGCGACGATACGCTCACCGATGAGCAAAAGTCTGAACAGGAGCAGATGCTGCAATCACAGATTCAAATGATCGAAGCGCAAATCGCGCAAATTGAGCAGCAGCAAGCTGAGAAAGCGCAACAGAAACAGGAAGCACAGCAACCTGCGGCCACCAAAGCTGATGGTATTAACCGCCCAACTGATACCAATCAAATCAACGTGTACGTTTAAAACGCCGGCTTTAGCATGCGTTGTTGCGTCAGCAGGGCTGCCTGCTGGCGCACTTCCTGCCAGATCGCTTCTGCGGCGGGTGTCAGCGAGCGGTTTTTGCGCTTTATCAGCATCAGGCTGCGGTTAATTTCAGGATAAAGACGCCGCACCGTGAGTTTGCGTCCTGACGGCAACGGCAAGGCCAGCGCAGGCAGAATGCTGATGCCAATTCCCGCTTCCACCATCGGATAAAGCGTAGCGGGATGACCGATTTCCTGCACTACATGCACACTCAACGCCAGCTGTTGCAGCGCGGCATCAACTAACACGCGACTGCCGGAAGCATAATCCTGTAGCACCATATTGCGTCCGGCCAGCATCGACCATTGCGCCTGTTCAATTTGCGCCAGCTCGTCATCTTCATGACACAGCAGTAAAAAAGGCTCCTGCAAAATCTCTTCGCTGTCAAAATCAGTGTCGTTGAGCGGGCCAATTACAATGCCAAAATCAACCTCCGCATTGCGTACGCTTTGCAGCACCCATTGCTGTACGCGGTCATGCAGGATGACGCGGATATCCGGATAGCGCTGCTGGCTGCTGGCCAGGCACTGCGGCATCAGATGGGCAGAAGGCGTTTGGCTGGCGGCAACACGCACCGTGCCGCTGCGCTGTTCGCCATAGCTGCGCACATCCAACACGGTGGTATTGAGGTCGTCCAGCAGACGATTAAGCCGTGTGGCCAGCTGCTGCCCCGCCTCGGTCAGCATCACTTCCCGCGTGGTGCGATCGAGCAAGCGCACGCCCATTTCCGCTTCCAGCTCTTTAATGCTATGGCTGACCGCCGACTGACTTAAACCAATCGCTTGGCCGGCCAGACTGAAGCTGCCGTGATGCGCCACCGCGACAAAGGTACGCAACTGACGTAAGGTGTAATTCATCGATATCGCTCATAGATTGATGCAATAAATCAATTTTATTTCTAAACCCAGCAGGCGCACAATCAGCACCATCATTTTTCTAAATTTAACCGGATTTTAACAATGGGATTTTTACGCCTCGATCCGATGATGATTAAACTCATCATTACCGTGCTGCTGGCCAGCTTTATTCCTGCCAAAGGCGTCTTTGTCGATATCTTCGAATATCTGACCACTGCCGCCATCGCCCTGCTGTTCTTTATGCATGGCGCCAAACTGTCGCGCGAGAAGATCATTGCCGGCAGCAGCCACTGGCGTTTGCACTTGTGGATTATGTGCAGCACCTTTGTGATTTTCCCGATTATTGGTTTGCTGATTGTCTGGTGGCATCCGGTTAACGTCAGCCCGGAGATTTACACCGGCTTTATCTATCTGTGTATTCTGCCAGCGACCGTGCAATCCTCAATCGCCTTCACCTCAATGGCGGGCGGCAACGTCGCCGCTGCGGTCTGTGCAGCTTCAGCCTCCAGCCTGCTCGGCGTATTTGTCTCGCCGCTGCTGGTGAATCTGGTGATGAATGTGCATAGCGAAATGCCGGGCAACGGTCTGGAGCAGATTGGCAAAATTATGCTGCAACTGCTGGTGCCGTTTGTTTTAGGACATCTGTCGCGTCGCTGGATTGGCGCGTGGGTCGAGAAGCATCGCAGCCTGATTGGTAAAACCGACCAAACCTCGATTCTGCTGGTGGTTTACTCCGCCTTCAGTGAAGCGGTGGTGAACGGCATTTGGCATCGCGTGGGCGTGGATACCTTGCTGTGGATTCTGGTTGGCAGCGTGCTGGTGCTGTTTATCGCACTGGCGATTAACCTGGCGGCATCGCGCCTGTTTGGCTTCAGCCGTGCGGACGAGATTGTGGTGCTGTTCTGTGGCTCGAAAAAGAGTCTGGCGAACGGTGTCCCGATGGCCAACATCCTGTTCCCGGCCAGTTCCGTGGGGATTATCGTGCTGCCGCTGATGATCTTCCATCAGGTGCAGTTAATGGTGTGTTCTTTCATTGCCCAGCGCTATAAAGCCGGCAATGAAAAACGGCTGGCGCAGCAGCAAGTAGAAGCGCAGAAGTCCTAAATACAACGGCCCGCAAAAGCGGGCCGTTTTGTTATTCATTGCGCTTGAGCGGTTTGATTAAACCTTCCAGCCCTTCGATCTTGATGGTCAGCGTCAGCTGCATCAATTCGCCTAACTTACCGGCCGGGAATTCATCTTTGCGAGCGAACCACAGCAAATACTCCTCCGGCACATCAATCAGCGCTCTGCCCTTGTACTTGCCGAACGGCATCACGGTATTGGCGATTTCAACCAGTTGCTGTTTATCCACATTACGCTCCGAGCAGGCGAATCATTTCCGCTTCGTCGATCACCGGAATGCCGAGCTCCTGCGCTTTCGCCAGCTTGGAACCGGCCGCTTCCCCCGCAATCAGCAAATCGGTTTTCTTCGACACGCTACCGCTCACTTTAGCGCCCAACGCTACCAGACGCTCTTTGGCATCATCGCGATTCATCTGCGACAGAGAGCCGGTCAGTACCACGGTTTTACCGGCAAATGGACTATCAATTTCTTCGACATTGACCACTTCAACCTGCGGCCAGTGCACGCCAATCTCTTCAGTAAGATCGCGAATAACGGCGCGGTTGCTCTCTTCATCCATAAAGTTACGCACATGCGTCGCCACCACTTTGCCGACATCTTGTACTTCAATCAGCGCATCGAGATCGGCGTTCATCACCTTTTCCAGCTCGCCAAAGTGATTGGCAAGGTTGGCGGCAGTGGCTTCGCCCACTTCGCGAATACCCAGCGCATAGAGGAAACGTGCCAGCGTGGTGGATTTGGCCTTTTCCAGCGCATCAACCACGTTCTGAGCCGATTTAGGGCCCATGCGATCGAGTCCGGTTAGCTTACCGGCAGTAAGGCGGAACAGATCGGCTGGCGTTAAGACGTACTCTTTCTCCACCAACTGATCGATGATCTTATCGCCCATGCCATCGACATCCATCGCACGACGCGAAACGAAGTGTTTAAGTGCTTCTTTACGCTGCGCGCCACAAATCAGGCCGCCGGTGCAGCGCGTCACAACTTCACCTTCCACGCGTTCAACGTCTGAACCGCACACCGGGCAATGACCTGGGAAGACGATTTCACGCGTCTCTGCCGGGCGCTCCGATTCCACCACGTTGACCACTTGCGGAATCACGTCACCGGCGCGGCGAATCACCACCTTGTCGCCAATGCGCAAACCCAGTCGGGCAATTTCATCGGCGTTGTGCAGCGTGGCATTACTTACCACAACGCCCGCAACCTGAACCGGCTCCAGACGCGCGACGGGCGTAATCGCGCCGGTGCGGCCCACCTGGAATTCGACATCGCGCACGAACGTCATCTGTTCCTGCGCCGGGAATTTAAAGGCTACAGCCCAGCGCGGCGCTCGCGCCACAAAGCCGAGCTGCTCCTGCAGCGCCTGCGAATCGACCTTGATAACCACGCCATCGATATCGAAGCCGAGCGACGGGCGCTCCTGCTCAACCTGACGATAAAACGCCAGCACTTCATCGGCGCTGTGTGCCAGGCGAATACGATCGGTGACTGGCAATCCCCACGCCTTAAACTGTTGCAGACGTTGCCAATGGCTGGCAGGCATTTCACCGCCTTCCAGCAGACCAAAACCGTAGCAGAAGAAGGTCAGTGGACGTTTAGCGGTGATGCGTGGATCGAGCTGGCGCAGTGAACCGGCTGCGGCGTTGCGTGGGTTAGCAAAGACTTTCGCGCCGGTGCGACGCGCTTCTTCATTCAGCTTTTCAAAACCGCTTTCGGTGATAAACACTTCGCCACGCACTTCAACGCGTGCGGGGATGTTATCGCCATGCAGACGCAGAGGAATGGCGTGAATTGTGCGCACGTTCGCCGTGATGTTCTCGCCGGTGGTGCCATCTCCGCGCGTCGCCGCACGCACCAGCAGGCCATCTTCATACAGCAAGCTCACGGCTAGACCATCCAGCTTGAGCTCGCAGCAGTAAGTCAATTCGTCAGTGCTTTTAAGGCGATCCTGCACGCGTTTATTAAAGGCAAGGAAGCCCGCTTCATCAAAGGTGTTGTCCAGCGATAACATCGGCACTTCATGACGCACTTGCTCAAAAGCCGCCAGCGGTGCCGCACCCACGCGTTGGGTGGGTGAATCAGGGGTGATCAAATCAGGATGTGCGCTTTCCAGCTCGCGCAGCTGAACCATCAATCGGTCATACTCTGCATCCGGAATTTCCGGCGTATCCATCACGTGGTAGAGATATTCGTGGTGACGTAACGTGGTGCGCAGCGCGGTGATCTGCTCCTGAACCGATTTCATAGTCTCTTATCCGATAAAAAACCCCCGACAGGCGGGGGTTATACTTGTTTTGACTCAGCTAGCGGCGATTAACCGATAACTTCGCGAATACGCGTTTTGTAGGTTTCCAGCTTCTGCGGCGTCATCATGCGACGCTCATCATCCAGCACCACGCCGCCTACATCATCAGCGATACGCTGCGCGGATTGCAGCATCAGCTTGAAGTTCTGATTCGCATCGCCGTACGACGGCACCATCATGAAGATCGAGACGCCAGGCGTTGAGAAATTCCCCATTTGATCCGGATCGAATGAACCCGGCTTCACCATGTTCGCCAGGCTAAACAGCACCGGACCGCTGCCGGCTGGGCTAAGATGGCGATGGAAAATGTTCATCTCACCAAACTGGAATCCGGCTTGCAGGATGCCCTGCAACAGCGCTTCACCGTTCAGTTCGCCGCCCGCATGTGCAGCGACGTGCAGCACTAATACGGCCTCTTTTTTACTGCCAGGCGCAGCAGCCGCTGGCTGTGGCGCTTCTGGTTGATGTGCAACTGGCGCTTCAGGTTCGAATTCTGGCTCTTCTGCGGCGAGGAATTCAGGTGCAGGTTGAGTCGCGGAAAGCGGTTCGTTATCCAGCAAAGGATCGGCCTGAATCGGTAGTGGTGCAGGCGCTGCCGTTGGCTTCGCCACTGGCGCTTGCGGCGCAGCCGGCTTACGCACTTCTGGCTCGTTATCCAGCAGCGGATCGCCTAATAATGGGTCAGCCTGACGTGATGCCGGTTGACGTACAGGTTCAGGCGCACGCGGCGCGCTCGCTGGACGTGCAGTGAATTCAGGTTCTTCATCCGCATCACGAGGACGACGTACACGGACTTCGCCGACGCCATCATCTTCTTCGCTCAGCAGATCTTCATCGGCTTCTTCGCGCTGTTTCAGACGTTTGTGCGGGCGATCACGAAACACGGAGGAGCGCTCTTTACGGCTGGTCCACAGTCCATGAAGTAGCAGCGCTATTATGGCGATCGCGCCAACAACGATTAATATCAGACGCAAATCCTGCATCATTGTATTCTCTGTTGTTCCAATACCTTGCCACCACGGCAAACTTTATCCTCTAACTGTATTTGCCCAGCTAAACAAGTGCAAGTCTGTGCAGTATTTTCTGACAAATTAGATAGCTGCCCCACGCTTTTTTGCTGTTTTTTCGCGCAAACACTGCCTGAAGCCGATAAAAAGCCAGGTTATGATGGACGCGCCGCTATATTTAGGAGAAAGGCTCGCTATGCCCGCAGGAAATTCGGTCTCAACATTTAATGGTGTTCACTACTTCGCTGAAGGATGGAAACTGGTGCGCCTGCCCGGCATTCGTCGCTATGTCATCATGCCGCTACTGATCAACATCGTGCTACTTGGCGGTGCCTTTATCTGGTTGTTTCAGCGCTTGGGGCAGTGGATCCCGGCTTTAATGTCACATATCCCTGACTGGCTGCAGTGGCTGAGTTATCTGCTATGGCCGCTCTCAGTGATTTCGATTGTGTTGGTATTCAGTTACTTCTTTTCGACTCTGGCAAATCTGATTGCCGCGCCCTTCTGTGGCTTGCTCGCCGAGCAACTTGAAGGGCGATTGACCGGAACGCCATTACCAGATAGCGGTTGGGTGGGCCTGATAAAAGACATACCGCGCATCATGAAGCGAGAGTTTCAGAAGCTCGGCTACTATTTGCCGCGTGCGCTTGGTTTGCTGTTGCTGCACTTTATCCCCGGCTTTGGACAAACGGTGGCGCCCGTTCTATGGTTTTTATTCAGTGCGTGGATGTTGTCCGTGCAGTATTGCGACTACCCATTTGATAACCACAAAGTGAGTTTCCAGCAGATGCGCCAGGCGTTGCGCCAGCACAAAAGCGCAAATATGCAATTTGGTGCGCTGGTTAGCCTGTTCACCATGATCCCGATTATCAATCTGGCGATTCTGCCGGTTGCGGTATGCGGTGCAACGGCCATGTGGGTGGATCGTTATCATGCACAACATGCACGCCGCTAAAGCTTTAAATCGTCTTATGCATTTTTGCGTAAGGCTTATGGTTGTGCGCTATATAGATATGCGATTTCTTTCCTTCCGCACATCATTAGAAAAGGTATGCTCTGAGGGTTCCCAATATTTCATACAGTTAAGGACGAGCTATGAGTAAGATCTATGAAGACAACTCTCTGACAATTGGTCATACGCCGCTGGTTCGACTGAACCGCATCGGTAACGGCCGCATTCTGGCTAAGGTCGAGTCGCGCAACCCGAGCTTCAGCATCAAATGCCGTATCGGTGCCAATATGATTTGGGACGCGGAAAAACGCGGTATTTTGAAGCCGGGCGTTGAGCTGGTTGAACCAACCAGCGGTAACACCGGTATTGCGCTGGCTTACGTCGCCGCAGCGCGCGGTTACAAGCTGACGCTAACCATGCCAGAAACCATGTCAATTGAGCGCCGCAAGCTGCTGAAAGCGCTGGGAGCTAACCTGGTGCTAACCGAAGGTCCTAAAGGCATGAAAGGTGCCATCGCGAAGGCGGAAGAGATTGTCGCCAGCGATCCGGACAAATATGTGCTGTTGCAGCAGTTCAGCAACCCAGCCAACCCGGAAATCCACGAAAAAACCACCGGTCCAGAAATTTGGGAAGACACCGACGGCGAAGTGGACGTGTTTATTGCGGGCGTGGGCACCGGCGGTACGCTGACAGGCGTGAGCCGTTACATCAAGAATACCAAAGGCAAGACCGAGTTGATTACCGTTGCCGTTGAGCCAACAGATTCACCGGTTATTGCTCAGGCACTGGCGGGCGAAGAGATCAAACCAGGCCCACATAAAATTCAGGGCATCGGTGCCGGCTTCATTCCTGGCAACCTTGATCTGGAATTGATCGACCGCGTAGTGGCGATCACCAATGAAGAAGCCATTAGCACCGCCCGTAAGCTGATGGAAGAAGAAGGTATTTTAGCAGGTATCTCTTCAGGTGCTGCCGTTGCTGCCGCGCTGAAGCTGCAAGAAGATGAAGCCTTCGCCAACAAGAACATCGTGGTGATTCTGCCCTCCTCCGGCGAACGTTATTTAAGTACCGCGCTGTTTGCCGATCTCTTCACTGAGAAAGAACTCCAGCAGTGATGCTTAAAGTCTGAAACTGACGAAAAAAGCACCCGAATGGGTGCTTTTTTGTGGTGCAGATCTCACTTTTATCACCAGACAGATTGCTTTCAGTGATGCGGCTCTGGTATTTAAGCTTCCAATTATTTCGGTGCCTGAAATTAATCTGCCTTTGAAGTGGATCAAGCTGAATCGATTTACTGATTTGGCGAAACGGCGAATCACGGCATAATGAGAAGAGTGGCGCATTCGTGCAGTTTTTGATCTGTCACTGTTAATGACGTACTCATTCGAGCGCATTTTATGGTGAGCTTAAAGCCATACCAGCGCACCTACACAGGCTAAAGTTACGGCTCCAGGCTAGACTTTAGATCCATAACACCAAACCTGATAAAGTTGGGGAAATAGAATGTTCCAGCAAGAAGTTACCATTACCGCACCTAACGGCCTTCATACTCGTCCTGCAGCCCAGTTCGTCAAAGAAGCAAAGGCTTTTAAGTCAGAAATCAATGTGACCTCTAATGGCAAATCTGCCAGCGCGAAAAGCCTGTTTAAACTGCAGACTTTGGGTCTGACTCAAGGTACGGTTGTTACGCTGTCTGCTGAAGGTGAAGACGAGCAGCAAGCGGTTGAGCACCTGGTCAAGCTGATGGCTGAGCTGGAGTAACCGGCTCAGTTCGCAACTAAACCGACCCCTTTGCCCCATTGAGTGCAAATATCTTGATCGCGGACAATCTGTCCGCGTTATTGCATCTTTAGAGTACTGCTCCGCGACAGTGGCGACGCATCGGGTCAATGAGCCATCGTGATTAAAAGGTAGGGTTATGATTTCAGGCATTTTAGCATCACCGGGTATCGCTTTCGGCAACGCACTTTTGCTGAAGGAAGATGAGATCGTCATCAGCCGTAAAAAAATTACTGACGATCAGGTTGAGCAGGAAGTTCAGCGCTTCCTCGATGGACGCAGCAAAGCTGCTTCACAGCTCGAAGCCATTCGCATTAAAGCCGGTGAAACCTTCGGTGAAGAGAAAGCGGCGATCTTTGAAGGTCACATCATGCTGCTCGAAGACGAAGAGCTTGAGCAGGAAATCATCGACCTCATCAAGAAAGACCACGCTACCGCGGACGCCGCTGCTCACACCGTGATTGAAGGCCAGGCCGTTGCACTGGAAGAGCTGGATGACGAATACCTGAAAGAGCGTGCGGCTGACGTACGTGATATTGGTAAGCGTCTGCTGCAGAACATTCTCGGTCTGCACATTGTCGACCTGAGCGCGATTGCTGACGAATCTATCCTGGTGGCGAAAGATTTAACGCCGTCAGAAACCGCACAGCTGAACCTGAAGAAGGTGCTGGGCTTTATTACCGATCTGGGTGGGCGTACATCTCACACCTCGATCATGGCGCGTTCGCTTGAGCTGCCTGCGATTGTCGGCACCGGCAACGTGACTGCCACCGTGAAAAACGGTGATTTCCTGATCATTGATGGCGTGAACAACAAAATTTACGTCAATCCAACTGATGACGTGCAGGAAGAATTGAAAGCAATTCAGACTCAATATCTGTCTGAAAAGCATGAACTGGCGAAACTGAAAGATCTGCCAGCCATTACGCTGGACGGCCATCAGGTTGAAGTCTGCGCTAACATCGGTACCGTGCGTGATGTTGCCGGTGCTGAACGCAACGGCGCGGAGGGTGTTGGCCTGTATCGTACCGAGTTCCTGTTTATGGACCGTGATTCACTGCCAACCGAAGAAGAACAATTCCAGGCGTATAAAGCCGTGGCTGAAGCCGTGGGTTCGCAGGCGGTTATCGTGCGTACCATGGACATCGGCGGCGACAAAGATCTGCCTTACATGAACCTGCCGAAAGAAGACAACCCGTTCCTCGGCTGGCGCGCGATTCGTATCGCCATGGACCGTAAAGAGATTCTGCATGCGCAGCTGCGCGCGATTCTGCGTGCATCCTCATTCGGTAAACTGCGCATCATGTTCCCAATGATCATTTCAGTAGAAGAAGTTCGCATTCTGAAAGGCGAACTGGAGCTGTTGAAAGCGCAACTGCGTGAAGAAGGCAAATCCTTTGATGAGACCATCGAAGTCGGCATCATGGTTGAAACGCCAGCATCCGCAGTGATTGCTCGTCATCTGGCGAAAGAAGTCGACTTCTTTAGTATTGGGACAAATGACCTGACGCAGTATACTCTGGCGGTCGATCGTGGTAATGATTTGATTTCACACCTCTATAACCCAATGACGCCGTCTGTTCTTGGCCTCATTAAGCAAGTGATCGATGCATCACATGCCGAAGGGAAATGGACCGGCATGTGTGGTGAGCTGGCTGGTGATGAACGTGCTACACTACTGTTACTGGGAATGGGGCTGGACGAATTCAGCATGAGCGCCATTTCAATCCCAAGCATCAAGAAAATCATTCGTAATACTAATTTCGAAGATGCGAAGGCATTGGCGGAGCAGGCTCTGGATCAACCAACAGCGGATGATTTGATGAATTTGGTCAACAAGTTCATTAAAGAAAAAACGCTCTGCTGATCCACGGACGCTAGCCTCAAATTACTGCTTAGGAGAAGATCATGGGTTTGTTTTCTAAACTTTTTGGCGAAAAATCAGAGAGCGCGTCAGGCACTATTGATATCGTTGCGCCTCTGTCAGGCGAAATCGTAAATATCGAAGACGTACCTGATGTGGTATTCGCTGAGAAAATCGTGGGTGACGGTATCGCAATCAAACCAACCGGCAACAAAATGGTTGCACCGGTTGATGGTACTATCGGCAAGATTTTCGAAACTAACCACGCATTTTCAATCGAGTCTGATAACGGTATCGAACTGTTTGTTCACTTCGGTATCGACACGGTTGAGCTCAAAGGTGAAGGTTTCAAACGCATCGCTGAAGAAGGCCAGAAGGTTAAGAAAGGCGACGTGGTGATCGAGTTTGATCTGGCACTGCTGGAAGAGAAAGCGAAATCCACGCTGACGCCGGTTGTAATCTCGAACATGGACGAGATTAAAGACCTGATCAAACTCTCCGGTCAGGTAACTGTGGGCGAGACTCCGGTTATCCGCATTAAAAAGTAAGCTTCGGCTGATTCGTGAGAATTGCAAAACGGCACCCAAAGGGTGCCGTTTTTTGTTTCAGTCTGCCCTACTCTTGCATCTTTCAACGCGCACAATGCGGGAAGAGGTCGGGACGACGGGGCAGAGGAGTAAAGCGTCTCGCGCCAGGGAAGGCGCGAGCCGAGGCCCAGGGACGGTTTATGCCGTCTTTACGATCTGCCCCGTTGTCCTGACCGACTGCACTAAGCCTTATTCCTGCTTCCAGCGCGGTAACCTTAACGTTAACTCCAGACCACCTTCCGGGCGATTTACCGCCTGAACTTCACCGTGATGCGCCAGAATCACCTTACGCACAATCGATAGCCCCAAACCGTAGCCTTTGCCCATCAGCGGAGAATTAACCCGTACAAAAGGATCGAAGATGCTCGAAAGCTTCTCATCGTCCACGCCCGGCCCTTGATCGCGCACGCTAATTGCCAGCCACTGATTTTCCGCCTGTAGCCGCACGTTGATGTGCTGCCCTTTGTGCGAGAATCGCAGCGCATTGCGCAGCACATTCTCCACACCACGACGAATCAGTTCCGCATTGCCGTGAACGGTGTAATCCGCATTCTCATCCACCTGAAAATCGACAATCACGCCGGGAATCTGCGCTTCGTAGCGCACATCCGTCACCACCGCATGCAGCAGGCCGGTAAGGTCGAAATATTGTTCCCCCGGCATGCTTTCGTGCTCAGCACGCGAAAGCGTCAGCAGCTCGCCAATCATCTTGTCGAGGCGTCGGGCTTCCTCATCAATGCGATTGAGCGAGGATTCGACGGATTCCGGCGTCTGCCGCGCCAGGCCTGTCGCCAGCTGCAAGCGCGCCAGCGGTGAACGCAGCTCGTGGGAGATATCATGCAGCAGCTCCTCGCGCGCTTTCACCAGCGTATCGAGGCGCTCGACCATCGCATCAAAATCTTGCGCAACGTTCGAGAGCTCATCATGGCGTTTTCGCATCACCGGATAGAGCCGTACCGACAAATCACCGCTGGAGACGCGCGCAAAGCCCTCACGCAGCTGCCGCATTGGTCGCGTCAGGTTCCACGCCAGCAGCAGGCTAAACAGCAGCCCCAATGCGCCAGCGAAGGTAAACATCGGTTCGGGGATATTCAGGATGCGGCGCGGGCGGCCGCCGCCCATTGAGCTGTCTTCGCGCAGACCTTTAACGTCGTAACGCAGCTCGTACTGTTTGCCATCCTGCCCTTTTACCCAGCGCACAATCACATCAGGAAACGGTCCCTGAAAGGGTTCGTTGATGCTTTCTGGCGGCGCATTGTTGGGCGTCGCAGCGGGTTTTTCGTGCTGGATCACCGAGAAGAATTGCCGATCGTTCGGTTCCCAGTCGGCCATCATGTCATCAAGCGAGCTGGGACCACCGCGCTCCAGCACTGAAACCGCTGACGCCATTTGCAGATTAACGATACGCCGAATCGCCACCAGCTCTGGCGGCTCATGTCGATTACCGGAGAGCGTAAAACCTAGCCACAACAGTTGGCTGATGATGACAAACACAATCCAGAAGCCCAGCAAAATTTTCCAGAACATGCGGCCGCGATAGCTGTGTTTCATCGAATGCGATAACCAATACTGCGCACAGTTTCAATGTTGACGCTGTCGGCAGTTAACGCTGCCAGCTTTTGACGGATGTTGCTGATGTGCACATCAACGCTACGATCGTAAGCTTCGCGCGGACGACCAAGGCCTTTTTCCGACAGCTCATCTTTCGACACCACGCGATCCGGCGCACGCAGCAGCAGATCCAGCAAGTTAAACTCTGAAGCCGTCAGATCGAACGCTTTGCCCTGCCACTCGGTGATACGTGTGGCGGGATTGAGGCTGAGATCGCCCCAGCGTAGCAGCTCTTTCTTATCCGGCAGCGGAGTCTGATCTTCAAAGCGACGCAGCACGGCACGCAGACGGGCCACCAGTTCACGCGGATAGCACGGTTTCGGCATGTAATCATCCGCACCCATTTCCAGGCCGATCACCCGATCAATATTGTCGCCTTTCGCCGTCAGCATAATTACCGGTAATCGGCTGTTCTGTCGCACCTGGCGCAGCACATCGATGCCGCTCATATCAGGCAGCATGATGTCGAGAATCATTGCGGTATAGTTGCCCGATAACGCGCCTTCCACACCGGCGCTACCGGTTAAAACCAGTTGTGTTTCAAAACCTTCAGCAATCAGGTATTGGCTCAACATGGTGCCAAGTTCTACATCATCATCAACCAGCAGAATTTTCATCGTTATCTCTCGTGTAAATTGCCGCTATTTTGTCCTGAGTCCACAACGAACGCAGCCGGTTTTACGCGATCCTTACGTTGCTTACGTCAGACGATTATTACGAAGACTATAGACAAAAATGGCCTGGACGTACCATCACAGTACGCGCAGGCCAAATCATCGGTGGGAAAGAGGGATCAGTGGAAAACGCCGGTTGAGAGATAGCGGTCGCCGCGATCGCACACAATCGCCACCACCACGCTGCCAGGCTGCGCCGTGGCGATACGCAATGCGCCGGCCACCGCGCCGCCAGAGCTGACGCCACAGAAAATCCCTTCACGCTGCGCCAGCGCGCGCATGGTCTCTTCCGCCTCGCGCTGCGCCATATCTATTACCTCATCCACTAACTCCGGACGGAAGATGCCAGGCAAATAGGCTTCAGGCCAGCGACGTATACCGGGAATGCTGCTGCCCTCTTGTGGCTGCAGGCCAATTATCTGCACCGCTGGCGCGAACTCTTTCAGGTAACGCCCAACGCCGGTAATGGTGCCAGTGGTGCCCATGCTGGAGACAAAATGCGTCATGCGGCCAGCGCTTTGCTGCCAGATTTCCGGGCCCGTGGTGAGATAGTGGCCCAGCGGATTATCGGGATTGTTGAACTGATCCAGCACGCGTCCTTCGCCGCGATCGGCCATCGCCTGCGCCAAATCGCGTGCCCCTTCCATGCCCTGCTCGCGCGATACCAGCAGCAATTCAGCGCCGTAGGCGCGCATCGCATCCTGGCGCTCCTGGCTCATGTTATCGGGCATCAACAGGCGCAGCTTGTAGCCCTTCATCGCGGCGATCATCGCCAGCGCAATGCCGGTATTGCCGCTGGTGGCTTCAATTAAGGTATCGCCCGGTTTGATGTCACCGCGCAACTCCGCCTGATGAATCATCGACCAGGCCGCACGGTCTTTGACGGAACCGGCTGGATTGTTGCCTTCCAGCTTTAGCCAGATCTCGCTGCCGTTATCAGGCGTCAGCCGCTGCAACTTTATCAACGGCGTATTGCCGATGGTATTTTCCAGTGTGGTCACGGTTTAATTCCAGACGAAAGAGGGGCAAATAAAACGGGCGGGAAAGTCCCGCCCGAAGGAGTGTCAAAAATATCAGGCGCTCTCGGCAAAGGCAACCGGGCGCAGCGGCGTGGTGCCATGATAAATTCGTGCCTGTTGCAGGCCAACGAACAGGCGTTCACCACGCATCGGCGCATGGTGATCGCCGTCGAACACCACGGAGAACACCTCGCCCTGCCAGCCGCTCGGCTGAACTACCAACTGCCAGAAGTGGCCGCGCGGGCTGATCTCCAGCACCTGCACCGGCAAAGGCGTTTCCAGGCTACTCTGGCGTGAAATATCGATTTCCCACGGACGCAGGAACAGTTCAACTTCGCCCTGATGCGCAGGCGTGTAGCCCAGCGGCCAGCGATGCGCGGCCACATGGAACTGAGAGCCATGTACTTCGCCTGTAAAGCGATTCACTTCGCCAAGGAATTCCAGCACAAAGCGCGTCGATGGATCGCGCCATACGTCATCTGGCGTACCAACCTGTTCAATGTTGCCCTGGCTCATCACCACCACGGTGTCCGCCACTTCCATCGCTTCTTCCTGGTCGTGGGTTACAAACACGCTGGTGAATTTCAACTCTTCATGCAACTGACGCAGCCAGCGACGCAACTCTTTACGCACCTGCGCATCCAACGCGCCAAACGGCTCATCCAGCAGCAGAATTTGCGGTTCTACCGCCAATGCACGCGCCAGCGCTACACGCTGCTTCTGTCCACCCGACAACTGCGCCGGGAAGCGGTTGCCCAGATGGGAAAGTTGTACCATCTCAAGCAGACGCGTAACGCGCTGTTTGATCTCAGCAGCACCTGGACGTTCGCGACGTGGCAGAACGGTAAGGCCAAAGGCGATATTGTCGAACACTGTCATGTGGCGGAACAGCGCGTAGTGCTGGAACACAAAGCCCACCTGACGATCGCGCGCATGGATGCGGCTGACGTCTTTGCCATTGAAATGGATCTGTCCGCTGTTCTGATGTTCCAGCCCAGCGATGATACGCAGCAGCGTGGTTTTACCGGAACCGGATGGCCCCAGCAGTCCCACCATCTTGCCGGAAGGAATATCCAGAGAGATGTCGTTAAGAACCGATGTGCGGTCAAACGATTTGTTGATTTGTTTAATCTCAATGCTCATGATTTTCCTCCTGTAGGCGCTTCTGCTGATGCTCTAATCGCCACTGCACCACGCTTTTCAGAAACAGCGTTACGATTGCCATCAGGGTCAGCAGCGCGGCGGCAGTAAAGGCGCCCACGGTGTTGTAATCCTGATGCAGTAATTCAACCTGAAGCGGCAAGGTATAGGTTTCGCCGCGAATCGATCCCGAAACCACCGAGACCGCACCAAATTCGCCAATCGCACGTGCGTTGGTCAGCACCACGCCGTACATCAGCGCCCAACGGATATTCGGCAACGTCACGCGGCGGAACATCTGCCAGCCGGATGCGCCGAGCAGCACCGCCGCTTCATCTTCGTGACTGCCCTGGCTCAGCATCACCGGCACCAACTCACGCACCACAAAAGGACAGGTAACGAAGATGGTGGCCAGCACCATGCCCGGCCAGGAGAACATAATCTGAATATTATGCGCATCCAGCCAGCCACCGGCAGGACCGTTGACGCCCCAGAACAGCAGATACATCAAGCCGGCAACCACCGGCGACACGGCAAACGGGATATCAAACAGCGTCAACAGCAGCTGGCGGCCGGGAAAGGTGAAGCGCGTCACCAGCCACGCCAGCAGCGTACCGAACACCATGTTGACCGGCACGGTAATCAGCGCCACCAAAAGGGTCAGCCAGATGGCGTGCAGCATGTCGCCATCTTTCAGGTTACTCAGCGAGGCAACCAAACCCTGGTTGAGCGCCTCCCAGAAGATGGAAACCATCGGCACCACCAGCAGCAGGATGGAAACCAGCGCACCGATGCCAATCAGCAGCCAATTGCCCCAGTTGATTGGCTGGCGGTCGGCGTGGTTGATGTGTGAAATCTCCGCCATCAGTGGCCTCCTAAGCGACGGCCAAAGCGGCTCTGCAAGGTGTTAATCGCGAACAGCAGCAGCAAAGAAGCCGCCATGATCACCGAGGCGATGGCACTCGCCGCCGGATAATCAAACTCCTGCAGACGCACAAAAATCATCAGCGAGGTCACTTCCGTTTTCCAGGCGATGTTGCCGGCGATAAAGATTACCGCGCCAAACTCACCGATGCTGCGGGTAAACGACAGCGCAGTGCCGGCAAGCAATGCCGGCGCCACTTCTGGCAGCACCACGCGACGGAAGCTCTGCCAGCGCGTTGCGCCCAGCGTTTCCGCGGCTTCTTCATATTCCGGACCTAACTCTTCCAGCACCGGCTGCACGGTACGCACCACAAACGGAATGCTGGTAAAGGCCATCGCCACAGCGATGCCGAGCCAGGTGTAAGAGACTTTGATATCAAAATGCGCCAGCCACTGACCGTACCAGCCGTTGACCGAGAACAGGCCCGCCAGCGTTAAACCTGCCACCGCAGTCGGCAGCGCAAACGGCAGATCCATCAAACCATCCAGCAGCGTGCGGCCGGGGAAGCGATAACGCGTCAAAATCCACGCCATCAGCATGCCGAATACGGCGTTGAACAGCGAGGCCACGCCCGCCGCCAGAATCGTCACTTTATACGCGGCGATCAGCTGTGGATGGCTAATCACCGCCCAATATTGCGCCAGCGTCATCTGCGACAGCTGCATCAGCAGCGCGCTGATCGGCAGCAGCAGAATCAGACAGGTGAAGAGTAAGCTGGTGCCGAGGCTCAATCCAAAGCCCGGCAAAACACGTTTTTGAGCGAGCGCGAACATTAACCGCGCCCCGCTGCCAGTAATTTGTCCAGCTCGCCATCATTGGCAAAATGGACTTTCATCACGTTATCCCAGCCGCCAAAGGCGTCTTTGACGTTGAACAGTTCAGTTTGTGGGAAGCGATCTTTCTGCTCCGCCATCAGCTGCGGGTTATTCACGCGATAGTAGTAAGTGGTGATGATTTTCTGTGCTTCGGGCGTGTAGAGATAATTCAGATAAGCTTTGGCCGCGTCTGCGGTGCCGTTGTGCTCGACATTTTTGTCGACCCACGCCACCGGGAACTCCGCCAGAATATTGGTTTTTGGCACGATCACTTCGTAGTCGTCTTTGCCGTACTGATTACGGATGTTATTCACTTCCGATTCAAAGCTGATCAGCACATCGCCCAGACCGCGCTCGGCAAAGGTGGTGGTCGCACCGCGACCGCCGGTATCAAACACTTCCACGTTCTTGAGGAACTTCGCCATAAAGGCTCTGGTTTTGGCTTTATCTTTGCCATCCGCCTGATCGGCAGCGCCCCACGCGGCGAGATAAGTGTAACGGCCGTTACCCGAGGTTTTTGGGTTAGGGAAAATCAGCTTCACGTTATCGCGCGCCAGATCGGCCCAGCTGTGAGTCTGCTTGGGGTTACCTTTACGCACCAGAAACGCCATGGTGGAGTAAAACGGTGAGCTGCTGTTTGGCAGACGTTGTTGCCAGTCAGCGGGAATCAGTTGGCCTTTGTCGTGCAGCACCTGCACATCGGTCACCTGATTGTAGGTCACCACATCGGCGCGCAGCCCTTGCAGAATCGCCAGCGCCTGCTTAGAAGAACCGGCGTGCGACTGCTTGATGGTCAGTTTGTCATTGGGATGGGCAGCGTCCCACTGTTTTTCAAAGGGTGCATTCAGGGCAACGAACAGTTCGCGCGAAACGTCGTAAGAGCTATTCAGCAACTCGGTCGCTTGCGCCGCACCGGCTAAAGCACACGACAGCGCGATACCGCCAAGCCATTTTTTCGAAATCGGAAGTGTCATGCTGCACCCTGAAAGACGGCAGTTAAGCCAATGCCATTAGATGCTGTCAGTGTATTTATAACTCAGGGGAAAGCTGTAACGGTTTTATATATCGTTTAGGGATTTCAAAGTCTAAAAAGGCATAAGACGGCGGGAGAGTTTATGCGGCGAATGGAAATGTAAATCGGCATTAAGCGATTCATTGCGCAATAAATTGCGCCGCGACAAATAAGGGCTGATATCCGTAGCGGCGCGATGAATCGCGCCAGGTTGACCTTAATACATAGAGGTTACAGCGCTTGCAAAGCATCCAGCGACGGCGCAAAAAAGTAGCTGCCGCTAACCGGTTTGGTGAAGCGCAGCATGGCGTCCATCTTGCCGTCGCGCTCGCCGAACATGCTCAGCAATTGCTGCTAATATTGTAGAGACGATGACAGTAAGAGATGAAGTACAGCCCATGCGTGCCACTGGCGCTGCCGTATGGCAGGCTTTGGCGCAGAATTTTCAGCCCTTTCCCCTCTTCTTTCAGATCGACACGGCTGAGATGCGATGTCGCAGGACGCTGATCGCCCGGCAACTCTTCATCCGTCTCTTTAGTACGGCCAATAATCGCTTCCTGTTTCTCCACCGCCATGCGGTTCCACAGCTTAAGGTTGTGCTCCCAGCGCTGGATAAACACATAGCTGCCGCCCGCATCCGCGCCTGCGCTGATAATCGCTACCTCCTTGCGCGCTTCGCCCTGCGGATTTTCCGTGCCATCGACGAAGCCCGACAGATCGCGATTTTCAATCCAGCGGAAACCGTGCGTCTCTTCTTCGATATTGACCGCAGCGGCAAAGGCGCTAAGTGCCGCCTGAGCCAGCGCGAAGTTCACGTCGTGTCGTTGAGATTGAATATGGATCAGCAAATCGCGCTGCGTGGCAGGCGCAATGCCGTTACCAAGCGCGGCGAAAGCTTTGAGTTCAGGTGCAGAAGCGTTGCCTTGCAGATCGCGCCACAGCGCATCACCAAAGGCGATCACCGCGCCCAATCCGGCATCACTGAATTGCGTCTGCAGCGCTGCAAGCTGCTGTAAGAAGAATTTGCTGCCCTGGCGCAGCGCGTCAAGATCGCCCGTGACGCGGGCTTCGAGCCAAATGGCGAAACGGCGGTGCTCCAACAGGATCCCGCTCTGAAACTGAGACATTGCTATGCTCTCCGGCATGAAGGTTAGACGATATTTTTTCGCCCGCATCATACCGGAAAGCCACACTTTTTGAGCGGGTTTTTAAGCAAGTTTTATCTGGTTTAACGCTGCCAAACGATCTTGCTGATTTTCCAGCTTTTCAGGGTATCGTCCGACGGCATCAAGCCTTCCGGGCCATGCCATTCACCGCTGTAAATGTAGGAGATGTGCTGGCTGCCCGGCGCACGGCACTCAACATCGCGTGCATCAAGACCGGTGACCATTTTGCAGTTATTAAAGGCTTTGCTGAACTTATCGCTGAACAGATCGCCGATCTTGCTGCCGTCCGCCGCTTTGGCATCGGCATCCTGCACTTCAATGCGCTCCACGCTGCTGCTGCCGTTAATCACCAATTTAACGTTGTCGCCATCCAGCGCCTGCCAGAAATCCATCACCTGACCATTCTGCGTGCGCATGCCCTGACGCAGTTTGTAATCGCCGTTCAGCGCTTTATGGATGGCGTCTTCCGACATTGAGGTGGTGCTCGTCAGGCCCGCAACGCCTTGCTCGGTGACCTCCAGCGATCCACCAAACCAGCCGAGTGGATTGAGCGCCGACCAGTGATAGCTAAGCGGATTGTACCAATGGCTTTCGCTATCGCTCGCGCTGCCAGAGGAACCCGAACTGGCGCAGCCGGCCAGAACCATGCTGCTAACCAGCAGTGCGTGACGAACAACTTTCATGAAAACTCCTTGATCTGCTAAGCCGATTGGCGTGCCTGTTGGAGTCACAAACCGGCAAAAAGTTTATTCGACCTGCTGATGTTCCGGCAGAAAGCAGTCGCGCAGGCGAGGTTGCGTTTGCAGCCAGAACAACGCCAGCAGGTCAAATAGCGTCAATAACAGCGGCAGCGGCGAGTCGGGAAAGGCGCCTTGCAGCAGGCTGGAACCCTGCCACAGCAGGCTGACAAGGAGCGATGCGCTCAACACATGACGCCAGCTTTGCCACAAGCGCGGCCAGCGCTGGCGATAGCCGGTCAGCAATAAGCCGATAGCCGCCGGAATGCCTAGCTCCAGCCCCAGCCAGAAGCTTTGGCGGTCGGGATAGAACAGCGCCAGCAAATCATTGCCCTGCTGGCGTGATGCGCCCGCCATCACCAGCAGCAGCCAGGTGCGCGCCTGCAATAACAGCAACAGCCAGAAAAGAAACGGCAGCCGCAGCTGCCCTTTCGCATCGTACTCTTCGGAGAGGTATTTCAAACTGACCCTCAATACTCGCGATCTTCAATCAAACGCTTGCCCAGCAGCAGCGAGTCCACCGGCTCGTATTCGAGCTTTTCGTAAAACGCCACCACCTGATCGTTCTCTTCGCGCACCATCAAATTGATTTTTGGGCAACCGCGTGCAATCAGCTTCTTCTCAAGACGATTCATCAACGCATTGGCAAAGCCACGGCCCTGATAATCAGGATGCACCGCCAGATAGTAGACGGAGCCGCGATGGCCGTCGTAGCCGCCCATCACCGTACCGACCACTTCGCCACCGACTTCCGCGACCAGAAACAGTTCCGCGTCGTGGTTCATTTTGCGTTCAATGTCCAGCTCCGGATCGTTCCATGGGCGTAACAAATCGCAACGCTCCCAGAGCGTGATCACTTCTTCAAAATCTTCCTGGCGGAAAGAACGGATTTCCATCGACGTTACCCTGCTGTTAGGCACAATTCGCTGATTATCACGCATTCTTTGCCAGGCGCAACCCTCACGCGTGACAACGGAGCAAAAAAAGCGCGACATCGCTGTTAGTCTGTTGCAATAGAAAGTAAACACTTGAAATAGTTGCGAGGTCGCCGCCTGGCAATTGTTACGCTATAACACGGGGCAGGATTTACCTGCCATGGACCCGTAAATGAAGAAGATTTCACTGCTTAAGCGCCTTACCAATCGTCGCCAACTGATACTTTCCGGTTTAGCGCTGGCGGTGTTATCACCGCGTGCGGTGCAGGCCAAAGAACAGAACAGCGATTTGCGCGTCAGTCCGCGTCATACCCCACCGAAACCCGCCAGCAACGGCAAACGTATCGTGATGATTGATCCCGGCCACGGCGGCATCGATTCCGGCGCCGTCGGCGAAGAGGGTTCGGAAGAGAAACACATTGTGCTGGCGATCGCCAATACCGTGAAGACGCTGCTGCAATCGCATCCGCACATCGAAGTGCGCCTGACGCGCGACAGCGACCACTTTATTCCGCTCTATCAGCGCGTCGAAATCGCCCACCAGCACGGCGCTAACCTGTTTATGTCGATTCACGCCGATGGCTACACCAGCCCGGATGCTAACGGCGCATCGGTTTTTGCCCTTTCCAATCGCGGTGCCAGCAGCGCGATGGCGCGATATCTTTCGCAGCGTGAAAACGATGCCGACAAAGTGGGCGGTGCTGAGGTGCAGGATAAAGATCATTACCTCAACCAGATTCTGTTCGATCTGGTGCAGACCGATACCATTCGCAACAGCCTGACGCTGGGTAAACACGTCCTCGACCAGATTCGCCCGGTGCATCATCTGCACAGCCAGCACACCGAACAGGCTGCATTTGCGGTGCTGAAATCGCCGTCGATTCCTTCGGTGCTGGTGGAAACCTCCTTCATTACCAATCCGCGTGAAGAGCAGCTGCTTGGCACGCAGGCGTTCCGCCAGAAAATTGCCAGCGCCATTGCCGACGGCATCACCCGCTACTTCGATGAGGTCGATCGTCGCGAAGCATAGCCTTTATCCTGTGGTAGAATCGCGGCACATTTCCGGAACGAGTGACTGATGAGCAATCCCGATATTTCCCGCGTCAAAGCCTTTTTGCTGGCGCTGCAAGATGATATTTGCGCCCAATTAGCGGCGGAAGATGGCAAGGCGAGCTTTGCCGAAGATGAGTGGCAACGTCCCGGCGGCGGCGGCGGACGCAGTCGCGTATTGCGTGATGGCGCGGTGTTTGAACAAGCCGGCGTTAACTTCTCGCACGTGCATGGCGATCAAATGCCCGCGTCCGCCACCGCGCATCGTCCTGAACTGGCCGGGCGCAGCTTTGAAGCGATGGGCGTATCGCTGGTGGTGCATCCATCCAATCCTTATGTGCCCACCAGCCACGCCAACGTGCGCTTCTTTATTGCGGAAAAACCGGGCGCCGATCCGGTGTGGTGGTTTGGTGGCGGTTTCGATCTTACGCCCTATTACGGCTTCGAACAGGATGCGCTGCACTGGCATCAAACCGCGCACGATCTATGCCAGCCGTTTGGTGAGGAGGTTTATTCGCGCTACAAAAAGTGGTGCGACGATTACTTCTACCTCAAGCATCGCGACGAGCAGCGCGGTATCGGCGGCCTGTTTTATGACGACCTGAACACGCCCGATTTCGATTACTGCTTCGATTTCATGCAGGCAGTCGGCAACGGTTTTGCCAACGCCTACCTGCCGATTGTGGCCAGGCGCAAAGCGCTGCCGTGGGGCGATCGCGAGCGCCAGTTCCAGCTCTATCGTCGTGGTCGCTACGTCGAGTTCAATCTGGTGTGGGATCGCGGCACGCTGTTTGGCCTGCAAACCGGCGGTCGCACCGAATCCATTTTGATGTCGATGCCACCGCTGGTGCGCTGGGAATACGATTATCAGCCAGAAGCCGATTCCCCCGAAGCCGCCTTGTACCGCGATTTCCTGCCAGTCAAAGATTGGTTGAAGCTACATAATTAACAAACCGCACACCCCGTAGCGGCGCGATTTATCGCGCAATGAATTGCGCCGCGACAAGGTGTGCAGAATTTCATTGCGGCGCAACACATTCGCCAATCAAGTCGTTACAACGGCTCGGTCTGTGCCTCCACCACCGCTAACGCCACCATATTCACGATGCGCCGCACCGAGGCGATTCGCGTCAATACATGCACCGGCTTGCTGATCCCCATCAACACCGGTCCCACCGTGACACCTTCGGAGCAGGAGACGCGCAGCAGGTTATAGCTGATACGCGCCGCTTCGACGTTCGGCATAATCAGCAAATTCGCGGTGCCTTTCAGCGGGCTGTCCGGCATCAGTTCACGGCGAATGCTCTCGACCAGCGCCGCATCACCGTGCATTTCGCCGTCAATCTCCAGGTCCGGGGCGCGTTGCTGAATCAACGCGAGTACGTCACGCATTTTGCGCGCGCCCGGCGCATTTGAGGTGCCAAAGCTGGAGTGCGACAGCAGCGCCACGCGCGGTTCAATGCCGAAGCGTCGCACCGTTTCCGCCGCCAGCAGCGTGATATCCGCCAGTTGTTCTGCGCTGGGATCTTCATTAACGTAGGTGTCAGCTATAAAGGTATTGCCGCTCGGCAATAGCAGCGCATTCATCGCGCCCGCCACCTTCACGTCCTCTCGCAGCCCAAACACTTTCTCCACCACATCATAATGTTCCTGATAATCGCCGATGGTGCCGCAGATCAGCGCATCGGCTTCACCGCGATGCACCATGATCGCGCCAATCAGCGTGGGATTGCCGATCACCGCGCGCTGGGCAGTTTCCGGCGTCACGCCGCGCCGTTTCATGATCTGGTAATACTCATTCCAGTACTCTTTGAAACGTGGATCGGACTCGTTATTGACGATCTCAAAATCTTTGCCGGCCTCGATCTTCAAACCCTGCTTTTGCAGACGCATAGCGATGACATTCGGCCGGCCAATCAGGATCGGCTTCGCCAGCCCTAACGTCACCAGCTCCTGCGTGGCATGCAGCACGCGCACCTCTTCGCCTTCTGCCAGCACCACGCGTTTGGGATCTCTACGCGCTTGCGAAAAGATCGGCTTCATAAACAGGTTGGTTTTATAGACGAACTCGGTGAGCTGCTCACGATAAGCATCAAAATCCTCAATCGGTCGCGTGGCGACGCCCGATTCCATCGCCGCTTTCGCCACCGCGGGCGCAATCTGCACGATTAAACGCGGATCAAACGGTTTGGGGATCAAGTATTCCGGGCCGAAACTCAGATCCTGATCGTCATACGCCGACGCCACCACATCGCTCTGTTCCGCCTGTGCCAGCGCCGCAATCGCGTGCACCGCCGCCAGCTTCATCTCCTCATTAATCGCCGTGGCACCCACATCCAGCGCGCCACGGAAGATAAACGGGAAGCACAACACGTTGTTCACCTGATTGGGGAAATCAGAGCGCCCGGTGCAGATAATCGCGTCGGGCCGCACCTGTTTGGCCAGCGGCGGCATGATTTCCGGCTCGGGATTGGCCAGCGCCAGAATCAGCGGATCCTGCGCCATCTTCTGCACCATCTCCGGCGTCAGCGCTTTGGGGCCGGAACAGCCAAGGAAAATATCCGCGCCGCCAATCACCTCGTCCAGCGTGCGTGCGCCGCTGTCGGCCACCGCATAGGCCGCTTTGGTCGGCGTCATATTCGGCTCGCGATCGCGATAGATCACCCCTTTGGAATCGCACACCACAATGTTGTGCTGCTGCATGCCGAGCGCTACCAGCAGATTCAGGCAGGCAATCGCCGAAGCCCCTGCGCCGGAAACCACCAGCCGCACCTCGCTGATGGCTTTTTTAACGATGGTTAAGCCGTTGAGCACCGCCGCGGTACAGATGATCGCCGTGCCGTGCTGATCGTCGTGGAATACCGGGATCTGCATGCGCTCACGCAGCTGTTGCTCAATATAGAAACACTCGGGCGCTTTGATATCTTCCAGATTGATGCCACCAAAAGTGGGTTCCAGCGCGGCAATCACCTCAATCAACTTATCGGGATCGCGCTCATCGATTTCGATATCAAACACGTCAATGCCGGCGAACTTTTTGAACAGCACGCCCTTGCCTTCCATCACCGGCTTACTCGCCAGCGCGCCAATGTTACCCAGCCCCAGCACCGCGGTGCCGTTGGAGATCACCGCCACCAGATTGCCACGCGCGGTGTATTTGCGCGCCGCCAGCGGATCGGCGGCAATTTCAAGACAAGGCGCAGCGACGCCGGGCGAATAGGCCAGCGCCAGATCGCGCTGCGTGGCTAACGGTTTGGTGGGTGAAACCTGAATTTTTCCGGGCGTGGGAAATTGATGAAAATCGAGCGCGCTTTGCTTGAGTTGATCGTCCATTGGGCATCCTTTGGCATCGCTAAATAGGCATTCAGTATAGGAATGTGCGGCACAAAAGAGGGTGAAGGCGCTCAAAGAACGCACAGACTGAAAGGCACGGATTGCCACCGCTTCGCCTGCGGGATCGGCACAGCCTGCTATCCTTATTGATGGCAAAAAGCGTAGCTGAACCGTTTAGGCCAGTCCTCCTTTCACTATCGCACCTCTTAAGCGCCACGACGCCACAATCAGAGAAAACGCATTTTCTTCGTGTAACGTCTGTAGCACTGTGTTGGACCAATACTTAACAGGAATGGGTGCAACACCTTTGCCCACATTATTGCTAATCAAGGAGTTAAGTGATGAACCAGCTAGATGCATTGAAACAATACACCACCGTGGTGGCGGACAGCGGCGATATCGAATCCATTCGCCATTACAATCCAGAAGACGCGACCACCAACCCCTCATTGATTCTGAAAGCCGCCGGTCTTGAGGGTTATAAACATCTGATTGATGACGCCATCGACTACGCGAAAAAACAGGGCGGCAGCAAAGAGACACAAATCATCAACGCCAGCGACAAAGTGGCGATTAACCTCGGTATGGAAATTCTGAAAAGCATACCGGGCCGTGTTTCGACCGAAGTGGATGCGCGCCTCTCCTTCGATCGTGGCATGTGTGTCACCAAAGCCGAGAAGCTGGTGCGTCTGTACGAAGAGCACGGCATCGACCGCTCACGCATTCTGATCAAACTGGCGTCAACTTGGGAAGGCATCAAAGCCGCTGAAGAGCTGGAGAAAAACGGCATTCAGTGCAACCTGACGCTGCTGTTCTCCTTCGCTCAGGCGCGAGCCTGTGCCGAAGCCGGTGTGTTCCTGATTTCTCCGTTTGTTGGCCGTATTTACGACTGGTACAACACCCGCAAACCGATGGATCCGTATGTGGTTGATGAAGATCCGGGCGTGAAATCTGTGCGCCGTATCTACGATTACTACAAGAAGCACCGTTACAGCACCGTCATCATGGGCGCCAGCTTCCGCAAAGTGGAACAGATTCAGGCGCTGGCCGGCTGCGACCGTTTGACCATTTCCCCTAACCTGCTGGAAGAGCTGGCCAATAGCGACGCGCCGCTGGAGCGTAAGCTGGAGCCATCAACCGAAGGTTTCCATCAGCCGGCTTCACTTTCAGAAGCGGAATTCCGCTGGGAACACAATCAGGATCCGATGGCGGTAGAAAAACTGTCAGACGGCATCCGTCAGTTCGCCGTTGACCAGCAGAAGCTGGAAGATGTGCTCTCTTCTCGTCTGTAATCCGCACTCACTCTTATGGCGGATGGGCATTGGCTCATCCGCTATCGCCAAATCACAAGGGAGAACCTTATGTCTTCACGCAGAGAGTTGGCTAACGCAATTCGTGCACTCAGCATGGATGCGGTACAAAAAGCAAATTCCGGGCACCCAGGTATGCCGATGGGCATGGCAGATATCGCCGAAGTGTTATGGCGCGACGTGTTGAAACACAATCCCAACAATCCGGCGTGGGCCGATCGTGACCGCTTTATTCTTTCCAACGGTCACGGCTCGATGCTGCTCTACAGCCTGCTGCATCTCACCGGCTACGACCTGCCGATGGAAGAGTTGAAAAACTTCCGTCAGCTGCACTCTAAAACGCCGGGGCATCCCGAACTCGGTTACACGCCTGGCGTGGAAACCACCACCGGTCCGCTCGGCCAGGGCCTGGCCAACGCGGTAGGTTTAGCGATTGCCGAACGCACGCTGGCGGCGCAGTTTAACCGTCCCGGTCACGACATCGTCGATCACCACACCTACGTGTTTATGGGCGATGGCTGTTTGATGGAAGGCATCTCGCACGAAGTGAGCTCGCTGGCCGGTACGCTCGGTCTCGGCAAACTGATTGGCTTCTACGATCACAACGGCATCTCCATCGATGGTGAAACCGAAGGCTGGTTCACCGACGACACGCACAAACGTTTCGAAGCCTACAACTGGCACGTCATCGGTAGCGCAGAAGGTATCGACGGCCACGATTCGGCAGCGATCGCTGCGGCGATTAAAGAGGCGCAAAGCGTTACCGACAAGCCGTCACTGATTATCTGTCGCACCACTATCGGTTTCGGCTCGCCGAACAAAGCCGGTAAAGAGGAGTCGCACGGCGCGGCGTTGGGCGAAGAAGAAGTGGCGTTGACGCGGCAGAAACTGGGCTGGCACTATCCGCCGTTTGAGATCCCGAAAGAGATTTATCAGCAGTGGGATGCCAAAGAAGCGGGCGCGCAGCGCGAGAAATCCTGGGATGATAAGTTTGCCGCTTACAAAGAGGCACACCCCGAGTTGGCGCAGGAGTTTACCCGTCGTCTGAGCGGTGAAATGCCGGCTAACTGGAGTAGCGAAGTGCAGAAGTTTGTTGAAGAGCTGCAGGCTAATCCACAGAAAATCGCCAGCCGTAAAGCCTCACAAAATACGCTGGAAGTGTTTGGCAAGCTGCTGCCGGAATTCCTCGGCGGCTCAGCGGATCTGGCACCCAGTAACCTCACCATCTGGTCGGGCTCAAAATCGATCAAAGAGGATACTGCCGGTAACTACATTCACTACGGCGTACGTGAATTTGGTATGACGGCGATCGGCAACGGCATCGCGCATCACGGCGGCTTCGTGCCATACACCGCTACCTTCCTGATGTTCGTCGAGTACGCGCGTAATGCGGTGCGCATGGCGGCGCTGATGAAGGCGCGTCAGGTGCTGGTCTATACGCATGACTCCATCGGCCTCGGCGAAGATGGTCCGACACACCAGCCAGTTGAGCAGATTGCCAGCCTGCGCGTTACGCCAAACATGAGTGTGTGGCGTCCGTGCGATCAGGTGGAAACCGCCGTGGCGTGGCAAGCCGCCGTTGAGCGCCATCATGGGCCAACCGCGCTGATCCTGTCGCGTCAGAACCTGCTGCAGCCAGAGCGTAGCAAAGAGCAGGTGGCGAATATTGCGCGCGGTGGCTATGTGCTGCAGGACAGCAACGGCACGCCGGATGCGATCATCATCGCCACCGGTTCGGAGATTGAAATCGCGCTGGGCGCGGCGGATAAACTCACCGCTGCTGGCCACAAGATTCGCGTGGTTTCGCTGCCGAGCACCGACGTGTTTGATAAGCAGGACGTCGCGTATCGCGAATCGGTGCTGCCATCCGGCGTGAAAGCGCGCGTGGCAGTCGAAGCCGGTATTGCTGATTACTGGTACAAGTATGTTGGTCTGGATGGCGCGATTGTCGGTATGACCACCTTTGGTGAGTCAGCCCCCGCCGGCAAACTGTTCCCGGAATTCGGTTTCACCATCGAGAACATCGTCAGCCATACTGAAGCTTTACTCAAGCCGCACTAATCGATCTGGCCCTGCGTCTTTTTGGCGTAAGGGCCATTTTTTGATCACAGCCTGAAACAGAAAAAAATCCGCCCTGCCCCCTTCACGCCTCGCGCAAACTGATTACTATAAGCTTTCCTCCGATTCTTATAGCGGACGCTTACCCGTTGAAAAAACGTACTCCTTTTTTACTGGCCTTAATGGTTACAGTGCTTCCATTAAAAAGCATGGCGCAGTCGTCGCCCGATCCGCTATTGGCATCGCAAATTGTTGATCGCTACGCCGAGCACATTTTCTATGGCAGCGGCGCAACCGGCATGGCGCTGGTGGCGATTGATGGCAATCAGCGGGTTTTCGCCAGCTTTGGTGATACGCGCCCCGGCAACAACGTGCGTCCGCAGCCCGATTCGGTGATTCGTATTGCCTCGCTCAGCAAGCTGATGACCAGCGAAGTGATGGTGAAGATGGCCGAACGCGGTCAACTGCGTCTTGACGATCCGCTCAGCAAATACGCGCCGCCTGGCGCGCGCGTGCCAAGCTATAACGGCCAGCCGATTCGCCTGATTAACCTCTCCACCCACACCAGCGGCCTGCCGCGCGAGCAGCCCGGCGGTAAACCGCATCGTCCGGTGTTTGTCTGGCCGACCAAGTCCGATCGCTGGCAGTGGCTGAGCGGAGCGGCATTAAAGGCCGCGCCAGGCACCAATGCCGCCTATTCCAACCTGGGCTTCGATCTGCTGAGCGATGCGCTCGCCAAAGCGGCGGGCATGCCCTATCCAGCACTGTTCCAGCAATTGATAACGCGTCCGTTAGGCATGAAAGACACCACCTTTACGCCGTCACCGGATCAGTGTCAGCGTCTGATGATTGCCGAGAAAGGTGCCAGTCCGTGTAACAACACGCTGGCGGCCATCGGTAGCGGCGGCGTTTACTCAACGCCAGACGATATGGGCCGCTGGATGCAGCAGTTCCTTAACTCGGCGGTGAATCACCGCACGCCGCAAATTGATCGCCTGCAAACGCTGATTTATCGTCGTGACCAGCTAACCAAAGTGGAAGGCATGGATGTGCCGGGCCGCGCCGATGCGCTGGGCATGGGTTGGGTCTATATGGGGCCGAAGGAAGGTCGTCCGGGGATTATTCAGAAAACCGGCGGTGGCGGCGGCTTCATTACCTATATGGCGATGGTGCCGCAGCACAACGTCGGCGTGTTTGTGGTGGTGACTCGCTCGCCGTTAACGCGTTTCACCCCGATGAGCGATGGCGTGAATAATATGCTGACCGAGCTGGTGGGCAATCAATCGGGTTCACCGATGACGGTGCAAGCCATCCGCTAACTGGGTTGTGGTGCAGGCTGTAGCGGCGCAATTCATTGCGCGATAAATCGCGCCGCTACGGAATGTGCAATGATTTAATGCTGCACGTGGTATTAACGCGACTGCGCCGGATTTTGCGATTCAGTAACCCATAATGTTGGCCAATCCTCACTGCTGTGCCACGCATCGCAGGTCTTCTCTTCCGCATACTCCGCCAGCACAAACTCGTTGCCGTCATACTGCCAGCGCGTTGCCACGCCGCAATCCCCCAAACCACGTCCTTTACTGAAGGTGTAGAGCAATCCATGGCTGGCATCAAATTCCGCGTTCACCAACTCCAGCTGATTATCTCCGCGTGACGGCGGCGTAAACGGCAGCGTTAAGCTCAGACCGCGCGACACATAAGGCTGCGTGCGCGTCACTTCAAAGGCCAGATCGATCACGTTATACGCACCGGTTTCGCAGCTGATCAGCAGCAGCGCTTTGCTGTCGGTCAGCGGCGACACGCTCACTTCACGCCGCAGTGGATCGAGCGAGCAGTTATCGGTATTCACCCGCCAGGTACCAAAATCAATTAAACCGCTGGTCTCTTCCTGCGTCAGCGGCGGCGGCGGCGGTAATGGCGAAGGTAACGCCGGCAACGCTGGCTGCGGCGGTACATCCCACTGCACGCGGTCGCCACGCTTCACCCAGGCGCTGGCACCGTTGACGCGGCCCTGCACGTCATCCATCAACAGTAATGCCGCCTTCATACCGCTGAGCGGAATGGTGGCGTTGGCTTTATAGGTCAGCTGCAGATTTTGCGCATCCAGCGTCTGCGCCAGAAACTCGTCGATGGCGATAGCATTACTGGTCGCCAGATGATGCGGTTCCACCGTCCAGTGTTTAAGGTCTGGTGTGAGACGGCGTTGATCGAGTAGCAGGTTATCCTTGAGCGGGCCGCCCGGCAGCTCACCGCTGTAGGCGCTGCCGTAATCAATACGCAGCAAGGGACGATCGTTGACGCCAGCATGACGTGAGAGCGTCATTACTAAGCCGTTGTCACCGGGAAAACTGCGTGCCACGCAAAAAGCCGCGTTGTTACAGGTCAGTTGCCAGTCGGAAAATGACTTTTGCAGTGGCTGAGCCTGAACGCACGCGACAAAAAGAAAGGGCAATAAAAGCAGTAACTTCATCCAATACGACATCAAAAAATCGGTCCCCAAATTCCTGGAAAGAAAATAATAGCGCAACGGGAACGCTGTCAGCAGGCCTAAACTGTGAGCCGGCCCTAAAAGCGAGGTTAACCGCTGAAAAAGCCGTCACCTGTGGCGAACGGGTACTGGATGGGGCAAGCGCTCATCATCCGTTTTGACCGATTACTGCTCAATCGGATTCGTCGGACTCTTGTTAACTCATCACAAAACGGTCAAATACACACAAACGGTCATAAGCGGTCATGTTAGGTTAAATCCATGTTTTGGATTTGCAACGCGCGTAGAACGCGGATTTCGCGCCATTAGGCTTATTTATGTGAGACATATCACTTAATTTTGATAACCAGACATCTCATTTACATATAAGACAGATCCAGATCACTCTAATCAGCTAAGGCGTTTTGGTGACTGTGGACTCGTGCGCAGCCCACACTTTCCAAATGCGCTATCCAGTAATTTATAGCCATCGGAGGTTGGTTATGTTGCCGATTGAAAGACAGCAGCGAATTATTGACGAATTAAATTTAAATGGTCGGGTCATTGTCGCTGAATTAGTCACGTTATGTCAGGTTTCACAAGAAACTATTCGGCGTGATTTAACGCAGCTGGAGAAACGTGGTCTGTTACAACGCAGTCACGGTGGTGCGGTACCAGCAAAACGACAGGCCGCCAACATTCAGGGAAATACGCGAGGTGTTAACGAGTATAAATTATCTTTCCGCCAGAGAGTCAATGAACATGTTGATGCAAAAATGGCTATTGCCAAACGCGCACTCGATTTCATTAGCCCCGGCGATTGTATATTACTCGATAGCAGCACCACTTGCTGGTATTTAGCGCGACAGCTGCCGGATATTGAATTAACGGTATTAACCAATTCCATCAGGATTGTGCAAACCCTTGCGGCGCGCGGCAGCATCCGCACCATCTGTCTGGGGGGAGAATATTCTGACCGTTATGAAGATTTCCACGGCGTCGTCGCCGAGCAACCGCTCAGGGAATTTCAGATCAATAAGATCTTTTTCTCCTGTAGCAGTTTAGGCAATGACGGTTATTTACGTGAAGGTAACGAAAACAACGCACATTTAAAACAGCAAATGTTATTAGCAGCGGAAAGAAAACATCTGCTGCTGGACGGAAGTAAATTCCTGCGGCCCTCATTCGCGCGTATTTGTCATTATCGCGATGTGGACTTTCTCATTACTGACCAATTAAAAGACAAAGAGCTGGAACAAGAATTAGCGTGGAACGGCGTCAATATTATTGATTGCTCCCAGCGCAGCCATTCTATGCAGCTAATAAAAAATTAAATCGGAGTCTTTATGAAAAAACATCTTATCGCCTGTTCTCTGCTCGCCCTGTTTGCCGCCTCCGGCGCGCAGGCTGCTGACAAATTACGCATGGGCATCGTGGTGAAAATTGGCGGTATTCCGTGGTTCAACGCCATGGAAGCGGGCATCAAGAGTGAAGCGGCGAAACGCGGCATTGACGCGTGGATGGTGGGACCAACGGCGGCCGATCCGGCTCTGCAGGTGCGCGCTATCGAAGATTTGATTGCCCAGAAGGTCGACATCATTGGCGTGGTGCCAAATGACCCGAAAGTGCTGGAACCGGTGCTGAAGCGCGCCCGTGATGCCGGCATTGAAGTGATCACCCACGAATCGCCGGATCAGAAAGGCGCTAACTGGGACTTCGAACTGGTGGATGCGCCGACGCACGGCATCAACCATATGAAAGCGCTGGCGAAATGCATGCATGAAGAGGGCAAATACGCCATGTACGTCGGCAGCCTGACCGTGCCGTTGCACCAGCAGTGGACCGACGCCGCGCTGAATTATCAAAAAGAACACTATCCGAAGATGCAGATGGTCACCGACAAGTTTGGCGTCGGCGAATCGCTGGATGACTCGATTCGCACCACTAACGAACTGATGTCCAAGTATCCGGATTTGAAAGGAATTATGGCCTTTGGTTCACAGGGTCCGATTGGCGCCGGTCGCGCGGTGATGAACCGTAACAAGATCGATCAGGTCTGCGTAATTGGCGCCTTTAGTCCTGGCCAGGGCGCATCGCTGGTGCAGCGTGGCGCGATCAAAGGCGGCTACATCTGGAATCCACAAACCGCAGGCGAAGTGTTCGTACGTATCGCCGACATGATGCAGAAGAAAGAGCCAATCACCGACGGAATGACCATCGAGGGTTTGGGCAAAGTGAAAGTTGACGAGGCGACCCACACCATCCTCGGCAACAACACCGAAAGCCTGGACAAAGAGAACCTGCCAAAACTGGTGAAAATGGGGCTGTAATGATGAATGAGGTGATCCCACAGACGCTGATTGCGCTCGACAACCTGTCGAAGACATTTGGTGGCAACCGCGCACTGAGCGATATCTCGCTGACCTTACTGGCTGGCGAAGTGCACTGTCTCGCTGGCACCAACGGCTGTGGCAAGAGCACCTTAATCAAAGTCATTTCCGGGGTGCACGCCCCGGATAGCGGCAGCCGTATCACGCTGGGTGACGGCCCGAGCTTTCCGCGTCTGACCACTCGCCAGGCGCGTGAATTCGGTATCCAGGTGATTTATCAGGATCTGTCGCTGTTCCCCAACCTCAGCGTGGCGGAAAACATCGCCTTCGAGCACAACCTGAATAGCCTGCTCGGCTGGCACCGCAAAGCCAAACTGCGTGAAACCGCGCAGCGCATCATTGATGAACTGAAGTTTGAACTCGATCTCGATGAGAAAGTGGCGTCGCTGTCGATTGCGCAGCGTCAGCAGGTGGCGATCTGCCGCGCGCTGGTCGCCGATGCGCGGCTGGTGATCATGGATGAGCCGACGGCGTCGCTGACGCGCACCGAAGTGAATCAGCTGCTGCGCACCGTGCGTTACCTGAAAGACAAAAACATCTGCGTGGTGTTTGTCAGCCATCGACTGGATGAGGTGCTGGAGATCTCAGATCGCGTGACGGTGATCCGCGACGGCCGCAAAATGGGCTGCTGGCCCGCAAAAGCGATGACGCCGCACCATCTGACCGAACTGATGACCGGCCTGAAGCTCGACTATCAGCTGAAAACGCCGACGCGCCATGACGATCGCCTGATCCTCGAAGTCGAAAAACTGACGCGCGCCGGACAATACCATGACGTTAATTTCAAACTCTATCAGGGCGAAGTGCTGGGCCTGTGCGGCCTGCTGGGCTCGGGCCGCACCGAACTGGCGCTGTCGCTGTTTGGCATGACCAAACCCGACAGCGGCAAGATCTGGCTCGACAGCAAACCGGTGCGTTTCCGTGGACACGAAGATGCGATCAAAGCCGGCATCGGCTACGTCTCCGAAGATCGCTTAACCCTGGGTTTGGTGCAGCAACAATCGGTGGCCGACAACATGGTGCTGCCGATCCTCGACAAGCTGCAAAACCGTTTCCACCTGATTGATGAATATCGCAAGAACAAGCTGATCCTGCAGTGGATTCAGCAGCTTGGCGTACGCGTCGCCGATCCCAATCTGGCCATCTCCACGCTCTCCGGCGGCAACCAGCAGAAAATCGTGCTGGCGAAATGGGTGCTGACCCAGCCGCGCATCCTGATCCTCGATTCGCCCACCGTTGGCGTGGATGTCGGCGCTAAAGCCAGCATCTATCAGCTGATTCATCTGCTGGCGAAAGAGGGTTTGTCGATCATCCTGATTTCCGACGAAGTGCCGGAGGTTTGGTACAACTGCGACCGCATCCTGCACTTCCGTGATGGCACCGTTCATGCCGAATACCAACCCGATACCGTTGAGCAACAGCAGCTGGCGGAGGTGATCAATGCCTGATTTTTCTCGTTTACGTCCGAGCTCCAGCCAGGGCTGGCTGGCCTGGGTTTTGCTGGCGTTCATTGTGTTTTTCTCTGCCGCCAGCGATCAGTTCCTGACGGTGCAAAACCTGCTGGATCTGGCAGAAAGCTACGCCGTGACCGGCATCTTTGCCCTCGGCCTGTTTGTGGTGCTGGTGACCGGCGGCATCGATATCTCCTTTGCTGCGGTGGCGTCGGTGGTGCAATACCTGATCGCCTCGCTGTTTGTGCAGTTCCAGTTTGATAACGCCCTGCTCAGCATCCTGCTGGCGGTGGTGTGCGGCACGCTGTTTGGCGTGATCAACGCCCTGCTGATCACCACGCTGCGCGTCGTCTCGATCATCATCACCATCAGCATGCAGTCGCTGCTGTTTGGCCTGTTGATGTGGGTAACCGGCGGCAAAAGCCTCTATTCGCTGCCGGACTGGTGGATCACGCTGCGCAGCGTGCTGCCGTTCACCTGGCAAGGCAACAGCTTCCAGATTGGCTTGCCGCTGGTGACCATGCTGGTGATTGCCGGACTCACCGCGCTGCTGCTGAATAAAACCAATCTCGGTCGCCAACTGTATGCGGTGGGCGGCGATGCGGAATCGGCGCGCCGCATCGGTATTCGCGTCGGTCTGATTCATGTCTTCGCCTATGGCTGGCTGGGTGCCATGGCGGCGATTGGCGGCTTGGTGCAGGTCTATCGCATGGGCGAAGTGGTGCCAAATGCGCTGGTCGGCGGCGAGCTGGATGTGCTGGCCGCCACGGTGCTGGGCGGTGCCAGCCTGATGGGCGGCAAAGGCACGGTGAGCGGCACCTTAATGGGCGTGTTCCTCATCGCCATCCTGAAGAACGGCCTCAACCTGATTGGCGTCTCCAACTACTTCATGAACATCGTGGTGGGCGGCGTGATCATGGTGGCTATCGCCGTGACTCACTACAAAAAACGTAAAGAAACTGATGTCAGTTTCGTCTAACGGGAGCCGCATCAACATGAAATCACTCTCTGCTCTGCGTCCGGACGGCACCAATATCGGCCTGATGCTGTTAATTGCGCTGGCGCTGGCGATCTTCACCGTCATGTTACCAGGCCGCTTTCTCACTGATTCGACCTTTATGAGCATGGCATTTCAGCTGCCCGAGCTGGGCTTGCTGACGCTGGCGATGTTTATCGCCATTCTCAGCGGCGGACTGAATCTGGCGATCATCGCCACCGCCAACCTGACGGCGCTGTTTATCGCCTGGACGCTGATGCGCGCCCTGCCCGCCGATGCCGGCACTGGCATGCAACTGCTGTGGCTGTTTATTGCGGTTATCGGCGCGATGCTGATTGCGGCGGTGATCGGCGTGATTACCGGCGTGATGGTGACGCGCATCGGTGCGCACCCGATTCTGGTGACGCTCGCGACCATGATGACGCTGAACGGTATCGGCATCTGGCTGACCAAAGGCGCGGCCGTCAGCGGCATGCCGTCGGTGGTGCAGGCGCTCGGTTCCAACACGCTGCTTGGCGTTCCGCTGCCGCTGTGGGTGTTCCTGTTTGCCGCCGCGCTGCTGGCGCTGTTCCTCGGCAAAACCCGCGCCGGTAAATGCATCTATATGGGCGGCAGCAACATCAACGCCACCTGGTTTAGCGGCATCAATACGCATCGCATGGTGATTCTGGTGTACGTCATCTCCAGCCTGCTGTGCGTGTTGGCCGGTTTGATCATGATGGCGCGCTTCAACTCGGCGCGTATGGGTTACGGCGATGCGTATCTGCTGCTGACGGTGCTGGCCATTATCCTTGGCGGCACCGACCCGAATGGCGGCTTTGGTCGCGTGACCGGCGTGGTGCTGGCGCTGATCGCCCTGCAAGTGCTCTCCACCGGCTTCAACCTGATGAACATCAGCCAGCACGTTAGCCTGGCAATGTGGGGCGCGGTGCTGATTGTGGTGCTGGCCTTCAAACAATTCAAAACTCGCTTTAACGAACATCGTGCCGTCAAGCTCAGCAAACTGGCGGCGGCGCTTAACCCTTTGACCGAAAAAAAGGAAGTATGATGCGTATTCAAGTCTCCCCGTCGTTGATGTGTATGAATCTGATGGAGATCAAGCACCAGCTCGCCGTGCTGGACTCCCGCGCCGACTTCCTGCATATCGACATTATGGATGGTCACTACGTGAAAAATATCACGCTGTCACCGTTCTTTATTGAGCAGATTCGCCCGTTCACCAAAGTGGCGCTGGATGTGCATTTGATGGTCGAGCAGCCCACCGATTTCATTGAAGTAATTGCCAAAGCGGGTGCCGATTACATCTGCCCGCACGCCGAAACCATCAACCGCGATGCATTCCGGGTGATCAATATGATCCGCAGCTTCGGCAAGAAAGTGGGCGTGGTGCTTAATCCTGCTACGCCGGTCTCCTTTATTCATCACTACATTCATCTGGTGGATAAAATCACCGTGATGACGGTGGATCCCGGCTACGCCGGACAACCGTTTATTCCGGAAATGGTGCAGAAGGTGCAAGAGCTGAAAGCGCTGAAGCAGGCCAACGGCTATCAATATCTGATTGAGATCGACGGTTCCTGCAATACCCGCACCTACAACACGCTGGTCGGCGCGGGTGCAGAAGTGCTGATTGTCGGCACCTCCGGTCTGTTCAATATTCACGACGACCTGGAAACCGCCTGGAATATGATGCGCGAAAGCATTGATGAGGCTCAGGGATTGGCGCAGGTATCCGCATGAAAAAATGCTGGCTCGGTATCGACATTGGCGGCACCGGCACACGTCTGCAGCTGATGGAAGCAGGCCGCGTTTGGTCGAGCTTCCGTAAAGTGCCGACGGCCAGCTGGGCGCAGCAGCCTGATGCGCTTAACGCGTTGGGCCAGTTAATCAGCGAAACGCTGGAGCAGCAGCCAGTTAGCGGCGTGATGCTCGGATTACCCGGCATTCTCAGCCGTGACCGCCAGCAGGTGATTTCGCTGCCGTTTATTCAGGCGCTGGATCAGCAACCGGTTGCCGCGCGCCTCACCGAACGCCTTGGCGTACCGGTGGCGATGGACAAAGATGTTAACCATCTGATGCTGTGGGATTTACTGCAGCTGGAGCAGCTGCCAGACAGCGCGGTGGGTTTGTATCCCGGCACCGGCATGGGCAACAGCCTGTGGCTTAACGGCCAGTTTTATCATGGTCAACACGGTGGCGCGGGTGAGTTGGGTCATGTGCCTGTTGCCGGCAACGATCTGCCCTGCCCGTGCGGCAATCGTGGCTGTGCGGAAACCGTGACGTCGGGCCATTGGCTGAGCCGCTGGGCGAGCACCCATGTGCCGGAAACCAACATGTCGGCGCTGTTTACCCAGCATCGTGAGCATCCGGAGCTGCAGGCTTTTGTACAGCGGCTGGCGCAACTGATTGCCACCGAGATGAACATCCTCGATCCGGAATACCTGATTCTGGGCGGCGGCGTGCTGGCGATGGCGGACTTTCCGCTGGCACAGCTGCGCAGCCAGATCCAGCAGCATCTTCGTCCACCCGCCACGCGTGAGGGTTTGAAGATCGTGTTTAGCCAATCCACCGACCACACCGGTTGTCGCGGTGCCTGTTTAGCCGCCGAACGTCTGTTCAGGAGTGCATGATGAAAGGAAAAGTGTGTGTGTTTGGCTCGTTCAACCTCGACGTAGTCGCGGTAATGAACCGCTTTCCGATGCCGGGCGAATCGCTCACCGCCCATACCAGCATGATGGGACCGGGCGGCAAAGGCGCGAATCAGGCGACGGCCGCGCTGCGCGCCGGCGCGCGCGTGCACTATATCGGTAAGATTGGTAATGATGACTTCGGCATGTTTGCGCGTCGCCATCTGGAAAAGACCGGTTTCGATGCCATTACCTTGTTTACCTGCAAGGAGAAACCGACCGGCAATGCGCTGATTTATGTCGCCGGGGACGATGCCGAGAACATGATTTCGGTCTATCCCGGCGCGAACACCACCGTAACAGCCGCCGAGGTGACGCGCTGCCAACCCACCGTTGCGGCAGCCGATATTCTGCTGGTGCAGCTGGAGAATAATCTCAGCGCCATTCAGCGCATGATCGACAACGCGCGCGCCGGTGGCACCTTTGTGATTATGAATCCTGCGCCGTGGCAGAAGGTCACCGATGCGCTGCTGGCAAAAGTGGATTTGCTGACGCCTAACAGCACCGAAGCGATGCAGCTGACCGGCGTGAAGGTCACCGACTTCGCCAGCGCGCAGCAAGCCGCAGAGAAGCTGCATCGCAAAGGGGCGCGTCAGGTGATTATTACGTTGGGGGTTTGCGGTGCGTTGCTGTCAGTAGCAGACCAGCCGCCGCTGCGTATTCCGCTGTTCCCGGCTCAGCCGCTGGATACCACCGGCGCGGGCGATGCGTTTAATGGCGCACTGGCGGCGCGGCTGGCTTCCGGCGATGAACTGCCACAGGCGGCGCTGTTTGCTTCAGCTTATGCTTCGCTGTGTGTGGAACGCTCCGGTGCAGCGCACTCGATGCCTTCGTATGCCGAAGCGCTGGCAAGATTGCAGGCGTATCCGCAATGTGTCCCGGAAACGTTGGGAGAGTGTGTTTAAGGCAAGATGGCTACACATTGCTGTAGCGGCGCAATAAATCGCGCGATGAATCGCGCCGCTACGAAACTGTGCGATTAGGAGATTATGTTTACGCCTGCAACCAACCGGCGATCTGCGCATGCTGCAGCAGCATAATGGCTTTACCGTCACGAATGCGGCCATCTTTCACCATCGCCAGCGCCTCCGGGAAACTCAGCTCCAGCACGGTAATCTCTTCATCCTCAACGCCACCGCCCTTGTTTGCGCGCTGTGCATCGCTGTATTCCGCGGCGAAGAAGTGGATCAGTTCAGTCACGCCGCCCGGCGACATGTAGGCTTCAAAAACTTTATCGACCTTACCCACCTGATAGCCGGTCTCTTCTATCGCTTCTTTGCGGATGCAATCTTCCGGCGAGTCGTCATCCAGCAGCCCGGCGCAGGTCTCAATCAGTTCGCCACTTTCATTGCCATTGACATAAGTGGCAATGCGGAACTGACGCACCAGCAGCACGCTATTTTTTTCAGTGTTGTACAGCAGGATGGTGGCACCGTTTCCGCGATCGTACACTTCGCGCTTGTGACGCACGACTTCGCCGTTGTTGCGGGTGAGTTCGTAGGTGAAGTTGCGCAGCACAAACCAGTTTTCTGACAGCAACTTGTCTTTGATGATGTTGATCTTTAACGACATAACCACTCCACTGCTAAATTGAGGGAGCCTGAGATGATAGGCCGAAGCGGCGGGGAAAACTATCTGAATTGTGAGGCCGGTCGCCGTAATGGGCGCTCCTGACTCAGTGCACAGAGTGTAGCGGCGCAATGGGTTGCGCGTTAAATCGCGCCGCTACGGATTGTGCAGTGGTTTGATGCGCTGCGGTAGTGATCGGCATTACGCCCATTCATGCCGCGTTGTTAGGCCTCAAAAACCGTTGGGTTGGTCTTTCATATCGGGCAGATGGTGCGCGATACCTTTGTGGCAATCGATACAGGTTTTCCCTTCCTCAACTGCTTTGCTGTGCATCTTCGCGGCCACGGTCTTCTGCGCGGTGAAATCCATATAATCGAAGTTGTGGCAGTTACGACACTCCTGCGAATTGTTGTTTTTCATCCTGCGCCACTCGTTTTGCGCCAGCTTAATGCGATGATCCTCGAACTTTTGCGGCGTATCGATGATGCCGAAAATCTTGGCATACACCTCTTTGCTCGCCTGGATCTTACGCAGCATTTTCGGGCCCCACTCGTGCGGCACGTGACAATCCGGACAGGTGGCGCGCACGCCGCTGCGGTTGTTGTAGTGCACCGTCTGCATATATTCCTGATAGACGTTATTTCGCATCTCATGGCAGCCAATACAGAACTGCTCGCGGTTGGTCATCTCCATTGCGGTATTGAAGCCGCCCCAGAAAATGATGCCGCCAGCAAAGCCCAGAATCAGTAGCGTACCGAGCGCCAGACGGCTCGGACGCCGCCACCAGCGCCAGATGCGCAGAAGTTTCTCTTTCATCATGTCCTCACTTACCGAAGCCGTCAGCCGGTTTGAAGGTGTTTTCCACCACCGGTTTGGCATCGGTTTGCGGTACGTGACACTGCAGGCAGAAGTAGCGACGCGGCGACACGGTGCTGCTCACCAGACCATCGCGATCGGTGAAGTGCGTTGGGCTAACGCGTGGCGCGCCGGTGGTGAGATAGCTCTGCGTGCCGTGACACTGCAGACAACGGTTGACGTTTTTCGTCACCTGATAGCCATCCACGCTATGCGGGATCACCGGCGGCTGATTCACATAGTTCAACGGCTTGCGGCTCTGCTCCTTGGGCTGATGAATGGTGCCCTGCTGCGTGGCCGTCACTTCCGGTGACTGATTGAGATCGACGCCGTTGTGGGCGTAAACCGTGCCGCCCAGCATCAGGGCGGCCAAAGTAACAAGTGTGATTAAGGGTTTCATTGCATCCTGCCTTAAATTTTAACCAGCTTGACGGCGCATTTTTTGTAATCGGTCTGCTTCGACAGCGGATCGGTGGCGTCCAGCGTGACGTTGTTGGCCAGCACGCCCGCATCAAAGAACGGCATAAATACCAGACCTTTGGGCGGCTGATTGCGACCGCGCGTTTCCACGGTGGCAAGGGTTTCGCCACGACGCGACACCACGCGGACTTTCTCGCCGCGACGGAAATTGCGCTCTTTGGCATCCAGCGGATGTATATAGAGTAGCGCCTGCGGCACCGCGCGGTGCAGCTCCGGCACGCGACGCGTCATGGTGCCGGTGTGCCAGTGTTCCAGCACACGACCGGTACAGAACCACAGGTCGTACTCTTCATCCGGCGATTCGGCTGGCGCTTCGTAAGGCAGCGCGAAAATGGTGGCTTTACCATCCGGCTTACCGTAGAAACGCACGCCTTCACCGGCTTTGACGTAGCTGTCGTAACCTTCGCGATAGCGCCAGCGCGTCTCTTTGCCATCCACCACCGGCCAGCGCAGGCCGCGCGCCTGATGGTAAGCATCGAACGGCGCAAGATCGTGGCCGTGACCGCGACCAAAGCTGGCGTACTCCTCGAACAAGCCTTTCTGGATGTAGAAGCCAAACTCGCGCGCTTCATCATTCAACTGGTCATCTGCCACTTCACTCAGAGGGAATTGGTTGACCTGGCCGTTGGCGTACAGCACATCAAACAGCGTTTTGTCGCGCAGCTCCGGATTCTGCGCCAGCAGCGCTTCCGGCCACACTTCCGCTACCTTGAAACGTTTGGAGAAATTCACCAACTGCCACAGATCGGATTTCGCGTCGCCCGGCGCTTTCACCTGCTGATGCCAGAACTGAGTACGACGCTCGGCGTTGCCATACGCGCCCTCTTTCTCCACCCACATCGCAGTGGGCAGAATCAGGTCAGCCGACAAGGCGCTGACGGTGGGATAGGGATCGGAAACCACGATGAAGTTGCGCTCATCGCGCCAGCCCGGCATACGCTCCTGCGTCAGGTTGGGACCGGCCTGCATGTTGTTGTTACACATCACCCAGTAGGCGTTGAGCTTGCCATCTTTCAGCGCGCGATCCTGCGCCACGGCATGCAAACCAATTTTGGCCGGCACCGTGCCCTGCGGCAGCTTCCACAGCTTCTCGGCGGTAGCGCGGTGTTTGTCATTATTAACCACCATGTCCGCCGGTAAACGATGTGAGAAGGTGCCGACTTCACGCGCCGTGCCGCACGCCGACGGCTGGCCGGTGAGCGAGAACGGACCGGTGCCTGGACGTGAAATTTTGCCGGTCAATAAGTGCAGGTTGTAGCACAGGTTATTGGCCCACACGCCGCGCGTATGCTGGTTGAAGCCCATGGTCCAGTACGACACCACGTTGACTTTCGGATCGGCATACAGCTCGGCGAGGGCGATGAGTTGATCTTTCTCCACACCGCTCATTGCGCTGGCTTTTTCTACCGTGTACTCAGAGACAAACTTCGCAAACTCGTCAAAGCTCATCGGCGTGGATTCGCCGCTGTCCGGGTTCTTCGCCGAAGCCTGACGCGGATCGGTGGGGCGCAAACCGTAACCGATGTCGGTCACGCCTTTGCGTAGCGTAACGTGATTCTGCAGGAAGGTTTTATCAACCTTGTTGTTCTGAATAATGTAGTTGGCGATGAAGTTGAGGATCGCCAGATCGCTCTGCGGTGTGAACACCATCGCGTTGTCGGCCAGCTCAAAACTGCGATGACGATAGGTGGAAAGCACCGCCACTTTGACGTTCTCACTGCTGAGACGACGCGCGGTGATACGTGACCAGAGAATCGGGTGCATCTCCGCCATGTTCGAGCCCCACAGCACAAAAGCGTCGGCCTGCTCGATGTCGTCGTAGCAGCCCATCGGTTCGTCCATGCCGAAGGTACGCATAAAGCCCACCACTGCTGAAGCCATGCAGTGACGCGCATTGGGATCGAGATTGTTGGTGCGAAAACCGGCTTTCATCAGCTTGGAGGCCGCGTAACCTTCCCACACCGTCCACTGACCGGAACCGAACATGCCGACCGAATCCGGGCCGTTGGCTTTCAGTGCCGCTTTGAACTTCTCTTCCATGATGTCGAAGGCTTGATCCCAGCTGACCGGGGTGAACTCGCCCTCTTTGGCATATTTACCGTCGGTCATGCGCAGCAGCGGCTGGGTCAGACGATCTTTCCCGTACATGATCTTCGGCAGGAAATAGCCTTTGATACAGTTCAGACCGCGGTTCACTTCTGCCTGCGGATCGCCCTGCGACGCCACTACGCGGCCATCCTGGGTGCCAACCAGCACGCCACAGCCGGTGCCGCAGAATCGGCACGGCGCTTTTTCCCAGCGAATTGGCGCAGCCAATGAGGTCGCGGCTTTGGTGACGGTGGGAATGGTGAGTCCTGCAGCCGTTGCAGCAGCCGCCGCCGCATTGGCCTTCATAAAATCACGACGACTTATGCTCATGATGCTTCCTTACAAGGTTCTTCAATTTCGTCTTGCTGGTGATACACCAGCGATACCGCCAACACGCCAGCGATGTTGCGGCTCTCTTCAATATTGCGCAGCAGCGCGGCGCTATCCGCGGCACCCAGCGTCACCGCCAGCGTGCCGCGCGCGGCGTCTTCCGCGGCGATGTCGCAATCGGCAAAGGCCAGCAGCGCACTTTTTACGGCGGGAATCGACGCCGGTCGCGCCTGAATCACCAGGCCGCAGACGTGCCAACTGTTTTCATGGTTCATGATGTAATCCTGTGGCTGAGACCGGGCAAGGCGCGATGCAGGCGCCGCAACCGGTGCAATGCTGCGGAAGGGTTTCAGGCTGTGCGATGCCGTTCGGCATCAGGTGAAAACGGATGGCTTGCTGTTCACAACTCTCCTGACAGCTGCGGCAGTTCACGCCCAGGAAGGTGATGCAGCGGTTGTCGATGCGAATGCGCTGTGGAAACGGCTCGGTTTCACGCGCGTGGAATAGCGGCTGCGGGCAAGCGTCTACGCAGGCGGCGCAAAACGTGCATTCACCTTGCAGAAAATCGAGGTGCGGCACTTCACCGGCAGCCAGGCGGATGATGTGGGTTTCGCAGGCCGAGACGCATGTGCCGCAGCCATCACACCCCTTCTCTCCCCGCCACCATGGCAAAGCGATGCCGTCAGCAGACGCTACGCGCTGCCCGGTAAAGAGTTCACGTCGCGACAGCGCCATCGGTTCACCTTAAACGGGGGAAAGAGAGATGGTGCGTAAAATAACCTGACGCTAAAGAGGGCTATATCACCCCAAAGGGGTAAATCCCGACGTGGGATCAAGTGAAGGGGAATTGAAATAAAAACGGGGGCCAAAAGGCCCCCGTAGATGAGAATCGCTACGATTAACGCGCGTTATCGTCCGCCAGTTTCGGCGATACATCATCCTGGTCGTCAGCATGATGTTCGTGCTCTTTCATCGCTTCGGCATTAACGCGTTTGCGCACGCCAAACCAACCCAGCACGAGCACCACGGCAATCAGGGGAATCGAGGCGATGGTGTACGTGCCGTTCGGATAGTCGAACGCCATCAGCACCAGCACGCTCACCAGGAACAGCAGCGTCAACCAGGAGGTGAACGGCGCCCACGGTAGCTTGAAGCTGACATCTTCGGCTTTGCCCTCTTTGATCGCTTTGCGCAGACGCATCTGGCACACCACGATAAAGGCCCACGACGAGATGATGCCGAGTGACGCCACGTTCAGAACGATTTCAAACACCTGCGACGGCACATAGTAGTTCAGCACCACGCCGATGATGTAAACGGCAACGGTGACCAGAATGCCGGCATACGGCACCTGCTGCTTGCTCATCTTCGACATAAACTGTGGCGCAGAACCGCCCATCGACATGGAGCGCAGAATACGGCCGGTGGAATAGAGACCCGAGTTGAGGCTCGACAGCGCGGCGCTCAGCACCACGATGTTCATTACGCTACCGATATAAGGCACGCCCAGTTTGGAGAAGAAGGTCACGAACGGACTTTGCCCCGCCTGATAGGCATTCCACGGCAGCAGCAGTACCAGCAGCACCACGGAACCGACGTAGAACAGGCCGATACGCCAGATCACGCTGTTGATGGCTTTTGGCAGCATGGTCTTGGGATCTTTACATTCGCCTGCTGCGGTACCTACCAGCTCAATCGAGGCGAAGGCGAACACGACGCCCTGCACCAACACCAGCGCTGGCAGCAAGCCGTGCGGGAAGAAACCGCCGTTATCGGTGATCAGATGGAAGCCGGTGGTATTGCCGTCCAGCGGTTTACCGCTGCCGAGGAACACCACGCCGACAATCAGGAACACCACGATAGCCAGCACTTTCACCAGCGCGAACCAGAACTCCATCTCGGCGAACCACTTCACGCCGATCATGTTCATGGTGCCGACAATCGCCAGCGCGCCTAGCGCAAACACCCACTGCGGCACATCGCCAAACGCGCCCCAATAGTGCATATAAAGCGCGACTGCGGTGATATCGACGATACCGGTCATCGCCCAGTTAACGAAATACATCCAGCCCGCAACGTAAGACGCTTTTTCCCCAAGGAATTCACGTGCATAAGAAACAAAGCTGCCGCTGGAAGGACGATGTAACACCAGTTCGCCCAACGCTCGGAGGATAAAGAAGGAGAAGATACCGCACACCAGATAAACCAGCGCCAGTGCAGGACCGGCCATTTGCAGGCGCGCGCCAGCACCGAGGAACAGACCGGTACCGATAGCACCGCCGATGGCGATCATTTGTACCTGGCGGTTACCCATTGCTTTGTGGTAACCGCTGTCGTGCGAGTTGAGCCAGCGTCTTTTCGCAGCGCGTTGTTCGGCTGCGGTTTTTTTAGTTGATTTCATAGCTATCCTGTTTGTCCTGACCATCAATCACCGCGTAACCAAACGATTGCGTATGGCGGTGCGAAATGGGGTAAAAACCCGGTGTCACAGCGGCGGAACGATGTCGCGTGGCGGGCTGGGAATTTACGGCGATGAATCCTACCCGTTCTGCAAGAACGAAGCAAAAAATACCGCCAGGCTGCACAAGATGAATTGTAATAATCCGTCGCGGTGCACAAAAAAACCGGCCAGAGGGCTGACCGGTAAAGGGATGGCTACAGGGATAACTACTGGAGGGAATTAACGATAAATCTCTGCGGTGCCGCTCCACAGGCTGGAGTCGCCCGGAGTTTGTACACCAATAACACGATAGCCGCTGGCACCTTCCTCTTGCGCTTTTTGCGACAGATGGCGCGTTGCATCATCCAGCGAGCCGCGTACGCCGCTGATGGAAACGGTGCCCGCGCTTTGCAGGTTTTGCGCTTGCGTGGCGCTTACGGGCTGGGCCGCCAACGTCGAGAAACTTGCGGTGGCAAGCAGTGCAGCAGTCAGAACGGCATAACGTCTCTTCATGTGATGCTCCTGTTGTCTTCCGTTAAGGGTTAAGCGTTACAGGACTTATTATCACGCAGGGAATGAAAACCAGGTTGAGCAAGCCGTAAAGCCGTTTAATAATTCGCCAGCTTAGCGCGGGTTATTTAGAGAAAGGTAAAGAGAAAGGGTTTTCTCTGTTAAAAGTAACCTGATGTGACGAGATCTCACTCGCCGTCACCGCACGGCTGCCCTATAATCCCCCGCTCTTACAAGGGTTATTACTGTGATTGTGAAACGTCCCGTTACTCGTACCATTGCGCGCGCACTCAGCGTGATTGTGCTGCTGTCGCTGTTGACCACCGGGCTGGCGCTGATGACGCTCTCCAGCAGCCTGCGCGATGCCGAAGCGGTGAATGTCGCCGGATCGCTGCGCATGCAGATATATCGTCTGGCGTGGGACAGCACGCGCGATCCGCAGCAGTTGAATCATCACATCCAACTTTACCGGCAAACGCTGGAATCCCCGGCGCTGCAGCATCTGGAGCGCGCGTGGGTACCGCTTGAAGTGAGTAGCCGCTATCGCTATCTGCGTCACAGCTGGCCGATGCTGCAGGAAACGTTGCAGCCCAAGCGGGCACAAATCTACCAGCAGCGTGTCGCGGGCTACGTCAGCGAGATCGACCGCTTCGTGCTGGCATTACAGCATTATGCTGAACTGAAGATGCATCTGGTGGCCGCCAGCAGCCTGTTCGGTTTTCTGGCGATTGTGGCGCTGGCGTTGTGGACGATTCGCTTTATCCGCCGCAACGTGGTGCGACCGCTCAACGCGCTGGTGACCGCCAGCCAATATGTTGAGCAGGCGAATTTCGCTTTTCCGCCGCTGCCGGTGCAACAGCCGAATGAACTGGGCGTGCTGGCGCAGGCTTTTACTACCATGGCCGAACGGCTGCATTCGCACTATCGCCTGCTGGAGTGCGCGGTGCGTGATAAAACCGAAGATCTCACCCAGGCCAATCGCACACTTTCTCTACTGTATGAAAGCTCACAAATTCTCACCAGCAGCCCACCCAATCCCGAACTGTTTCAGGGATTGCTGCGTCTGGTACAGCGCCGTGAAGCGCTGACGGTGCTGAAAATTGTCAGCGAAGGGATTGAGTTTCAGGCCGGTGTGGCGGCGGATGAGGTGAGCTGGCAGCGTTTGCCGTTGATGCAGGAAGAGCAGCGGCTGGGCGAACTGTGCTGGCAAACCCACCGCGCACCGCCCGCCGACGAACTGATGCAGAGCCTGGCGAACATGCTGGCGCGCGCACTGTGGATTTGGCAGACGCAAAAGCAGTATCAGCAGATGCTATTAATAGAAGAGCGCGCCACCATTGCCCGCGAACTGCACGATTCGCTGGCGCAGTCGCTCTCTTTCCTGCGCATCCAGCTGGCGCTGCTGCGACGCAATGTCGATGGGTCGCAACCGCAGGCGCTGGCGATTATCGCTGATTTCGATCGCGCGCTGGCCGAAGCCTATCAGCAGCTGCGCGAACTGCTGACCACCTTCCGTCTGACCATCGAACAGGCTGATTTGGTGCAGGCGATGCAGGCGATGATTGCGCCGCTGCAGGAGCAATCGCAGGCGGCAATCGACTTCGATTATCAGCCCGGCTTGCAGATGCTGGATGCGCAGCAGCAAGTGCATGTGCTGCAGATTGCGCGCGAAGCGCTGCTCAACGCGATTCGCCATGCGCAGGCGCACAATATTCAGATTCACTATCAGCGTGTCGCTGATGAGGACCACTTACTGACCATCGAAGACGATGGCTGCGGCATCAGCAGCCTCGAAGAGCCGCCAGGACATTATGGTCTCACCATCATGGCGGAGCGCGCCGCGCGATTATCCGGCACGCTGATGATTACCCCGCAGGCGCAAGGCACGCGCGTCACGCTGCGTTTTCCACCGCGCCCGACGCACCGGTTGAGCTGACAGATTATAGAGCGCACCTGCTGTAGCGGCGCGATTCATCGCGCAATAAACTGCGCCGCTACGGCAGATGCGTTAATGAAAGAAAGTTGCCTTTGATACTGGAGATATTATGGCTAACCCTTCCCTGACTATTATGATCGTTGACGATCATCCACTGATGCGCCGTGGTATTCGCCAGTTGCTGGCGCTGGAGCCCCGGCTGGACGTGGTAGCGGAAGCCAATAACGGCACCGAAGCGCTGGCCGAAGCACGCCGTTTGTCGCCAGATGTCATTCTGCTGGATCTCAACATGAAAGGCATGTCCGGGCTGGACACGCTGAAAGCGCTGCGTAACGAAGGCATCGCCGCACGCATTTTGGTGCTGACGGTTTCCGATGCGCGCAGTGATATTTATGCGATGGTGGATGCTGGTGCCGATGGCTATCTGCTCAAGGACAGCGAACCCGAACTACTGCTGGCGCAAGTGATGCGCGGCGCTAAAGGTGAAAACGTGTTTAGCGAGGTGGTGGCCGATTATCTGGCGACGCGCCAGCCGACGACAAATCCGTTCAAACAGCTCACCGAACGCGAACTGGATGTGCTGCAGGAAGTGGCGCGTGGCTTATCGAATAAGGAAATTGCTGCCACCTTGCATATCTCCGAAGAGACGGTAAAAGTGCACATTCGCAACCTGCTGCGCAAGCTGGATGTCCGTTCGCGCGTTGCCGCTACGGTACTGTGGCTCGAAAGCCGACATCTGTAGTCGCGCACAAAAAACCGTCACTATATTTACACTTTCTCCATAATTTACTCACGATTCTCTAATTTGTGCCGCGTAGAGTGTCTGCAGCAGGAGTCTTTCGAGAGAGCAGTTTGCACTCCGCCAGCGTGACGCCGTCCGCGCATCGCGCTCATCATAATAAAAGTAAAAAATACGCAGTTGAGGAGTGTCGGTTTCATGTCGAATTTCTTTATCGACCGGCCCATTTTTGCCTGGGTTCTGTCTATTCTGCTCTGCCTGTGCGGTACGTTGGCGATCGTCTCGCTACCGGTTGAGCAATATCCCGACCTCGCGCCGCCTAACGTGCGTATCACCGCCAACTATCCCGGCGCATCCGCGGAAACGCTGGAAAACACCGTTACGCAAGTTATCGAACAGAACATGACCGGCATCGATAATTTGATGTACATGTCCTCCAACAGCAGCAACACCGGCCAGGCCCAGATCACCCTCACCTTTACCGCGGGCACCAACCCCGACGAAGCGCGCCAGCAGGTGCAAAACCAATTGCAAAGTGCACTGCGTAAACTGCCCGCGGCGGTACAGTCACAAGGTGTGACGGTGAATAAAACCGGTGACAGCAATATTCTGATGATTGCCTTCGTCTCTACCGACGGAAGCATGGACAAACAGGATATTTCAGATTACGTCGCCAGTAACATTCAGGATCCGCTCAGCCGTGTTGATGGTGTCGGCCAGGTGGATGCTTACGGCTCGCAATATGCGATGCGGATCTGGCTCGATCCCAACAAGCTGATCGCCTACGCGCTGGCCACCGAAGACGTGGTGAGCGCGATTGAATCGCAAAATGCGCAGGTAGCAGTGGGTCAGGTAGGCGGATTGCCGTCGGTGGACAAGCAAGCGCTCAACGCCACGGTGAATGCGCAGTCGATGCTGCAAACCCCGGCGCAGTTCAAAGCAGTGACGCTGAAAACCAACAGCGACGGCTCGGTGGTGACGCTCGGCGATGTGGCGGATGTGGCGATGGGCGCGGAAAAATATGACTTCCTCAGCCGCTACAATGGTCAGGCGGCATCGGGGCTCGGCATTAAGCTGGCTTCCGGCGCCAATGAGATGAACACCGACAAACTGGTGCGTGAGCGTATTGCTGAGCTGTCGCATTACTTCCCTCACGGGCTGGAAGCCAAAGTCGCTTACGAAACCACGCCGTTTGTTAAGGCCTCGATTAAAGACGTGGTGAAGACCCTGCTGGAAGCGATCCTGCTGGTGTTCCTTGTGATGTATCTGTTCCTGCAAAACTTTCGTGCCACGCTAATTCCAACTATCGCCGTGCCGGTGGTGCTGCTCGGCACCTTTGCGGTGCTCTACGCCTTCGGCTACAGCATCAACACCCTGACGATGTTCGCCATGGTGCTCGCCATCGGCTTGCTGGTGGATGACGCTATCGTGGTGGTGGAAAACGTCGAGCGCATCATGAGCGAGGAAGGTCTGTCGCCGCGCGCCGCTACGCGTAAATCGATGGGCCAGATTCAGGGCGCGCTAGTCGGCATTGCGCTAGTGCTGTCGGCGGTGTTTGTGCCGATGGCGTTCTTTGGCGGGACCGTCGGCGCCATCTATCGCCAGTTTTCGATCACTATCGTTTCGGCGATGGTGCTGTCGGTATTGGTGGCGATGATTCTGACGCCCGCGCTCTGTTCCACGCTGCTGAAACCGCTGGAGCGAGGCCATCATCACGGTCGTCGTGGCTTCTTCGGCTGGTTTAACCGCACCTTCAACGCCAGCGCAGAACGTTACGAGCGCGGCGTCGCCAAAATTTTGCGTAAAGGCGGCCGCTGGCTGCTGCTCTATCTGGCGATTATCGGCGTGATGGCGTTCCTGTTTATTCGTCTGCCCACCTCGTTCCTGCCGCTGGAAGATCGCGGCGTGTTCCTGACGCAGGTGCAATTGCCGGCCGGTTCGACGCTGCAACAAACCTCGAACGTGGTGGCGAAGGTCGAGAATTATTATATGACTCAGGAGAAAGACAATGTGGTTTCGGTGTTCTCCACCATCGGAGCGGGTCCTGGCGGTAACGGTCAAAACGTCGCGCGCCTGTTCGTTCGCTTGAAAGATTGGGAGGAGCGTCCGGGCAGCGATCGCACCTCTTTCGCCATCATTGAGCGCGCGACTAAAGCCTTCCACAAGATCAACGAAGCGCGCGTTATCGCCAGCAGCCCGCCCGCGATTACCGGCATGGGCAGTTCGTCGGGCTTCGATATGGAGCTGCAGGATCACGGTGGCATCGGCCACACGCGACTAATGGCAATGCGCGATAAGTTACTGGAGATGGCTGACAGCAATCCGGCGCTGTCACGGGTACGTCACAACGGCCTCGACGACAGTCCGCAGTTGCAGATTGATGTCGACCAGCGCAAAGCGCAGGCGCTTGGTGTGTCGCTGGATACCATCAACGACACCTTAACCACCGCGTGGGGCTCAACCTACGTTAATGACTTCCTCGATCGCGGTCGCGTGAAGAAAGTCTACGTGCAGGCGGCGGCAGAGTTCCGCATGCTGCCGGAAGACGTGAATAAGTGGTATGTGCGTAACAACAGCGGCAGCATGGTGCCCTTCTCCGCCTTCGCCACCAGCCATTGGCAAACCGGTTCACCGCGTCTGGAGCGCTACAACGGTTACTCTGCGCTAGAGATTGTCGGTGAAGCGGCGAACGGCGTCAGCAGCGGTACCGCAATGGACGAGATGGAGAAACTGGTTGGGCAGCTGCCGCTGGGCGTAGGCTTCCAGTGGACCGGCGCCTCCTATCAGGAGCGCTTATCCGGTTCGCAGGCGCCGGCGCTGTATGCGATTTCGCTGCTGGTGGTATTCCTGTGTCTGGCGGCGTTGTATGAGAGCTGGTCAATTCCATTCTCAGTGATGCTGGTGGTGCCGCTCGGCGTGGTGGGCGCGCTGGTGGCAACCTGGATGCGCGGGCTGGAGAACGATGTCTATTTCCAGGTGGGCTTGCTCACGGTGATTGGCTTGTCGGCGAAGAATGCCATTTTGATTGTCGAGTTCGCCAATGAGATCAACAGTAAAGGCCGCGAGCTGATGGAGTCGACGCTGGAAGCCTCGCGTCAGCGTCTGCGCCCGATTCTGATGACTTCGCTGGCGTTTATCTTCGGCGTGCTGCCGATGGCCATCAGCAGCGGTGCCGGTTCCGGCAGCCAGCACGCGGTGGGTACCGGCGTGATGGGCGGGATGATTTCTGCCACCGTGCTGGCGATTTTCTTTGTGCCGTTGTTCTTTGTGGTGGTACGCCGCCGCTTCCCGCTGAAAGAGAAGCCGCACGATTAAGCAGGCCATTGCGCCGCTGAGGCTTGTGCGGACATCAGGTTCCGCGCATATCAAGTGCACACACTTGTCGCGGCGTGATTCATCGCGCGCGGTTAAATGAATAAAAAAGCCGCCATGAACATCCATTGCGGCTTTATTGTTGTGTGTGGTAAGAATTACAGCAAGTTGGGAAGTGCCCTGCTTTTCTCTTCACGCGTTACTTGCGTAACATCGCTTCGATGAATTCTTTCCAGTTTCCCATTTCGGTGTCGACCATAAAACCCTCTCTTATTGTAGCGGCAATTCTACGCCGTTTTTTTCTGGTGGTGAATACGTTTCCACCTGTTATCACTATCGGCAAAAGCGTAGAAAAGCTTCAATCTTTTGAAATTGCGTACTGACGCACATTTCAGCAACTCTATAATGCGGCAGGAAAAATGGCTGACTTAAATCGGGTAGCAGAAATCTGCATTTAGGATAATCCTTAGTGGCTTAATGATATCGCAGGCAATTATTAAGTGCGTAAGTGAAAGCGCTTCCTGGCCCTAAGTAATAAAATTTATAACGGCTTAAGGGCCATGAAAAATGGGTGAATAAGGCCGGCTTTCACTGTCAGCGCTCACAGCCCTTAGAGCGCTGTGGTAAACTCGCGCTTTATTTTTTACTCAACGGGAATAAGCGATGACAGCGCAGTGGGTGATGTACGGAATTAAAAATTGCGACACGATTAAAAAAGCACGCAACTATTTGGCGTCTTCCGGTATCGACTACTGTTTTCACGACTATCGCGTGGAGGGCATTGACGACGCGCTGCTGCAATCGTTTATCGATCAACTCGGTTATGAGGCGCTGCTGAATACGCGCGGTACCACGTGGCGCAAGCTGCCGGAAGCCGAACGCGACGCGGTAAACGATGCCGCCAGCGCCAAAGCGGTGATGCTGGCGCAGCCTGCCATCATCAAGCGTCCGGTGTTAGCCGCGCCGAATGGCGATCTGCTGGTCGGCTTCAAAGATTCCCTTTATTCCGCCTTTATCCAGGAGAAGTCATAACATGTTCTGTCCGGTTATTGAGCTGGCTCAGCAGCTTATCCGTCGCCCGTCACTCAGCCCGGATGATGCCGGTTGTCAGGCGCTGCTGATTGCGCGTCTGGAAGCCATCGGCTTCACGGTTGAGCCAATGCACATTGGCGATACGCTGAACTTTTGGGCGACGCGCGGCCAGGGCGAAACGCTGGCGTTTGCCGGTCATACCGATGTGGTGCCGCCGGGCGACGCCAACCGCTGGATCAGCCCGCCGTTTGAACCCAGCATCCGCGACGGCATGCTGTTTGGCCGCGGTGCCGCCGATATGAAAGGTTCGCTGGCGGCGATGGTGGTGGCAGCGGAACGCTTTGTGGCCGCTAATCCGCAGCATAAAGGTCGTCTGGCGTTTCTGATTACCTCCGATGAAGAAGCCAGCGCGGTTAACGGAACGGTGAAAGTGGTTGAGCGCTTGATGGCGCGCAACGAACGCATGGATTATTGCCTGGTCGGCGAACCGTCGAGCACCGAGATTGTGGGTGACGTGGTGAAGAATGGCCGTCGCGGCTCGATGACCGCGAATCTCACTATTCATGGCGTGCAGGGCCACGTAGCCTATCCGCATCTGGCGGATAATCCGGTGCATCGCGCCATGCCGGCGCTGAATGAGCTGGTAGAAACCGTGTGGGATGAAGGCAACGAATTCTTCCCACCGACCAGTATGCAGATCGCCAACGTGCAGGCCGGAACCGGCAGCAACAACGTAATTCCTGGCGAATTCTTTGTGCAGTTCAACTTCCGTTTCAGCACGCAGTTGACCGATCAGATGATTAAAGATCGCGTGGCGGAGCTGCTCGATCGTCATCAGCTGCGCTATACGCTGGAGTGGAATGTTTCCGGCCAGCCATTCCTGACATCACGCGGTAAGCTGGTGGATGCCGTGGTGAACGCTGTGGCGCACTATAATGAAATTAAGCCGCAGTTGCTAACTACCGGCGGCACCTCCGATGGGCGCTTCATTGCGCGCATGGGTGCGCAGGTGGTGGAACTGGGCCCGGTGAACGCCACCATTCATAAGATCAATGAGTGCGTGAAAGCGTCAGATTTGCAGATGCTGAGCCGTATGTATCAGCGCATCATGGAACAGCTGATCGCCTAAGCGCGAAAGGAGAAAGGGGATGGAATTCTTTAAAGAGTACTGGTGGATCCTGGTGATCCTGCTGATGGTTGGTATTTTGATGAACGTTTACAAAGACCTAAAACGTATCGACCATAAAAAATTCATGGACAACAAACCGACGTTACCGCCGCATCGTGATTTCAACGATAAATGGGATGACGAGGACGACTGGCCGAAAAAGAAATAATCGTCATATCGCAAACGGCGCGATAACTCGCGCCGTTACGCATCCTGCTACATCATCATCACCACATCATCATCGCCCGGCTTCGCACCGCTCAGCGCCTCATCGAAGTAACGACGCGGCACAGTATAACGCAGATGATTCAGCGCCAGTTCCATGCTGCGATCGTTAATCGCGTGCGGTAAATCTTCCACCACATCCAGCGTGACATCGCCGCCCAACGAAATCAGACGTTGCTTCGCCTCTTCAGCGTGCTGCAGCGGGATTTGTTCGTCGTAATCGCCATGAATCAGATGAATGGTGTTACGCGTGCTGGCCCGCAACGGCAACGTGGCATAGCGGCCGCTGAACACAATCGCGCGTCCCGCCAAATCCGGCTGCGCTTTCATGCCTTCCAGCACCATGATGCCGCCCTGGGAAAAGCCCACCAGCGCCGTGGCTGCGGCACGCACGCCGCTCTCTTGCTGCCAGTGACGCACCGATGCCACGAACTCAGGCATGATCGCATCCACGCCCTGCTGCTCCGAACGATCGTGCGGCGGAATATCGGCAAACCACTGACGTCCTTGCGGCACGCTGCCCGCGTAAGGTGCGCCGACCGACACCACCAGCGCTTGCGGGAACGCTTTCGCGAACCAGCTACCAATCTGCGCCATCGAATCCGGGTTGTCGTTGATGCCGTGATACAGCAGAAACAGCTGTGCTGCACTGCTGGGTTGCTGAACAATTACATATCGTAGTGCCATAAGATCCTCCTCAAATCACTATACGCCGCTGCTGGCACAGAGATATCGGGAAAATTTGAACGAGATAATGGATTTATTGCAATGAACGCAGCCGCTGCGCCGCATCGGGATTGAGGTGAATCATTGCTGCGCCAGCTTCCGATCGCAGCTGGTTTATCAAGGCTTTACGCCCGCTGAGACCGGCATGTTGCGCGGCATCGGTTAGCGTCTGTTTTTGCAGCAGGATGGCATTCAACAACGGTGAAGGAGACTGGCGCACCAGCCGCTGTAGCGCCGCGTAGCTGGCTTCGAACGGGCGCTGCGCCCAGGCAAAGCCGGCCAGCAGCGCCCAGTCATCCTCGTTTAGCTGCTGGCTGGCATCGCTTACCAGCGTTAACGGTAAATCTATAATCGCTTGCAGCCACAGCCAATCACGCGCCAGGCGCTGCGCTGCCTGCTGTTGTAGCGCTTCACCTGCCGCAGAGATTGCCAGCAGCGCCATCGCGGCATAGCAGCCGCTGCTGGCTTCGCGCTGCGAGCCAATCCGCACCAGCGTAAAACCGCAGGCGCGCCAGAAGCGCCACAAAGATTCGGTGTAGCCAAAACTCACCGAGAGATAATCACAATTCTGCGCCTGCTGTCGTGCGGTGGCCACCAGCGCTTTGCCGATCCCACGCTGACGCTGTGACGCCTGCACCGCAATCCGGCTAATGCGCAGTGAGCGCAGCGTTGCCGCCTGCGCGAAACCGGCATGGGCCGCCAGCGATTGCGCCACCAGATTGCCACGCGGCCGACGATGACCGGCCCACACCGCGTCAGCCAATGGCTGATCCAATCCGCCCTCTTCTACCAGCCACAACGCGCCGGTTACCTGTTCGGCTGCACCCGCCAACCAAAAACGCATGCCGGGCGCATCCAGCATGCGCCGTAAATCCAGTGGCGAAGTGCGATAGTGCGCACTGGCAAGCAGGCGATAGCCCGCTTCCAGCGCCGTTATGTTGTGGTCCGGTGTGGCCGGGTAAATGGCGATCTCACCGCTTGCGCGGCTCTCCTGCGCATCTTCAAACAGCAACGCCTGGCTGAGCCACTGCTCCAGCGGATCGTTCGGCGACCAGCGCAACGGCTCGTCGAGCTGGAAGAGGCGCACATCCGGCAAGGTGGCGCAGAAGCGCAGCATAAAGCCGCGTCCGGTGCCTTCATAACCTTGCACGGTGGTGATAAGCAGCACGCGCGGGAAACGTTGCACCAGCTGTTGCAGGATGGGCGCGGGAATGGCGGCCGCTTCATCGACAATCAGCCACTGCGCCTGAGGCGTCGCTTCCTGCGCGAGAACGGCATCGGGAGCCATGAAACTGAAATGCTCACCAGCGAATTCTGCCAGCACCGCCGTGGAGACTTTGGCCGGTGCCGTGACTAAACAGTGTTGGTTGCGCTGCGCCAGCATGCCGGCCAACGCCGATTTGCCGCGACCGCGCGCGGCGGTGATCACTGCCACGCCCGGCGGCATCGCTTCAAGCTGTTCAAGGATTCGCGCCTGCTGCTGCGGTACCTGACAGCGCCAGTCGGGCAGATGCGTTTCCACCGGATAACGCACCGCTTGATGCTGACGTTGCAACATCACCTGCGCGTCTTGCCGCATCAGGGATTGCAGATGGTGGATAAAGTGCGGCGTGGCGATCGGTTCAGCGACATCCGCCCAGCGCAAGCTGTCGGCATCGGTTTGCTTGGGCCAGCTTTCCCAATCAGGCGTTAACAGCAATAACCAGCTGCCCGCGCGTAAGGTTCCGGCCAGTGCTGCAAAAGCTTCGGCGTGAAAACCGCGGCGGGCATCAAATATTGCATGCTGGAATTCACGCCCCAGCAAGGTGCGTAAAGCCGCGGGCGCAACGGCGTGCGAGAAATCGGTGCTGTCGCTCACCGTCAGCCAGTCGCCGGGCAGCGCGGTGTGCCAACCTGTGGCCTGCTGCTGCGCCCACTCCGCATCACCCGCTATCACGCAAAGGCGGCGAATGCCTGCACGCTGCATCGCCGCCGTTTGTTCAACCACGGAGATCACTTGCTAGCGAAGGTGTTGCACTGGCCGGGATCGCCGCTATCGAAACCGCGTTTCAGCCAGGTGTAACGCTGCTGAGAGGTGCCATGGGTGAAGCTATCCGGCACTACGCGGCCCTGACCTTTCTGCTGCAGACGATCGTCGCCAATCGCTTCAGCTGCGTTGAGTGCTTCCTGCAGATCGCCCACTTCCAGAACGTTTTGCTGCTCCATGTAATGGCCCCAAACGCCGGCGAAGCAATCCGCCTGCAGCTCCATTTTCACCGACAGCTGATTCGCCTGCGCCTGGCTCGCGCCCTGCTGCATCTGACGCACTTTTGGCTCAATGCCCAGCAGCTTTTGAACGTGATGCCCCACTTCATGCGCAATCACGAAGCCTTGCGCAAAGTCGCCACCGGCACCGAGTTTGGTTTTCATGTCATCGTAGAATGACAAATCGATATACACGGTTTGATCGGCAGGACAGTAAAACGGCCCCATCGCCGATTGGCCAGTGCCGCAGTTGGTGCGCGTTGCCCCGCGATACATCACCAGCTTCGGCGGCACATACTTTTTGTTCATCTGCTGGAACAGCTTGCTCCAGGTATCTTCGGTGGTTGCCAGAATCACCGAGGTGAATTTGGCATCTTCGTTGCTCTGCGCGGTGTTTACCTGACGCTGCTGCGACGTTGGCGCGACACTGCCGCCGCCTTCCAATAACGCGGTGAGGTCGTAGCCGTAATAGCCGGCAACAGCGACCACCACCAGCAAGATAAGGCCGCCTTTGCCGCGTGGAATGCGGATTTGCCGTCCCCCGCCGCCGCCAAGGCCAGGTGAATCATTGCGTCGATCTTCTACATTGTCGCTTTCACGACGCCCTTGCCAGCGCATGGTCTAACTCCTTTAAACATGTTTGGCATGATTTTAGTTGGCGGCAGCGGTAAGCACCAGTGTTGTAGTGACAGCACGGTAAGAATGAGAGAAATGGTGTGATAAAGGGGGAAGGAATTTGTAGCGGCGCGATTTATCGCGCAATGTCTGGAAGGTGCACCGACCGTAATAGAGCGCGATAAATCGCGCCGCTACGGGCCGGTGCAAACAGGACTTAATCCAGCTTCACACCCAAACGCTGTGCAACTTCTTCGTACGCTTCAACCAAGCCGCCAAGGCTCTGACGGAAACGGTCTTTGTCCATTTTATCCATGGTGTTTTTGTCCCACAGACGCGCGCCATCTGGCGAGAACTCATCACCCAGCACCACTTCGCCGTTGAACAGACCAAACTCCAGCTTGAAGTCGACCAGGATCAAACCTGCGTCATCAAACAGTTTACTCAGCACATCATTGGCTTTGAAGGTCAGCTCTTGCATGCGTGCCAGATTCGCTTTGCTCACCCAGCCGAAGGTTTCGCAATAGGATTCGTTGACCATCGGGTCGTGTTTGGCGTCATCTTTCAGGAAGAGATCAAACAGCGGTGGATTGAGCACAATGCCCTCTTCCACACCCAGACGTTTTACCAGCGATCCTGCCGCTCGGTTGCGCACCACGCACTCCACCGGCACCATCTCCAGCTTTTTCACCAGCGCTTCGTTATCTGACAGCAGCGCTTCCATCTGGGTCGGAATGCCCGCTTCCTGCAATTTGGTCATGATGAAATGGTTAAACTTGTTGTTTACCATTCCTTTGCGATCAAACTGCTCGATTCGTGCACCGTCTCCTGCTGACGTATCGTTGCGGAATTCAAGTACCAGCAGATCCGGATTATCGGTGCTGTATACGGTTTTCGCTTTACCGCGATACAACTCAGCTCGCTTTTGCATCTTGTTAACTCCAAACATGAAAGAACCCGTGTTCAGCGGTGTTTCACCGCGCGCCGATTGCGTGACGCAATCGTTTACTTCGCCGGGCGCTATTATGCCAAATCCAAAACAAAAAGGCCGGAGAATCTCCGGCCCTTTGGCAATTTATTTCAGCGCACCTTGAATCACCTGCACCAGCGCGTCGTTCTGCGCCTGGGTTAGCACGTGACCTTTCGGATCGATGAACTGCAGACTGCTGCGGTTATCCAGATCGCCAACCTGCAACTTGTAATCGCCGTTTGGCAGTTCTGGATCTTTGGCGCCAATCTGATCCCACACGCCGCTGCCCGGCTGTTTGTAGGTCACTTTCAGGCTGCCCTGCGAACGGTTGTCATCCGTGATTTCCATGCCCACGCGTTTCAGCGCCGCTGGCAAACGCTGCCAGGTGACGTTAAACGGTGCGCGCAGAATCAACAGCGGTAAACCGGTGTCATCCGCGCCGCTCTGCACATCAATCTGTCCGGTGGCACGGTTGGCCGCCGCATCCTGGCTGGCAGAATCGACTTTATCCAGACCGGTGCTGATGTCGTTCAACATCTGGCCGGTATAGCGTTGAATCTGTGCCGGAGAAGTAACGGCTTGACCAGACTGCTGCAGTTCCAGCAAACGTACGGTCAGCACTTGCTGATAGCTCTGATTCTGCACGCTGATCTGATAGCGACCGCGATACTGGTTATCTTCGTCAGCACGGTTCCACTGCACCCAATCGGTGGTCAGCTGTTGCGAAGCGTCATCACGCTGGGCAATCGGGAACTTGTAAGACTGAATCACACCCACAACCTGCGACCAGATAGAACCGCGACTGCTTTCCACTGCCAGCACGCCCGTATTACCGGTGAACTGCGCACGCGTGCCGTTCAGCAGCGCCAGCGGCTGGGCTGGCGGACGAATATCCAGCTCTTTACCAACCGCGCCTTTCGCCACGCTGTGCGGAACATCGTAATCCCCATTCTGCAACGGCAGAATCATGCCCGCGGGGGCTTTTAAATCATGCAGCTCAGGCGCCTGCAGGTAAGATTCATCCCCGCTGACCTGGCGCTTATAACGCTGATCGTTGGAACACGCTGTGAGCAGCATCAGGGTGGAAAGGCCCACTACCGTTGCCAGCGTCGAGCGCTTAACTGAATAACTCATTGATTCTCCCTAAATTATCGCAGACCCGCTTTAATCAACGCTTGCGCCGTTTTCGTCTGACCAGCTTCGGTCAGTGGCGTCATTGGCAAGCGCAGCGTGTCATCCGCGATTAATCCTAGCTGTTTTGCTGCCCATTTCACCGGGATTGGATTGGGTTCACAGAAAAGCGTCTGGTGCAGGTGCATCAGACGCTGATTCAGGCGACGCGCTTCGGCGAATTTGCCCTGTTGCGCTAAGGCACAGAGTTCAACCATTTCACGCGCTGCAATGTTAGCCGTGACCGAAATTACGCCTTTGCCGCCCAGTTGCATGGAGTCCAGCGCCGTAGCGTCATCGCCGCTGACGATGATGAACTCATCATTAACCAGCTCTTGGATCTGTGAGACACGCGATAAGTTCCCGGTGGCCTCTTTGATTCCGATAATATTTTTAATTTCGGCCAGACGCGCGACGGTTTCCGGCAGCATGTCGCAACCGGTACGCGAAGGAACGTTATACAGCATCTGCGGCAGATCGGTACTTTCCGCAATAGCTTTAAAGTGCTGGAACAGACCTTCCTGCGTCGGACGGTTGTAATAAGGCGTGACCGTTAAACAGCCCACCACACCGCTGCCGGTAAAGCGTTTGGTCAGAGAGATGCCTTCAGCCGTGGCATTTGCGCCGGTGCCGGCTATAACCGGAATACGGCCATCCGCCAGTTCCAGGGTTTGCATAACCACATCACCGTGCTCGTCATGGCTGAGCGTGGCTGATTCGCCGGTGGTGCCAACAGAAACAATCGCCGCGGTGCCGCTGGCAACATGATAATCAATCAGTTTTTTCAAACTTTCGCGGCAGACATTACCTTTTTCATTCATTGGCGTAATGAGCGCAACAATACTTCCGGTGAACATGGGCTATCCCCTCGACAAACAAGTGCCTCATGTTACGTTTTACATTGAAAGAAAAGCAAGCGAGCCACGCCATTCCCGCGCTTGTCAGCAGTTTTTTTTATGTTTACCTTATAGTTATTAGCGAACGTACAGGAAATGCCATTTTGTCGCAGTCACAGCCTCACCATCTGGTGATCACCGCACTGGGCGTTGATCGTCCGGGTATCGTCAATACCATCACCCGTCACGTCAGCAGCTGCGGCTGCAATATTGAGGACAGCCGTTTAGCAATGCTGGGCGATGAGTTCACTTTTATCATGCTGCTGTCCGGTAGCTGGAACGCGATCACCCTGATTGAATCGACGCTGCCGATGAAAGGTGCCGAGCTGGAGTTGCTGATTGTAATGAAGCGCACCAATGCGCGCGCCACGCCACCGATGCCCGCCACCGTGTGGGTGCAGATTGAAGTGCCGGATTCACCGCATATCATTGAGCGCTTCACCGATCTGTTCGATAAACATCAGATGAACATTGCCGAACTGGTGTCCAGAATTAAACCGGCGCAGGATGGCGTGGCACCGACGCTCTATATTCAAATAACGGCGCACAGCCCAGCCAATCAATTCAGTGCGCCCATCGAGCAGGCTTTCAATCAGCTGTGCGAAGAACTGCATGCACAAGGCTCAATTCGTCTTTATAGTGTCACCGACGATGCTAACAGCACCGTTTAATCAGGCTCCGGGTTATTTCGCCACACACTCTGCCGCTGCGGCAAACCGTGTGGTGAAATAACCCTGACGGTAAACACCACCTGGCACTTTTGCTCTTGATGGTGTATTACCCACAGCATGTAAAAAAATGGAGAGTTGTGATGAATCCACTGAAAGCCGGTGATACCGCACCGAAATTTAGTTTGCCCGATCAAGACGGCGAACAAGTAAATTTGGCCGACTTCCAGGGACAGCGCGTTCTGGTCTATTTCTATCCGAAAGCCATGACGCCGGGTTGCACCGTGCAGGCTTGCGGTCTGCGCGACAACATGGATGCGTTGAAAACTGAGGGCGTTGTTGTGCTGGGTATCAGCACCGACAAAGCGGAAAAGCTGTCACGCTTTGCCGATAAAGAGCTGCTGAACTTCACGCTGTTATCGGATGAAGATCATCAGGTGTGCGAGCAGTTTGGCGTCTGGGGCGAGAAAACCTTTATGGGTAAAACCTATGACGGCATTCACCGCATCAGCTTCCTTATTGATGCCAACGGCAAAATTGAGAAAGTGTTCGACGATTTCAAAACCTCCAATCACCACGACATCGTGCTGGATTATCTGAAGTCAGCCTGAGGTAAACGGGTGCGCAGGCCGCACCCGGAGCGTTAATGCGTAATGCTGCTGACCAACGCATCCTGACCGGAGATCATCACGCAGTTGCGTCCAGCATTTTTCGCCTGATAAAGCGCGGCATCGGCTTGCTTGAGGCTCTGCTCCTGCGAACCACTTTCCGGCTGCCAGTCGGCAATGCCCACCGACAGCGTGACATTGCCAACCTGATCAATCCAGTTTTCTGCAATGCTGATGCGCACGCGCTCGGCCAGAATGCGTGCGTCTTCCACCGACGTCGCAGGCAGCAACATCAGGAACTCTTCCCCGCCGTTACGGCACACCACATCGGTTTGACGGGCGCTGCTGCGTAAGGTTCGCGCCACATGTTTAATCACCTCATCGCCGACGTCATGACCGAAGGTATCGTTGACCCGTTTGAAGTGATCGATATCCAGCGCCAGCACCGAGAACGGTTGGCGCATGGTGGCGAAGTAGTCGAGCACCGCGCTCAGGCCACGCCGGTTAAGCAGATTGGTCATGGGATCGCTCTGCACTTCCGATTTCAGGCGACCAATCTTATCCTGCACTAAACCAATACCGGTGAGTAGCGCGCGTTTGACCTGCGCCGCTTCGAAATACCAGGCGCGAATGCCGCCAATCTCGTTCGACACGCCCTGGGAATCCATCTGGCTGGCTTTGCGCGCCAGTTGCCACAGCGGCAGCGCAATCAGACGCGCCAGAATCACCGCCACCAGCAAGGTCAGCAGCGCAAATGGCACCGAGTTTTTCAACACTTTCAGCAGCAAGCCGGTGAGCGGCGCCAGCGTCACATCGGTGGGTTTCAACGCCACCACCATCCAGCCGGTGGTGGGCACGATGGCGTAACCGGCCAGCTTAGGCACGTTCTCTTCCGTCAGTTGCACTTCACCGTTGGTTTTCTCCTCGCGTTGGCGATCGCTAACGATGCCCGGCACGCTTTTACCAATCAGCTGGGTATTCTGGTGGTACAGCACCTGATTATTGCGATCCAGCACGTAAACATGCGTGCCATCGCGATAGAACTGCTCGCCGAGCAGTGCATTAAGGATGCTTTTCTTCTTCAGATAGATGGTGCCGCCGACGTAGCCAAGGTAACGTCCGTCTTTGCTCCAGATCGGCCAGGAGACAAATACAATCAAATTATTGGCGGCGGAGATGCTGGGTTTGCTGACCATCGGCTGACGCTGCGCCAGCGCTTCACGCGAAGCCTGGCTGGTGAGCTGCATGCCTTTCAGCATCAGCGATTCGGGTGAAATGGCTTTCACGATGCCGTTGCTGTCCACCACCGCCACCGAGTTGAAGCTATTAGTTTGCTCACGCAGGCGATTGACTTCCTGCTGCGCTAAATCGGCATCATCAAAATCATTGCCCAGCTGCGTCGCGCTGTAGTGCAGCTGCGACTGAGCCAGCTGAAAGAAGACCTCCGTCGTCGCCGCCAGTTTAGTGGCGTAAGCGCGATTGGCTTCGAGGGTGCTTTCGATCAGGACCATACGTTGCACGCGCCAGGTGGCGTACAGCGTGTTGGCAAGTGTGATGACGATGCTGGTGATCGCCAACAGCGCGATCAGCGTGCGCAGGTCAGTTTTTGGCCGCAGGCGCGTTAGCATAGCGCACCGACCTTAGTGAATAGATTCATCGATATGTGTGCCTGACAGTCTTGTTATAGTTGGATGCACTTGCCCTGGTGAGCTAACGGGCGATTGTACACCCACAACGCAAATTGAGCACGAAGCATCCTGTCAGCCTCACACAATTCTTTCTCTGCGCTGGCGCTAATCGATCAAACCGTTGGCATCGTAAAACGGCCACGGACCGGGATAATCGCCGATAGCACACAAATGCGTGCTCATGCCCTGCTGCGCATGCCAGCGATGCAGCAGAAAACCGGGCGGCTCCAGCATAAAATTCGCCGGTGCATTTTCCGCGAGATCAAACGCCACCTGATGCGATACACCAGGCGCCACGCACGCCAGCGTACCGGCAAAACGCGCCTGCACCGAGCGGTGCAGATGACCGCTCAGTACGCGTTCCACCTGTGGATGGCGCTGGATAATCGCCGCCAGCGCCGCCGGATTGCGCAGCGGCTGGTTATCCATATGTTCGATGCCGCAAAGAAACGGCGGATGATGCAGCATCACCAGCGTCGGCAACTGCGGCTGACGCTGCAACTGCTCATCAAGCCAGCACAGCTGCGCTTCATCCACATAGCCCCACGGCTGCTGTGGCACGCTGGAATCGAGCGCCAGCAGCTGCACGCCTTTCACCTGCATCTGCCAGTTCAGGGTTGCTCCGTGCTGCAGATAGTGATGATCCGGAAACGCCGCACGCAGCGCCTGGCGATCGTCGTGGTTGCCCGCCATCAGCAGAAACGGCAGCTGCAGCTGACGCAGCGCCTGCTTTAAAGTTTGATACTCTGCCGCGGTGCCGAAATCGACCAGATCGCCGGTCATCACCACCATGTCGGGGCGCGGCGCAAGGCGGTTTAGCGTCTCAATCACCCGCAGTAGCGCGGCTTGAGTGTCGACTTTTTTGTAGGATAAACGGCCGTTGGCCTTGATGTGTAAATCGCTGATTTGCGCGATGAGCGTCATTGCTTCAGACACAATAAAGTTTCTCCGGCTGCAAAAATTGCAGCGTAATATTTGTCAACCACGGCTATCACAATGCTTACGGTTCGTAGCGGCGCAATTTATTGCGCGATGAATCGCGCCGCTACGAATTGTGCGGCAATCAATTCCAGCGCTGAGTCAATGACATCAAGAAAACTGCAGCGCGGCGTCCTGCGCCAGCGTCCAGCTCACCGCTTGTCCGGCATGCCAGGCTTCACGCGCGTGGCGATCCACCTGAATGGGCGTCGCCAGCCCGATGTCGATCATCAACCGCTGCGACGCGCCCAGAAAGGTGCTGGCAACAATAAAACCCTGGCGCGGATAACGCTCATCGCTGGCCAGCAGCACATCTTCCGGGCGGCAAAAGCGCTGCGGATGGCCGCGTGTATCCACATCTACGCAGTTAATCGCACCCACAAAATCGGCGACAAATTTTGACGCCGGATGCTGATAAATTTTCTGCGGCGTATCGATCTGCACCAAACGTCCCTGCTCCATCACCGCAATACGGTCGCCGAGCGCCATCGCTTCCTGCTGATCGTGCGTTACGTAAACGGCGGTGATCGCCAGCTTCTTCAGTAGCGCGCCGATCTCCAGACGCAGACGATCGCGCAGACGCGCATCCAGCGCCGCCAGCGGCTCATCAAACAGCAGCACTTTGGGCCGCGCGGCTAACGCGCGCGCCAGCGCCACACGCTGCTTCTGGCCGCCGGAGAGTTTGTCGATGCTACGCTGCGCCAGCGCGGTGAGATCCACCAGCGCCAGCATCTCCTGCACGCGCGCTTCCCGTTCTCCACGCGCCACGCCCTGCACTTTCAGGCCGTACGCTACGTTCCCGGCCACATTGAGATTCGGGAACAGCGCGTAGTTCTGGAACACCATGCCGACGTTGCGTTTTTCAATCGGTAAAGCGGTAACGTTGCGATCGTCAAACCACACTTCGCCGCCGACATCGCAGCTTTCCAGTCCGCTGATTATGCGCAGCGTGGTAGTTTTACCGCAGCCGGACGGCCCCAGCAGCACCAGCGTTTCGCCGGCATGCACCGTGAGATCAAGCGGTTGCAGCGCCTGATGATGATTAAAATGACGTGCGCAGCCGCGCAGCGTCACGGTAACGGCCGCAGGGTTCATGCTGCCTCCTTGTGTTGGCGCGAAACCGCGCGGTTAAGCCAGTGATTCACGGCATTGAGCATCAGCAGCAGCGGCAGAATCATCAGAATGAAAATCAGCGTGTAGGCGGAACCCACTTCCAGCCGCATTGAGGCATAGCTGTCGGCAAGGCCAACCGGCAAGGTTTTGGTCAGCGGCGTGTGCAGCATCCATGTAATGTTGAATTCCCCCACCGACAGCGTGATCACCATAAACGCGCCAGCAAGAATGCCGTTGCGGCAGTTCGGCACCACCACGGTAAAGAAGCGCTGCCACAAGCTGGCGCCGAGGCTGGCCGATGCTTCTTCCAGGCGCGGCATATCCACCGCCTGCATCACCGCCAGCACCGGCCGCATCATAAACGGCAAGGTAAACAGCACGTGACCAATCAGGATGAACAGCCAGCTATCACGCAGGCCGGAAAACTGGCCGTAGAGCAGAATGATGCCAAGCGCGGTTGCCAGACCGGGCAGCGCCACCGGCAGCATCAAGCACTCTTCAATACGCGCCGCCCAGCGGCCCGGCGCTTTCAGCAATCCCCACGCAGCGGGAACGCCAATCACCAAGGTAACCAGCAGGCAGAACAGCGCGATCAGCAGCGACAGCCAGAAAGTATCGGCGTACATCTGCCACACTTGCTCCACCCACTTCAGCGTGAAGCCGCTGCGCAGGCCGATGAAATAGTTATTGGTGACGCCCGCCAGCATTGACAGCACCACCGGCACGATCATAAACAGCGCGGTGATGGCGGTGATCAGCAGTTGCAGGCTAAACAGTCCACGACGTTTCATGATTGCGCCTCCTTAGCCTGCGCCAGACGGCGCGCCAGCATCAGTGCCAGCCAGGCGAATCCACCCATCAACACTGACAGCGCGGCGGCGGTGGCGAAGTTGGCGTAGTTGGTGAACTCGCCGTAAATGGTCAGTGGTAGCACCGCCAAATCGGTGCCGAGCGTAAAGGCGGTGCCAAAAGCGCCCATGCTGGTAGCGAAGCACAGCGCGCCGGTGGAGAGCAGCGCCGGTTGCAGGCCGGGCACAATCACATCCCAGGTGATGCGCCACTGGCTGGCGCCGAGCGAACGTGCTGCTTCTTCCAGCGAGCGATCGAGTTTTTCACTGGCTGCTACCAGCGTGACGATGGCGCGCGGCAGCGAGAAATAGAGGTAACCGATAAACAGCCCCGCCAGCGAATAGGCCAGCGTCCAGCGCTCATGCAGCAAACTCATACTGATTTGCGCCAGCAATCCCTGACGTCCAGCCAGCATCACCACCAGAAAACCCACCACCACGCCGGGAAACGCCAGCGGAAAGGTCAGCAACGCCAGCAAGGTGCCGCGCCCGGCAAAGCGCTGGCGTGCCAGAAAGCAGCCGACGATAGCGGCGATGAGTAACGTCACCAGCGTCACCGCCAGCGACAGCAGCACGGTGTTCAGCAGGCTCAGCAGATAGTGCGGTTGCGTGATCACCGTCCAGTAACCGCTGTGCTGGGTGCTGCGATCGTCCTGCATGCCGATTTGCAGCAGGCGGGCAAACGGCAGCAGCCAGAAAGCGCAAAAGAACAGCAGCGCGGGCAGCGTCAGCCACAACCAGCGGCTGCCCGGTTGCGTCGGTATCTGGCGGCGCGAGGCCGCCAGCGTGTCAGCCATCGACATTAACGCATCTCGCTCAGGTATTTCGCCGAGAAGGCCTTCTGCGCATCGGCCATCTGCTGATAGTTTACGGTTTGCGCACGCGCATAATCGCTGTCTGGCAGGAAGAATTTCTTAGCGTCAGCGGACATCGCCGAGGTGCGCACCGGACGCAGGAAGGCATTCGCCCAAATCGCCTGACCTTTATCCGACAACACGTAGTCGATCACTTTCTTGCCGTTGTCTGCGTGCGGCGCGTTCTTCACCAGGCTGATGACGTACGGCACCGTAACCGTGCCCTCTTTCGGGATCACAAAGGCGACATTGGCGTGATCTTTATATTTGGCGCGGTAGGCGTTGAAGTCGTAGTCGAGCAGGATCGGAATCTCACCGGAGATCAGGCGCGCGTAGGCGGTCTGCTTCGGTACGATCGGCTGGTTAGCCTGGAGTTTTTTGAACCATGTCAGCGCGGGTGTGAAGTCCTGCATGTTGCCGCCCTTCGCCTGGTTGACCGCCACGGCCGCCACGTAACCGACAAAGGCGCTAGCAGGATCGAGGTAGCCGATCATGCCTTTGTATTCAGGCTTCAGCAGATCGTCCCAGGATTGCGGCACCGGCGCGCCGCCCAGCGCATCAAGGTTAACCATAAAGCCCATGGTGCCGGAGTGCAGCGCCACCCACTTGCCGTTAGGATCTTTCATTCCGGCTGGGATCTCGTCCCAATGCGCGGGCTTATAGGCGCTGATGACACCGGCGCTATCCGCCTGGATACCAAAACTGACGCCGTAATACACCACATCTGCCACCGGATTACCCTGCTCCGCCACTAGCTGCGCCAGCGCCTGGCCGGAGTTTTTGTTGTCCTGCGGCACCTGAATGCCAGTGTCTTTAGCAATGGCGTTAAGCTGGGTTCCCCAGTCCGCCCATTCGGGAGGACAGTTGTAGCAAATCGCCGTATCGGCGGCCTGCGCCAGCGAACTGAACAGCGAACCGGCGGTCAGTGCGAGCGCCCCGGCAATCATTGTGACTTTTTTCATGATGGTTCCCTGATATTGGCAATGGAAGAAAAAGAGGTTGCTGGCGCGGCGATACTGGCGCCGAGCCTTAATCGATGTGGCAGCACGCGCGTGCCGCGGCTGGCTTGTTGTAACAGCATGTCGATCGCACCGGCGCCGAGCATGTCAGCTGGCTGGCTTACGCTCGCCAGCGACGGCGCGATGTGCTCGCCGATATCGATGCCATCAAAACCCATCACCGACAGCTGCTGCGGAATGCGCACTCCGGCGCGCGCCGCAGCACCAATCAGGCTGATGGCGAGCAGATCGTTGGTGCAGATCACCGCGCTGAGCGGCGTGTCGCCACTCAGCTGCGGCTGCAGCAGCGCGAAATCAGATTGGGTATGGCTGGGCATTTCGAGTACCGGCAGCGCACGCAATCCGGCCTGCTGCATGGCATCGCAATAGCCCTGATAGCGCAGACGGGCGCGATCCGATTGCAGCATGGGACCGGCCACCATACCGATGTGGCGATGGCCGAGCTGCAGCAGGTGTTCGGTGGCTTGCTGCATCGCCTGGCGGTTATCGACGCAAATCGCGGGCCAGTGCGTGGCTTGCGGCACGTTATGCGTAAGGACAAACGGCATGCTGGCTTGATGCAGCGTATGCAGGATGGCGCTGTTGTCGGCGTCGGCGACGGTAAGAACCAAACCGGCAACGCGCTGGTTCAGCATGTGCTCCACCATCGCCGCTTCCCGCTCGGGCTGATAATCGCTGGTTGCCACCAGCAGACCGTAACCGGCGGCACGCGCCTGACGCTCCATCGCTTGCAGTTGACGGGCGAAAATCGGATTCAGCAGCGACGGCAGCAGCACGCCGAAGGTGGTTGAACTTTGGGTACGCAGTTGGCGAGCAATGTGATTGGGGCGAAAGCCGAGCTGCTCAGAGGCGCTCAACACCTTTTCCAGCGTGTCAGCTCGCAGCAGATGCGGATCAGAGAATGCGCGGGCGGCGGTAGCGCGAGAAACGCCAGCCAGTTTGGCCACGCTGATTAAATCGGACATGTTCGCCTCGTAAAGTGCCAATGAGATCGATCTCATTGGCGCTTAAAGTAGCGGCGAACTGTGACAGCAACATCGCGGATAAATGACAGCGGGATGACTGCAGCGCGAACTGCTGTCAGGCAGAAATCACAGCATCAGGAAGGCGTAACCTTCGTTCTGCAGCGACGCCACGGTGGTGCCGCTCGACAGCGTGTGGGTGACGCGCGTATCGATCCAGTTTCGCTCCAGCTGATGGAAAGCCACCGACTGATCGCAAATGGTCACCTTCACGCCAGCTTTTTTCAGCTCATCAATCAGCTTGAGATTGGGGTTATCGGTGCCATAGGTTTTGCGGAACTGCTCATTATTCAACGCCGCAGGAACCGCATCGCTGTTAATCGACACCACAAATTTCAGCTGATCGAGCGGTACGCCCGCCGCGTAATAGAGGTTGGTGACGCGTGCCACGCGCTCCAGCCCAAGGTTAGGCTGACGCACATCGCCTTCATTACGGTTGATCTGGAAGACGATTTTATTGCTCAACCCTGGCGTGGTGGCCGGATTGTAGTCCGGCACATTCACAAAGTGGATTTTGCCGTAACCTTCGATCGCCGGCGTGCTCCAGAAATCCGCCGGTTCACTTTTCTTGTCAGCAAATTTGTCGCTGACCTTGTCGACCAAATCGGGGAGCTGTAATACATTGCCGCCGACAAACCCTGCCAGAGCCGCAATAACGATATAGGATGCTGGACGCATTTCACTTCTCCTGTGCCTGAAATTTACATCTGTAAGAGTGCATAACCCTGATTTTCCAGCGTCGACACGGTAGTCGGGCTGGAGAGTGCATGAATCACCGATGGGTCAATCCACTCTCTCGGGAAGTGATGGAACGCCACCGACTGATCGCATACGGAAACCTTCACGCCCAACTTATTCAGTGCGCCGATCAGCGCCAGATTGGGGTTGTCCGCCTGGTAGAACTGCTGGAAATGCGCGTTATCCAGCATCGCTGGCGTGGCATCACCGGTGACCGATACCACAAAGTGCAGGTCGTCAGCGGGCACGCCCGAAGCGATATAGAGATTGACCACGCGCGCTACGCGCTCCAGTCCAAGATTTGGGCGCGTCATCTCCCCTTCACTGCGGGTAATTTGAAACACCACTTTGTTGCTTAAACCGACCACCGGTTTGAAAGCCGCATCCGGTTCGTAATGGATTTTGCCGTAGCCGTCGACGGCGGGCGTGCTCCAGAAGCCGTCGGGATCGGCGGGTGCAGAGGAGAAATGGCTGACAACACGTTGATACAGGTCATCACCTTTACTCACGGTGGCGCCAACAAAGCCACCGACAATTGCGATAAGGGCGTATGAAACTACAGAACGCATAAAAACTCTCCGGCTTACACTGCGCGTCAATTCACAGTCCGTTTGAATAAAGTGCCTTATCTATACCACAGCGTGAGCAAGGCAAAAGTCCTGTAGTGACGGGCTGTCCGACGTTTTCATTGCGTGAAAAATAATTAGCAAGGTTAATTGAAAAAGGGTTTCGATTGTCGCTTTGGCAGGAGTTGAGAAATGCGTGGCCGTGAAATTGTGATCCTAATACAGAGGGAATAAGTTTACGTGCGTTTAAAATCCGTCCGATGATAACTGTGTAGCATGCTCTGCGCGTCGTCTTCACGATTAAAAACACTGATGGATAAAGCGGGCCAACACCGCTGATTTGCCGCCGCTTTTCAGAGTAAACCTGGAAAAGTTCATGCCAAATTCAATAATTTTGAGCAACTTTACGTAACTTTAACTTCTGCAGATAAAGAAGCCTGTTTAAATCGCGGCGTGCTATTCAATTTTTTGCTGCAATTTCGTCATGCTGTAACCCTTTTTTCATTTAAAGCGCATGAATCTTCATCGTTTGCTTGTCGCCGCAGTCTGGTTAAGATAGAGCGCGTTCCGCAAAGGGAAAAATAGTGCAGAACATTTGAACCACTTACCTGTCCAATTTTGGGTGACTTTTACAGGATCAAGGCATGTTTAACCGGTTGAAAAAATCAGTGCTGGCGGCCCTTATTCCTACGCTGCTGCTGACGCCTGCGCTGAGTGCGCGCGCTGACGTTAGTGATACGCTGCCCGACATGGGCACCACAGCAGGTTCAACGCTTTCGATTAATCAGGAACTTCAGATGGGCGACTTCTACGTGCGCCAGCTGCGCGCCAGTGCGCCTCTGATTAACGATCCGCTGTTGAATCAATACATTAACGAGCTTGGTCAGCGACTAGTGGCGCATGCCAACTCGGTGCGGACGCCGTTCCACTTCTTTTTGATCCAGAACGACGAACTCAACGCCTTCGCCTTCTTTGGCGGCAACGTGGTGCTGCATTCATCGCTGTTCCGCTATACCGATAACGAAAGCCAGCTGGCGTCGGTGATGGCGCACGAAATCTCGCACGTCACGCAGCGTCATCTGGCGCGCGCCATGGAAGAGCAGCGACGCAATGCGCCGCTGACCTGGGTCGGCGCATTGGGATCGATTCTGCTGGCAATGGCCAGCCCGCAAGCCGGCATGGCGGCGTTGACCGGTACGCTGGCGGGTGCGCAGCAAGGCATTATCAGCTTTACCCAAGGCAACGAGCAGGAAGCTGACCGCATCGGTATTCAGGTGCTGCAACGCGCTGGATTCGATCCGCAAGCGATGCCGACTTTTCTGCAGAAGCTGGCGGATCAGAGCCGCTTCTCCTCCAAGCCGCCGGAAATTTTGCTGACGCACCCGTTACCCGACAGCCGACTTGCCGATGCGCGTAACCGCGCCAACCAGATGCGTCCGGTGGTGGTGCAGTCGTCGCAGGATTTCTACATGGCGAAAGTGCGCTCGCTCGGCATGTACGCCACTGGCCGCAATCAGCTGACCGATGACCTGCTGAACGAATACGCCAAAGGCAACGTGCGCGAGCAGCAGGCGGCACAGTACGGCAAAGCGATACAGTTCCTGCAGGCCAAAAGCTTTGATAGCGCCAAACGGGTGATCGCCCCGCTGCTGGCGAAACAGCCGGATAACGTCTGGTTCCTTGATATCATGACCGACATCGACATCGGCCTGAATCAGCCGCAGCAGGCGATCGCCATGCTCAGCAGCGCCAAAGGCAGCAACAGCAATCCGGTGTTGCAGTTGAATCTGGCTAATGCCTATGTTGAAGCGAAGCAGCCCGCCAACGCCAGCCGCATCCTCAATCGCTACACCTTTGCCCATCCAGACGATGTTAACGCCTTTGATCTGCTGGCGCAGGCCTCTGCGGCGCAGGGTTTGCGCGATGAAGAACTTTCGGCGCGCGCGGAAGGTTTGGCGCTCAACGGCCAGCTCGATCAGGCGATCTCCACCTTGAGCAGCGCCAGCGCGCAAGTGCCGCTCGGCAGCCTGAAACAAGCGCGCTATGACGCACGTATCGACCAGTTCCGTGAACTGCAGAAGCGTTTTAAGGTTTATCAAAAAGGATAAGAAGATGGTCAGCATTTATCACAACCCGCGCTGCAGCAAGAGCCGCGAAACGCTGGCGCTGTTGCAGGAGCGAGATATCAAGCCCAATGTGGTGCTTTATCTTGAGACGCCGCCCGATGTCCCCACGCTAAAACGTCTGTTGAAACAGCTCGGCATGCACAGCGCGCGCGAACTGATGCGGCGTAAAGAGGACTTGTATCAAGAGTTGGCTTTAGCGGATAGCGCGTTAAGCGAGGCTCAGCTGCTGCAGGCGATGGTGGATCATCCGAAACTGATCGAACGCCCGATTGTGATCAAGGGCGAACAGGCGCGTATTGGTCGTCCACCCGAAGCGGTGCTGGAGATTATCTAAAGCTCCAGCGCTTCTTTAACAAAAGGAATGGTGAGTTTGCGCTGGGCGCTGATGGAGGCGCGATCGAGACGATCCAGCGTATCAAACAGCGTGCGCATCTCACGGTCGAGGCGTTTCAACAGGAAGCGCCCGACATCTTCCGGCAACTCAAAACCACGCAATCCGGCACGCAGCTGCATCGCCTGTAATTTGTCGTCATCAGAAAGCGGCTGCAAACGGTAAATCTGTCCCCAGTCGAGACGTGAAGCCAGATCCGGTAAGCCAAGATTGAGCTGGCGCGGCGGTCGATCGCCGGTTATCAGCAAACGCGTTTTACCGATTTCCAGAATACGATTGTAGAGATCAAAGATCGCCATTTCCCACTCCGGATCGCCCGCGATGCACTCGATATTATCGATGCACACCAGCGCCAGATTCTCCATGCCTTCCAGGACTTCCGGCACAAACCAGGTGCGCTTATCCAGCGGCACATAGCCCACCGCTTCGCCGCGCGCTGAGAGTTCCGCACAGGCGGCATGCAGCAGATGACTACGGCCACCGCCTTCGCGCGACCAGAAATAGAGATAGCTACCGTGTTGCTGAGAGAGTGCGCCTTGCAGCGCCGCCAGCAGAGACGTGTTTTCCCCCGGCCAGAAACTGGCGAAGGTTTCATCATCGGGTAAATAGAGTGGCAATGAGAGCTGTGCCGGCGTGTTCAGAAGTACCTCAACGGATGAGCGGGCAGAAAACCGCGCAAGTTTATCACGATCTTTGCCGGAGATGAACCGGGCTTCCCTGCCCGGCTTGCAGCCTTAACTTTCGCGCTTCTCTTCAGCGTCCAGCACCACCTCTTCCGGGCGCAACACGCTGATTAAACGGAAGATCAGCGCCAGACCCACGCCAACAATAGTCGCCAACGCCATGCCTTTCAGCTCGGCCGCGCCGATATGCACTTTGGCACCGCTCACGCCGATGATCAGGATCACCGAGGTCAGTATCAGGTTCTGCGCTTTGTTGTAATCCACTTTAGACTCGATCAGCACACGAATACCGGACGCGCCAATTACGCCGTACAGCAGCAGCGATACGCCGCCCATCACCGGCACAGGAACCGCCTGAATCGCCGCCGCCAGCTTGCCGACGCACGAAAGCAGAATGGCAAAGATCGCCGCGCCGCCAATTACCCAGGTGCTGTACACGCGGGTAATCGCCATTACACCGATGTTCTCGCCGTAAGTGGTGTTCGGCGTGGAGCCGAAGAAACCGGAGATCATGGTGGATAAACCGTTAGCGAACATCGAGCGGTGCAGACCCGGATCGCGGATCAGATCTTTCTTCACGATATTCGCGGTGACCACCAAGTGACCCACGTGCTCGGCAATCACCACCAGTGCGGCTGGCAGAATGGTCAGCATCGCCACCCATTCAAAACGCGGCGTGTAGAAGGTTGGCAGCGCAAACCACGGCGCATTTTCCACCGCGGTCCAGTCCACAATGCCCATCGCGTAAGAGAGCGCATAGCCGACCAACACGCCGACTAAAATCGGGATGATGGCGAGGAAACCACGGAACAGCACCGAACCAAACACGGTGACCGCCAGCGTCACCATCGAGATGATCACGGTTTTGCTGTCTGGTGATGTGCCGTCAGCAGGCAGCAGGCCGGCCATATTCGCCGCCACGCCCGCCAGTTCCAGACCGATAACCGCGACAATCGCGCCCATCGCTGCCGGTGGGAACATCACATCAAGCCAGCCGGTACCGGCTTTCTTGACGATCAGCGCCACCATACAGAACAGCAAACCGCAGAGAATAAAACCGCCCAGCGCCACTTCATAACCCAGCGGCAACAGCAGCAGCACCGGCGAAATAAAGGCAAAGCTCGATCCGAGATAAGCGGGGATTTTGCCTTTACAGATAAACAGATAGAGCAGCGTTCCGACGCCGTTAAACAGCAACACCGTGGCCGGGTTGATGTGGAACAGAATCGGCACCAGCACGGTTGCGCCGAACATGGCGAACAGGTGCTGTAGGCTGAGTGGAATGGTTTGTAACAGCGGTGGGCGTTCGCTAACGCCGATTGCACGACGAGTCATTATTATCCCCTATCCTCTTCGTTCTTCGAGCCATGGCTGCGTTGGCTCGAATAACTCGAGGATGACAATGTTGTGTTTCTGCCAAAAAAAAGCCGACTCTCTGGCCGGCTGGTTTCTTTTATTTGGTTCCGAAAATCTTGTCCCCGGCATCGCCGAGTCCAGGAATGATGTAGCCCTTCTCGTTCAATCCCTGATCGATAGATGCGGTGTAGAGCTCCACATCCGGATGCGCTTTCTCCAGCGCGGCAATACCTTCAGGTGCGGCCACCAGCACCAGCACTTTAATGCTGGTACAACCGGCTTTTTTCAGCAGATCGATGGTGGCGATCATCGAACCGCCGGTTGCCAGCATCGGGTCGACCACCAGCGCCAGGCGCTCTTCGATGTTCGAAACCAGCTTCTGGAAATAAGGAACCGGCTCCAGCGTCTCTTCATCACGATACACGCCAACCACGCTGATGCGCGCGCTGGGAACGTGCTCAAGCACGCCTTCCATCATGCCAAGACCCGCACGCAGAATCGGAACCACGGTGATTTTTTTACCTTTGATCTGATCGATTTCAACCGGACCATTCCAGCCTTCGATGGTGACGCGCTCGGTTTCCAGATCGGCGGTGGCTTCATAGGTCAGCAAGCTGCCCACTTCCGAGGCCAACTCGCGGAAACGCTTGGTGCTGATATCATGCTCACGCATCAGGCCCAGTTTATGTTTGACCAGCGGGTGTTTGACTTCCACGATCTTCATGATTGTTCTCCCGGAATTGAGTTGAGCTAAAAAAAATCGCCGGATTATACCGCCTTTTCGCTGCTGCGCCACTTGTCATCGGTCAATAGCCTGCGTCATCTAAGGATTGGCGAAAATCTGAGGCGATGCAAAGGCAGCATGAGATGGGACTCGCAAACGTTTGCCTGCGCTGTTAGAATTGCCGCGCTTAATTTTTGCCACCAACCGCAACTCGCGTGGGGATTCCGCAGTGACCGACAAAACCTCTCTCAGCTACAAAGACGCCGGTGTTGATATCGATGCTGGTAACGATCTGGTTGACCGTATTAAAGGCGTAGTGAAAAAAACCCGCCGCCCGGAAGTCATGGGTGGATTGGGCGGATTCGGCGCGCTCTGTGCGCTGCCGCAGAAGTACCGCGAGCCGGTGCTGGTCTCCGGAACCGATGGCGTCGGCACCAAGCTGCGTCTGGCGATGGATCTCAAACGCCACGACAGCATCGGCATTGATCTGGTCGCGATGTGTGTGAACGACCTGATTGTTCAGGGTGCTGAGCCGCTGTTCTTCCTCGATTATTACGCGACCGGCAAGCTGGATGTGGATACCGCGTCATCGGTGATCACCGGCATCGCCGAAGGTTGCTTGCAGTCGGGTTGTGCGCTGGTCGGCGGTGAAACCGCTGAAATGCCAGGCATGTACCACGGCGAAGATTACGACGTGGCGGGTTTCTGCGTTGGCGTGGTGGAAAAATCAGAGATCATTGACGGTTCGAAAGTGCAGGACGGCGACGTGCTGATCGCGCTGGGTTCCAGCGGCCCACACTCGAACGGTTATTCACTGGTGCGCAAGATTCTTGAAGTCAGCCAGACCGATCCGGCCACCAAACAGCTGGATGGCAAATCACTGGCCGATCACCTGCTGGCGCCAACCCGCATCTATGTGAAAAACATCCTTAGCCTGATCGAACAGGTTGATGTGCATGCGATTTCGCATCTGACCGGCGGCGGCTTCTGGGAAAACATCCCGCGCGTGTTGCCAGATAACACCCAGGCGGTGCTGGAAGAGAGCAGCTGGCAGTGGCCGTCAGTGTTCAGCTGGTTGCAGCAGGCAGGCAACGTTAGCCGTCACGAAATGTACCGCACCTTTAACTGCGGCGTGGGCATGGTGATTGCGCTGAGCCCGGCAGAAGCCGATAAAGCGGTACAGCTGATGACCGACGCGGGCGAAAAAGCGTGGAAAATCGGTGTGATTAAAGCGTCTGATTCCGAAGAGCGTGTGGTTATCAATCCATGAAAAAACTGGTTGTACTGATCTCCGGCAACGGAAGCAATCTTCAGTCCATCCTCGACGCCTGCGCAAGCGGGCGTATAAACGGCAGCGTCGCTGCCGTTTTCAGTAATAAAGCCAGCGCGTTTGGTTTAACGCGCGCGCGGGAAGCCAATGTCCCGTCACATGCGTTAGCCGCCAGTGATTTTGCCGACCGCGAAGCCTTTGATCGCCAGCTGATGCAGGAGATTGATGCTTACGCGCCAGATCTGGTGGTGCTGGCCGGTTATATGCGCATCCTCAGCAGCGCTTTTGTCGCGCACTATCACGATCGTCTGGTGAATATTCATCCGTCGCTGTTGCCGAAATATCCGGGCTTACACACACATCGTCAGGCGCTGGAAAACGGCGACGAGGAGCATGGCACCTCAGTGCATTTTGTCACTGACGAACTGGATGGCGGACCCATTATTTTGCAAGCGCGCGTGCCGGTGTTTGCTGGCGACAGCGAAGACGAGATCAGCGCGCGCGTGCAGCATCAGGAACACGCGATCTATCCGCTGGTGATCAGCTGGTTTGTTGATGGGCGTTTGCAGATGCGTGAAGGTAAAGCATGGCTGGATGGTCAGTTATTACCGACGCAAGGCTATGCTCACGATTGAATGTTATGCATATTCCGAAGCGGCGCGATTTATCGCGCATTTCGATGGCAACATCGTGCCCATCCGGGCATTGCGCAATAAATTGCGCCGCTACAAATCGCAGACTTTTTTAACCAAATCTTCCCGTAATATAATCTTCGGTGCGCCGCGCTTTCGGTGAGGTGAAGATTCTGTCGGTTTCGTCAAACTCTACCAACTGACCGTTGTGCATAAACGCGGTGTAATCCGACACGCGTGCCGCCTGCTGCATATTGTGCGTCACCAGCACCAGCGTGAAATGCTGCTTCAGCGTGGTCATCAACTCCTCGATCACCAGCGTTGAGATCGGATCAAGTGCCGAAGTGGGCTCATCCAGCAGTAACACTTCCGGCTCGATGGCAATGGCGCGCGCAATCACCAAACGCTGCTGCTGGCCGTTAGAGAGCGTTAACGCGTTCTGCCCCAGCTGATCTTTCACTTCGCCCCACAACGCCGCCGCGCGCAGCGCACGCTCACAGGCTTCATTCAGCACGCGACGATCGCGCACGCCCTGCAAGCGCAGGCCGTAAACCACGTTTTCATAGATCGATTTAGGAAACGGATTCGGCCGCTGGAACACCATGCCAATGCGGCGACGCAGCGCGGGAAGATCCTGATTCGCCTGCATCACCGCGTAATCACCGAGCAGAATCTCACCTTCAATGCGACAGCGATCGATCACATCATTCATGCGATTGAAACAGCGCAGCAGCGTCGATTTGCCACAGCCGGAAGGACCAATCAACGCCGTGATACGGTTCTTCGGAATCTGCAGATCAATGTTATTCAGCGCCTGGCGTTCGCCATACCACAGCGACAGCTGATTAACGCTAAGGGCAATGTCGTAATCGGGCGTCATCAGAAACCTTTTTAGTGCGTCATAATCCGGTAACGCTCACGCAGCCGATGGCGCAACGCCATCGCCAGCAGATTGAGCGACAGGATGATCACCACCAGCAGCAAAGCGGTGGCGTAAACCAGCGGTCGATCAGCATCGATGTTAGGGCTCTGGAACGCCAAATCGTAGATCTGAAAACCGAGGTGCATGAATTTGCGATCGAGGTGCAGATAAGGGAACACCGCATCAACCGGCAGCTCCGGCACCATCTTCACCACGCCCACCAGCATCAGCGGCGCGGTTTCTCCGGCCGCACGCGCCACCGCCAGAATCAAGCCGGTGAGCATGGCCGGTACCGCCAGCGGCAGCACCACGCGCCACAGCGTTTCCGCCTGCGTTGCGCCCAGCGCCAGCGATCCCTGACGCAGATTATCCGGAATGCGCGACAATCCCTCTTCGGTGGCAACGATCACCACCGGCAGCGTCAGCAGCGCCAGCGTCAGCGCGGCCCACAGCAAGCCCGGCGTACCAAAAGTCGGATTGGGTAAGGCGCTGGAGAAAAACAGCTGGTCGAGGGTGCCGCCAATCAGCCAGACAAAGAAACCGAGGCCAAACACGCCGTAGACAATTGACGGCACGCCCGCAAGATTCACCACCGCGATGCGCACCAGCCGCGTCAACGCATTGCGTCCGGCGTATTCGTGTAGCCATACCGCCGCGATGACGCCGAGCGGCATGACGATGATCGACATCAACAGCACCATCAGCACGGTGCCAAAAATCGCCGGAAACGCCCCGCTCTCGCCGCCACCGGAAGTCGGTGAATCGCTGACGAATTGCCAAATCTGACCGAAGAAGTGCAGCGTTTTGTTGGTTAAGGTCATGGCATTCGGATACCACGCATCCACCACCTGCGCCAATGGGATGGTGTGATCCACGCCGTTCACATCGCGCAGCACCAGCTTATCGCGCTGACTTTCGTGCTGCAGATGAGTTAACTGCTGCGCCAGCGCGTTAAAGCGGCGCTGTAACGCCGTGCGATTGGCATCAAACTCAGACTGCACTTCCAGGCTGAAGCGGCCGTTACGCTGCTGCTCATCGGCCTGCTGCTGCAGGCTTTCCAGCTGTGCATTAAGGCGCGCCATCTCAATGCGGCGGATTTTACTCGCCTGGCGCAACTGCTCATGTACCTGCTGCAAACGCTGATGCAGCAAGGCATCGCGGCTTTGAGCGGTCATGACTTCGTTATCCTGGCGCAGCTCCACCAGCCAGCCATAGGCGTTACCGCCGTTGCGGCGCTGCAGCACCAACACATCAGCAGGACGACGGGTTTTCGCCTCGCCCTGACTGTAGAGCACGCGGAAATCCGGCGCGGCAAAGTCACGGTTGCCGGTTTTCACCACATAGCGCCACTGTTCGCCCTGCTGCTGCTTTTGCAAGGTTTCACCCAGCACCATCACCGGGCTGCCTTGCGGCGGCTGGAACTGATATTGATCGACCGGCTGCGGCCAGAAGGCACGCACGCCCTGCCAGCCGAGCAAACCAATCAGCAAGGTAAACGCCAGCAGGCAAACCGCGACGGCGCCGGCGGTGAGCCAGCGCCAGCGATCGTTTTGTTTCATCGCCGTCATCCGTGGCCCTCATGCTGGCTATAGCGTTGGCGCAAGCGCTGACGAATCAACTCGGCGATGGTGTTGATCACCAAGGTGAAGATCAACAGCAACAACGCACTGAGGAACAGAATGCGATAATGCGCGCTGCCCGCTGCGGCTTCGGGCATCTCAATGGCAATGTTGGCGGAGAGTGCACGCAGGCCAGCAAATAAGCCGCCTTCGCTAACCGGCGTGTTGCCGGTGGCCATCAGCACAATCATCGTCTCGCCGACGGCGCGGCCAAAGCCAATCATCAAGGCGGCGAAGATGCCCGCCGAGGCACCCGGCAGCACCACACGCGTCAGGGTTTGCCACGGCGTGGCGCCCAGCGCCAGCGAGCCCTGCCCCAGCGCGCCCGGCACGCTGAACAGCGCATCTTCCGATAAGGTGAAAATCAGCGGCACCAATGCAAAACCCATCGCCAGTGCAGCAACTAATAAGTTGCGCTGTTCGTAATGGGTTAAACGCTCGCCAATCTCCGGCCAGAACAGCGTTGGCAGCCACAGCGTCAGCAAGGTCACCACTAACAGTAGCGGCAGCAGCAGAATCACTTCAAAACCGGGACGTCGCCAGCTGGCCGGCAAACGCGGACTCAGCACGCCGCACAATAATAAGGTCACGGCCAACACCGGCGGCAGCAGCAGCACGCCAACCAGCGCGGTGCTGATGTGCGGCGCCAGCCACACGCCAGCGATTAAACCAATTACCACGCTGGGCAGTGCGCCCATCATTTCGATCGCCGGTTTCACCCAGCGACGTAAACCCGGCGACATAAACCAGGCGGTATACATCGCGGCGGCCAGCGCCAGCGGCGTGGCAAACAGCAGCGCCAGACTGGCGGCTTTCAGCGTGCCCAGTACCAGCGGCATCAGGCTGAACTTGGCTTGATAGCTGTCACCCGCCGCGGTGGATTGCCATACCCAATCGGCCTGCGGATAGTTTTCGTACCAGATTTTTTGCCACAGATTGCGCCAGGTGAAGTCCGGCCACGGGTTATCTAGCGCAAACTGTTGCCACTCCCCGGCGCGTTCAATGATCAAGGCATCACCGTGCGGCGCGAAGGCCAGTGCCTGAATGCCCGGTGCCAGCTGACGCGTTAAAATCGCGCCCTGCTGCTTGCTGGCGAACAGCTGAACCTTGCCCTGCGCATCGTAAGTGGCAAACACGCGGCGCTGCGGCTCCGGCGTAATGCCGCGCACCTGCTGGCTACCGTTGAAGGTGTGAATCTGTTGTAAGCGCGGCCCATGATCACTGGCGATAGCGAACCATTGCTGTACGCCTTGCGCATCCTGAATCAGCAAGGTGCGTCCACCGGCCAGCATATGCAGGCTTTGCGGCGGTAGATTGAGGGTTTGCGTTTCACGTAACTGTGCGCCATCAGATGTGATTTGCCACACGCGCAGTAAGCGCCCGCTGCTGGCGTAGAGCAAAGAGCCATCCGGTGACAGCAGCAGATGATCGGCCTGCTGCTGCGGCAACAGGATCTGATTCACCTTTTGCTGATTTTCCAGCGTCAGCAGGCTGATGCCGGCTGCGGTTTGCGCCGCGATCAACCATTGATGGTCGTTGAGAGCGGTCAGCGCCATGTTACTGACCGGGCCTTGCGGTAAGCGCAGCGGACGATCGCCGAGCGGGAAGCCCCATTCGCCGCTGCCGTTGCGGATAACCGGTTGCATTAACAGCAGTTCGCCCTGCATATTGAGCAGCACGCTGCGGTTATCAAAGCTTGCGATCGCCGCATCGGGTTTGCCATTCAGCGCCAGTGCGGGTGCGGCAGGTTGACCATCAAGCGGAATAAAGCGCGCTTCGTTGCGGCTGATGCGCCAGCCTAAATTGCCGTCGCTGCCCATCGCCAGCATTGGGGTTTTGTCCCACAGCTGAATATTGGTGGTGGCATGCATTCCCGGCGCGCTAAACAGCGGCAACACCACCCAGATCAACCAGAAGAACAGCAGTAACATCAGCAGCAAAATTCCCACGCCGCAAGCTGTGACGACGCGGCGCACTAAATTATCAGTGGCGCGTCGACGACGGTCGCTAAAGTGGACGGGAATACGATTTATGCTCATGCAGGCCAGGTTACCGGTGGAAACAAGTCGCTATGTTGCCCGTAGCTGATTGATAAGACAACCTTTGACGTTGGACAAGCCTGCCATACTCTCGCCATAATGGTGACGGACACTGAGCGGTAACGCATTTTTGCGTCTTTTCCGCCGGACATTCCGTCCAGCATCAGCATCTCGGAGTCAGAATGGGTCAGGATAAGCTGTATATAGAAAAAGAATTAAGCTGGTTAAGCTTCAATGAACGTGTGTTACAGGAAGCCTCGGATAAAAGTAATCCGCTGATTGAACGCATGCGCTTCCTCGGGATTTACTCCAATAACCTCGAAGAGTTCTATAAAGTGCGCTTTGCCGATCTCAAGCGGCGAATTCTGATCAGCGAAGAGCAAGGCAAACCGACCTCTTTGCGGCATCTGTTAAAGAAAATTCAGCTGCGGGTGCAGAAATCGGATCAGGAGTTTGATGCGCTCTACAACGATCTGCTGCTGGAAATGGCGCGTAATCAGATCTTCCTGATTAACGAACGTCAACTGTCACCGAATCAGCAAGAGTGGCTGCGCTACTACTTCAAACATCAATTACGCCAGCACGTCACGCCGATTCTGATTAACCATGACACCGATCTGATCGAATTCCTGAAAGACGATTACACCTATCTGGCGGTGGAGATCATTCGCGGCGACGATATTCGTTATGCGCTGCTGGAGATCCCGTCTGATAAAGTGCCGCGCTTTATAAACTTGCCGGCTGAGTCGCCACGTCGGCGCAAGCCAATGATTCTGCTGGATAACATCCTGCGCTATTGCCTCGATGAAATTTTCAAAGGCTTCTTCGATTACGATACGCTGAACGCCTATTCGATGAAGATGACGCGCGACGCCGAATACGATCTGGTTACAGAGATGGAATCGAGCCTGCTGGAGCTGATGTCGTCGAGCCTGAAGCAGCGTCTCAATGCCGAGCCGGTCCGTTTTGTTTATCAGCGCGATATGCCGGATGCGATGGTGGAAATGCTGCGCCATAAGCTGTCGATTTCGAACTACGATTCGATAGTGCCCGGCGGCCGCTACCATAACTTCAAAGATTTCATCGGCTTCCCGAACGTTGGTAAAAGCAATCTGGAGAACCGTCCGCTGCCGCAAATTCGCCACATCGGCTTTGACGGCTTCCGCAACGGCTTCGACGCCATCCGCAATCGTGATGTGCTGCTCTACTATCCGTATCACACCTTTGAGCATGTGCTGGAGCTGCTGCGTCAGGCCTCGTTCGACCCGAACGTGCTGGCGATTAAGATCAATATTTACCGCGTAGCGAAAAACTCGCGCATCATGGATGCGATGATTCACGCCGCCTATAACGGTAAGAAAGTCACGGTGGTGGTGGAACTGCAGGCGCGCTTCGATGAAGAGGCCAACATCCGCTGGGCGAAACGCCTGACCGAAGCGGGCGTGCATGTGATCTTCTCCGCGCCGGGTCTGAAAATTCACGCCAAGCTGTTCCTGATTTCGCGCCGTGAAGGCGAAGAAGTGGTGCGTTATGCGCATATCGGTACCGGGAACTTCAACGAAAAAACCGCGCGCATTTATACTGACTATTCATTGCTGACCGCCGATGCGCGCATCACCAATGAAGTGCGTCGCGTGTTCAACTTCATTGAGAATCCGTATCGTCCGGTCACTTTCGAGCATTTGCTGGTGTCACCGCAGAACTCGCGCGACGTGCTGTATAAGTTCATTGATGCCGAGATCGCCAACGCGCAGCAAGGCAATCCTGCTGGCATTACTTTGAAGATCAACAACCTGGTGGATAATGGTTTAGTTGATCGACTTTACGCTGCTTCGTCGGCAGGCGTGAAAGTGAATCTGCTGGTGCGCGGCATGTGTTCGCTGATCCCCGATTTACCGGGCATCAGTGAAAATATTCGCATTACCAGCATCGTTGACCGCTATCTCGAGCACGACCGCGTCTATATTTTTGAGAACGGCGGTGAGAAAAAGGTGTTCCTCTCTTCCGCGGACTGGATGACGCGTAACATTGATCACCGCATTGAAGTTGCCGTGGCGATTCTTGATCCCCGCGTGAAGCAGCGCATATTGGACATCATCGCCATTCTGTTTAGTGATACGGTGAAAGCCCGCATCGTCGATAAAGAGCTGAGTAATCGTTATGTGCCGCGCGGCAACCGTAAAAAGGTGCGTTCGCAACTGGCCATTTATGACTACATCAAGAAACTGGAACAACCCGAATAACGCCTATGCCAATCTCACATAAAAGTACGCCGAAACCTCAGGAATTCGCGGCAATCGACCTCGGCTCGAACAGCTTCCATATGGTCATTGCCCGCGTGGTGGATGGCGCTTTGCAAGTGCTGGGACGCCTGAAACAGCGCGTGCATCTCGCCGATGGACTGGATGCGCATAATCGCCTGAGCGAAGAAGCGATCGAGCGCGGGCTGAGCTGTCTGGCGTTGTTCGCCGAACGTTTGCAGGGCTTCAGTTCCGCCAACGTGACGATCGTCGGCACGCACACGCTGCGTATCGCCAGCAATGCGGAGGAGTTTCTGCAGCGCGCGGCCGAGGTGATTCCCTATCCGATCGAAGTGATCTCCGGCAACGAAGAAGCGCGTCTGATTTTTATGGGCGTGGAGCACACGCAGCCGGAAAAAGGCCGCAAGCTGGTGATCGATATCGGCGGCGGCTCCACCGAACTGGTGATTGGGGAAGACTTTGAGCCGCAGCTGGTAGAGAGCCGCCGCATGGGCTGCGTCAGCTTCGCCAATCTCTTCTTCCCCAAAGGCGAAATTACGCCAGAAAACTTCCGCCGCGCGCGCCTCTCCGCTGCGCAAAAGCTGGAAACCATGGCGTGGCAATATCGTTTGCACGGCTGGCAATATGCGCTAGGCGCGTCGGGCTCCATTAAAGCGGCCTGCGAAGTGCTGCTAGCGATGGGCGAAAAAGAGAAGCTGATTACGCCAGAAACGCTGGAATTGCTGACCAGCGAAGTGCTGAAGCATAAGTCGTTTAATGCGCTGAGCCTGCCGGGCTTGTCGGAAGAGCGTAAGGCGGTATTTGTACCGGGCTTAGCAATTTTGTGTGGCGTGTTTGATGCGTTAGCGATTCGCGAGCTGCGTCTCTCTGACGGCGCACTGCGTGAAGGCGTGCTGTATGAGATGGAAGGCCGTTTCCGTCATCAGGACATTCGCAGCCGCACCGCGCAAAGTCTGGCAAATCACTACGCGATTGATAGCGATCAGGCGCGCCGTGTGCTGGAAACCACCGAGAAGCTCTATTTGCAGTGGCAGGAGCAGAATCCCAAGCAAGCTAATCCGCAACTGTCGGCGCTGCTGAAATGGGCCGCGCTGCTGCATGAAGTGGGATTAACCATCAATCACAGCGGCATGCAGCGCCATTCGGCTTACATCCTGCAGAACTCCAACATGCCGGGCTTTAATCAGGATCAACAGATGCTGTTGGCCACGCTGGTACGTTATCACCGCAAAGCGGTGAAGCAGGATGAGATGCCGCGTTTCACCTTGTTTAAAAAGAAACAGTTTCTGCCGATGGTATTCCTGCTGCGTCTTGGCACGCTGCTGAATAATCAGCGCCAGGCGACCACCAAACCGGATTCGCTCAAGCTCAGCACCGACGACGGCCACTGGACGCTGACCTTCCCTGCCGGCTTCCTGAGCCAGAATACGCTGGTGCAGCTGGATCTGGAACGCGAGCAAGCTTACTGGAATGATGTCACCGGCTGGAAACTGATGCTGGAAGAAGAGGAGTAATGCGGGCAGCTGGCCCGCAATCTGGTTATGACTACACGCCCCGATAACTATTACGCTGAAAAATACGGTCTCACGCCGACCCATTCTGAAGTGCTGGCGGCCCTGCCTCATCTTGAAGTAGGGAAAGCACTGGATTTGGGCTGCGGCCAGGGCCGCAATAGTCTGTTTCTCAATCAGCATGGCTTTGACGTGACGGCCTGGGACAGCAATCCCGCCAGTCTGGAGCGCCTGAACAGCATCATTGCGGAAGAGAATCTACAGAACATTCACACAGAGCTGTGCGATCTCAATAGCGTGCGCTTCAACGGCAGTTATCAGTTTGTGCTGTCGACCGTGGTGATGATGTTCCTGCAGCCGGCAACCATTCCGCAGCTGATTGCCGATATGCAGGCCAGCACGCGTAAATATGGCTACAACCTGATTGTGGCGGCGATGGATACCGATGATTATCCCAATACGCAAAACTTCCCGTTTGCGTTTAAATCCGGTGAACTCAGCCACTATTACCGCAACTGGCATATTGTGAAGTACAACGAAGAGGTCGGTGAACTGCATCGTCGTGATGAAAACGGTAACCGCATTAAAACCCGTTTCGCCACGCTGCTGGCGCAGAAAGCCAGTTACTGAATTAACGGCCGCTTTGTGCGGCCGTTAGATTGTCTGATGTCGATCAGTGCGCTGAACCTTTTTCGCTCATTTTTCACACAGCGATTGCTTTAGCGATCTAAGTGTGACTAAATATTGCCTCCGCCCCGTCGGGCAATTACAGGAACCACCCCGCGTGAACAGCGCTATCTCTGCACGAAGACGTCCCAAAACTGGCACCATGACCCGCATTGTTTTACTGGTCAGCTTCTTAATTTTGTTTGGCCGCCTGCTTTTCATCATTCCCGGTGCCATCGAGCATCATCAGCAAAAGAAAGCCATCCCTGAACCGGTCACGCTGAGCACCAGTGATTCGCGCTAAATAATTTGCGGGTCGGCTGTCGCTGCTAAACATTGTCCTTTGAGACAATGCTGCTTTTTACGTCCTGTTACCCGCAACGCGCTACACTGTGAGCTGACTTTACAGACACAAGGAACGCGTTATGTCTGCTTCGCATTCACAAAAATTAGCTGAAACCCGTCATCACATTCTCAACCTGCTGCTCAACGAGCACGATCTGGTTGATGTTCTGCTGGATAAATCCGTCGATCTGAATGCCGCCGAACTGCGTGATATCACCGACTGGCGTCATGAATTAGAGCTTGAGCTGCAGCAATTGCACGCCGCGGATTTAGCCGACATCCTCGAAGCCTTGCCGGAAGAAGAGCGTCAGGCGCTGTGGCGTTTAGTGCCGACGGCACAGCGCGGTCACGTTCTGGTTGAGGCTTCAGAAACCGTTTGGGCCAGCCTGACGGAAGAAATGTCTGATCGCGATATTCTGCACGCCATCGAGCCGCTGGATATCGACGATCAGGTATATCTGGCGCGCTACCTGCCGCGCGATTTAACCGGACGTCTGCTCACCACCCTTGAACCTAGCCTGCGCGCGCGACTGATGAGCGTGATCGAGCTGGATCGCGATCGCGTCGGGCAGATCATGGATTTCAATATCCTGACGGTGCGCTCTGACGTGACCTTAGCCACGGTGCAGCGCTATCTGCGTAAAGGCAAAAAAATGCCTGACGGCACCGATAAGATCTTTATCACCGACGAACAAAATCAACTGGTAGGTGAGTTAACGCTTACTGATATTCTGCTCAACAAACCGAAGATGCTGGTCGCAGAAGTGATGAATTCGCATCCCACCACGTTTCAGCTCAACGATAAAGCGGAAGACGCCGCCAGCGCTTTTGAACGTTATAACCTGATCTCCGCTGCGGTCACCGATGCTCAAGGCAAACTGATTGGCCGTATCACCATTGAAGACGTGGTCGATTTGGTGAACGAAGAGAACGAAAGCAACATCCGTAAAATGGGGGGTATCAGCCAGGGCGAAGACGTGTTTGCGCCGGTGCGCAAAGCGGTGGGCAAACGCTGGGCCTGGCTGGCGGTTAACCTGTGTACCGCATTTGTCGCTTCGCGCGTGATTGGCCTGTTTGAAGCCACCATATCGCAGCTGGTTGCGCTGGCGGCGCTGATGCCAATCGTCGCCGGCATCGGCGGCAACACCGGCAATCAAACCATTACCATGATTGTGCGTGCGCTGGCGCTGCATCAGGTTGAACCGGGTAACTTCTCGTTCCTGATCATGCGTGAACTCGGCGTGGCATTGATTAACGGCCTTTTCTGGGGCGGCATTATGGGCGGCGTCACCTGGCTGATGTATGACAACCTGCAACTCGGCGGCGTGATGATGCTGGCGATGGTGCTGAACCTGCTGCTGGCCGCGCTGATGGGCGTGCTGATTCCGTTAATCATGACCAAAATGAAACGCGATCCCGCCGTTGGCTCTAGCGTGCTGATCACCGCGATCACCGATACCGGCGGATTCTTTATCTTCCTTGGTCTGGCGACGATATTTTTGCTGCATCATTAAGGCTTTAAACAGTGTGCGTAACGTTGCAGCATCTGCTGTAAATTGAGTTGCAACGTTGCGCGCGCCAGTTCACTCAGTGCTGGATTGACCCGCGTTGAACCACGCTGATTTAACCACTCCAGCACATCGATTAAATGCCATATGGCTGTTTTTCCATCATGAATCGGACGCGGAAACTGCGGGCTATGGCTGAGCATCAGCTTGCGCATGTTCTGCCGCGAAACACCAATTAACTCTGCGATATCCGTCAGCCCGACTAAATCTGGCGCGGCTTCAATCAGTTCCGCATCTGGCAATGCCTGAAAAACATCCTCCAACGCGCTGCGCACCGCGTCCTGTGCAGTGCTGGCTTCGCGGCAGAACGTCATGCTTAATTTTCCCGCCACACCCGCGCCAATTAACGCATCAGTGCAGCCTTGCGAACCGAGCCGTTCGATCACTTCATCGATGTCGCTCTCATCATTGAGCTGAAAACGCAGCGTAAACTCAAATTCCATGTTTCACTCCTCGTCACTTAACCCGCTGAGGGTTTTCACTGCAGTTGTCCACCACGCGCCGTAACAGTTTGGCATGGGTTTCAGGATTTTTTGGCGTACTCCAGATGCAGGTAATGCAGTAATCCCCACATCGACACTCTGTCGAATTATCTGGGCATTACATCTTGCCTCACGCATGGTGACCGCCAACTGGAATCTTCCAACCTCTCGCTTCTGCATATCGCAAAGCTCCTTCGACCGCTTTATGCGGATGCCGCTTCCTCTCTGACATCGCTGGCTACCTTATGCTCACCGCAATAAGTTGTCAACTGACAACCTCGAAGTGTTTCGGTACTATTTCAGCGGCGAATGCTGCAGAAAATAACCAGAACGGTCTCAACGCGCTTTGATTCAGTTTTGTGCTGGAAGACAGCGCACAAAATCAAGCGCACAGCGCCTGAAGTGCATATAGACTCTGTTGTTATCACTGACCTGACGGAGAAGAAGCATGTTTAACGTGGATGATTTTGTGCAGTCTAAGACCGGTGGCCCAAAGATGCAGGTGCTGCGCGTGGAAGGCGATATGCTGTGGTGCGCTCGCGTTGACGATCACATCAAGCGTGAAATTGAAGTCAGAGCCGATAGCGTGAATCTGTATCACGAAGACGGCGATTTCGGCGTCTGTTAAAAAAATGGCCCCAAATCGGGGCCATTTTTAGGGATTGTCTCGCTGCACATTATTCTGACCGATGCCGCCGATAAACGGCAGACGCAGCCTAAATGGTGTGAAATCCAGCCCCATGTTTAATCCCAGCAAGTTCACTTCCAGCCCCTCTTCCGCGCCAACCGTCACACCCAACACGCCCAGCAGGGAAAGCTGCACGCCGCGACCTGACGGCGGTAAACCTACCGGATTAAGCAGCGAGCGATAATCTTTGCCGAGCGCGTTAGCCGGCAGGTCGAGCTTCAATGCCGGAACCTCGCGGCCGATATGCGCCATAAAAGTATTGCTGTTGGGTCCCGGCCAGGCGTGATACGTGGTCGGCCAGGGATAGGATTTAATGGCCGCTTCGATCTGCGGAATCATCGCTTCTGCGCTACTGCCGCGATGGTCAACCAGCAGACGCGGCTTCGCACCGTACCAATAACCATCGGGAAGATTGCTGTTACGACGCACTTTATCGCCGCTGCCCCAGCTAATCACTTCGTAACGGTTATAGCGGGTTTCACCGGCGCGCTTGAAGATAATCCACGGATGCACCGCCACCGCGCCCTTCCAGCCATAAGTCGGCGCAGCATAAACCTGCACGATAGCTTCTGCCGCATAACGCTGCGGATCCGGTGCGATACCGGCCGAATCGCGCCTTGCGGATGCCCAGCCACCGCGTTCAGAGGTGAGCTCACCGCTTCGCGTTGCCTGCGCCAAGCTCGCGCCTAATGAAAGCAAGATGATGCAAAGAAAAGAGATCAGTACGGCTTTGAAAGGCAACATCGACGGCATCCTGATGAGTAAAAATTACTCGCTATCTTGCATCGAAACGGGGGCGTTTGTATTCACGAACTATGCGATACATTTAGCCGCATGATTTGCCATCAGAAGGTTTGAAAAAAAAGCCCGCAATTAAGCGGGCTTCGTTTTTACGCAGTAATCAAAGCAGGATTTATTCCCACTCAATCGTCGCAGGTGGTTTACCTGAAATATCATAAACCACGCGGGAAATGCCGTTAACTTCGTTGATGATGCGGTTAGAGACGCGGCCGAGGAAATCGTACGGCAGGTGCGCCCAGTGCGCTGTCATGAAGTCGATGGTTTCCACCGCACGCAGTGAAACAACCCAATCATATTTACGACCATCGCCCATCACGCCAACAGAACGTACTGGCAGGAACACGGTGAACGCCTGGCTGACTTTGTTGTACAAGTCAGCTTTATGCAGCTCTTCGATGAAGATAGCGTCTGCACGGCGCAGCAGGTCGCAGTACTCTTTCTTCACTTCGCCCAGCACGCGCACGCCCAAACCTGGACCTGGGAACGGATGACGATACAGCATGTCGTACGGCAGGCCGAGTTCCAGACCGATTTTACGCACTTCGTCTTTGAACAGCTCTTTCAGCGGCTCAACCAGGCCCATCTTCATCTCTTTCGGCAAACCGCCCACGTTGTGGTGCGATTTGATCACGTGCGCTTTACCGGTGGCAGAAGCCGCCGATTCGATCACGTCAGGATAGATGGTGCCTTGTGCCAGCCACTTCACGTCTTCCAGACGCAGCGCCTGCTCGTCAAACACCTCTACGAATACGCGGCCGATGATTTTACGTTTGGCTTCGGGATCGTTCTCGCCCGCCAGCGCATCAAGGAAGCGCGCTTCTGCCGCAACGTGCACGATGTTCAGACCGAAGTGGTCACCGAACATTTCCAGCACCTGCTCAGCTTCATTCAGACGCAGCAGGCCGTTATCCACGAACACGCAGGTCAGACGCTCGCCGATGGCGCGATGCAGCAGCATCGCGGTCACAGAAGAGTCCACGCCGCCAGACAGACCGAGAATCACTTTGTCATCGCCAACCTGCTGACGAATACGCTCAACCGCATCTTCGATGATTTTGGCTGGCGTCCACAGCGCTTCACAGCCGCAGATGTCACGAATGAAACGCTCAAGCATACGCAGGCCCTGACGCGTGTGCGTCACTTCCGGGTGGAACTGCACGCCGTAGAATTTCTTCTCTTCGTTAGCCATGATGGCAAACGGACAGGTTTCGGTGCTGGCAACGGTTTCGAAACCGGCTGGGATGGCGGTGACTTTGTCGCCGTGGCTCATCCAAACGTCCAGCAGCGGTTTACCTGCTGCGCTAATCGCATCTTCGATGTCACGCACCAGCGCGCTCTGAGTCAGCACTTCAACCTGCGCATAACCAAATTCGCGCTCGTTAGAGCCTTCAACCTTGCCGCCCAACTGCATCGCCATGGTCTGCATGCCGTAGCAGACGCCCAACACTGGCACACCCGCGTTAAACACGTATTCCGGCGCACGCGGGCTGTTCAGCTCGGTGGTGCTCTCCGGACCGCCAGAGAGAATGATGCCGTTCGGGTTAAACTGGCGAATTTGCTCTTCGGTGACATCCCACGCCCAGAGTTCGCAGTAGACACCCAGCTCGCGCACGCGGCGCGCAACCAGCTGCGTATACTGAGAACCAAAATCGAGGATCAAAATGCGATGTTTATGAATATTTTCAGTCGTCATTGAGGCGTTTCCATTGGGATGGACTTAATAATAAAAGCGCCCGGCGGGTGCCGGGCGCTAAATTTTACGGGATTATGAACCCATGCGGTAGTTTGGTGACTCTTTGGTGATGGTCACGTCATGCACGTGGCTTTCATTGATGCCCGCGCCGCTAATACGCACGAACTCCGCTTTGGTGCGCAGATCGTCAATGGTCTGGCAACCCGTCAGGCCCATGCAAGAGCGTAAGCCGCCCATCTGCTGGTGCACGATCTCTTTCAGGCGGCCTTTATAGGCCACGCGGCCTTCGATACCTTCCGGTACCAGTTTGTCAGCGGCGTTATCGCTCTGGAAGTAACGATCTGAAGAGCCTTTAGACATCGCGCCCAGTGAACCCATACCGCGATAAGACTTAAACGAACGGCCCTGATACAGCTCGATTTCGCCCGGAGACTCTTCGGTACCAGCCAGCATAGAACCGACCATGACGGCCGCTGCGCCTGCTGCAATCGCTTTAGCGATGTCGCCAGAGAAGCGGATGCCGCCATCAGCGATAACCGGAATGCCGGTGCCTTCCAGCGCGGCAACCGCATCAGAAACCGCGGTGATCTGTGGCACGCCAACACCAGTGACGATACGCGTGGTACAGATTGAGCCAGGACCGATCCCCACTTTCACCGCGCTCACGCCGGCCTGCGCCAGCGCCAATGCGCCTGCGCCGGTGGCAACGTTGCCGCCGATGATTTCCAGGTTCGGGTATTTTGCACGGGTTTCACGAATACGCTGCAGCACGCCTTCAGAGTGACCGTGTGATGAGTCAATCAGCAGCACGTCAACACCGGCAGCAACCAGCGCATCAACGCGCTCTTCATTGCCCGCACCGGCACCAACCGCAGCGCCTACGCGCAGACGGCCTTCCGCATCTTTACACGCGTTAGGTTTACGTTCGGCTTTTTGGAAGTCTTTAACGGTGATCATGCCCAGCAGGTGGAAGCTGTCATCAACAACCAGCGCTTTCTCAACACGTTTTTCATGCATTTTGTGCAGCACAACTTCGCGTGCTTCACCCTCTTTCACCGTTACCAGGCGCTCTTTCGGGGTCATCACCGCGGAAACTGGTAAGGTCAGGTCGGTAACAAAACGCACGTCACGGCCCGTGATGATGCCCACCAGCTCGTTGTCGGTGTTCACGACCGGGTAGCCGGCGAAGCCGTTACGTTCGGTCAGCTCTTTCACCGCCGCCAGCGCGGTGGTTGGCAGCACGGTTTGTGGATCGGTAACGACGCCGCTTTCGTGTTTTTTCACCTTACGAACTTCATCCGCCTGGCGCTCAATTGACATGTTTTTGTGAATAAAGCCCAAACCACCTTCCTGCGCCAGCGCAATTGCCAGACCGGCTTCGGTCACGGTGTCCATTGCAGCGGAGAGCATGGGGATGTTCAGACGGATGTTTTTCGTCAGTTGAGTGCTGAGATCAGCGGTGTTCGGTAAGACAGTGGAGTGAGCGGGAACGAGCAGAACGTCGTCAAATGTGAGGGCTTCTTTAGCGATTCTTAACATTGCAATATCTCCACCTGGGGGCGATTAAAACAGATAAAATATTGCCGCGGCATTATACAGGCCGAAACCGATTGCCTCCAGTGTTTTTTCAGAAAATGTCTTGATCCTCGGGGCAAGCAATGTAGTATCAGTTGATTAACCCTCTGATTTAAAATTTGATCTACATCACATGTCGCTACCGCCAACCGCCAATATTTTTACCGTCAGCCGCCTGAACACCACGGTGCGCCAACTGCTGGAAAATGAGATGGGCCTGGTGTGGCTCAGCGCTGAAATTTCAAATTTCACTCAGCCCTCTTCCGGTCATTGGTACTTCACGTTGAAGGATGATGGCGCACAAGTGCGCTGCGCGATGTTCCGCAACAGCAACCGTCGCGTCACCTTCCGTCCTCAACATGGCCAGCAGGTGTTAGTGCGCGCCAGCATCACGCTGTATGAGCCGCGCGGCGATTATCAGCTGATTATCGAAAGCATGCATCCGGCCGGTGAAGGCTTGCTGCAGCAGCAATTCGAGCAGCTGAAAGCGCGTTTAGCCGCGGAAGGCTTATTCGATCAACAGTTCAAACAGCCGCTGCCGGATCCGGCGCGTCAGGTGGGCGTGATTACCTCCGCCACCGGCGCGGCGCTGCACGACGTGCTGCGCGTGCTGCATCGACGCGATCCTTCACTGCCGGTGATTATCTATCCCACCGCGGTGCAAGGCGTGGATGCGCCGGCTGGCATTGTGCGTGCCATTGAGCTGGCTAACCAGCGCGATGAGTGTGACGTGCTGATTGTCGGTCGTGGCGGCGGTTCGCTGGAAGATTTGTGGAGCTTCAATGACGAGCGTGTGGCGCGGGCGATTTTTGCCAGCCGCCTGCCGATTGTCAGCGCCGTTGGGCATGAAACCGATGTCACCATTGCTGACTTTGTAGCGGATTTACGTGCGCCAACGCCGTCTGCTGCGGCAGAATTGGTGAGCCGTAATCAGCTTGAACTGTTGCGCCGTTTGCAGTCGCAGCAGCAGCGCATGGAGATGGCGATGGATTTCTATCTGGCTCAGCAGCAGCGTCGCTTCACGCGCATTCAGCACCGCTTGCAGCAGCAGCATCCACAGCTGCGTCTGGCACGCCAGCAAACCGCGCTCTTCCAGCTGCAGCGCCGTCTCGGTGAAGCGATGGACCAGCGCATGCGTGTGGCCAATCGTCAGCAGGATCGCCTGCTGCAACGCCTTAACGCCCAGCAGCCGCAGGGACGTATTCTGCGCGCTCAGCAGCAGCTCCAGCAATGGCACTATCGCTTACAGCAGGGCATGGAGAAGCAGCTCAATCACAATCGTCAGCGCTTTGGCACGCTGGCGGCACAGCTGGAAGGCGTGAGCCCGCTGGCAACGCTGGCGCGTGGCTTCAGCGTAACCACCGACACCCAAGGTCAGGTGGTGAAGAAAACTCAACAGCTGAGCAAAGGCGACTTGCTGCGCACCCGGCTGGACGATGGTTGGGTGGAAAGCCAGGTTACCGCACTCGAACCGCAGAAATCCCGGAGCCGCAAAGCGCGTTCATAGCGGGAAAACTATACTTCTGGCATGTACCTCAATGGCCAGGAGTTTTTTTATGTCTTACAGCGTTATTCCTCCCTACATTCTGCGCAATATCATTGATAACTGCTCCGGCGCGCAGCAAGACTACGCGCGCCGCACCCTCACCCACGTCCAGCACCTGATGGGCGAACATAACGCTAAACCAGCAAGCACCGCCACCACTCAGCCAGGCACGGTGCTGCGTGCTATCTATGACGCCAAAGGGGCGCAAAATCTGCCCGGCACGTTGGTGCGCGAAGAAGGCCAGCCGGGAAATGGTGATGTTGCAGCCGAAGAAGCCTGGAGCTATCTCGGCATTACCTACGATTTCTTCTGGCAAATCTACCAACGCAACTCGCTGGACAATAAAGGCCTCAAGCTCGATGGCACCGTGCATTACGGCAAGGAGTATCAGAACGCCTTCTGGAACGGGCAGCAGATGGTGTTTGGTGACGGTGACGGCGAGATTTTCAATCGCTTCACTATCGCGCTGGATGTGGTGGCGCACGAGCTGACGCACGGCGTGACAGAAACCGAAGCGGGATTGATCTATTTCCAGCAGGCAGGCGCGCTGAATGAATCGATGTCTGACGTGTTTGGTTCGCTGGTGAAGCAATTTCACCTCAAGCAGAGCGCCGATCAGGCCGACTGGATTATCGGCGAAGGTTTACTGGCGCAGGGCATCAACGGGCGCGGATTGCGCTCGATGTCGTCACCGGGAACGGCTTACGATGATCCGGTGCTGGGTAAAGATCCGCAACCGGCCGATATGGCGCACTACATCGAAACGCGTGACGACAACGGCGGCGTGCACCTCAATTCCGGCATTCCCAATCGCGCCTTTTACCTCGCCGCTAAAGCGCTGGGCGGCTTTGCGTGGGAACAGGCCGGTCAAGCGTGGTACGACACGCTGTGCGACAAAACGCTGCCGCAGGATGCCGATTTCAGCACCTTTGCGCGCTTTACCGTGCAGCACGCCAATCAACGATTCAACAGCTCAGTGGCGGAAAAGATCCAATCCGCCTGGCAGCAGGTAGGCGTAACATGGACATCCAACTGACCGATGACGCAATCATCGAACTGGCGCGGGAAGGCGGAATCGCTTTTATCCCTAAACTGCGCGGAGAGCGGCGCTTTACGCTGGCGGAACTGCCGGAACCGCAAAAGCAGCGCGTCTGCGAGGTGCTGGAACAGGCAATGCCCTTGGGGGAAACGGAAGATCAGGCGGCAAATGTCGGTCGTGGCGATCAGCGCTACTACCGCATTCAAATCACCTATGCTACCCATCGCGAAGCGGGAAGTTTCGTGATTTTAATTCCCGAACAACTGGCGCCCCCCGAGCTGCAATCGCTGTGGCGAGACGGTGAATAGGTTATCGGAGATCTCTCAAGGCAGAGCGTAACTGATTGACTATACTCATTATGTGGCTAGCTAGTCCACGTCGAAGAAAACACCCTTAGATGAGGTCTCTGCTATGACACAAAAAAAGCAACGAGGTGGTGCCGGGAACTTTGCAGAGGACCCGGAGCGCGCCAGGGAAGCCGGTAGCGCTGGCGGCAAAGTCAGTGGGGGTAATTTCAGAAACGATCCTGAAAGAGCCAGGGAAGCTGGAAGAAAAGGAGGTCAAAAAAGCCGTCGCCCTTCTAAGCAGCAGTAATTAAGGTGCCTTAAAGGAAGAGATGTGCCACGGAGGGTGATAAAAAAAAGGCCGACATCATGATGTCGGCCTTTCTCCTTTTTTAACTTACTTGCTGTCTGGCAGCGCGTAAGCAATCACGTAATCACCACGGTCTGGCGACTGACGTGCACCGCCTGCGGAGATCAGGATGTACTGTTTGCCGGTTTTCGGCGAAACGTAGCTGATTGGACCGCCCTGGCTGCCGACTGGCAGACGTGCTTTCCACACTTCTTTACCGGTTGAGCTATCGAAAGCGCGCAGATAGTAATCCTGCGTACCCGCGATGAACACCAGGCCACCCTGCGTTGCCAGCGTGCCGCCTAAGGTCGGCATACCAATTGGCATTTTCGCGCGCATTTTGATACCAAACGGACCGGTATCTTCTACCGTACCCACTGGCACCTGCCACACGATCTGACGGGTTTTCATGTCAATCGCTGACAGCGTACCGAACGGCGGAGCCTGGCACGGAATGCCCAGCGGCGACATGAAACGGTTTTTGTTCACCGCGTACGGTGTGCCTTTCAGCGGAACCGCACCCATACCGGTGTTGATGGCTTCACCGCCGTTGCTGGCCGCCGTTTTGCTGGTGTCTTGTGGAATCATCTGTACCCACAGGCCCAGACGCATGTCGTTAACGAACATGTACTGGTTGTTCGGGTCAAACGAGATACCGCCCCAGTTCATTCCGCCCAATGAACCTGGGAAGCTGAGGGATTTATCGGTATCCGGCACGGTGAACAGACCATCGTAACGCATGCCTTTAAAGGCAATACGGCACGCCAGCTGATCAAACGGTGTTGCCCCCCACATATCCGATTCCGTCATTTTCTGGTTGCCGATATTTGGCATTTCCACAGAGTGCGGCTGAGTTTTGGTGTACTGCTCGTTCGGGATGTGACCCTGCGGCATCGGCAGCTCTTCAACTTTGGTCAAAGGCTTGCCAGTCAGGCGGTCCAGCACCCAGATCATGCCGGTTTTCGCGCCGATAACGACGGCTGGCTTGTTGGTGCCATCCTTCATCGGGAAGTCGACCAGGCTCGGCTGCATTGGCAGGTCGAAGTCCCACAGATCGTTATGCACGGTCTGATAAACCCACTTCTGCTTACCGGTGGTGGCATCCAACGCCAGGATTGATGCGCCGTAAGTGTGATCCAGTTTGGTACGGTTCGCACCCCACAGATCCACTGACGAGCTACCCATCGGCAGGAACACGGTGTTCATTGCCGGATCGTAAGACATTGGCGCCCACGAGTTTGGCGTACTGCGGGTGTAATTTTTACCCGGCATCAGCACCGCATTGGGGTCGTCGTTGCCTGGGTCAAACGCCCAACGCATCTGACCGGTGATGACGTCAAAACCACGCAGCACGCCGCCAGGCATGTCGGTCTGTACGTTATCGGCGACACGACCACCCACAACAACAGTGGTACCGGCCATCGCTGGCGGTGACGTCAACTGATATTGCGGATCTGGCGCACTGCCCAGACCGGTTTTCAGGTCAACCACACCGTGCGTACCGAAGGTGTCGCACAGCTCACCGTTGTCGGCGTTGATAGCAATCAGACGCGCATCAATGGTGTTCATCAGAATACGACGCTGACAGGTGTCGCCAGCAGGCAGCACAGCGGCAGTAACCGGCGTTGAACCCGGCTCGGTTGGCTGCTGCAGGGGTTTAGTCGCATCGAAATAGGCTAAGCCACGGCAGCGGTTCCACACTTCTGCCTGCGCGTTGATTTCGCGTTTCCAGATTTCCTTACCGCTGTCTGCGGCAACCGCAATCACATTGTTATGCGGGGTGCACAGGAACAGCGTGTTGCCCACCTGCAGCGGGGTTTGCTGATCTTCCGCACCGTTACCGGTTGGGCTGATTGGCGTATCGCCAGTGTGGAAAGTCCAGGCAACCTGCAGGTCTTTCACGTTGTCGCGGGTAATCTGATCGATGGCAGCGAAGCGGTCGCCACCCGGCGTACGGCCGTAGCTGCTCCAGTCTTGCTGAGGTTTTGATTTATCGACCGGAATCAGCGGCAGCTGTTTACCGTCAAATGCCACGGTAGGATGCGGCTGGAACATCTGCACGAAAGTCGCCACCATGCCCACCACGATCACCGCAGACAGCACATAAGAGATTTTCGCCAGGGAGCTTTTGCCTTCGCTTTTACGCAGGGCTGGCCAGGTGAGGAATGCAAACAGCATCAAGCCGGCCGGCACCATCAAGCGCGAGACCAGCGGCCAGAAATGCAGGCCTGCATCAAACAGTGACCAAATCAGCGTGCCAGCAAACACCAGAATAAACAGGGTGACGGCGGATGATTTGCGACGGAAGAACTGAATGGCCGACAGCAACATAACGATACCGGCGATGAGGAAGTACCAGCTGCCGCCCAGCGCGACCAGCTTGCCGCCGCCGATTGCGAAGAACAAGCCGATTGCCAGCAAGACCAGGCCAAACAGTACGGACCAGATGCTCAACCCTTTGCCGGGACGAGCGGAATTTTCTGCCATAACAAAAACTCTCCTGAAAAAATAAAGCGCTGGCGCCGATAAATCTGTGGCAGCCGATGACAAGGCCCCAGCCGCAGCGGGAGACAGGAACTATTCCGTTACGCTTTATTTTATATCTATTGATACGGGTGCAATGCCCGTGATTCGGCGCTTGTGAGCGAGGACACAACGTAGGTGAGAGTGATTCTCGCGACAAGGCGGCAGGATTGTACCACCTGGTACAATAAAAAGTGAATATCCATAACGCGGCAGTCACTGGTTAATAGCATTTTTGCTACAAATCCAGGCGTAACTGGTTAATAACTTTAGGCTTGGAATCCGGAGTTTTTAATCTGCGATAAAGTCAGGCGTAAATTCGACGCGCTTTTTCGAGATGAGACCGTCGCCGTGCTGACAAAAGTAGTCGACAGCGCCACAGGCTTTCAGCACTTGTAACGGCTGATGGCAATCCGGGCATAAGGCGATACGATCGAAATGACGTTCACAATTGGGGCAGTCAAAACCGGTTTCACTGAGAGTGAGTGGTTGCTGACAGGTTGGGCAGGAAAAGTTCATCCATTATCCTCTGCGCTTTGGATGGCGGCCGCCATAAATGGCGCCACTAAAAGTTACAGGTGAAAAAAAAGGGCCCTGCTGGGCCCTTCTCATCTTAACGCTTGTTCTTCTTCAGATGCGACATCAGACGCTGACGTTTACGCTGCTGCGTTGGCGTCAACAGGTTGCGTTTGCCCGCGTACGGGTTATCGCCTTCTTTGAACTGAATGCGAATCGGCGTACCCATAACGTTGAGTGAACGACGGAAGTAGTTCATCAGGTAACGCTTATAGGAATCAGCCAGATCTTTCACCTGGTTGCCGTGAATCACCACGATTGGCGGGTTATAACCACCGGCGTGCGCATACTTCAGCTTCACGCGGCGACCCCGCACCAACGGCGGTTGGTGATCGTCGGCGGCCATGGTCATGATGCGCGTCAGCATTGCGGTGCCCACACGTTTGGTAGAGCAGTCGTACGCTTCGGTCACCGATTCGAACAGGTTGCCGACGCCGCTGCCGTGCAGGGCGGAAATAAAGTGGATGCGCGCAAAATCGATAAAGCCCAGGCGGAAGTCCAACATCTCTTTGACTTCATCTCTGGCTTCCTGCGTCATGCCATCCCACTTGTTGACCACGATCACCAGTGAGCGCCCACTGTTCAGGATAAAGCCGAGCAGCGAGAGATCCTGATCGGAGATTCCGGCACGGGCATCAATCACCAGCATTACCACGTTAGCATCTTCGATCGCTTGCAACGTTTTGATAACTGAGAATTTTTCGACGGTTTCGGTGATTTTACCGCGCTTACGTACGCCAGCGGTATCAATCAGGACATACTCACGTCCGTCACGTTCCATCGGAATATAGATGCTGTCGCGCGTGGTGCCCGGCATGTCGAAGACCACGACACGGTCTTCGCCAAGAATGCGGTTAGTTAGCGTTGACTTACCCACGTTCGGGCGGCCAACGATAGCGAGTTTGATTGGCAGTGTGGTTGGGTCGAAATCTTCTTCTTCCTCTTCCTCCAGCGCCTTCTCACTCTCTTCTTCTAAATCGGCCCAATAAGCAGCGTTCTCTTCTTCTTCAGTGAGCTCGACTTCTGGAACGATTTCTTCCATCCACGGCAACAGTGCGGTTTCCAACAGGCTGTTAACGCCGCGGCCATGCGAAGCTGCAATGGCGTGAATCTCGCCTAAGCCCAGCGCATAAAAATCGAGCACCGCCGCTTCCGGGTCAATACCGTCAGTTTTGTTGGCGACAACAAAGGTGGCTTTTTCACGGGCACGCAGATGATTAGCGATTTGCTGATCCGCCGGCATCACGCCCGCGCGCGCATCCACCATAAACAGCACCACATCGGCTTCTTCAATCGCCAGCAGCGACTGCTCCGCCATGCGGTTTTCTACGCCCTCTTCGGTGCCATCAATACCGCCGGTATCAATAACAATGAATTCGCGCCCTTCCACTTCGGCGCGACCATATTTGCGATCGCGAGTCAGTCCAGGAAAATCCGCCACCAGCGCATCACGTGTGCGTGTTAAACGGTTAAATAGCGTAGATTTTCCCACATTGGGACGCCCAACCAGCGCGACCACAGGTACCATAACACTTGCCTCAGTTTTTAAAATAATTCGCCCGAATGGCGTGATTATAACGACATTTGACGCCAGGCGTCAGGCTGAAGGCGCAAAGAATACCATGCCTGACTAAAAACGAAACGGCCCCTGACGAATCAGGAGCCGTGTAAGCGAGCGGGAAACGCGTTCCCGCAGAGCCAAATCCTTAACGGGTGATGGCGTAAACTTCTCCGCCTTTCGCCTGGATCAGCAGCTTGTCACCGGCAACAACCGGTTCAGTCTGGAAGCCATCGCTGTCCAGTTTCTGCTGCGCCACGAAGCGGCCGTCAAGGGTGTTAATCCAGTGCAGATAACCTTCGCTATCACCGACAACCAGATAACCGTTGAACAGCACCGGCGAGGTCAGATTACGATGCAGCAGATCGCTTTGACGCCAGATGGCTACGCCACCGTCAGCATTCAGGGCAATCACACGGTCATCCTGATCGACCAGATAGATACGACCCGCATCCACCACCATGTCTTTCACGCCGCCAATCTCACGTTTCCACAGCACCTGACCAGAACGCAGTTCCAGCGCGGTGAGGTTACCGTTATACGCCAGCGCATAAACCACACCGTTTACCACGACTGGCGTAGTATCGACGTCGCTCAGGCGATCGATTTCCGTGGCGCCGCTTGGCTGCGAAATACGCTGCTGCCAAATAAGCTGACCTTGATTGACGATGACTGCGCTCACGCGGCCATTATCGCCACCCACAATTGCGCCACCAAAGGCCACGGTCGGGGCTGACTCACCGCGCAGTGACAGCGCAGGCATATCAAGGTTAACAGTCCATTTGATCACGCCAGTGCTCTGATCAAGGCCTTGCAACATACCGTTGCTGGTGTGAACCAGCACTAAACCGTCGCTCACCACCGGACGCGACAGCGCTTCACCGGCGACCTTGGTCTGCCAGGCAATGCCACCATCGCTGGTATTCAACGCAAATACCTGACCACGTTCGCTACCGATGTAGATGCGATCGCCGCTGGCGGTGACGCCGCCAGAGAGCAGTGCCGAGATGTTTTTCGAGAAGAAGCCGGTTTTCTCAGAGAGATCGACTTTCCATTTCTCTTTACCATTGCTGGCATCAAGCGCTTTAACCACACCAAAACGATCCGCAGCATACACGGTACCGTCCAGCCAGGCTGGATGCAGATTGGAATAGAAATCACCAACGCCGTCGCCAACCGAGGTGCTCCACGCGGTCTGCGGCGTAAACTGGTTTTCCACTTTAGGCAGCGGGGCCATTTTCACTACATCTTCTTCGCCGCTGAACAGCGAGCAACCGCTGAGCAGAGTGACTGAAATCAGCCCTGGCAGCAGGTATTTACGTAATTCCATGTGCGCTCTCTTGACTGGCTTAACTTAAGTTATTCATCTTCATCTGCAGCATTTGCTTCAGCGCAGGAGAGGCCTGCGATTCAGCACCTTTGCTCCAGGCATCACGCGCGCCCTGCTTATCGCCTTTGCTCAGCAGTGCTTCGCCACGAATGTCCGCCACAATGGCTGTCCAGCCATCACCTTTAACATTGTTAAGGGTAGAAAGTGCGGCATCGGCCTGACTTTGCTGCAACTGAATGCGAGCCAGACGCAGGTTAATCACCGCCTGCAGGTTGGCATCTTTGGTATCTTTCAGCCCACTCTGTAACAGAGTGATAGCTTTATCGAGCTGATTGGTTTCAACATACTGCTTAGCCAGATCCAACGAAGCCAACGCACCATAGGTGTTGTTGTTTTCGCTGGCGAAAGTGGCGACCGCTTCCAGCGAATCAGGCTTGTCCGCCTGCATCGCGCTGGTCAGTTGTTGATATTCTGCTGATGCCGCTTTATCGGTGCCTTCCTGATGACTGGACCAGAAACGCCAGCCACCCAGCGCAGCGATACCGATGATTACGCCAACGGCCAGGAATTTGCCATTGTTGGCAAAGAACTGACGCAGCGCGTCAACTTGTTCGTTTTCGTTGCTGTAAACTTCCACGCAATCCCTCTCTTTAAAATGGCTGTTGCAGTGCTGCGCTTACTGCAGCAGCGTGCGCAACGTCGCAGCGGCGTCGCTCTGAGCCAGCGTCTGTTGATCGCCGGTACGCAGGTCTTTCACCACAACCTGGCCCGCTTTCACTTCATCTTCGCCCAGCACCAGCGCAATGCGTGCGCCCCACTTGTCTGCACGGGCAAACTGCTTCTTGAAGTTACCGCCACCAAAGTTGGTCATCATCTTCAGTGCCGGATCAGCATCACGCAGTTTTTCCGCCAGTTGCATCGCGGCGGACTGAACGCCCTGCCCCGAAGCGATAACATAGACATCAACAATGCGCGTCGGTTCAAATTCTGGATTAACTGCTTGCACCAGCAACACCAGACGCTCCATACCCATGGCAAAACCAACCGCTGGCGTGGCACGTCCACCCAGCTGTTCAACTAAACCATCGTAACGTCCGCCGCCGCACACGGTGCCCTGCGAACCGAGGCTGCTGGTCACCCATTCAAACACGGTACGGTTATAGTAATCGAGGCCGCGCACCAGGCGCTGGTTAATGCGATAGTTAATGCCCGCGTCGTCCAGCAAGGCGCACAGGCCGCTGAAGTGCTCGCGTGACTCCTCATCAAGGAATTCGCCTAGCGTTGGCGCATCGTTTAACAGTTTCTGGATGTCAGGATTTTTGCTGTCGAGCACGCGCAGTGGATTGGTGTACATGCGGCGTTTGCAATCTTCGTCGAGTACGTCCTGATGTTGCTCAAGGAATGCCACCAGCGCGCTGCGATAGTTGGCACGCGCGTCCAGCGAACCGATAGAGTTCAGCTCCAGCTCAACATGCTCGGCAATACCTAACGCTTTCCACCAGCGCGCGGTCATCATGATCAGCTCAGCATCTACGTCCGGGCCTTGCAGGCCGAAGACTTCGACACCCATTTGGTGGAACTGGCGATAACGACCTTTCTGCGGGCGCTCGTAGCGGAACATCGGGCCGGTGTACCAAAGACGCTGTTCCTGATTGTACAGCAGACCGTGCTCGATACCGGCGCGCACGCAACCTGCAGTGCCTTCCGGACGCAGCGTCAGGCTTTCGCCGTTGCGGTCTTCAAAGGTGTACATCTCTTTCTCAACCACGTCGGTGACTTCACCGATCGCGCGGCTGAACAACGGGGTTTGCTCAACGATTGGCAGACGGATTTCACTGTAACCATAGCTGGCCAGCACCTGCTTAAGGGTGCCTTCAATACGCTGCCAAATCGCGGTATCCGCCGGCAGATAATCGTTCATCCCGCGAATCGCTTGAATATTCTTCGCCACGTTAGAATCTCTTAAGACAAAAAAACCTGAGCGGCATCATACCTTATGAGGATGAAACCGCACAGGTTCAATCACAAACTGGCACGCGACTGGCGCGCGCCACGATTATTTTTCCAGCTGCTGCACGTTGATACGGCGGCTTTCATCCAGCATGCTGGCTTTAGCGCGAATACGCGCTTCCAGCTGGTCGATCATGTCGTTGTTATCGAGACGATCGCGCTGGCGCACACCATCTTCGTAGAAGCCGCTTTTCTTGGCTCCGCCGGTCACGCCGAGGGTAGAAACTGTCGCTTCACCCGGACCGTTCACCACGCAACCGATAATGGAAATATCCATCGGTGTGATGATGTCTTCCAGCCGCTCTTCCAGCGCATTGACCGTACCGATGACATCAAACTCCTGACGCGAACAGGTCGGGCAGGCAATAAAGTTGATGCCGCGGGAGCGGATGCGCAGAGATTTGAGGATATCGTAGCCGACTTTCACTTCTTCAACCGGATCGGCCGCCAGCGAAATACGCAGCGTATCGCCGATGCCTTCGGCCAGCAGTAAACCTAAACCGATCGCCGATTTCACGGAACCCGCACGCGCGCCGCCCGCTTCGGTGATACCGAGATGCAGCGGCTGATCGATGGCTTTCGCCAGCAAACGATAGGATTCAACGGCAAGGAAGACGTCAGAGGCTTTGACGCTCACTTTGAACTGATCAAAGTTGAGGCGATCGAGGTGATCCACATGGCGCATCGCGGATTCGAGCAGCGCCTGCGGCGTTGGCTCGCCATATTTTTCCTGCAGATCTTTTTCCAGCGAACCGGCATTAACGCCGATACGGATCGGAATGTTGTAATGACGCGCACAATCCACCACCTGGCGAATACGCTCATTGTTGCCGATGTTGCCTGGATTGATACGCAGACAATCCACGCCATATTCAGCGACTTTCAGTGCGATGCGATAGTCAAAGTGAATGTCCGCGACCAGCGGCACGTTGACTTGTTGCTTAATCAGTTTGAAGGCTTCAGCCGCATCCATAGTGGGAACGGAGACGCGCACGATATCAACCCCGACGCGCTCAAGCTGGCGAATCTGGTTAACGGTGGCGTCCACGTCAGTGGTGCGGGTGTTGGTCATTGACTGAACGGCGATGGGCGCACCATCGCCAACTGGCACCTTGCCGACGTAAATCCGTGTTGATTTGCGACGGATGATGGGTGCTTCGTTATGCATATTCTCTCTCCACAATTACCCGGAAAGCGCGCTGCGCGTTATTGCGCACCCAGCGTCAGACGGGCAACCTGGTTATTACGGATAAAACGACTTAAATCAACGGGCTGATTCTGATATTGCACGTCAACCGCACCCGGTGCGCCAATTTTCAGACGATACGGAGCCGTTCCGGACAAACTCAGCTTACCGCCGCTACGTTGCAAACCGCTGAACAACTTCTTGCCGGTCGCATCGCTGACTTCCAGCCAGCAGTCGGCTTTGAAGTTCATTACGATGGCATTCGGATCGCCTGCCGGTTGGCTGACTGCCGCATTCGCGGTAGGCATTTGACCAGCAGGAACACTGTTTGCTGGCGCCGGAGAGGTCGCCGCTGGCGGCGTTGTATCAATCGGAGCCTGGCTTGGCGAAACCACGGCGTTGTCGCTGCCGGTGGTTTGCACATTGTTGCTCATGCTCGACGCAGGTGCGCCGGCGTTGCTTTCAGGCGTGGCCGCTGCGCCAGCACCGTTATCGACTGGCGTACCGGCAGCGTTAGTGTCCGCATCGGTATTGCTGTCGGTGCTGTTGTCGCCCAATGGAATGGACTGGCTATTGTCGCCGCTGCCGTTTTGATCGGCCATCGACACCAAATCAGCCTGTGACGCTTTATGGTTCTGCCACCACCACGCACCGGTCAAACCGACTACGACGAAAACCACCAACCAGGTGAAGATCATCAGCCAGCCATCGCGCTTTTTACGACGCTTACCCAATGAGAAGCTCTGCATCGGCTCGATCCTGGCAGCGCGCACCGGAGCCTGTTTTGCCATCATCGGCAGCAGGTCATCTTCCGGCACATGCACCAGACGGGCATAGGAGCGAATGTAACCGCGCAGGAATGTCGAAGCCAAATCAGCAGGTGACTTATCCTCTTCAATATCACGCACGGTAGTAAGTTTCAGGCACAGGCGTTCAGCGACGTTTTGCTGGGTCAGCCCCATCTGCTCACGGGCCAGACGCAGGCGTTCACCTGTGGAATGTACTGCAGAATTCTCTTGAGTGGCTTCAGTATTCATTAGCTAAATAACGCTGGTACTGTATCGATTGTGGAAAACTTCGCGCCAACCGGTCGCCATAACGTGTAACGTCAGCAGCGTTTCCCTGTTGCGCGGCGAAACGTATCTGTAACCACAGGCTCTCTGCCGTTGCGGGCAAACGCTGGTGGTACACTTCTAAAAGCAGCGGAACCGACTGCTGTTCCTGCTGTTCAAGCCGCCTTTCCACTTCCCTCAGCAGTTGACTGCCCTGCTCCGGTGCGGCATCCAGCGCGTAACCTAACTGCTCGCGCGCTGCGGCACTCTCATCAGCCTGCAGGTAACAATAGCCCGAAAACAGGAATGCATCCTGACGAGCATCGATTTCCTGCGCCTCAATTGCCAGCTTAAACTGTTGATGCGCTTCGTCATACTGCCTTAAACCGCAGAGAAACGCACCGTAATTGTTAGCCACATAACCATTCAGCGGCGCTAACTGCTGCGCCCGCTGATAGTGCCAGCGGGTTTGTGCGCTGTTCTGCTGCGCCTGCGCCACACGGGCCAGGGCCAACGGCACGCGATAATCTTTCGGCGCTGCCTGCTGAGCACGCAATAAATTGCGCTGTGCAGCGGCATAATCCTTCACCGCCAGATAATGCAATCCGAGCTGCAGACGGATATCCGCTGCACTCTGCTTTGCAGGGTGATTGACACAACCGGTTACAACAAAGCCAGCCAGAATCGCGGCGGATAATCCTTTACGCATGTCAGTCTCTCCATGAAAAATATGCGGAGAGACTGACATGAGTTACGCCCGCTGAATATCAGCAGGCGCTGGCTTTCAGAGCGCCTTCACAGAGATGGCTTCGCCCGCCATTTTCTTACGCAGCGTACGCTTGGTACGGTCAATCACATCGCCCGCCAGCTGACCACAAGCGGCGTCGATATCATCACCACGGGTCTTACGCACGATGGTGGTGAAACCGTAATCCATCAGCACTTTGGAGAAGCGGTCAATACGGCTATTGGAGCTACGACCATACGGCGCGCCCGGGAAGGGGTTCCACGGAATCAGGTTGATTTTGCACGGCGTCTCTTTCAGCAGTGCCGCCAGTTCATGCGCGTTGTCGGTGCTGTCATTGACGTGATCCAACATCACATACTCAATGGTCACACGGCCCTGATTGGCGTTGGACTTGCCGATGTAGCGTTTGACCGCCGCAAGGAAAGTCTCGATGTTGTACTTTTTGTTGATCGGCACGATCTCATCACGAATCGCATCGTTTGGCGCGTGCAGTGAAATCGCCAGCGCTACGTCGATCATGTCGCCAAGCTTATCCAGCGCCGGCACCACGCCAGAGGTTGACAGCGTAACGCGACGTTTTGACAGGCCGAAACCGAAGTCGTCCAGCATGATATCCATCGCCGGCACCACGTTGTTCAGATTCAGCAGCGGCTCGCCCATGCCCATCATCACCACGTTGGTGATCGGGCGCTGACCGGTAATTTTCGCGGCACCGATGATTTTCGCGGCGCGCCATACCTGGCCGATAATTTCTGATACGCGCAGGTTGCGGTTAAAGCCCTGCTGCGCCGTCGAACAGAATTTGCACTCCAGCGCACAGCCTACCTGTGAAGAAACGCACAGGGTTGCGCGATCCGCTTCCGGGATGTAGACGGTTTCAACCAGCTGGTCGCCCACGCGAATCGCCCATTTAATGGTGCCATCGGTGGAACGCATCTCTTCCGCTACTTCCGGCGCACGGATTTCAGCGCGCTGCATCAGCTTACCGCGCAGCACTTTGTTGATGTCGGTCATCTGCTCGAAATCATCGCAGCAGTAGTGGTACATCCACTTCATGACCTGATCGGCACGGAACGGCTTTTCGCCCATCTCAAGAAAGAATTCGCGCATCTGCTGACGATTAAGATCCAGCAGGTTAATTTTTTCGTTTTTTGGGGAAACAACCACGGGGGAAGCGGACGACGGCGTCACAATCTGTTCGGACATAATGTTCTCTGGCCTCGTTGTTACACGTTACGGCTCTGGTTAATAGTAGGAAAAAAACAGCGCCCTCGCTGAGGCTGGCTCAACAAGGGCGCATAATTGTACTACATCTGCTGCATGATGCCAGGGGAACCGTTTCACAGAGGTTGAACAGCTGTAAAGACGGGTGTCCGCTCAGGCCATCAACGCACTTAGCGAGTGCGTGGGCAGACTTCGTTTTCTGCGAAGAAGTACGCGATTTCGCGTGCTGCAGATTCAGCAGAGTCAGAACCGTGGGTCGCGTTCTCGGTGAAGCTGTCCGCGTAATCCGCACGCAGGGTCCCTGCCAGCGCGTTGTCTGGGTTAGTTGCACCCATCAGATCGCGGTGACGCTGAACGGCGTTTTCGCCTTCCAGTACAGAAACCACAACCGGACCAGAAGTCATGAATTCAACCAGACCATCAAAGAATGGACGGCCTTTGTGCTCAGCGTAGAAGCCTTCAGCCTGCTCTTTGGTCAGGTGCAGCATTTTTGCGCCAACGATTTTGAAGCCCGCGCTTTCAAAACGGTTATAAATTGCACCAATCACGTTCTTAGCGACGGCGTTTGGTTTCACGATTGAGAAAGTACGTTCGATTGCCATGTTGACCTCTAGTTAGCATCCTGAAGAATCCGGGAGCTCCTCCCGGTAAGAAAACGCGCCGATTATAGGGATATCGCAGCGCGTTGCCTATTAGCGATTGGCGGAATTATTGAAAATAATTGATTTTTGTCGGGGCGCGCAGGCAAAAAGTATGCCATATCCATGCACTTAACCGCGCGTAAAGGCCACCGATGAGAGTTGCCCCGCTTCATCCATCACCACCAATTGATAACTGCCCGGCTCATCCAGCACCAGCGCCGCACTCTTATCATTCGCGTCCCGCTCCAGCGGCTGTCCGTTTAAGAACCACCAGCGCTGCTCACCTTGCCCGCCCTGCACCGCAACCGGCATCACCAGCACCACTTTACCCGGCAGCGGCTGTACGCGCTGGCCGTTGATCACACCAGTAATCACCATCGGCGGCGCATTGCCCTGATTGCGCGGCGGACAAGCGGGATCGATCGGCGGCAAGCGCTGCGCACGGCGTTCAGCAACCGGCAGCCAGGGTTCAAGCGGCAGCGGCCACATCAGGCGCTCCCGACTTTGTGCATCCGGGCAATCTGCCGCCACACGCCATCCCCGGCTGTTCTGCCAGTAGCGCTGACGCAAGCCATTGATGCCTTCCTGCCCCGGCGCCAGCAGCGTCGGTGGCACAGTTTGATTCAACACCCAACTCTGACGACGCTGGCGACAGTTTTCGTCGCCGGGAGGCAATGGCTGACCGCCAGGCCAGCAAATGCTCATGGCGCTGACCGCAAGCGGACGCGGATCGCGCGGCGCACCGCTCACCGGCATATGTCCCGCCAGCACATTATTGACCTGATTCATCACCGGCACCGCCGAGGCAAAACCAAATTGCCCGGCGACCGGCGTGGCATCCGGCCGCCCAACCCACACGCCAATCAGATAGCGCGGCGTGATGCCAATCGTCCATGCATCACGGTAGCCGTAACTGGTACCGGTTTTCCAAGCCAAAGGCGCAATCTCCGCCACCGCGCCGCTGGCCGGAGGTTGCGCCGCGCCAGCCAGAATGCGCCGCACAATCCATGCCGCGCCCGGCGACAACAGCGGCCTTTCCTGCAGCGGCTGTGTCGTCAGCCAGCGCAACTGCGTCGCATTGCCGTGACGGGCAAAGGCGCTGTAGGCCGCCACAATCTCATCCATGCGTGCGCCGGTGCCGCCCAGCACCAGCGACAGATTGGGCTCTGCGCCAGCGGGAAAGCGCAGATTTAATCCCACGTTACGCAAGCGCGCAGCGACACTTTTTGGCCCCAGCGCATCCAGTAACTGCACCGCCGGGAGATTGAGCGATCGCTCCAGCGCAGCGCTGGCGCTCACCGGCCCGTGAAAGCCCGAGTCAAAGTTGCCGGGACGATAGTCACCGAAGCGGCGCGGCACATCCTGCAGCAGTGATTCGCCATGAATCAGCCCATCATCCAGCGCCATGCCATAGACAAAAGGCTTCAGCACCGATCCTGGCGATCGCACGCTCGAGATCATATCGACATGACCAAAACGGCTGTCGTCATTGAAATCCACCGATCCGACATAGCCGCGCACTTTCATGTTTTGGTGATCCACCACCAGCAGCGCCAGCGAGGTGCGCGGCGGTAAGTTGTTTTTCAGCGACGTCGCCAGATTCTCCAGTTCGCGCTGCAGCGACACATCAATGGTTGAGGTGATTTTGGTATCGGGTGACAGCGACAATAGGCGTCGGGCCAGCAGCGGCGCACGTTGCGGCATTTGGCGCGGCGGCAGCCACACCGCTTCTTGTTTGATCTCGGCGACAACCTGCGCTGACCAGACGTGATATTGCGCGAGGCGATCCAGCACTTTATTGCGTGCTGCTTCGGCGCGCTGAGGCCAGCGGTCCGGACGCAGGCGGCTTGGTGCCTGTGGCAACACCGCCAGCAGCGCCGCTTCACCTTGGGTAAGTTGCGAAGGCGGTTTCCCCAGCCACATCCAGCTCGCCGCGCCAACGCCCTCCACCGTGCCGCCAAAAGGGGCGCGATTGAGATACAGCGTGAGGATGTCGCGTTTTGAGAGATGATATTCAAGCTGCAGCGCGCGCCACGCCTGCACCACTTTGCCGCGCAGAGTGCGCGGTTGCGGATCGATAAGTCGCGCCACCTGCATGGTGAGCGTGCTACCGCCGGAGACCACGCCGTGATGCAGCACGTTCTGCCCGACTGCACGCATAATCGCCATCGGATTGATGCCGGGATGATGCCAGAACCAGCGATCTTCGTAGGTCAGCAGCGCCTCGATATAGGCAGGCGAGACATCCTCCAGCGTCACCGGATAGCGCCAAATGCCTTGCGGGTCAGCAAAGCGCCACAGCGGCGTACCGTCTTCGGCCACCACCACGCGCGCCGGCTGTAACTCATGCAGCGGTAGCGGTGTAAGGCGATCCAGTAGCCACAGCGCGGCCAGCAGCAGCAGTAAAAAAAGCGGCAGCCAGCGCCACCGCTTTAGTCGCTTACTTCCAGACATCAATGCTTAACGCACATTGAGTTTTTCCGGCGTGCTGCCAATCGCGCGCCATTCCGGCACATACATCGATTCCACCTGCGGCGGCGGCAGGCGATAGCTGCCCGGCGTCACCGCTCGCGCCAGATACAGCAGCGTGCCCGGCGTGTAGCCATCGAGCGCCAGCGCGGCGACGAAGCGGTCGTCACGGAATTCGATGTGCTTGATGTTGGCTTGTTGCATATCCATCATGCTCTCTTTCAGCGCATCGGCACTGTCGCCTAAACTGGCGCTGCTGTCGCTCAGGTTCTGGTTTTCCAGCTCCAGCCCGGCAGGCAGCAGATCCACCACCAGCGCATCACTGACGCGCTCGCTGGCCGCGACGTTGAGCCGCACCACCAGCAGCTCGCCACTTTTCAGGTTGGTGAGATCCGCCGGTTTACCCTCCAGCGTGAAGTACTCACGACTGATCTGCAGCACGTTGCTCATCGGCGACGGTGCGGTGCGCGGATAGCCCACCACATTTAGCGTGCCGTAAAGCGGCGACGCGTTGTCGCTTTTCACCGACACGCCCTGACGCAGCTGATCTTCCGTCATGCCAATATTGAGCGGCTGATCACTGCTGAGCGGTTCCGCTTTACCCTGCAGGGTCGCCTGCCAGCTTTCACCTTTGTGCTGCTGCAAGGTGCGAGCGGCGAGGAACAACGCGTTGTTTTCCTGGGTCGAGAACCAGCGCTGTCCGTGCACGGCTTTTGCCAGCTCGATCAACAACGGACCTTGCATCTCCGGCAGCAGCTGGTTTTCTGTCAGCAGCGACAGAATCAGCGCGCGATCGCGCACCGGGCTGCCGTAATCGCCGAGCCAGCTGTTGGGTTTACGTTCCAGGCCAATGCCCTGCGCCAGCGCCAGTTGCGCGCGCTGTTGATCGCCCATCAGCTTCAACGCCACGCCAAGTTGCACCATCGCCAAGCCCGATTTAGCCCGATCGCGCTTTTCATACAGCGCACGCAACGCACCGAGCGGCGCCTGCTGCTGACGCGCCAGCACCAATCCGGCATAAGCCTGCACGCTGAAACGCAAGCCATCGGCATCGCTGCTCCAGCTGGTTTCGATCTGCGCGGGATCCTGCAGGTAGCGCAGCAGACGTTCGTCGGCACGGGTAATCACGCCATCCGGCACGCTGTACCCGGCTTCGCTGGCGCGCAGCAGGAAATCGGTGACGTAAGCCGTCAGCCAGAACTCTTCCTGACTCTCCTTGCTCCACAAACCAAAACTGCCGTTGCCGCGCTGCATGCCGGCAAGACGCGCGATGCCGGTATCAATTGAGGCGCGACGCGCTTCATCGTTACTGGTTTTGATGCCCATCGCCGTCAGCTGCGCATGATTGGTGAACACCGACGGCCAAATACCGCTGGCGGTCTGTTCAAGGCAACCATAAGGATAGGCATACAGCGAACGGATATAGCTGGCGATATTCAGCGGTGGACGGTTACTGAGCGACAGCTGTCCGCTCAAGGTATCCTGCTGCAAGCCATTGAAGGCGCTGGCCATCACCTGCCAGTTCTGGCCGGTTTGCATCACGTTATCGAAACTCAGCGTTTGTGCCGGATACGCCGGTCGCACACCAATTTTCCATTTACGCTCGCTGGCTGCCAGCGTTTCACCCGGTAAACTCATGCCGGAAACCCTGACCTGTACCTCGCCTTCACCGAAGCCGCCCAGCGCTCTGACCGGAATTTGCAAGGTGGTGCGCGCGCCTTGCGCCAGCTGCACGCTGGCAGGGATGTTGCTGTTCAGGGCGATCTGGCCGCTGGCGCTGACGTTGATTTTCAGCGTTTGCGGTTGATCGGTGAGGTTAGTGAGATCCAGCGCAAGCGTAGATTGATCGCCGCTGGCCAGGAAGCGCGGCGTCGCCAGTTCACTGATCAATGGCGCGGCAACCACCAGCTTACGATCGGCCGACCCGAAGCTGTCGTCACTCCACACCTGCGCCATCAAACGCAATTCGCCATTAAACGCCGGAATCGGCAGTTCCAGCGTACCTTCGCCATTGGCATCCAGCGTTACGGGCTGCAACTGCTGCGCCACGATCTGCACGTCGGTGACCGGTTTTTTGCCGCCGCGCGACAGCGTATCCGCATCGTCGGCGTCACCACCAAAGCGCAGCGCGGCCAGTTTGCCACCGCCTTCAATCAGTTGACCAAACACATCGTATTGATCGGCGTTATAACGCTTGCGGCCAAAGAACGCTTCCCACGGATTCGGGGTTTTGTAGTCAGTGATGTTAAGCACGCCGCTGTCCACCGCCGAGAGTAATACCTGAACCTGTTTTGGTAATGCGCCACCTTCACGGCTGGCTTTGACCTGCACTTTTAGCGTCTGCTCAGGACGGATCTTATCCGGCGCGTCGAGCGCTAAGCTGAGGCGGCGCGCTTCGGTCGCCATCGGCAGATGCAGTAACCCCACCGCGCGCTTCGGCGTGACGCCGCTGGCCTTGTCGCCGTCGCGCACCACGATGGCGCTGAGATAGAGATCGTGTCGCTGCCAGCTGTCGCTAATCGGTACATCAATGGTTACGCCGCCCGCCGGAACCTCCAGCGGTTGCCACCACAGCGTGCCGCTGCTGGATTCCACCATCAGATAGCCTTTGCCGGCAGCAGGCGATTCCACCTGCACATGCGCGGTGTCGCCCGCCTGATAGGCGGTTTTATCAATTTTCAGTTTGACCTGATCCGGACGCAGCGCGCCGGTGCCGTTGGTGTTGTCCTGCCACCCATATCCGGCCTGGAAGCGTACGCTGCTCATGATATTGTCGCCGGCATGCACTTCCAGGCGATAGGTGCCCCACTCCACCGGGAAACTCACTTTTTGGTTGCCGCCCGCCGCAATAGAGATGCGCTGCTGATCCTCCTGCAGATCCTTTTGATCGAAGCGCGATTGCCAGCCTTCGCTATCAGAGAAGCTCCAGTAATAGTCGCGGCGTTCGTGGATCAGGCGCACATCAAGATCTGACGCCGCCAGTTTTTCGCCCTGCGGATTGGCGTAGACCACGTCGAATTCCGCGAGGCTGTTTTCTGCCACGGTCGGCTCATCGTGATAACGATCGCTGCGATAGTCATATACCGATTCACTGTTAAACAGCGGACGGATGCCGGGCAGCGCCGCTGCCGGCCAAATCGCCTGAGTCGCGCGGCGCGTCACCGGACGGCCGCCGGCTTCCAGCAGGCTGGCTTGCAGAATCAGATTGAGCGGTGAATGGATCTCTTTCCAGCTGCTCTCAACGTTAAGCTGCAGCTTGCCGCTCTCATCCAGCTTCTCATCCACATCATCGAGCGAACGTTTCAGCTCTTCAGTGATGTCACCAAATTGATAGCCAGGCAGCGCGGCCACCGCTTCACGCGCGGGACGCAGGAACAGCTGCCCTTGCAGCTCGTTACCCGCAGCCGGCGCGCCGTACAGATAGCGGCCTTCAACAACAAAGGTGACGTCCTCATCCGGCGCCAACGGCTGCGCGCTGTTGGTCAAATCCAGCGCCATGCGCTCCGGCAGGAAGTCTTCGACGTGGAACGGCCAGCTGCGCGGCTGGTTGTCGCCACTGTTGATGCGCAGCGTCCAATCACCGGTCATCGCCGCAGCCGGTATCGCGAAGCGATGTTGATAGACGCCGTTCTCCGGCTGCCAGACAAAGGTCTGCGACACTTCGCCATTCGGCTGCACCACGTCGGCTTTCACCGGCTGCGGCGGCAACGGTTTGCCATCTGCATCACGCAGCAGCGCGTTGACGATCACCGTTTCACCCGGACGATAGAGATCGCGCGGACCAAATACGAACAACTGTTTGTCGTAGCCTTGCGGTCCATCAATCGGGAACTCCGCCAGATCCAGCGCCGGACGATTAAGATCGATCAGCGAGGTTTGGTCCTTTTGTGTCGCCAGCAGCAGCTTGCCTTTAGCATTTGCCGGTAGGCGCAAATGACCGTTGCTGTCACTGGTGCCACTGGCGAGTTGTTTTCCTTTTTCATCCAGCAGCTGCACGCTAACGTCATCCAACGGCGCGCCATTGGTCAGGCTTTGGGCAAACAGTTCCAGCTGTTCGGGAAATTGGTGCAGCGACAAACCGATGTCGCTCAACGTAAACAGTGTCGCCGGTTGCGTGTAGTTGTAGGTTCCGGCCTGTTTCATCACCGCCAGATAAACGCCCGGCTGCTTCAGCGCATCGACATCGCCCAGCGGCAGCTGCATTTTCTCGCGCGTGTTGCGTGCCGGATTAAGATCGAAGCGGGCGCCGTAAACCAGATCGGCATTTTTCAGCAGCTCGCGTGATTCCCAGTACGACATATTGTTGCCGTAATTCCACTGCGCCAGAAAATCGGCCAGCGAGGCACTTTTCACGCGGAAGAAATCGACGTCGACGTTATTCACATTCAGCGCCAGCACCGGCAATCCCTGCGTCAGACGCAGCGGCAGCAGCGATCCGCGACTGGCAAAACCCACCATCGGCTGGATATCGCGCGTGGTGAGCGATTGGCTAAAAGATTTCGATAAGGTGCTGCCATCGGCTGCTTTGAGACCGGCATCGACATTAACCGTCAACTTGCGCGACGGTTCAGGATGACGAAAACGCAACGCTTTACCGTTTGGCGCCAGCTCCCAGCCGCCATCAACCTTGCCGCTTTTCTCATCGATAATCTGCACGCGCGCAGCGAAATTCTGCTTCGCTTCAAGCGGCGTGTTGAAGGTCAACACCAGCGCGGCGGCGCCGTCGAGTTGCAGCTCGGAGAGATCGATAACCGACAGCGATTTCTGCGTTGCTGTTGCGGTTGCCGCTTCCTCCGCGTGTATCGTCAAGGTCCCGCCGCCCAGTAATCCAGCACCGATCAGCGCGCTGAGCAGCAGCCGGTTAAAACGTTTTGCCATGGTAATTCCCTCACCAGTCCCAGAAGTTAAGAAAACGTCATTCCGCGCAATTTCACATCAACCCGCCAACTTTAGCAATCACACCCTTGAGATAGCGTTCACATTCCCGGAGACTGGTCGTTTCCCGTTTGCTGAGAAGAGGTTGCTATGACAGCCATATTTGTGTCCGCTGATTGGTTGAAAGAACATTACACCGAGGAAACATTGCAGGTGCTTGATGCCCGCATGTTACCGCCTGGCCAGGAAGCCGTACGTGATGTGCAGGCTGAATATCTGGCTGGTCATCTGCCGAATGCGCCGTTCTTCGATATTGAAGCCTTGTCCGATCACACCAGTGCTTATCCACACATGATGCCCCGCGCCGAATCCTTTGCGGTGGCAATGCGCGAATTGGGCGTCAGCCAGGACAAACATCTGGTGGTGTATGACGAAGGCAACCTGTTTTCGGCTCCGCGTGCGTGGTGGATGCTGCGCGCCTTTGGCTGCGAAAACGTGTCGATTCTGGCCGGAGGATTACAGGGCTGGAAGGCAGCCGGTTTCGATGTCGCCACCGGACCGGTTAGTTTGCCGGAGGGTGAATTCGAAGCGACTTATGATAGCGCACAGGTGAAACGTCTGACCGATGTGCTGCTGATCAGCCACGAAGGCGGTGCGCAGATTGTCGATGCCCGTGCGGCGAACCGTTTTAACGCCGAAGTGGATGAACCGCGTCCGGGCTTGCTGCGCGGGCATATTCCCAACAGCCTGAACGTGCCGTGGAACAGTTTAGTGGTAAATGGTGAATTGAAACCGGCAGCGGAACTGCGCGATCTGTTTGCTCAGGCGGGGGTAAAACTGGATCAGCCGGTGATTGCCAGCTGCGGTTCGGGTGTCACGGCGGTGGTGGTGATTCTGGCGCTCACCTCGCTGGGTGTGCGGGATGTGACGCTGTACGACGGTTCGTGGGGCGAATGGGGCAGCCGCGACGATTTACCGATCGAGAAGTGATAGCAGGTCGCCATCAATGGCGACCACGCATTATATAATCCGCTGACTGCCCTTAAAATCGCGCAGGAAACTGCCCCAGCGACGTTCATAGAACGGCGTGATGTGGGCAGTAAAGAAGTGGCTCACGCCGCGATCTTCATTAACCACTTCACAGATATCAATGGGCGCATCATCCGCAAGCGTATCCGTCGCTACACCGCCCGCCGCCTGAATAATCTCATCGATATCGCTATCAGCTTCGATACCAATCAGCAGGTTCGGTGCTTCGCTAGCGCTTTCACGAATGCTGGCGATGTAAGCACGGCGTACCTGTTTGTACTTGGCAAACAGTTGCGTTAACGAATCAATCATCTGCGCTGGCGGCTCGGCCACTTCGGACAACAGCAACGCATGACCACCTTCCAGCACGGTTTGCTGGCTCAGCGCACTGCCCTCTTCGCCAATCAAATGGGCGATTTCACCCGGCGAAAACTCTTTACCCGCAGGCAGTTTCGGATTGAGGAACAGCGTTTCGCCTTGCGTGATTTCAAACAGCGTGCGCACCGGCATGCGCAGGTAAGGTTGTTCATCTTTGATGGCCTCGCCCATCGCCTCTTCCGAGGTGAAGAACGGGATCACGCTGCCGCCACCCTCTTTTTCCCAATGCTGTAATTCGACCGGCGAAGTCGCATCAAACTGTTCGGCGGGACTTTCGCCTGGCACCCACACATCGGCTTCCAGCAGCAGCTGGAAAAATTCCGGACGGTGCGCAGGCTCAGTAGCCGCCAGCTTCAGCACCTCTTCAAGACGGTTACTCATTTATCGTATTCCAAAAAAGACGGCAAGCTTGCGCCTGCCGTGATGAGGATTATTTCAGTAACAGATTGGCGACAGTGCGTACACCCAAACCGGTCGCACCTGCGGACCACTGATCCACCGCGCTTTTGCGGTACGTCGCGGAGCAGTCAATGTGCAGCCAGCCTTGCTGGTATTTGCTGACGAAATGCGACAGGAACGCCGCCGCACTGCTGGCACCTGCCGCATGTGACGGGCTGGCGATGTTATTCAGATCGGCAAAGTTTGAAGGCAGATGGCTGCGATGGAACTCGGCCAGCGGCAGACGCCAGAAAGCTTCGTTTTCGCCGGTTGCGCTGCCAAGCAGCGATTCCGCCAGCACATCGTCAAAGGTAAACAGCGCGTGATAATCGTTACCCAGCGCGGTTTTCGCCGCGCCGGTCAGCGTTGCCGCATCGATCAGCAGTTCAGGATTTTGCTCGCTGGCATCGATCAGGCCATCGGCCAATACCAGACGACCTTCCGCATCGGTGTTCATCACTTCCACGGTTTTACCGTTGCGATAGCGAATGATGTCGCCCAGACGGAAGGCGTTGCCGCTGACCATGTTGTCTGCGCAGCATAGATACAGTTTCACGCGCTTATTCAGACCGCGTGAAATCGCCAGCGCCAGTGCGCCAGTCAGCGTTGCCGCGCCGCCCATATCAGACTTCATTGAGTCCATGAAAGCGCTCTGCTTCAAGCTGTAACCGCCGGTATCAAAGGTGATGCCTTTCCCGACCAGACAGGCGTAAACCGGCGCATCTTCATCGCCAGTTGGATTGAAATCCAGCGCCAGCAACACCGGTGCGCGCGTGGAGCCGCGGCCCACGGTGTGGATACCGGCGTAACCCTGAACACGCAAATCGTCACCTTTGGTGATGCGATAGCTGACTGCTTTGCCGCCCACTTCGTTGATCAGATCAACCGCGTTGTGCGCCAGCTGTTCCGGGCTAAGATCTTCCGCCGGCAGGTTGATGGTGTCGCGCACCCAGTCAACAATCTTCAGACGACGTGCAAATTCAGCCTGATCGTCCTCATTGAATTCCGGCCACTCGACCTGACGTTTGCCTTTCGGGCTGCGGTAGCCTTGCCAGAACGCCCAGCACTTTTCCACATCCCAGCCTTCGCCCTGCAGCGAGACATGACGAATGCCCTGCCCGTCCAGCTTGCGCCCCGCGCGCTGGATGCTCATCAGCGCGTCTGCGCCAGTCAGGTGTACGGTCATGCCACTTTCGTTGCTGCTCAGCAGCGCTTTGTCACCCCAGCGCGCATCGGCGGCCTGGGAGCTGAGCGTAATTATCATCGGTTGTGTTGTCATCGCGTGGCTCCGTTTGCGTTAGGTGTCACCTTGCGCCAGAACCGGCGCAAGGGGTGCATGAATTAGCGGGCGTTTGCCGCAGGCGAAAGTGCCCGCAAGCGTGTTACCGCTTTGTTAACCAGCTCGATAGCGTACTCAATTTCCTCTGCTCTGGTGAAGCGTCCGAGCGAAAAACGCAGCGAGCTGTGTGCCAGCTCCTGCTCAACGCCCATCGCGCGCAGCACATAGGAAGGTTCGAGACTGGCCGAGGTACAGGCGGAACCGGATGACAGCGCCAAATCTTTCAGCGCCATAATCAGCGATTCGCCATCGACGTGGGCAAAACTAATATTGAGGATGTTCGGAGCGCCCTGCTCCAGCGAACCGTTGAGGTTCACGTTACCCAATTGACTAATACCGCGCCACAGACGCTGGCGCAGCTCGGCCAGACGCGCCATTTCGCTGCTCATCTCTTCACGCGCAATCCGGTAGGCTTCGCCCATGCCGACAATCTGATGCACCGGCAACGTGCCCGAACGCATGCCGCGCTCGTGACCGCCACCGTGCATCTGTGCATCAATTTGCAGACGCGGTTTACGACGCACCCACAGCGCGCCGATGCCTTTCGGTCCATACAGCTTGTGCGCTGAGAACGACATCAAATCCACCGGCAGTTCAGTGACGTCAATCGGCAATTTGCCGACGCTTTGCGTGGCATCAACGTGAAACAGGATGTCACGCGCACGGCACAGCGCGCCGAGTACGGCGATGTCCTGAATCACACCGGTTTCATTATTGACGTGCATCAGCGACACCAGCACCGTGTCGTCGCGCAGTGCAGATTCGAGCATCTGCGGCGTAACGATACCGTCGCTGCCGGGCTGTAAGAAGGTGACATCAAAGCCTTCGTGCGCCAGTTGCTGGCAACTGTCGAGCACCGCTTTGTGTTCGGTTTGGCTGGTAATAATGTGTTTGCCGCGCGCCTGATGGAATTGCGCGGCACCTTTGATCGCAAGGTTGTCCGCTTCGGTCGCGCCGGAGGTAAAAACGATTTCACGGGGATCGGCATTGACCAGCTCAGCAACTTGATTGCGAGCCACATCAACAGCTTCTTCAGCCTGCCAGCCAAAACGGTGGGAACGGGACGCGGGGTTACCGAAAGTGCCATCCATTGTGAGGAACTGCATCATTTTGGTGGCAACACGCGGATCCGCAGGCGTAGTGGCTGCGTAATCCAGGTAAATCGGTAATTTCATTGCGCTAAAACTCCGTATAAAAAATCATACGTCTTTATAGCACATTCGGCCTCGCCCGTATGAACAGGAAAGGCCGAAGGAGAACTGATTAAGCGCGCAGATTAACGTTAATGGTTTCTTGCACACGATGCTGCTGGAAACGACGATTGTCGACGGTATTCTGACGATCGGCCACTTCGAGGATTTCCTGATTATTCACCAGTTCCGCCAACGTGATGTTGTTGAGGAAGTCGCTGATGCGCTCACTCAGATCACGCCACAAAACGTGGGTCAGGCAACGCTCGCCGCCCTGGCAGCCCTCTTTGCCCTGGCATTTAGTGGCATCGACAGATTCGTCAACGGCGGTAATAACCGCGCCCACAGCAATCGCGCTTGAATCTTTGCCTAACAGATAACCGCCACCTGGACCACGAACGCTGGCCACTAAGCCGTGCTTACGCAGACGTGAGAATAACTGCTCCAGATAGGACAATGAGATGCCCTGACGCTCAGAAATGTCAGCTAGCGGCACCGGGCCCTCATTGGAGTGCAGTGCAACGTCCAGCATAGCGGTTACGGCATAACGTCCTTTGGATGTCAGTCTCATAGCATACAACCTCGTAAGCGTCCGTCCGGTTATCGGCGGGTTATCTGAAGAATTGACGCCAGTCTGACATTCCTGAGTAAAACGGTCAACTATTTAACCAAGTAAATTGCTCAACTATTTAACCAACTGTTTTACTCAACTATTATCCACATTACCTTTGCGCTTTTCGAACGATGCCATCATGCCGCGCAGGATGTTCAGTTCGTCGCGTTCGGGGCGCGCACGTGTATATAAACGACGCAGCTTGCTCATCACCTGGCTTGGCGTGCCTTCACGGATAAAGCCGCTGTTCAGCATCATCTGTTCGATGTGCTGATAGAAGCGCTCCAGATCGTCAACCAGCGGATACGGTGATTCGACCGGCTCTTCCGTCGGCGCGGCTTTTTCCTGCGCGTCCAGCCAGGCCATGCGCACTTCGTAAGCGATAATCTGCACCGCCATCGCCAGATTCAGTGAGCTGTATTCCGGGTTCGCCTGAATCGCGACGTGATAGTGGCATTTCTGCAACTCTTCGTTAGTCAGGCCCACGCGCTCGCGGCCAAACACCAACGCCACCGGCGCCTGCTGCCCCTCTTCCACGCTTTTAATGCCGCACTCGCGTGAATCCAACATGGGCCACGGCAGTGAACGTGAACGTGCGCTGGTGCCAACCACCAAACTACAACCGGCAATGGCTTCATCCATGGTATCGACAATGCGCGCATTACCAATGACATCGCTGGCACCGGCGGCGAGGGAAATGGCCTGTGAATCTGGTTTTACCAGCGGATTGACCAGATAAAGGTTGGTTAAGCCCATAGTTTTCATCGCGCGTGCGACGGAGCCCATGTTGCCGGTGTGCGACGTTTCTACCAGTACGATTCGGATATTCTGCAGCATAATTAGAGGCGGTCAGGGAAATGATGGCGCGCATCCTAACATAAAAAGAGGACATTTGCTGAACACGCTGATATACTCCGCGCCGTTTTCCCCGTTCTTTAACATCCAGCGAGAGATACCGATGCATCCGATGCTCAACATAGCCGTGCGCGCCGCGCGCAAGGCCGGAAATTTAATTGCCAAGAATTATGAAACCCCGGACGCTGTCGAAGCCAGCCAGAAAGGCAGCAACGACTTCGTTACCAATGTTGACCGTGACGCAGAACGTCTGATTATCGAAGTAATTCGTAAATCGTACCCGAAACACACCATCATCACCGAAGAAAGCGGTGAGCTGGCGGGCGAAGATCAAGACATTCAATGGGTAATCGATCCGCTGGATGGCACCACCAACTTCATCAAACGTTTACCACACTTCTCCGTTTCTATCGCTGTGCGCATCAAAGGCCGCACCGAAGTGGCTGTGGTTTACGATCCAATGCGCAACGAACTCTTCACCGCCGTACGCGGCCAGGGCGCACAGCTGAATGGCTATCGCCTGCGCGGCAGCACGGCGCGCGATCTGGATGGCACCATCCTGGCGACCGGCTTCCCGTTCAAGTTGAAGCAGCACGCAACGCCTTACATCAACATCGTTGGCAAACTGTTCACCCAGTGCGCTGATTTCCGTCGCACCGGTTCGGCGGCGCTGGATCTGGCTTACACCGCTGCAGGTCGCGTTGATGGTTTCTTTGAGATTGGCCTGAAGCCGTGGGATTTTGCGGCGGGCGAGCTGCTGGTGCGTGAAGCGGGCGGCCTGGTGACTGACTTTACCGGCAACCACGGTTACGTGATGTCAGGTAACATCGTTGCGGGTAACCCACGCGTAGTGAAAGCAATGCTGGCATCGATGCGTGAAGAGTTGAGTGAAGCGCTGAAGCGCTAAATGCGAGAAGGCGGCTGAATCAGCCGCCTTTTTTTTTGTTACCGACGTTCGTGGCTTAATACCTGACGCGGTTGCGTCCTGCGACCCACGCGCCCCAGCAATGCTGCCAGTACTGCTTCAATCACCAGCATAAAGAAGGTGAACCAGCTCGCTTTCGCCGTTGCGGCCGCCGCTTGCTCAGCCACTTCACGGGCTTTTTGCTCCGCCTGCTGTTTCAACTCCTGATACTGTTGCACGGCTTTTTTATAGCTCTCCTCGGTTTGAGTTACAATCTGCTCAACCTCTTGATCGCTTTTACCGGTGCGCGCTTTGATAATATTTTTCAGCGCATCACGATCGGCAGCTTGCAATGTATCTGAGTGACGATTCATAACGCCTTTCAACCAATTAGCCAGATCATTATCAGCATTCTGTGGATTTTGTGCCGTTTGCTCTGCTTGATTTTGCGCGTTATTGGCTTCGTTATTTACATCCTTTTGCAGATTCTCAGGTTGTAATTCTGTCTTGCCGGTTTGACGCAGCGTAGTTTGTAATTCGTTTTTTAAATCATCTAAATTGATATTACTTTCCTGCAGCTTCTCTTTTGCCATATTGGTCAGTGATGGCGCCGCTGCGGAAATTCCATTACCAACAGCATTTACGCCGGCGCCTAAAATATTAAACGCACCGCCAATAACGCCAGTCGCCAGGGTAATCGCGAGCCATAATGTCAAAATGGTGCTAACACCAAACATCAACAAACCATGCATCGCCCCTTCGCGCTGCGCCAGACGCCCCGCAACGTAGCTACCTACGCCCATGGCAATCAGCATACTCACGCCGGTCCAGATTAACGCGCCGGTTCCCAGATGCTGCAGCGGATTTTGTTCCTGTTGTGGATCGATGGTTGTTGCACCAATCGCTGTACCCAATATCCCCAATAAAATATGAATGATTAGCGCAGCGATAACGCCGGCAAATACTGCGCTCCATGAAATACGTTTTAATGGTAGGCCGCCATGCACGTCGTGCACCGTATCTACGCTGCCATTATTAATCCGAGTTTCAGGCATCGTTTTCTCCTCGCAGAATATTTCGCTGAAATTTTATAATTGCTAATCCACCAGGATATTGACTGGTGTAATTGAGCTTAGACAGAGAAATCTATTTTCACCAGCGCGCTAAGCGGAGATATTTAATTAACTGTTGAGGGGGAGAATACTTGCAACAGTGGAATATTTACACTACCCAAATATCCTTAATGTCAGAAAGGACGAATTCCACCGCCGATGCCCGGCGAGGCACTTTGCCATAATGCAACGCCCGCAACGATTAACAGCACGCTACCTAACATGGCGAGCAGCGGCACCAGCAGCCTGGTCGCAGGATGAGTACCGCCGGCCTGCCCTAAGCGCTGAGCCAGCAGACGGGAGCGCTGCACTAACAAGCCGAGCGCCGAAACCGTCACAACAGTGCCCAACGCCATCGCCACGGCAGAGGCGACGCCCCACGCATACACACCAATCACTTTGGCAAACAGCAGCATCATGATGGCGCCGGAACAGGGCCGCAGCCCCATGGAAAACACCACCAGCGCCTGCGTTTTAGCGCTAACTGCCAGATCCATCTGCGCAGCGCTGGGCAGATGCGCATGTCCGCAGCCGCAGTGTTCATCGTGCTGATGCGCTGGGCGAATAGCGTGGATCTGCAACTTTGGCTGAGGACGCCATTGCTGACGCAGCGATCGCAATGCACGCCAACCGACCCAAATACCCAGCGCGACGACTAACAGATAACTGCCCTTCTCCAGCCAGTAACTGCCGAGATGCATCTGGCGCGACGAGGTTTGCAGCACCACCAGCATTAGCGTCACCAAACCAATCGCCACGCCGCCCTGCAGCAAAGCAGCCAGCAACGTTAGCTTCATGCTGGTTTTCAACTTTGCCGGATGGGTGGCAAGAAAGGTAGTGATCACCACTTTGCCGTGTCCCGGCCCCAGCGCATGCAGCACGCCGTAAGCGAGGCTGAACAGCATCAGCGTCACGCCCGCCTGCTGCGGTTGTTCAGCCACCTGCTGCAAAAGCTGCGTCATTTCGCGATTGAGGATTTTTTGCCACAGCACGCTTTGCAGCAAAATCTGCGACCAGTGCTGCCACAGCAGCACGCCCGCCAGCAGCAATAACGCCGCCATCAGCCACAGCGGCCATAAACGACGTGAACGGGAGGGAAGCGAAATCAGTGACATGTCAGTGTCACCGTTTGGGCGAATTGCTGGCCAAGATCCATATCCTCTGGCGGCGCATCGGCTTTATCCAGCGACAGCGCATATTGCTTCAGCGAGTCATCCGGTTTCGGCGTATGCAGATCGATCTGGCAATGCGATTTAACGGTGTCGTCCATGATTAATGCCTGTGGATTATCGTAATACATATCAACAAAGTAGCTGGGATCAAAAGTCTGAATGCGATACTGCTTCGCGCTCAATAACTGCGGCTCGCCAAACGGCACGATAAACTCCAGCACCGCTTTGTTGCCGTTGCGAGATAAGTTGTACTCTTTCGGCAGATTGAGAAACTTAACCCGATTTTTGTCCTGCCACACTTCGGTGAAATAGTGCTGACCGAGCACATTTGCCATCACCTGCGCCGCCAGCTTTTTCCACACCACATCACCGGGCTTGGCTTTACCTGCGTCGTACAACAGATCGGCGGAGGTTATCTCATCCATGGTCCACACCATTTTCATGCCGCTAAGATGTTGGTTGTCACTGATGAACTCGGTTTTCATGTCAATAAAGCTATGCGGATGTGACCAGGCTGCGGTGCTGAACAACAGCGTAAACGTAATGAGTGCAATTTTCATGTGTTATAAAGTAACAATTTTAAAGTGAAGTGTAGAGTGGCCCAGAAAAATTGTGACCCGCCCTAAAGCTCTGAACAAAAGTCACGACAAAGTGCAAGGTTACCGCGTGGAGTTAGCTATTCTTAGCTCAAAAGTGACCTGCGGATAAACCATTGATGAGTTCTGCATCCTCCTCTGCACCACTCTTCAGCCGTTCCCAGCGTCGTTGTCATCTGTTACTGCTGCTATTTCTGCCCGCTCCCGCGTTGACGCTTGAAAAGCTCTGCCAGTTAAATGGCGTGGCGCCTGTTGTCGCCCGACAGGATATCGCGGATGTGGGAGAGGAGATACAGCGTTACCATCAACTGGAGCTACACCAGATGGTCGATGGCAGCTTCCGCATTCACGGGACGGAACTGGACAGGCGGCTGTGCCTGATCCATTGGCTGCGACGCGCGCTGCGTTTGTCGCAGGATTTTGTCTGCGAGCATTTTGCCCCGGTGCTGCGTCAGCGCCTGAAAGTCCTGAAAATCGAGAAAGCGCTGTGGGATGAAACCAACCTGCAGGCGCTGATTCAGCACTGCAGCCTGCGTCTGGCGCGCGACTTCAGCCCGCGCGACCGCCTGTTTCTGCAAATATTCATGAAGTATGCGCTGTGCCAGCGCCAAAACGCCTTGTTCAATGACGGACAGCGCGCGTGGCTGGCGGAAAAAGTCGAACGAGCTGCCGCCGACGACGTCATCCATCACTGGCAGAAGCGCTGCCACTTAGCGCCGGATGTAAGCGAGACCGACTTCTGGACGCTGCTATTTAGCCTGATTCACGCGCCAACCGCTACGCAGCTGGAGCATCCGCAGGCGGTAAAACTGATGCAGTCCGTGGAAGCGCTGATTGCGCGCTTTGAGCAGTTGGCACAAACCACCTTCAGAAATCGCGCCGAACTCACTCAGCAACTCTTTACGCATCTGGCGCAGGCGCTGGATCGCAGCCATTTTGCCATCGGCATCGATAACAGCGTGGCGCTGGATGTCGCACGACTCTACCCGCGTCTGCTGCGTACCACGGAACGCGCACTTGAGCATTTCAGCCGTAACTTTGCCACGCGCTTTAGTGCTGAAGAGATAAGTCTGGTGGCGGTGTTATTTGGTGCCTGGCTGATGCAGGAGAGTGCATTGCAGGAAAAGCAGGTGCTATTGCTGACGGGCGCGGATGCGGCGCTGGAGCAGTTGCTGGAGCAGCAGCTGCGGGAAATGACGCTGCTACCGATCAACATCAGCTATCAGGACGTCGTGCATTTTCAGCGTGAAGGCGCGCCGCGCGATATCGCGCTGGTGATCACGCCGTATGCCATTTCATTGCCGCTGTTTTCACCGCCGCTAATCCAGGCGGAGCTGCCGCTGAGTCGTCATCAGCAGCAGCGTATTCTCCAGTTGCTGGAGAGTTAAGCGGCGCGCGGACGCAGGAACAGCGCCGGCAGCGCCACTAACGCCATCACCCAGAACAGATGTCCTTGCAGATGCGTAAATAACACGCCGCAAATCATAGTCATCACCGCAATACCGCCGCCCATGGCCAGCGCCGAATAGAGCGATTGCAGACGAATCACTTCCGCGCCTTTGCGCGCGGCAATAAACCGCATCGCAGCTAAATGGCAGACGGTAAAGCTGCCGCAGTGCAGAATTTGCGCCACGATCAGCAACGGCAACGCGGTGCTGGATCCCTGCATTGTCCAGCGGATAATGGCGCACACGCCTGATAACAGCAGCAGATCGCGCGCACTCCAGCGGCGGAACAGTCGGCTGCTGAGAGCAAAAATGATGATTTCAGCCACCACGCCCAGCGACCACAAGTAGCCAATAATCGACGCGGAATAACCGCTCTCCTGCCACCAGATCGCGCTGAAGCTGTAGTAAGCCGCATGCGCGCCCTGCAACAATGTCACGCATAACATGAAACGCCACACCGCATTTTCGCGCAGCAAATCACGCCATGCCTGCCAGCCACCATCGGTTGACGTCTGACGTTCACTGCCCTGCGGCTTCGTCGCTGGCGTTAACATCATCCCACCTAACATGCCGATCGCGCCCAGTGACAGCAGCACCAGAATCGCCTGCGATGAGAACGCCGTGACAAGCATGCCGGTTAAGGCAGAGCTGATGACAAACGCCAGCGAGCCCCACAAACGAACCGGGCCATATGTCAGACCGATTTGCTGCGTCCAGGTGGCGGCCAGCGCATCACTCAGCGGCACCAGCGGTGAGAAAAACAGGTTGAAGCCGATCATCACGAACAGCAGCCACATCCACTGTTGTCCCAGCCAATAACCGATAGCGAACAGGCACGTCATCAGCGCCAGCAAGCGCAGCGCAGTGACCAGCTGTGAGGGATTTTTTACCTGCGAGGCAATCAGCAAACTGCCGGCAAAGCGCGCCACCATGCCGCACCCCAGCAGCAGACCGATTTTTTCTGCATCGAGTCCGGTGCCTTTGAGCCACACGCTCCAGAAAGGAAGGTAAATGCCGTAACAGAAGAAGTAAGTGAAGTAGCCCAAACCGAGCCATTTGGCGGAGCCGATTGCCATATTCCCTCCAGCAAAAATGCTGCTGAGCAGCACGAGTGGGCGCTACTTTGTCAGAGCACTGCTGCGACGGCAATAAAAAAGGATGGCTTGCACCATCCTTTTTTGCACTGCATCGAGAAGCGTAAAGCTTACGCGTACACCGGCAGACGGCTGCAGATTTCCAGCACTTTCTGTTTGGTACGTTCGATGGTCGCTTCGTCGTTGATGTTGTCCAGCACGTCAGCGATCCAGCCAGCCAGCTCGCGAACGTCAGCTTCTTTGAAGCCACGACGCGTCACCGCTGGGGTACCGATACGCACGCCAGAGGTCACGAACGGGCTCTTCGGATCGTTAGGTACGCTGTTTTTGTTCACGGTAATGTTGGCGCGGCCCAGAGCGGCATCAGCTTCTTTACCGGTCAGGTTTTTGCTGACCAGATCGATCAGGAACAAGTGGTTGTGTGTACCACCGGAAACGATGTTGTAACCGCGCTCCAGCAGAACTTCCACCATCGCTTTCGCGTTCTTAGCCACCTGCTGCTGATAAGTCTTGAACTCTGGCTCCATCGCTTCTTTGAACGCCACCGCTTTACCGGCGATCACGTGCATCAGAGGACCGCCCTGACCACCCGGGAACACCGCGGAGTTCAGTTTTTTATACAGCTCTTCGTCACCGTTTTTCGCCAGGATCAGGCCGCCGCGCGGACCCGCCAGGGTTTTATGGGTGGTTGAAGTCACGATGTGGGCATGAGGAACTGGGTTCGGATAGACGTCTGCGGCGATCAGGCCCGCAACGTGTGCCATATCGACGAACAGGTAGGCGCCAACGCTGTCTGCGATTTCACGCATTTTGGCCCAGTCGCACACGCCAGAGTAAGCAGAGAAGCCGCCGACGATCATTTTTGGCTTGTGGGTTTGTGCCAGCTCAGCCAGCTCTTCGTAATTGATTTTGCCGGTTTCATCGATGCCGTAAGGGATAACGTTGTACAGCTTACCCGACAGGTTTACCGGGGAACCGTGCGTCAGGTGACCACCGTGCGCCAGGTTCATACCCAGAATGGTGTCGCCCGGCTGCAGCAGCGCGGTGTAAACCGCGAAGTTGGCCTGAGAACCGGAGTGCGGCTGTACGTTAGCGAAATCTGCGCCGAACAGCTCTTTAGCGCGATCGATCGCCAGTTGCTCAACGATATCGACGTATTCACATCCGCCGTAATAGCGTTTGCCCGGATAGCCTTCGGCATATTTGTTGGTGAGCTGTGAACCTTGGGCCTGCATTACGCGTGGGCTGGTGTAGTTTTCAGAAGCAATCAGTTCAATGTGCTCTTCCTGACGCACTTTCTCTTGCTCCATAGCCTGCCACAACGCGGCATCATAATCGGCAATGTTCATATCACGCTTTAACATCCGGACTCTCCTGACTCAGCTAACTTTTTAACGGCAGTTTAGGCCCCGGCTAGGGGGCGAAGGCAAACAGTGTAAACGGTTTTGACAGGTGACGGTAGCGTCAATCCCCTCTTTTTGCGCAAACGATTGGCATGGCGCTGGAACGGGTTTTTTACGCTTTTTTGCAAGCCAGAAAATCACGAAATTTGCTCACTTTCATGGCGAAAGAATTTCAGCTTTGCGCGCCAGCCCGCACCTTTCTTGCTTAATCCTTAATCACAACGAGGGATTTACAGGCGCTTCGATTACTCATAAGATGCATTTTAAATACATGTTTAAATTCACTCTGAGGATTTCACCATGCTCGACGCGCAAACCATCGCTACCATCAAATCGACCTTGCCCGCCATTGCCCAGGTTGGACCGCAGCTGACCGGCCATTTCTACCAACGTTTACTGACGCAACATCCTGAACTGAAAAACGTGTTCAACATGAACAATCAGCGCAGCGGCAATCAGCGGGAAGCGTTGTTCAACGCCATTGTGGCTTACGGCAGCAACCTGGAAAATTTGGCCGTGCTGTTGCCGGCGGTGGAGAAAATCGCGCAGAAGCATGCCAGCCTGAACATTCAGCCCGAGCAGTATGCGATTGTGGGTGAAAACCTGCTGGCGACGATTGATGAGCTGCTGCATCCGGGTGAAGAAGTGCTGACCGCATGGGGCAAAGCGTACGGCGTGCTGGCCGATGTGTTTATCCAGCGTGAAGAAGCCATCTATTCGGCCTCCGAAGAGAAAACCGGCGGCTGGCGCGGTGCGCGTGATTTTCGTATTCGCGCTATCAATCAGGAGAGTTCGGTGATCAAGAGTTTTGAACTAGTGCCAAACGACGGTAAGCCGGTGGCAACCTTTCTGCCAGGGCAGTATCTGGCCATCAGCCTACAACCGGCAGGCTGTGAAAATATTCAGCATCGCCAGTATTCGCTGACGCACCAGCCAAATGGGCAATTTTATCGCATCGCGGTTAAACGCGAAGCGCTGGGCAGCGTGTCGGGCTGGCTGCATGATCGTGCGCAGGTGGGCGATATCGTGCAATGCGCGGCACCAGCCGGTGATTTCATCCTGCAGGCTGAAGCCGCTACGCCGATTACGCTGATCTCTGCTGGCGTCGGCCAAACCCCAATGCTGGCGATGCTGGCTACTCTGGCGCAGCAGCAACATGCGGCGGCGGTTAACTGGCTGCACGCCGCGGAAGCCGGTTCGCAGCATGCGTTTGCTGAAGAGGTGAAATCCCTTGGCGCACGCCTGCCAAACTTCACCAGCCACGTTTGGTATCGGCAACCAGAAAGTGCCGATGCCGGGCGTTACGACGCGCAGGGCTTGATGGATTTGGCGAGCGTATCCTCCGCGCTGAACCAGGCCGATCGTCAGTTCTGGATCTGTGGTCCGCTGCCGTTTATGCAGTTTGTCGCACGTCAACTGGTCGATGCCGGCATCAATGCCGATCGCATCCACTACGAAGTATTTGGCCCGCACAAGGTGCTGTAAAACAAAAAAGCCTGCGCAAGGCAGGCTTTTACAGGCAATGCGCGAAGGGGCTTAAATCGCCTCTTCGTCCTCTTCACCGGTACGGATACGCACTACGCGCGCCACGTCAAAGACGAAGATTTTGCCGTCGCCGATTTTGCCGGTCTGCGCGGTTTTCATAATGGTTTCTACGCAGGTATCGACGATATCGTCACCTACCACCATTTCGATTTTCACTTTTGGCAGAAAATCGACCATGTACTCAGCGCCGCGATACAGCTCAGTGTGACCTTTCTGACGACCAAAGCCTTTCACTTCACTGACGGTCATCCCGGTGATGCCCACTTCCGCTAAGGCTTCACGTACATCATCGAGTTTGAATGGTTTGATAATTGCATCGATCTTTTTCATGACAGATCCTTTTTTACTCCCTCCATGATGGACGGATACCGTTAGTATAATTGTTCCTGACGCTGCCGCAGCAAGCTACTCTTTAAATTCGCTGGCGTCCAATTCATGGCGCGACAGCAGCTTATAGAATTCAGTGCGGTTACGTCCAGCCAGACGCGCAGCGTTAGTGACATTTCCTTTGGTCATCTGCAGCAGTTTGCGCAGATAGTTCAGCTCAAACTGATTACGTGCTTCGACGAAAGTCGGCAGCGCGGTATTTTCCCCCGCCAGCGCCTGTTCAACCAGGGCATCACCGATGACCGGCGCGGTACTCAACGCGACACACTGTTCAATCACGTTGACCAGCTGGCGCACATTGCCCGGCCAGGCGGCGCTGACCAGCCGCTTCATCGCATCCACCGAAAAGCTACGCACGAAAGGTTTATGGCGATCGGCGGATTGGCGCAGCAGATGATTCGCCAGCAGCGGGATATCTTCAGCGCGCTCGTGCAGCGCGGGAATTTTCAGATTCACCACGTTAAGACGATAGTAGAGATCTTCGCGGAAACTCTTCTTCTCCATCGCTTTGGGCAAATCGCGGTGCGTCGCGGAAATAATCCGCACGTTGATATCCAGATCGCGGTTGCTGCCTAACGGCCGCACTTTGCGCTCCTGCAGCACACGCAGCAGTTTCACCTGCAGCGCCTGAGGCATGTCGCCAATCTCATCAAGAAACAGCGTGCCGCCTTCCGCCGCCTGGAACAGACCTTCACGTGCGCTGACCGCGCCAGTGAAGGCCCCTTTAGCGTGGCCAAACAGTTCGGACTCTAAAAGTTGTTCCGGCAGCGCACCACAGTTGATGGCGATGAACGGCTTGGTGGCGCGCGGGCTGGCGGCGTGAATCGCCTGCGCCAGCACTTCTTTACCGGTGCCGCTTTGACCATTGATTAATACGCTGACGTCAGATTGCGCCACCATGTGCGACTGCTCCAGCAACCGCAGCATCTGCGGATTGCGTGTCACAATCGCTTCGCGCCAGCCGTCATCGCTGATCGGTGCGCGCTGGGCCAGCGCTTCATCTATTGCTTTATACAAAGCGTCACGATCGACCGGTTTGGTCAGAAAGCTGAAGACGCCTTGTTGCGTGGCGGATACCGCTTCCGGGATCGAACCGTGCGCGGTGAGAATGATCACCGGCAAGCCCGCATGACGTTTCTGCACTTCGCCGAACAGCGCCAGACCATCCATTTCGTCCATGCGCAGGTCGCTGATCACCAAGTCGACCTTCTCTTTCTGCAGATGGCGCAGCGCTTCCGGCCCGCTGGCGGCCGTCGCCACCTGATAGCCTTCGCTGCTCAGACGCATGCCGAGCAGTTTCAATAAGCCCGGATCATCATCCACCAGCAATAAACGTGCGGCTTGTTTCATGGTTACTGATCCTCACTTTGCACATCGCTGCCGCCGTGCGATGTGTCGCTGCTATCAGGCGCTTTACGCGACGACAGCTGGCGTTCAATGTCGGTTAAACGCTCTAACTTGCGTTGGGTATCGGCCAGCGACTGACGCATTTTGGTTTGCTGCTGGCGCAGGTTATCCATCTCCGCGTCATTGCTCTGCTGCAAAGCGGCGTAGCGTCCACGCGCTTCGCTCAGCTCCAGTTGGGCCGCCTGATTGCTGCGCCACAGCTGCAGCAGCGGACGCACCGACGTCGGATAAGCCGCGCTGTAACCGTCTAAGGTAGTGACGAAATCACGGCGCTCAACTGGCGTGACGTTACCGTTCGCGAGCAAGATGCCCTGCTTGAAGGCGCGCGCCCAGCCTTGCACCGGCCAACGACGCGCTTCTGCACGCGCTTCGGCCGGCGATAAGCGCTCGGCGCAATCCATGGCGCGCTGCCAATAGAGCGGATTGCCTGCGGCGGCTGGCGTTTCGATTTGCCACACGTTTTGGCAATCGGTCGCCAGATAATCCGGCAGGCGTACCTCCGGTTCAGGCACGCTAACGCCATTATGCTGCGTACGATCTTGTGACGGTGCCTGGCAGGCGCTGAGGCCGAAAACCAGCACTGCACTGGCCACAAGTTTGAATAGGGTTAATTTCATTAATCAGGCATTCCCGGCGCTGGTCGTCAGAATGATACGAAAACAGACATCCGCATCCTTGCGCGTTACCAACTGCAGATCGCCGTGCATCCTGCGCAGACAATCTTTGGCGATGCTTAAGCCCAGCCCGCTGCCTTTAACCGGCCCTTTGCGCTGTTGGCTGCCCTGATAAAAGGGCTCAAAAATCATCGCCTGCTCTTCAGCCGGAATCGGTGTGCCGGTGTTTGCCACCTCAATCCACACCTGGTTGCCCTTCTGCTGGCTCTGCAGCCAGATGTTACCGGATTCACTGCCGTAGTTCACGGCGTTCGAATAGAGGTTGTCGATCACCCGCTGCAGCAGCGTCGCTTCCGCCAGACAGTGATGCACTTGCAGATCAACGTGGGTGGTCATCTCACGCGCATTGGCTGGCAACGAGTGCACTTTTACCACCGAATCAATGATCTCATTTAGCGCCACAGGCTTCAGCGCCATCGGTCCATCGGCCAGCTTGCGGTTATAATCGAGCAACTGCTCAATCAGCCGCTGTAAATGACGGCTGCTGGTATCGAGAATCGCCACCACTTCCTGCTGCTCGGCATTAAGTGGTCCAGCGACCTGATCGGCCAGCAGTTCAGTGCCTTCACGCAGGCTGGCAAGCGGCGTTTTCAGCTCATGCGACAGGTGGCGCAAAAATTCGTGGCGCTGCTCTTCCAGCCAGCTTAATCGCTCACTCAGCCAGACAATGCGCTGCCCCAGCGAACGAATCTCACGCGGACCACGGAAACTGCCGCTATCGCCCAGCGCCTTACCTTCGCCCAATCGATTGATCATGCGTTCAACCCGCTTCACCGGACCGATGATCATCCCCGTGAACAGCAAAACCAGCACCAGGCTAATCAGGAACAGAATCAGCGCCTGCCAGCCAAAAAACTGACCGCGATCGGCGATTTCACGCTGCAGCTGTAAGCCGCGCGAAAATACCACTTCACGCGTTGCCTGCACCATTTGCGTGTTGGTATCGGAAAAACGCTCCAGCGCGCTGGCGGCTTGCGCCTCAGGATTGCCGTTATCGCACTGCAGTTGCTGCAGCGAAGGCAAGGTGGTTTGCAGCACTTTGAAGGAAGGCAGATCGGGCAAACTGGCAGCGTGACTGCTGAGCATTTGGCCGTAGCGCGTCCACTGCGTTTGATACAGCTTCGCCAGCGACGCATCGCCGAGCACGCAATATTGGCGGTAGCTGCGCTCCAGCTCCAGCGCGGTACGCGCCATCGCTTCGCTGCGACGCACATCGGTAAAGGTATTGCGGTTGGTATCCGCCGCCTGGTTGCTTAACGCCGAAAGACTTTCCCACGCTTGCCATGCCAGCACCAGTAACGGCAGCAGTACCAGCAGGAAAGCCATTAACACTAGCTGCCGCAGGGATCGGGGAAACAGACGCCATTTCATCACAACCGCGCTTCCTTAAATGTGAGCTGCAGGCATGCTAGCGAAGTATCAAAACGGAAGAAAGGCCAGATATGAAAACGGCAGGCCTTTTGGCCTGCCGTGAGAGCGACGCCGCAGCATCGCTTGCAAAATAGGTGGAGCCTAACTCAACGTTGCGCCCGATGTTTGATAACGTTGCAAAGCAAACGATTATCGGTGAGGTGGACGACAGGCTCCGTTTGGTGCGTCATTCGGTTTTTATGAGCTCAGCCGCTGAAGCGGGGCAATCATAAACAGGTGAATGAGCCACGTAGGGAGTATAGCAAGTATCGTGCCAATAAATAAATAGCGTTTATTATCAGAGGAATGCCAGAGACGAAGCACTCTCCTAGAGAAAAGCGGACCGGACGGTCTGTGAAAAGTGTCGCTGATTAGCAACGTGTTTGTCGTGGTAATTTACTTGCTATATAAATCAATCAGTTAAATGTCACCTTTTGACGACAACGTATTGGCGGGATTGTCGTTATTTTCCGACAGTTTGAAGATTATGCGGATTTTAGTAAGGTCGCCATGAATGGCGGACCTGCAAAACGCGCAGAATAAAAAAGGCCGCTGTTTAGCGGCCTTTGTTTTGTTATCCCAACTGCTTACGCGCGTTGCGGAAGATACGCATCCACGGGCTGTCTTCGCCCCACTCTGCCGGATGCCAGGAGTTGCTCACGGTACGGAACACACGCTCTGGGTGCGGCATCATAATGGTGACGCGTCCGCTCTCGTTGGTTACCGCAGTGATGCCGTTAGGCGATCCGTTCGGGTTAGCCGGATAGCTTTCTGTCACTTTGCCGAAGTTATCGACAAAGCGCAGCGCCACCAAACCTTTGCTCTCCAGCTGTGCCAGATGCGCGCCGTCACGCACTTCGACAAAACCTTCACCGTGCGATACCGCGATTGGCATATGCGATCCGACCATGCCATCCAGCAGCAGCGATGGGCTCGCCGCCACTTCAACCAGGCTGAAACGCGCTTCGAAACGCTCGGACTGGTTGCGTACAAAGCGTGGCCACAGCTCGCTTCCTGGAATCAGCTCGCGCAGGTTCGACATCATCTGACAACCGTTACACACGCCAAGTGCCAGTGTTTGTGGACGATGGAAGAAGTTTTCGAACTCATCACGCACGCGGCCGTTGAACAGGATGGATTTCGCCCAGCCTTCACCCGCGCCCAGCACGTCACCGTACGAGAAGCCACCGCAGGCGACCAGCGCCTGGAACTCTTCCAGACCGCGACGGCCCGCCAGCAGATCGCTCATGTGCACGTCAACTGCAGTAAAGCCCGCACGATGGAAGGCGGCGGCCATCTCTACGTGTGAGTTAACGCCCTGCTCACGCAGCACTGCCACACGCGGACGTGCGCCCGTCGCAATCATCGGTGCCGCAACATCTTCTTCTGGTTTGAAGGTCAGATGGACGTTCAGACCTGGGTCGTTATCGTCTTTCTTCGCTTCATGCTCCTGATCGGCACAGGCTGGGTTATCACGCAGACGCTGCATCTGCCAGGTGGTTTCTGCCCACCAGGTACGCAGCGTGCTACGGCTTTCGCTGTACACCGCGCTGTCGCCAGAGCGGATCACGAAGCGATCGCCTGGCAGGGCTTTACCAATCACGTGCAGGTTAGCGCTCAGACCGTGGTCAGCGAACACCTTCTCGACGGCTGCACGATCCGCTGCGTTGATCTGCAGCACCGCGCCCAGCTCTTCGGTGAACAATGCGGCTAACGCATCGCTGCCCAACGCGGCAATATCGGCTTCGATACCGCAGTGACCGGTGAAGGCCATCTCCGCCAGCGTGACCAGCAGGCCGCCGTCAGAACGGTCGTGGTAAGCCAGCAGTTTCTGCTCGGCCACCAGCGCCTGAATGGCGTTGAAGAAGCCCGCCAGCTGCGTAGCATCACGCACGTCGGCAGGCTTATCGCCCAGCTGACGATAAACCTGCGACAGCGCAGTCGCGCCAAGGGTGTTCGCGCCGTTGCCGAGATCCACCAGCAGCAGCAGGTTGTCTTGATCCGCCTGCAACTGCGGCGTCACGGTGCGACGCACATCTTCCACGCGCGCAAAGGCGGTGATCACCAGCGACAGCGGCGAGGTCATTTCGCGCTGCTCAGTACCTTGCTGCCAGCGGGTTTTCATCGACATCGAGTCTTTGCCCACCGGAATGGTGATACCCAGCGCGGGACACAACTCTTCGCCGACCGCTTTAACCGCCGCGTACAAGCCCGCGTCTTCGCCTGGATGACCGGCGGCGGCCATCCAGTTCGCAGAGAGCTTAACGCGCTGTAGCGAACCAATGGAGGTTGCGGCGATGTTGGTCAGCGCTTCACCGACGGCGAGGCGACCTGAAGCCGCGAAGTCGAGCAATGCGACGGGTGCACGTTCACCAAGCGAGAATGCTTCACCGTGATAGCTATCGAGGCTGGCGGTGGTGACGGCGCAGTTCGCGACCGGAATCTGCCACGGTCCTACCATCTGATCGCGCGCCACCATGCCGGTTACGCTGCGGTCACCAATGGTGATCAGGAAGGTTTTTTCCGCCACGGTCGGCAGGTGCAGCACGCGATACACCGCATCCGCTACGCTAATCCCGTCACGCTGCAGCGCTTCGCCGTTGGCCTGCTGGCTGGCAACATCACGCGTCATCTTCGGTGTTTTGCCCAGCAGTACGTCGAGAGGCATGTCGATTGGCTTGTTGTCGAAATGGCTGTCGGCGAGGTTCAGATGCAGCTCTTCGGTGGCTTCACCGATGACCGCATAAGGCGCGCGTTCACGCTGACACAGCTCGTCAAACAGCGCCAGTTTCTCCGGCGCGACCGCCAGCACATAACGTTCCTGCGACTCGTTACACCATACTTCCAGCGGACTCATGCCTGGCTCATCGCTGAGGATGTCGCGCAGGTTGAAGTTACCGCCACGATTACCGTCGCTCACCAGCTCAGGCATGGCGTTCGAAAGGCCGCCCGCGCCGACGTCGTGGATGAACAGAATCGGGTTGGCTTCGCCCAGCTGCCAGCAGCGGTCAATCACTTCCTGGCAACGACGTTCCATCTCTGGGTTGTCGCGCTGTACTGACGCAAAGTCGAGATCGGCATCCGATTGGCCTGATGCCATTGACGATGCCGCGCCGCCGCCCAGACCGATGTTCATAGCCGGGCCCCCCAGCACGATCAGCCTGGCGCCGACCACGATCTCGCCTTTCTGCACGTGATCGGCACGGATGTTACCGATGCCGCCCGCCAGCATGATGGGTTTGTGATAGCCGCGCAGCTCCACGCCATTGTGGCTGTTAACGCGCTCTTCATAGGTACGGAAGTAGCCGTTCAGGGCTGGACGACCAAATTCGTTGTTGAACGCCGCGCCGCCCAATGGACCTTCGGTCATGATATCCAGCGCGGTGACGATGCGATCCGGCTTACCGAAATCCTCTTCCCACGGCTGTTCAAAGCCCGGAATACGCAGGTTCGATACCGAGAAACCGACCAGACCGGCTTTGGGCTTCGCGCCACGTCCGGTTGCGCCTTCGTCACGAATTTCGCCACCAGAACCGGTCGCGGCACCCGGCCATGGTGAAATGGCGGTTGGGTGGTTATGGGTTTCAACTTTCATCAGGATATGTGCGGCTTCCTGATGGAATTCATATTCGCCCTTCTGCGCATCGGCGTAGAAGCGGCCAACCTCAGAACCTTCCATTACCGCAGCGTTGTCTTTATAGGCAGACAGCACGTGCTCAGGATTATGTTCAAAGGTGTTTTTAATCATTTTAAACAGCGACTTTGGCTGCTTTTCGCCGTCGATAATCCAGTCGGCATTGAAGATCTTGTGACGACAGTGCTCGGAGTTTGCCTGCGCAAACATGTAGAGCTCGATGTCGTTTGGATTGCGGCCCAGCTTAGTAAAGGCATCAAGCAGGTAATCGATCTCATCATCAGCCAGCGCCAGACCCAGCGTGGTGTTGGCCTGCTCCAGCGCGCTGCGGCCTGCGCCCAGCACGTCAACGCTTTTCAGCGGCTGCGGCTGATGGTGAGCAAACAGCTGCTGCGCATCGTTGAGATCAGCGAACACCGTTTCCATCATGCGGTCATGCAACAGGCTCGCCAGCTGCTGCCACTGTGCTTCCGTCAGCTCAGGTGCCTGCACATAGAAGGCCATACCGCGCTCTAGACGCAAGACCTGTGGCAGATCGCAGTTATGGGCGATGTCGGTGGCTTTCGATGACCACGGTGAAATGGTGCCGGGACGCGGCGTTACCAGCAACAGACGCCCTTGTGGCGCATGTTCGGCGAGAGAAGGACCGTATTTCAGCAGGCGTTGCAGGCGGGCTTGCTCATCCGCGCTGAGCGGTGCACTAACATCGGCAAAATGGACGTACTCGGCGTAAATATCACTCACCGGAAGGTGAGCGTCCTGAAAGCGGGTCAGCAGTTTGTTTACACGAAATGCCGACAGAGCGGGCGAACCACGCAGAATTTCCATCATTAAAGATCTCTCGTCTTTGAAGTGCCGGGCGACGCTTCATTGGGCGCAACAGGGGAAAACGGGCGGTATTATAGAGAAACAGCTCGGGTTACGAAACCGTTTGCGCATAAATTCTGGCACCTGGCGTTTGGCTGAATTTTGCACAATTCTTGCTATAAAAGTTGCCCTGCCCCTTTTTGTTGCGCAAAATGCCCCTCGCTCTGGGAGTTAAAACAACATAAATACTGCCTTTAAAAGACAGAGGCCTGTGAGCCATTACGAGACAACTATTTGAAACGCCTAAAAATAAACTATCTGTTTATCGGTCTGATCACCGTGCTACTTGCGCTAGCATTGTGGCCTTCAATCCCGTGGTACGGGGGCGGAACAGACGCGCTATCACAGATCAAATCACGCGGAGTGCTGCGCATCAGTACCGTTAACTCTCCGCTGACTTACTACACCATTAACAATGCACCAGCCGGTATGGATTACGAGCTGGCGAAGCGCTTCGCCGATTACCTTGGCGTGAAACTGGAAGTTGAGGTGCGTCCTAATCTCGGCGATCTGTTTGACGACCTCGATGACGGTAAAGCGGATTTGCTGGCCGCCGGCTTGATCTACAACAGCGAGCGCCTCGCGCACTACCAAAGTGGCCCGAGCTACTATTCGGTGTCGCAGCAGCTGGTGTACCGCATTGATAAGCCTCGCCCTAAGAATCTCGGCGATCTCAAAGGCCGCCTGATTGTGCAGTCCGGTTCGGCATATCTGTCAACTTTACGTTCCGCCAAAGCTGACAGCTATCCCGATCTCGACTGGGCGATCTCCACCGATCAGGGTCAGAAAGCACTGCTTGAAGCGGTTGCTGACGGCAAACTCGATTACACGGTGGGCGATTCGGTCACCATCGGCCTGCTGCAGCGCATTCATCCGCAGCTGGCGGTGGCGTTTGATGTGACCGACGAAGAGCCGGTCACCTGGTATTTACCGCGTAACGAAGACGACAGCCTGAGTGCGGCGATGCTCGACTTCTACAGCCAGATGGGCGAGGAAGGCACGATGGCGCGGCTGGAAGAGAAGTATCTCGGCCACGTTGGCACCTTCGATTACGTTGATACCCGCACCTTCCTGCGCGCCATTGATAACACTTTGCCGGATATCAAACCGCTGTTTGAGAAATATTCCGCCAGCATGGATTGGCGTTTACTGGCGGCGATCTCTTATCAGGAGTCGCACTGGAATCCGCAGGCCACATCGCCAACCGGCGTGCGCGGCATGATGATGTTGACGCGTAATACCGCCGACAGCCTTGACGTTAACGATCGCCTCGATCCCGAACAGAGCATTCGCGGCGGCAGCGAATATCTCAAGCGCATGATGGAGAAAGTCCCGGAAACGATTCCTGAAGATGAACGTATCTGGTTCGCGCTGGCGGCATATAACATGGGCTATGCGCACATGCTGGACGTACGCAAGCTGACGGCGAAACAGGGCGGCAATCCCGACAGCTGGGCCGACGTGAAGCTGCGTTTGCCGATGTTGAGCCAGAAGCGCTATTACACGCAAACCACCTACGGCTACGCGCGCGGCCACGAAGCTTATAACTACGTGGAGAATATCCGTAAATATCAGATCAGTTTGGTGGGATATTTGCAGGAACAGGAGAAGCGTTTAGCGCAGCAGTCGGCACTGGAAGCGGAGTTAGGCGCCGGTTACCCGGCGGTCGAACCGAAAATTGCGATGAATTAACCGGTGCGCTGCGCCTGACGCAGCGCCCTCTTCTGTTCGCGACGCATGCGGAAAAAGTCACTCAGCATCCCGGCACACTCTTCCGCCAGCACACCGCAATCAATCTGAATTTGATGATTCATGCCGGGATGACCAATCACATCCAGCAGTGAACCGGCCGCGCCGGTTTTCTCATCTTTAGCGCCGTACACCAGCCGCGTGATGCGGCCGTGCACCATCGCACCGGCGCACATCACGCAGGGTTCCAGCGTGACATACAGCGTGGTATCCAGCAGACGATAGTTTTCCAGTACTTTGCCGCCCTGACGCAGCGCCATGATCTCGGCATGTGCGGTAGGATCGTGCTGGCCAATCGGCCGGTTCCAGCCTTCGCCAATCACCTTGTCGCCCTGCACCAGCACCGCACCAACCGGCACTTCGCCCTGCTCCCACGCGCGCTTCGCCAGTTCCAGCGCATAACGCATCCAATATTCATCAGTTTGTGGGTTCACCGGGCAACTCCTGCGGGCAATAAAGGCGGCGCATTATAGCGATGCTGCTGCCGGAATCGAAGCGTTATTCCAGCTGTTGCAGCTCACCGCGCGGCGTGACGCGCCAGCGGTGCTGACAGAAGAACAGCAACGGGTTGTCCTGTTTGCTGTCGCTGTAGCCGCTATACAGTTGCAGCGGCGTGCCGATTTTCTCCTCCAGCTGCGCCACCTTTTCATGGCCGAGGCAGCGCATCGACAGCAAACGTCCGCCGCGGCCCGGTTTCATCTGGCTGGCAATCAGCTGTACGCGCGGCAGGAAGGCCGAGTCGAAATAGACTTGCTCCACCAGCGACTGCGGCGAACCGGTAATTAGCCAGACATCGGCATCGCTGCTGCTGAGATAGTCGGTGAGTCGCTGCTGCACCACCGGAAACGCAGTAACACGCTGGCGGAACCACTCAGCGAATTCAGCCTCGCGTTGGCGCAGACGTTTTTCGCTGTGGCCGAAGGTAATCGCCCACAGCAATAAGCTCATTGGCCAGCGTGCGGCGCGCCCTTTGATCAGCATGCCAAGACCAATCACCGGTAACAGCGGCACCACCAGCAGCAGATTGATCGGCTGACGTCGCAGCAGATAGCGCATAAAGGTGCCAAACATGTCTTGCTGATGCAGCGTGCCATCGAGATCGAAAAACACCACGCGTCGTTGTGTACCCTTTGTCAAACAGCACTCCTTCTCTATCCTTCGTGGTTTCTGCACTACAGTGTAGCCAGCTTCGGCGTTCAGGGCGAAAGCTGCTATTTTTAATTCCAGTGACTACAATGCCATTTGAATAGTTTATTCTTCGCGTTTACGCGCTGTTTGCGGATAAAGGAATTAAGGATCGAACCATGAGTTCATTGCTGCGCATTCGTCAGCTCTACCCTCGACTGGCGCTAAATGAGCGCCGGCTGGCGGATTTTTTGCTGTCGCAGCCGGATCGTGCACGGCATCTCAGTTCACAAAAACTCGCCGAGGAATCGGGCGTTAGCCAGTCCAGCGTGGTGAAGTTTGCCCAGAAGCTGGGCTACAAAGGGTTTCCAGCGCTGAAGCTGGCGCTGAGCGAATCGATGGCCGATCGCGATGCGATTACCGTGCATAACCATATTCTCAGCGACGATCCGCTGAAAGTGGTCGGCGAAAAGCTGCTGACCGAAAAGATCTCGGCGATCCGCGCCACGCTGGACATCAATAGCGAAGAGAAGCTGCTGCAAACCTTGCAGCTGCTGAAAAATGCCAATCGTATTTTGCTGGTTGGCATCGGCGCGTCCGGTTTAGTGGCGAAAGATTTTTCGTGGAAGCTGATGAAGATCGGCATCAATGCGGTGGCGGAGCAGGATATGCACGCTTTGCTCGCCAGCGTGCAAGCGATGGCGCCGGGCGATGTGCTGCTGGCGATTTCCTATACTGGCGAACGTCGCGAAATCAATCTGGCGGCGCAGGAAGCGGCGCAGGTCGGTGCCGATGTGCTGGCCTTTACCGGCTTTACGCCGAATGCTCTGCAGCAGTGCGCCACGGTTTGCCTCTACACCGTGGCGGAAGAGCAGAGCACGCGCAGTGCGGCGATCTCGTCGACCAGCGCGCAGCTGGCGTTGACCGATCTGCTGTTTATGGCGCTGGTACAAAACGATCCTGAACGCGCCTCCAGCCACATTCGCCACAGCGAAGCGTTGGTGAAAAAGCTGGTCTGATGAGATCAGGCGCGTATAATACCCGCGCCTTTTCTGCTGTTATTGGACTTCTGCCATGGCCTTGCTCATCACCACAAAATGCATCAATTGCGATATGTGCGAACCTGAATGCCCAAACCAGGCAATCAGCTTAGGCGACGCGATCTATGAAATTGATGTCGACCGCTGCACCGAGTGCGTGGGCCATTATGATGTGCCGACCTGCCAAAGCGTCTGTCCGATTGATAACACCATCATTACCGATCCACAGCACCCGGAAAGCCGCGAGGCGCTGTGGGAGAAGTTCGTGGTGTTGCATCCTTAGTTCTCGATAATCACCGTTGCGCAGGCGTAATGGCGTTCATCCGCTAACGTCACATGCACATGCTTCACGCCGAGCTGGCTGGCAATCACCCTGGCCTGCTCAAAGAAACGTAATCCCGGTTTGCCCAGCGCATCGTTGTACACTTCGAACTGATTGAAGGCCAGGCCACCGCGAATGCCGGTGCCAAACGCTTTCGCTGCCGCCTCTTTCACCGCAAAACGCTTAGCCAGAAAGCGCACCGGTTGCTGGTGCGCCTGATATTGCTGCCACTCGGCTTCGCTTAATACGCGACGCGCCAGACGGTCGCCGGAGCGCTCAATGACGCCAGCAATGCGCTCGATCTCTACGATATCGCTGCCGAGCCCGAGAATCGCCATTAGCGACGCGCTTCCCGCATCAGCAGCTTCATTTCGCTGACCGCATCGGCCAAACCGCTGAATAGCGCGCGGCCAATAATCGCATGGCCAATATTCAGCTCGTGCATTTCCGGCAATTCCGCAATCGGCTGCACATTGTGGTAAGTCAAACCGTGGCCGGCATTGACTTTCAGGCCCAGACTGGCGGCGAAAGTCGCGGCTTTGCGGATGCGCGACAGCTCAGCCTGGCGCGCGAGACCTTCGGGCGCTTCGGCATAGGCACCGGTGTGAATTTCGATATAAGGCGCGCCGCTGGCAACCGCCGCTTCAATCTGGCGGTGATCGGCATCGATAAACAGTGACACCAGAATGCCGGCGTCGCTTAACAGGCGCACCGCAGCATTGATTTTATCCTGCTGACCCGCCACATCCAGCCCGCCTTCGGTGGTCACTTCCTGACGCTTTTCCGGCACCAGACAAACGAAGTGCGGCTTGATTTCGCAGGCAATGTCGATCATCTCGTCCGTTACCGCCATCTCCAGATTCATGCGCGTCTGGATGGTGTCACGCAAAATGCGTACATCACGATCGGTGATGTGACGGCGATCCTCACGCAGATGCACGGTAATGCCGTCAGCGCCGGCCTGCTCAGCAACAAACGCGGCCTGCACCGGATCGGGATAGTTTGTACCACGTGCGTTACGTACGGTGGCAATGTGGTCAATGTTGACGCCTAACAGCAACTCAGCCATGACAATCCTTAAATGTGTTCAGTGTGTTTGCAGTGTACCGCGCTGAATATATCAGGCGGTACGACCAGCGCTAGTCGTTTGCCACATCGGGTTTCTTTTTTGGCACAAACTGGCGAAACAGTTCCTGACTCTTCAGCGGTTTGCCGCCAAGATAGGGCTTCAGCGCCATGCGCGTAAAGCGTTTAGCGGCGCGCAGGGTATCAGCATCGGGAAATTCGCGCTCCCACAACGCACGCAGCTGGCGGCCGGTAAAGCTGCGTTGATTGACCACCAAACTGGCGATAAAACCCTTCTCTTCGCGGTAGCTGTAGGTCATGCCATCGGCCACCTCTTCGCCGCTGCCGGCACAGTGCAGAAAATCCACGCCGTAACCGAGATGCCCGAGCAGCGCCAGCTCAAAGCGGCGCAGCGCCGGTTCAGGCGAGCCGTTACCTGCCGCCAGCGTTTGGATGCAATTCAGGTAATCAAAGAACATATCAGAGAAGGGAATTTGCTGCTCCAGCACGCGCGACAGCAGCTCGTTGACGTAGAGCCCACAATAGAGCGTAATGCCGCTGAGCGGCAATGCCAGCGAAACGGCTTCGGCATTGTGCAGCGTTTTGACATCACCGCGTCCACCCCAGCGCACCAGCAGTGGCGTAAAGGGTTGCAGTGCACCTTTTAGTTGGGAGCGGCGCGAGCGGGCGCCTTTGGCAAGGACGCGGACGCGCCCTTCGCTTTCGCTGAACAGATCGAGGAGTAGGCTGGTTTCGCTGTAAGGGCGACTATGCAGCACAAAGGCGCGTTGCCAGCCTTCCATTACTTAACCTTCGTCAGAGTAACCTAAGCTGCGCAGCGCACGTTCATCGTCCGCCCAGCCCGATTTCACTTTAACCCACAGTTCGAGATGCACTTTCGCTTCAAACATCTCTTCCATATCTTTACGCGATTCAATGCCGATGGTTTTGATCTTGGCGCCTTTATTGCCGATGACCATTTTCTTCTGGCCTTCACGCTCAACAAGGATCAGGCCATTGATGTCGTAGCCGCCGCGATCGTTCGAAACAAATTGCTCAATTTCGACGGTAACGGAGTAAGGCAGTTCAGCACCCAGGAAGCGCATTAACTTTTCACGGATGATCTCAGACGCCATAAAGCGCTGCGAGCGGTCGGTGACATAATCTTCCGGGAAATGATGCTCAGATTTTGGCAGGCATTTACGCGCAATCGCCGCAATCGCGTCGACATTTTTGCCGCTTTCCGCTGAGATAGGAACGATTTCAAGGAAGTTCATCTGCTGGCTAAGGAACTGCAGATGCGGTAACAGAATGCTCTTGTCCTGGATGTTGTCGACTTTATTGATCGCCAATACCACCGGAACTTTGTTATCACGCAGCTTGTTGAGCACCATCTCGTCGTCTGGTGTCCAGCGCGTGCCTTCAACCACAAAGATCACCAGCTCAACGTCACCAATGGAGCTGCTGGCGGCACGGTTCATCAGGCGGTTGATCGCCCGTTTCTCTTCCATGTGCAGCCCTGGCGTATCCACGTAGATCGCCTGATAAGCGCCTTCGGTGTGGATGCCCATAATACGGTGACGCGTGGTTTGCGGCTTGCGCGACGTGATCGACACTTTCTGCCCCAGCAACTGGTTCAGCAAAGTGGATTTACCGACGTTTGGTCGGCCTACAATCGCGACAAAGCCGCTATATGTTTCGAGTTCGCTCATTCGAGTCCTGACTTGGGCAGCGCCGCTTTCGACGCTGCAATGTGACTATTTATTCGAGGCCAAGCTTAATTAACGCCTGTTCGGCGGCTGCTTGCTCGGCTTTACGGCGGCTGGAGCCAATGCCCACCACCGGTTCTGCCATGCCACTCACCTGACAGTGAATGGTGAATTCCTGATCGTGGGCTTCGCCACGCACCTGCACCACCAAATACGACGGCAGCGGCAGATGACGTCCCTGCAAATACTCCTGCAGGCGCGTTTTCGGATCTTTTTGCTTATCGCCCGGACTGATCTGTTCCAGTCGTGAGTGATACCAGTCGAGAATTAACTTTTCGACGGTTTGAATGCTGCTATCGAGGAAGATGCCGCCAATTAAGGCTTCAACGGTATCCGCGAGGATCGATTCACGACGGAAACCGCCGCTTTTCAGCTCGCCCGGACCGAGGCGTAAACATTCGCCAAGGTCGAACTCTCGCGCCATCTCTGCCAGCGTATTGCCGCGCACCAGCGTGGCACGCATACGGCTCATGTCGCCTTCATCCACACGCGGGAAGCGGTGATAAAGCGCATTGGCAATCACGTAGCTGAGAATAGAATCGCCAAGAAATTCAAGACGTTCATTGTGTTTGCTACTGGCGCTACGATGCGTCAGTGCCTGCTGCAATAAATCCGGATGAGTAAAAGTGTAGCCCAGTTTGCGCTGCAGCTTGTTAATGACGATGGGGTTCATGCTATTCCAGTTGTTCTGTGCGCCTATCACTGCATACGAAACAGGGCTGAGGTTCCAACCTGTTCTGTTTGGTGTGCACTGGCCTCCCGAAAGAGAGGCCAACCTTTTTTGAAGCTAATTAGTGAATCCCACCAATGCGGCTAAAGCGCACGCCGGTCGGCCACTGTCCTTCTTGTTTCTCGAAGCTCATCCAGATGGCCACCGCTTTGCCGACCAGATTCTTCTCGGGCACAAAGCCCCAGTAGCGGCTGTCGGCGCTGTTATCGCGGTTATCACCCATCATGAAATACTGCCCTTGCGGCACAATCCAGGTCGATTGCGGCTGGCCCGGCTGCTGATAATACATGCTTGCCTGACTTTGCGCTTCGTTTACCAGCAAGATATCGTGCGTTACGTTGCCCAATGTCTCTTTGCGGGTGCCGAGACGCAGGCCGCCCTTCATGGTTTCGCCCTGCGGCGCCTGGAAGAAGCCGTTGCCGGTTTCATTGCCATCAAAGCCGCTGAAGGTTTGAATGAAGTTACTTGGCTCAACGTTAGTGTAAGTCACTGGCAGCGCCGTGTCGCAACTGCCGCTACTGCAACCCGGATTGATGGTCAGGGTTTTGCTGTAAGGATCAAACACCACTTTATCGCCCGGCAAGCCAATCACGCGCTTGATGTAGTCCACGCTGGGATCTTTCGGGTATTTGAATACCGCGACATCACCGCGCTGCGGATGGCCAGTTGGTATCAGTGTGGTTTGGGTAATCGGATCTTTAATACCGTAAGCAAACTTCTCCACGAGGATGAAGTCGCCAATCAGCAGCGTTGGCATCATTGAGCCCGAGGGAATCTGGAACGGCTCAAAAATAAACGAACGCACGATCAACACCACCGCCAGCACCGGGAACACCGATGCGGTGGTTTCAACCCAACCCGGCTGCGCGGCTACTTTCGCCAGCGTTTTACTGTCGAGTGCGTTGCCGGCCTGCGCTTGCGCGGCAGCCTGCTTCGCACGACGCGCCGGTGCCCATTTAAAGCGATCGATACACCAGATAACGCCAGTGATCAGCGTTGCGATCACTAAAACCAGGGCGAACATGTTAGCCATTAAAAATCCTTATTTGCTGTCTTTACCGACATGCAGAATGGCAAGGAATGCTTCCTGCGGCAGCTCAACGTTGCCGACCTGCTTCATTCGCTTCTTACCGTCTTTCTGCTTCTGCAACAGTTTCTTCTTACGGCTCACGTCACCGCCATAGCATTTCGCCAGGACGTTTTTACGCAGCTGTTTTACCGTTGAGCGAGCGATAATGTGGTTGCCGATTGCCGCCTGAATCGCAATATCGAACTGCTGACGTGGGATCAGATCTTTCATCTTCTCCACCAGGTCGCGGCCACGATATTGTGAGTTATCACGGTGAGTAATCAGCGCCAGCGCATCAACACGTTCTGAGTTAATCATCACGTCGACACGCACCATGTCTGAGGTCTGGAAACGTTTGAAGTTGTAATCCAGCGAAGCATAACCGCGCGAGGTTGATTTCAGACGGTCGAAGAAGTCAAGAACCACTTCCGCCATCGGAATCTCATACGTCAGCGCAACCTGCTTGCCGTGGTAAACCATGTTGGTTTGCACGCCACGTTTTTCAATACACAGCGTAATGACGTTGCCGAGGAACTCCTGCGGCAGCAGCATGTGACACTCAGCAATCGGCTCACGCAGCTCGGCAATATTATTCAGCGGTGGCAGCTTCGACGGGCTATCAACATAGATAGTTTCACCGTCGGTGGTTTCCACTTCATACACTACGGTTGGTGCAGTGGTGATCAGATCCAGATCGTATTCACGCTCCAGACGTTCCTGAATGATCTCCATGTGCAGCAGACCAAGGAAGCCGATGCGGAAACCGAAGCCCAGCGCCGTTGAGCTCTCTGGCTCGTAGAACAGTGACGCATCGTTCAGGCTCAATTTGCCCAGCGCATCACGGAACGCTTCATAGTCGTCAGAACTGATTGGGAACAGACCGGCGTAAACCTGTGGCTTCACTTTCTTGAAGCCAGGTAACACTTTCTCCGCCGGATTGCGCTGCAAGGTTAGCGTATCGCCCACCGGTGCGCCGAGGATGTCTTTAATCGCACACACCAGCCAGCCTACTTCACCGCAGTTCAGCTCGTTGCGATCAACACGCTTCGGCGTGAAGATGCCGAGACGGTCAGCGTTGTAGCTTTGACCGGAGCTCATGACTTTAACTTTGTCGCCTTTACGCAGCGTGCCGTTCTTAATACGAATCAGCGATACTACGCCAAGGTAGTTATCGAACCAGGAATCGATGATCAGCGCCTGCAGCGGGCCTTCCGGATCGCCTTCTGGCGGCGGGATGTCACGCACCAGACGTTCCAGCACGTCGGGCACGCCGACGCCGGTTTTCGCCGAGCAACGCACCGCATCGGTGGCGTCAATGCCGACGATATCTTCAATCTCTTCCGCTACGCGTTCTGGATCGGCGGCAGGCAGGTCGATTTTGTTCAGTACCGGTACCACTTCCAGATCCATTTCCATTGCGGTGTAGCAGTTTGCCAGCGTCTGAGCTTCAACGCCCTGCCCTGCATCGACCACCAGCAATGCTCCTTCACACGCCGCCAGCGAGCGGGAAACTTCATAGGAGAAGTCAACGTGACCAGGAGTATCGATAAAATTGAGCTGGTAAGTTTCACCGTCCTGCGCTTTGTAATCGAGCGTCACGCTCTGCGCTTTGATGGTAATGCCGCGCTCGCGTTCCAGATCCATGGAATCCAGAACCTGCGCCGCCATCTCACGATCGCTCAGGCCACCACAAATTTGAATCAAACGGTCAGAGAGCGTTGATTTGCCGTGGTCAATGTGAGCGATGATGGAGAAATTTCGTATGTGCTTCATTTATATGAATATCTTCACGTAGAAAATCAGTGGGAAACTTGAGCACGAACACATTCAGGAAAGTGAGCTTAACCCGGAACCCTGTCGGCCTCATTAATGACGACGCATATTACACTGTTAACGCCGCGCGTTAAAGAATGGAACTGTGGGGAATCGCAACAGATTTCAGCGGTTAAGCTGATTGGGAAAGGCCGCATCAAACGCGGCCTGGACGGGGATCAAGCTTCGCTTTCCACGCGCAACGCATCAGGCGGTAACGCAACGCTGAGAATCACCGGCTGGAAAGCCTGGCGATCGCCGAAGAGTTTGGATACCCCTTTCGCCACGATAAAGCCGCCAATGCCGCCCAACAGCGCGCCACAGGCCGCAGCCAGATCGCTGGCGAACAGCATCTGGAAGATGCCAGCCACTAAAAACAGGCCAAACAGCGGCGTCATGTAAACCAGCAAGGCAGAACCCAGCAGGCTGCTTTCGCGAATGCCTAACTCAATGCGCTGGCCGGGTTGTAACGGCTCCGCACTGGCGATAGTCATCACGTGGGCATTTTTCGGCCCCAGCTGATTAAGCGCATGGCTGCCGCAGCCTTTACGCGCCGAGCAGCTGTTACAAGACGTTTTCGCTTCCGTGTGCAGAGTGGCAATGCCTTCTTTCCACGCTACCACGGTGGCCCATTCTTTCATCATTTTGGTGAACCCGAATCTATGCTGTCCGCAATACGTTTAGCAGTGGCTGGCGGTAACTCGCCCACCACCGTGATTTCGTTATTATTGCGCACTTCTGTCTGCACCGTGCGACGTCCAGTGCGCAATGCCTGCACGCTGCTGCTTTTATCTGCTGGCGTAACGTTGATGGCGAAGCTAAACAGGCCATCGCTATACAGGCGCGATTCGACAGTTTTGTTCATCGACGGGATATCGCGGCGACTTTGCGAGATCAGTTTCATGCCCGCCGGAAGCCAGTTTGGCTGCCAGCTGAGTTCCACTTTGTCACCGGCCGGTAACGACAGCGATGGCGGCAAGTTGGCCTTCTCCAGCCCTTGCATCAGATTGCGTACGCCTTCGTCGACGGCAAAGCTGATGACGCGGAACTGTTCCAGCGTTTCACCGTCCCGATCAAGCAGATCGATGCGCAGCGGCAATTTAGTGTCCACATCCAGCCACACGACATAGCTGTAACGCGTGCCATCACGTGACACGATGCGCACCACTTCGCACATCTGATCAGCCATGCGCGAACGGCCCACCGGAATGAAATCGTAGGCCTCACCCAAACGGGAGAAGTCGGCAAACATCAAACCAGGTAACGCATCGATGATGTGATTGCCCGGCAGCGAGAAGGGATCTAATCCCGGCTCGAAATAGCTGATGTCGTTTCCGCGCTGAATCACTTCACGGCGCGGTCCGTCCATCTGCAACAGTTGGGCGAAGATACGATTGTCGATAACCGCGTGACGATAACGCAGAGATTCAATGCCGAGACGCGAGACATTGATGTAGGCAAATTCGTAGTTGAGGTTCTGGCTTGCCTGCTCCATCTGTTGCAACAACGCCCCGGACGCAGAGGTCTGCGCCGAGGCGATAGATGAGCAAAACAGGCTGCCTGCCAGCAGGCTAACGGCACACCAAAGCTGCTTCATTACTGCTGCTGAGTTCCTAACGACTGATTTCCAGGAACATTAGCCTGAGCCTGTTGCGGATCGTTTTTCTCAAACTGAACCTGATCGGCATGCAGACGACGTTGCAGTTCATAATCCTGCAGCATGGCATTCACGCGACGACGCTGTTCCTGCACCTGCTGATTAGAGCTGTTGGTGTCGAAGGCTTCAGAAGGCACGCCTAAGCTGACCGGCGACGCTTTACCCATCATCGGCAAGGTATTGAATGCCGGTGAATCAGACGCTTCAGTCGCGCTGCCGGTTGGAGAGCTGTTGTAGTGCTGAACACCGACAATCACCGCCAGTGAGACGCACGCAGCCACACCAACTTGCGTCAGCTGTGCCGCCCAGCTGCCACCACGACGCCAAAACGGCATCTTCTCGTAGCGTGACGGTTCAGGCTGCGCTTCAGGGATCAGCGAAGTGACTTTGCGTGCCGGCTCGTTTTCGATGGCCGCCGCCACACGTGCGGAGATATCAAAATGCAGCACTTCTCCGATATCACCGCGTAAGGTGTCGCGAATGAGATGGTAGCTTTCCCAGCTGTGCTGAAGATCCGCATCCTTCGACAACGATGCCAACAGCTCGTTATCTAAAGTTTCACCATCCATTAAAGCGGAAAGTTTTTCTTTCTGCATGCCTTGGTACCCTTCCAGTAGCCGTTATCACTGACGTTGGATAAGCGGTTGAACTTTATTATCAATAGCCTCTCGTGCACGGAAGATACGCGAACGTACGGTACCGACCGGGCAATCCATGATGACGGCAATCTCTTCGTAACTCAGACCATCCAATTCCCTGAGGGTGATGGCCATACGAAGATCTTCGGGAAGCGCCTCAATGGTACGAAAGACGATTTGTTTCAGTTCTTCAGACAACATTAAGTTCTCAGGGTTCGAAATTTCTTTCAGTGCACCCGCACTTTCGAAATTTTCCGCATCGATAGCATCCACATCACTGGATGGCGGACGTCGCCCCTGAGCAACCAGATAATTTTTCGCTGTGTTTACCGCGATGCGGTACAGCCATGTATAAAAGGCGCTGTCGCCACGGAACGATTCCAGTGCGCGATACGCTTTAATAAAAGATTCCTGAACCACATCAGGCACATCGCCTGACGGAACATAGCGTGAAACCAGGCTCGCCACTTTATGCTGGTATCGAATCACCAGTAAATTAAAGGACTTTTGATCTCCCTTCTGAACCCGCTCAACGAGAACCTGATCCGTTAACTGCTCGCTCATCCGAGGTAATATCTCCCCAAAACTTTTTTATGCGTGAGTGAACTGCCAGCACATCTCATTGTTCTGAGCAAGCATGCGCTTAGAGTGGCCCTTTGGCCCGAAGTTCACTACGACCAGAATTTTCCGTATCGGAACCACGACATCATTGTTGTTGATTGTCTTTCAGTGTAGCGACTTGCCACGCTGGTGGTGTCTTTTGCGGCACCGATAATCGCTGGCAGAGTACCTTATGACGCCGTCATTTTCACCTTTATTCCCTGAATTTTCAGAGTGTTTGATATAAAAAACACATTGTGCTCAATTTCAGAGTTAACTCACTGAATTCACGCTACTATCTCTACCCGCTGAATAATTTTTCCGCGCAGTTGGTTCAAAATACTTCACAGCACCCCCATCACGGCTTATGCTCAAGCCACCTTTTGTTTAGTAAATTAAACATCATGACTTCTCTCCCGGAATATCAGTGTGATGTCCTCATCGTCGGCAGCGGTGCGGCAGGTTTATCGTTAGCGCTGCGCTTAGCGCCGCATTATCAGGTTACCGTGCTGAGTAAAGCGCAGGTGAATGAGGGCTCAACGCTGTATGCGCAGGGCGGGATTGCGGCGGTGTTTGATGAAACGGACAGCATCGAATCACACGTTGAAGACACGCTGGTTGCGGGTGCCGGCTTGTGCGACCGCGATACGGTGAGCTTTATCGCCAGCAACGCGCGTCACTGCGTGCAGTGGCTGATTGATAACGGCGTTGCCTTCGATAAAGAGCCGCAGGCTGAGGGTGAAGCGCGTTACCACCTCACGCGCGAAGGTGGGCACAGCCATCGCCGCATTCTGCATAGCGCCGATGCCACTGGCCGCGCGGTGGAAACCACGCTGGTAAGCCAGGCGCTGAGCCATCCTAACATCCGAATTATTGAACGCACCAATGCGGTGGATTTGATCCTTTCCGATAAGCTTGGCCTGCCCGGCAAGCGCCGCGTAGTTGGCGCGTGGATCTGGAACCGTAAACGTGAACAGGTGGAAACCTGCCGCGCGCGCGCCGTGGTGTTAGCCACCGGCGGCGCAGCAAAAGTCTATCAGTACACCACCAATCCGGACGTGGCCTCTGGCGATGGCATTGCCATGGCGTGGCGCGCCGGTTGCCGCGTAGCGAACCTCGAATTTAATCAATTCCATCCCACCTGTTTATTCCATCCGCAGGCGCAAAACTTCCTGCTGACTGAAGCGCTGCGTGGTGAAGGTGCCTGGCTGTTGCGTCCTGACGGCACTCGCTTTATGCCTGACTTTGATGAGCGTGCCGAGCTGGCACCGCGCGATATTGTGGCGCGCGCCATTGACCATGAGATGAAACGGCTGGGCGTCGATTGCATGTATCTCGACATTAGCCACCAGCCGGAAAGCTTTGTGCGCGCGCACTTCCCGATGATTTACGAAAAATTGCTGACCTTTGGCCTCGATCTTACTAAACAGCCGATTCCGATTGTGCCAGCCGCGCATTACACCTGCGGCGGCGTGATGGTCGATCAGCAAGGCCGTACAGATGTTGACGGGCTGTATGCGATTGGCGAAGTGAGTTACACCGGCTTACATGGCGCAAACCGCATGGCGTCCAACTCCCTGCTGGAGTGCCTGGTTTACGGTTGGTCTGCGGCTGAAGATATGATCGCCCGCTTGCCGGACATCGCGGCGGTAGAACATCTGCCCGCGTGGGATGAAAGCCGCGTTGATGATGCCGATGAGCGCGTAGTGATCCAGCATAACTGGCATGAACTGCGATTGTTCATGTGGGATTACATGGGAATTGTACGTACTACTAAGCGTCTGGAGCGCGCACTGCGGCGCATTAATTTGCTGCAACAGGAGATTGACGAGTACTACGCGCACTTCCGCCTCTCTAACAATCTGCTTGAGCTGCGCAATCTGGTGCAGGTCGCCGAACTGATGGTGCGCTGTGCGCTGGAGCGCAAGGAGAGCCGAGGGTTACACTTTACCCTCGACAATCCCGATCTGCTGGATGAAGCGTTACCGACCATCCTGCAGCCCGAAGCTAGCGGAACAGGTAAAAGTCTTTCACCAGGCTGAGCCAGTCGGCTGAATAGCTTTTATCTTCATCACGAATGGCGAGACGTTCCAGCAAGGTTTCGCCGGCGGAGGGAGAAAAACCTAACACCACGCGATTCGGCGGGCGCTGCGCATAGGCGGCGACATCGTAGCGATAACGCAAATGCCAGCCATCCGCCAGCGCCAGTGAAATCAATGCTTCGCCAGCTTCAGCCGGCAGCACCACGCAAAATAGCCCTTCTTCTTCAATCAACTGGGCGGCACAACGCAGCAGCGTCAGATGGTCGAGCGTGGCGGTGCTGCGTGCGGTATCGCGCGCGACACTGCCGCTTGCCATACCGGGCGCGAAAAAAGGTGGATTACTGACGATGAGCGAGAAGCGTTTTTCACACTGTTCGCTCCAGCTGACAATATCCCGATGGTGGACGTGGATGCGATCCGCCCACGGCGAAGCCTGTATATTTTCCTGCGCCTGCTGCGCTGCGCTGGCTTCCAGTTCGACGGCATCAATCTCTACCGAATTGGGCGTACGTTGTGCCAGCATCAGCGCAATCAAGCCACTGCCGCAGCCAATATCGAGGATGCGACGCGCGCCGGCTACTGGCGCCCAGGCCCCGATTAACACGCCATCGGTGCCGACTTTCATCGCACAGCGATCGTGCGCCACGAAAAATTGCTTAAAGGTAAAACCGTCTTTTCTTAACGTCGGCCGCGCGTGCGGCTGGTCCTGAGACATACTTCACTACCATTGAATTTTTTACTGCCGGAAGTGTAACGTGGTGGCGATGGGAATTCACCTGCGCCGGTAATACCTACACAAACAGATGAAGATTATATTCGTTCTGTCTATAATCAGCGCCCCAAACTGAGGTAGACCATGACCGTAACCACATTCTCCGAACTCGAACTCGACGAAAGCCTGCTACAAGCTTTGCAGGAAAAAGGCTTCACTCGCCCTACTGTTATTCAGGCCGAGACCATTCCTGCCGCGCTGGAAGGCCGTGACGTTCTGGGTTCGGCTCCAACCGGGACGGGGAAAACTGCAGCGTTTTTGCTGCCCGCTTTACAGCATTTGCTCGATTTCCCGCGCAAGAAATCAGGCCCACCACGCATTCTGATAATCACCCCAACGCGCGAACTGGCGATGCAGGTTGCCGATCACGCGCGCGAGCTGGCTAAACACACGCATCTGGATATCGCCACCATCACCGGGGGCGTGGCGTATATGAACCATGCCGAAGTATTCAGCGAAAACCAGGACATCGTCGTCGCGACCACCGGCCGTTTGCTGCAGTACATCAAAGAAGAGAACTTTGACTGCCGCGCCGTAGAAACGCTGATTCTCGATGAAGCTGACCGCATGCTCGATATGGGCTTTGCGCAGGACATCGAAACCATCGCCGCAGAAACCCGCTGGCGCAAACAGACGCTGCTGTTCTCGGCGACGCTGGAAGGTGAGCACATCAAAGACTTCGCCGAGCGTTTGCTCAACGAGCCTGTGTTTATTGAAGCCGACCCAAGCAAAAGCGAACGCAAAAAAATCCAGCAATGGTATTACCGCGCCGATGATTTAGAGCATAAGAATAAGCTGCTGATTCACCTGTTGAAACAGCCAGATGCCACGCGCGTCATTGTATTTGTGCGCAAACGTGAGCGCCTGCATGAGCTGGTTACCTGGCTTCATGAAGCGGGCATCCGCACCAGCTATCTCGAAGGCGAAATGGTGCAGGTCAACCGTAACGAAGCCATCAAGCGTATGAATGATGGCCGCGTGAAGGTGATGATTGCCACCGACGTTGCTGCGCGCGGTATCGACATCGACGATATCTCGCACGTGATTAACTACGATTTGCCGCGCACCGCAGATACCTATCTGCACCGCATCGGCCGCACCGCGCGTGCGGGCCGTAAAGGTACCGCGATCTCGCTGGTTGAAGCGCACGATCACGTGCTGCTGGGCAAAATCACCCGTTACATCAACGAGCCGTTAAAAGCGCGTGTGATTGATGAGCTGCGTCCAGAAAGCCGTGCGCCAAGTGCTAAAGTGACGGGAAAACCGTCGAAAAAAGCACTCGCTAAGCGTCAAGAGCGTAAAGAGAAAGAACAAGAGAAACCGCGCGTCAAACAACGTCATCGCGATACCAAAAATGTGGGTAAACGCCGCAAGCCAAGCGGTAGCGATGCACCAAAGTCTGGTGCGGAATAAAACAGCACTCGCTGTAATTAATCGCCTCTTTTGAGGCGATTTTTTTGTTTTAAGCGTAGCGAAAACGCGCTTTCGCTATCATCCGCCCTGAAGAACCGTTCTTTTAAACTCGCCAGATAAAAAAAGCCGCGCCAATCAACATTGGCGCGGCTTGTATTGCTGTGTGTCTTTTCGTCAGCGCTGCAATTACAGGCTTTCGGTGAATGTACGTGTAATCACGTCACGCTGCTGCTCTGGCGTCAGCGCGTTAAAGCGCACGGCATAGCCAGATACGCGAATGGTCAACTGCGGATATTTTTCCGGATGATTGACGGCATCTTCCAGCGTTTCGCGGCGCAGCACGTTAACGTTCAGGTGCTGACCACCTTCGATGCGCACCTGCGGTTTCTGCTCAAGTGGAATTTCACGGTAAGCGATTTCGCCGAGATCGCTGATAGCAACAACCTGATCTTCTGCGAAATCCCCTTTGGCGCACAGGCAGCGCGCTTCGGCTTTATCATCGTCCAGCAGCCAGAATGAGTTCAACAGCTGTGGATTATTTGCCTGAGTAATTTGAATACCGGTAATCATAGTAGGTCTCCAGGGCTTTACGCTGTCGCAACTGGGCAGCGAGGTTCATAAGGTTTTGGAATGCTGTGGTATATCACTGCAGGAAAAGCGCCGTTTTGACCTGTATCAATTTCGTCCAGTCACGATTACACGCTGAAAACCTAACAAATTGATTCATAACAACTTCGCTAATTAAAATTTTACGTAAATATTCAAATTATTTTTACCCTTCTGCTGTTGAGTCCGACACGTTAAGCTAGGCGCACTATTTTGCAGGGAGTCAACGATGGCTGAGAAGCTGACCTGGCACGACGTGCTGGCTGAAGAGAAAGAGAAACCTTACTTCATGGAAACGCTGAAAGCGGTGGCCAATGAACGCGCTGCCGGCGTAACGGTGTATCCGCCGCAGAAGGATGTGTTTAATGCCTTTCGGCTGACCGAACTGGGCGATATCAAAGTGGTGATTTTGGGGCAGGATCCCTATCACGGCCCGAATCAGGCGCATGGTCTGGCTTTTTCCGTTCTGCCCGGCGTGGCGATCCCGCCATCATTACTGAATATGTACAAAGAGCTGGAGCAAGATATGCCTGGCTTTGTGCGTCCTACGCACGGTTTTCTCGAAAGCTGGGCAACACAAGGCGTGATGCTGTTAAACACCGTGTTAACGGTGGAAGCCAGTAAGGCGCATTCGCACGCGCGCTTTGGCTGGGAAACCTTTACCGATAACGTCATCAGCGCCATCAATCAGCATCGCGAAGGGGTAATTTTCTTGCTGTGGGGTTCGCATGCGCAGAAGAAAGGCAGCATCATTGATACGCAACGTCATCATGTATTGAAAGCGCCACACCCTTCTCCGCTCTCCGCGCATCGTGGCTTTTTTGGCAGTAAACACTTCTCGCAGGCGAATGCGCTGCTCAGTCAATCGGGCCAGTCACCGATTGACTGGATGCCGGTGTTGCCTTAATAAACAAACGGCCGCATTAAGCGGCCGTTGTTATTACAGCGACAGATTAGCCTTTGGCTTTGGTCACTGCCACCATCGCCGGACGCAGCAGGCGACCATTGAGGGTGTAACCGCGCTGCATCACCATCAGCACGTGATTTGGCGCCATATCTTCTGATTCCATCATCGACATCGCCTGATGGATCTCTGGATTGAATGGCACATTGGTTTCGCCCACCACTTCCACGCCAAACTTACGCACCGCGCCCAGCAGCGACTTCAGCGTCAGCTCGATACCTTCGATCATCGAAGCCAGTTCAGCGTTCTCTTTGTCTGCCACTTCCAGCGCGCGCTCCAGGCTATCAATCACGGGCAGCAGTTCGTTGGCAAATTTCTCCAGCGCAAATTTATGCGCCTTTTCCACGTCCATTTCAGTACGGCGACGAATATTTTCGATCTCCGCCTGCGCACGCAGCTGTGCATCACGCACGCCGGTTTGCGACACGGCTAACTCGGCTTCCAGTTGCGCGATACGCTCATCACGCGGATCCACCTCAGCGGTTGTCTCTGCGTCCACGTGCTGCTGATCCTGTTGAATTTCGTCTGAGACTTGCTCGTTTGGGGTGTTATGTTCTTTACTACTCATGAATTTCTCCGCGTTTTGCACATTCATCTCGCTGGTTGGCTTATTATGGGGATCAGTTTGACGGTTTCAAGTAAACCCATCACATTGCCTGGCCGTTTTGGCTTATAAGGAACTCGCGCTAAATGAACAAACACTTTAACTGCATCGGGATTGTCGGCCATCCGCGCCATCCTACTGCGTTAACCACCCATGAAATGCTCTGGCGCTGGCTAACGGCAAAGGGTTATGAGGTGATTGTCGAGCAGCAGATTGCGCGCGAACTGGATTTGAAAAATGCCCAAACCGGCAGCCTTGCGGATATTGGTCAACGCGCTGATTTAGCTGTGGTGGTTGGTGGCGATGGCAACATGCTTGGTGCTGCCCGTGTGCTGGCGCGCTATGACATTAAAGTGATTGGCATCAACCGTGGCAACCTCGGTTTTCTCACCGATCTCGATCCGGACAATGCGCAACAGCAGCTGGACGATGTGCTGCAGGGCGATTACTTCGTCGAGAGCCGCTTCTTGCTGGAGGCGCAGGTATGCAAAGAAGCGTGCTCGCCGCGCATTGGTAGCGCCATTAATGAAGTGGTGCTGCATCCCGGTAAAGTTGCGCATATGATTGAATTCGAAGTCTATATTGATGAGGTGTTTGCCTTTTCACAGCGTTCCGATGGTTTGATTATCTCCACGCCGACCGGCTCCACCGCCTATTCGCTTTCGGCGGGCGGCCCTATTCTGACGCCGTCGCTGGATGCGATTACGCTGGTGCCCATGTTCCCGCACACGCTTTCTGCGCGTCCGCTGGTCATCAACAGCAGCAGCACCATCCGCCTGCGTTTTTCTTCCCTGCGCAGCGATCTCGAGATCAGTTGCGACAGCCAGATTGCCTTGCCAATTCAGGAAGGTGAAGATGTCCTGATCCGCCGTAGCGCCAATCATCTCAATCTTATCCATCCTAAAAATTACAACTATTTTAATACCTTAAGTTCAAAGTTGGGCTGGTCTAAAAAATTGTTCTGAAAATCAGCGCTGACTACTTTACTGTATAAAAAACCAGGATATACTGTATGTAAAACCATATCTGTTTTTACATACAGGTGATTCTATGCTGGCACAACTGACCATCAGTAACTTTGCTATCGTTCGTGAACTGGAGATCGACTTTCATCGTGGTATGACGGCAATCACGGGTGAAACCGGCGCAGGTAAATCTATCGCCATCGATGCGCTGGGCCTGTGTCTGGGCGGCCGCGCTGAAGCAGATATGGTGCGTCAGGGTGCCAGTCGTGCTGATATCTGCGCCCGTTTCCAGCTCAAAGCTTCGCCTTCCGCACAACGCTGGCTGGTGGAGAATCAGCTGGATGAAGGCAATGAGTGTCTGCTGCGGCGTGTGATTAGCGCGGATGGTCGTTCGCGTGGCTTTATCAACGGCACATCGGTGCCGCTGTCGCAGTTGCGTGAACTGGGCCAGTTGCTGATTCAGATTCACGGCCAGCATGCTCACCAGTTGCTGCTCAAATCCGATCACCAAAAACATCTGCTGGATGCGTATGCAGCCCACGATGATTTGCTGTCTGAAATGCGCCAGCACTATCAGCGCTGGCATCAGAGTTGCCGCGCGCTGGCACAGCATCAGCAGCTTTCGCAGGAGCGTGAATCCCGTCGCGAGCTACTGCAGTATCAGTTGAAAGAACTCAATGAATTTGCCCCGCAGCTGGGCGAATTTGAACAGATTGATGAAGAGTACAAACGCCTGGCGAACAGTGGCCAGTTGCTGTCCACCAGCCAGCAAGCGCTGCAAATTCTCGCCGATGGGGATGACACCAACCTGCAGAGCCTTCTTTATAGCGCTCGTCACATGCTGGGCGAACTGGTGACGCTGGATAATAAAGTCAGCGGCGTGTTCAATCTGCTGGAGGAAGCCGCGATTCAACTCAGTGAAGCCAGCGATGAACTGCGTCACTACTGCGAACGTCTGGATCTCGATCCCAATCGCCTGCATGAGCTGGAGCAACGTCTGTCACGGCAGATTGCATTGGCACGTAAGCACCATGTCGCACCTGAAACCTTGCCGGTGCTTTATCAGCAGCTACTGGATGAAGCGGAACTGCTTTCGCAGCAAGAGAGCGATCAGGAAACTTTGCAGTCTGAAGTTGTCGCTCACCACAAAGCCGCGTTAGTCAGCGCTGAAAATCTGCATCAACTGCGTGAGCATTCCGCTCAAGAATTGAGCCAGCTGATTACGCAAAGCATGCGCACGCTGGCAATGCCGCACGGCCAGTTTGCCATTGTGCTGGAGTTCAATGCCGATCAACTCACCGCAGATGGCGCAACGCGCATTGATTTCCGCGTTACGACGAACCCAGGCCAGCCGCTCCAGCCGCTGGGCAAAGTGGCTTCCGGCGGTGAGCTGTCGCGTATCGCTCTGGCGATTCAGGTGATTACCGCACAGAAAATGGAAACACCGGCAATGATCTTCGATGAAGTAGATGTTGGCATCAGCGGCCCAACCGCCGCTGTTGTCGGCCAAATGCTGCGTCAGTTGGGCGAGTCAACACAGGTTATGTGTGTCACGCACCTGCCGCAGGTTGCCGGCTGCGGTCATCAGCACTTTTACGTCAGCAAAGAGACCGATGGTGCGATGACAGAAACGCATATGCAGCCGCTGGATAAACGCGCGCGTCTGCAAGAGTTGGCGCGTTTGCTGGGCGGCAGCGAGGTGACGCGCAACACGCTGGCCAACGCTAAAGAACTTTTAGCCGCCTGATACCGCACTTTTTTCCCGGCTGGTGGTCATATGCTTGCTCTGTAGAGGTTTCAAATAGCGAAAAGGTTTATTATCATCGGCAGTTATGTCGTCTGAGTAATAAAGCCTGCCGCAGGCAGAGTTCAGAATTTGATGGCAAAAAAATAGCCTGCTGAAAGGCGTTTGGCCCCAGAAAAGGAATATATAGATGCGCTGTAAAACGCTGACTGCCGCGGCAGTAGTAATGTTGATGATGACCGCTGGATGTTCCACCCTTGAGCGCGTTGTGTATCGTCCGGATATCAATCAGGGGAATTACCTGGTCGCCAACGATGTGTCGAAAATTCACAACGGCATGACGCAGCAGCAGGTTGCCTACACGCTCGGTACGCCGATGATGCGCGATCCGTTTGGCAGCAACGTTTGGTATTACGTGTTCCGCCAGGAACCAGGCCATGAAGGTGTGAAACAGCAAACGCTGACGCTGACCTTTGACAGCAACGGAACACTGACTAACATCGACAATAAGCCGAAGCTCTCAGGCAAAGAAGGCTAAGTGAACGGCAATAAAAAAGGCGCTTAAGCGCCTTTTTTCGTTTTTACATTCCGACTATTTCTTCTCAGCTGACCGCTCTGCGCGTTGACGCCGTAACTCTTTCGGGTCGGCAATCAGCGGACGATAGATCTCAATGCGATCACCATCCTGGACGGCATCACCCAATTTTACCGGGCGGCTATAAATCCCAACCTTATTCGAGTTCAGGTCAATATCTTTACGCAGTGACAGCAACCCCGAAGCCTTGATCGCTTGCTCCACGGTTGCGCCTTCTTCAAGCGTTACGGCACGCAAATACTGCTTATCTGGCAGTGCGTAAACCACTTCCACGCTGATATCAGGCACGATAAACCTCTTTTGCGCGCTGACTGAACGCCTGCACCATGCTATTTGCCAGCTCTTTAAAGATGCGGCCGAACGCCATTTCTACCAGCATATTGGTGAACTCAAAATCGAGGTTCAACTCAACCTTGCAGGCATCATCACCTAATGAAGTGAAATGCCAGCCGCCGGTCAATTTACGAAACGGGCCATCAACCAACTGCATCAATATGCTTTGGTTGCTGATCAGCGTGTTGCGCGTAGTGAAAGTTTTACTGATGCCCGCTTTCGAGACATCAACGGCCGCGGTCATTTGATCTCCGCTGTTATCCAGCACGCGACTGCCGGTGCAGCCCGGCAGAAACTGAGGATAAGCATCCACGTCATTCACAAGACGGTACATCTGTTCAGCGCTATAAGGGACCAGCGCTGAACGACTAATCTGGGCCATAATGGTTCCTGTTCATCACAAAACCATTGAATAATACCATTTTCAGTCACCAAACAAAAATTCACGGCTTTGCTTGCTGTGCTAAAATGGAGTGTTTTTTACCGCCCTGCAGGACAGGGGATGCGCCCATAAACTGAGTGATGTAGACTACGCCGCACTATGACAAAGAAAAAAGTTAACAAACCCGGTTCAGCCACTATTGCCCTCAATAAACGCGCACGTCATGAATACTTCATTGAAGAAGAGTTCGAGGCGGGTATGTCGTTGCAAGGATGGGAAGTCAAATCACTCCGTGCCGGTAAGGCTAACATCAGCGATAGCTACATTCTGTTGCGCGATGGTGAAGCTTACCTGTTCGGCTCTACTTTCCAGCCGCTGGCGGTTGCTTCGACGCATGTGGTGTGTGATCCCACGCGAAGCCGCAAGCTGCTGCTGAAACAACGCGAACTCGATTCGCTGTACGGTCGCGTCAACCGCGAAGGTTTTACCGTGGTTGCGCTGTCGATGTACTGGAAAAATGCCTGGGCCAAACTGAAAATCGGTGTGGCGCGCGGTAAGAAAGAGCACGACAAGCGTGACGACGTGAAAGAGCGCGAATGGAAGATGGACAAAGCGCGCATTATGAAGAATTCAAAGCGTTAAGCGCTGGATTTTGGCGTCGCTTGTCTGTAGTATTGAAATTTCTTGGGGCTGATTCTGGACTCGACGGGATTGTGAAGCCTTAGGAGCATGCCGAGGGGCGGTTTGCCTCGTAAAAAGCCGCAAAAAAATAGTCGCAAACGACGAAAACTACGCTTTAGCAGCTTAATAACCTGCTTTGAAGCCCTCTCTCCCTAGCTTCCGCTCTTAAGACGGGGATCAAGAGAGGTCAAACCCAAAAGAGATCGTGTGGATGCCTTGCCTGGGGTTGAAGCACTAAATCTAATCAGGCTAGTTTGTCAGTGGCGTGTCTGTCCGCAGCTGGCCGGCGAATGTAAAGACTGACTAAGCATGTAGTGCCGACGGTGTAGTAATTTCGGACGCGGGTTCAACTCCCGCCAGCTCCACCAAAAAAGGTTGTACAGTGGCAGGACACTGACTGGAAAGTCAAAGCGTTAGCTACTGAGTCTGGACAGGAACCAGCCTGAAACCAGACAATGAAAGATACGCAAAAGAGCCCTGGCTCTTGAGCGACAGAAGGCCTGCGAAAGCAGGCTTTTTTGTTTACTGCGCGGCTTACTTACTCACCTTTCACCATCGGAAACGAATGTTTTTCCTGCACGATAGGCCGTGAATTTTGGCAGTTCTCCAGGCGGTGCCTTACAGATGACTCCACCGTGACGTCCACTATTGTTGATAATCATAATGAGCTCATGGACACGTGAGCGCCCGATTGCAGGCAAACTAATGCCATTCAATCTGTAACTCATACCTGGCGATTTACCTTTATTTCCGGTGTCAGCATAATCAAGCACACAATCCTCATGAGTAACAGGTCCTCTGTGATGACGGATTATCAGTCTGAATTCCTGTCGGTTTTTTATGCACTCGGCGGTCAGGGTCAGATTTGATTCCAGTATGCGATCAAACGATTCGCCGACTATCCTGAACAAAACATGTTCTCCCGCTTTGTCTGACCAGCTGAAGAAACCTTTCTTAGGCAGTGTTACGCCACCGGACTGAACGTTATAAATATCACCTGTAATCTGGCTCGCATCCAGCACACCTTCTATGATGCAGTTTTCTCTGATGCGAACCTTCTCAAGCTCGCCTGACATGGCATATACAGTGCCACTGATGTTGGCTTTTTTAGCAGTCAGTTCCCCTTCTGGTGTAAGACTGAAAGATGGTGGTGATCCACTGCTGGTCACACTCACCGCGCGCAGGTGTTTAATAAGAGCTTCTCGAAAGTAAATCTCATCATGTTCGATCACCAGCGCTGGGACGGTATTTCCGTTACCCGGGTTAACGAATGCTAAGCGATCGGCAGCCATCAGGATCTGGCTTTGCATTCCCTCTGGTTTTTCCTCAATTCCCATCCCAAACCCGGCCATGCAGTATTGACCATTTTTCAATTGCTGCAGCTTTACGGACCACTGCGAGTTCAGGCGCCCTTCTGTATCCTTCCAGCTTTTATGAATATCCTCTATCTTCGCCGTTCCCTCCTGCAACTCAGTCATGTGTTTCAGTAAATCATCGCCCAGATGGGATTGGGTGATTTTGCCCTTATAAAAATTCAGATAGTCTTCGGCTTTATCGCTGGGGCGAGCAGATTTTTCGATAAAAGGTGATTTACCGATGGCGTTGACGCTACGGATATAAAACCATGATTCTGTACCGGGCTTAAGTCCATCTTTAATCCAGCTGGTTCCTTCCCCGAGATATTGCGCGTCAGAGTCTGCTTGCTGCGGGTCCCTAAGCCGGACAGTGGAGAACCAGAATTCAAACCGGATTGCTGCTTCATAAATGTGCTGGTGGGGAACAAGCGTGACCTGAAAATATCCCGGGGTGACGTCAATCTGAACAGGTGAATCGGGAGCTTTCACCCCCACCAGCACCGAAACCGGATCGCTTCTCTGTCCAACAGCGTTCACTGAACAAACGGTGACGCAATAGCACCCGGGGCCGGGAAAAGTAAATATGCATTCTGGCTTATCCAGTCTCTGGCCCGTCACGATCTGCCCGGTATCGTTATTTCCGCGGGTCACTCTGATTTCGAAATGGGCGCTGGCGACAGTTCGCAGCAACTCCCACCGGGCCCTGGCGGTAATGTTTCCACCCTCCACGTTGAACGTCACGCAGAGATGCTGAACCGCCGGTGGCAACGTGGCGCGTTCGCTGGCTGGCGGCTCGTCAAAGTGCCTGCCCTCGTCCACGCGGGCTGCTTTATCAGGACTGTGCTGAAGTGCGGTAACAGCGTATCCGCCATTATCGCTTTCACGTATCGCGATGCAGCGAAAAAGACGCTGACGCAATGCTGGTAATTTAAGCCCCCAGACACTCATTGGTGCTATGCCATCTGGCAAATCAGCCACAGCAACGCAATTGGGCTCTGACTGTCCTGTCACGATAACCTTTTGAGGCATGCCAGTGCTGTCTATAAGATTCATCGTAACCGTCCCCTCATTGGGTATAGTCACGGTCCGGTCGAGTGTGACCTGTTTTTTCTCAGGACTGACAGCAAGGATCCGCCCGCCCAAAGCCGTACCGGCATAATCGTTATCACAGACTTCAAAGATATCACCGGGAATATGGCGCAACCCCTCCGCACCCACACAAAAATCGACGGTCTGGGTCTCAAGTATTTCAGTCTGAATTATCCATAATCCGGTGCGATGCGCCTGCCCACGACTTGTGCAGCCGAAGGCATCAATTTTAAGCAGATTGCGGCCATACCGCGTGATGGCATCATGATCTTCTACCAGTTCGATGGTGGGTTGCCAGTTGTTTAGAGGGTCGATAAAACGAACCTCAACGGCGTTATGGCGATCTTTAAGGGCGCTGAAGCTGTAGTGGAACTGGCCGCCTGCAACATTCGCATTTGTGTATGTCCAGATGGTTTTGGAAGGGGCATCCTGAATAAATGTCAGCTGCTGACCATTCCAGACCGGCATACAGCGCATCATGCCGCAGAAGTCTCTGATGACATCAAACGCTTTTCTCTGCTCGGTGAGCCAGGCATTGCAACGGATACGAGGTTCTTCTCCGCCAAAACCATCTTTCACACTCTCATCGCAATAGCGCCCAATGTTATAAAGTGACCACTTATCAACGTATGCGATGGCAGAGTTTTTAAACAAACCGTAGCGGGGATGGGTCAGTAAGTCATACAGACACCATGCCGGATTATCCGTCCATGCCTCCCTGAACTCACCGTCCCAGATGCCTTTTTTATATACCCGATTAACCGGATCGTAATTCGAAGGCACTTTTACAATGCGACCACGCAGGTGATAGTTACGTTGTGCCTGCTGATTGCCAGATCTTTCAGAATCAATTTTTAAGCCAATAACAGCCGTGTTGGGGAAGCATTGTTGAATATCGGTTATTTCGGTATAGCCGGACCAGAATGTCTTATTGAGCAGGCGAGTATTTTCACTATCGGGCGTTAAACGTTCGACTCTGACGTCAAATGAGCCAGCTGGTAAATTCTCAAGCGTGACAGAAAATGCAAAGGGTTCATGTGTACGGCCTGTAACCTTTATCTTTTTATAAACTTTATACTCTGCACCTTCCTTTATCAGGATTTGTAGGGTAACGGATGCATCCTCCGTTTCGCCTTTTTTATTAATGGAGAACAGCTGGCGAACACCCAGCGTTATACGTAAACGGTCAATGTTTTTCGCCGATAACGTGCGGGTGACATCACTCTTTTTAGTAATGTCTGCATTAATGAGGGTTTCTTTACTTGTAGATTCAAATCCTTTCATTGATGACTGATCAACAGTTCCAACGTTAAATCCCATGCTGACGCCATGAACATTGACCTTACCATCTGGTGCTAAAACGGATGTGCCATTAACCAATACGCTTTTCAAACCGCCAACCAGCCCCTCAACCGGCCCCTCGCTTACAACGTCTATGACAGATAACAATTGAGAGGAACGGAGATTGTCAGGGTTGTCTCGAGGCGTGTATGCATGATGATGAAATATGCCCATAACTTTTTTCCGTCTGGTTATAAACTGAATTTACGAGACTGATTTATTGCTCAATGACAATCACTTTGCCGCCACTGCTGGTATCGTTGGTGGCAATATCCTGAGAAATCACTCGAGAACCTATTCTCAGTTCACCGTACAATACGGGAACAGACTCGCCCTGTGCTGTCATGTTATCCATGCCAGAAAACCAGGTACTCGATTTCTTTTTACCGTCGCTACTGTGGGGCCGGGGGGCAAGCAGCTGCGCTGCCCCGCCAAGCATCAGGCTGGCCCCCAGCGAGAACGCCGCCCCGCTGAGTGAAAGCGTTGTCGCACCGACTGTCCAGGCGAACGCATTCAGGCCGGGTATGAATGAGGCGGCGATGAGCGCGGCACCCGCAAAAAGCTGAAGCAATCCCCCCCGTGAGGCCCCCTGAAGCCTGGGAACCAGATGAACAACGGCCCCGGCATGGAGCTTTTCATGCAGGCGGGCATGTAGACTGTCCGTATTCAGATCGTTGCCAGCGATACGCACCTGATAAAGCCCTTCACTGAACTGCCGCCTGAACTCACCGGACTGCATCACCATTGCATGCAGCGCTTCTGCTGCAGTACTGACGTGCAGGTCAATACGCTGACCAAAACGGGCAAGATTGCCATACAGGCGGATACGCACAGCACCGGATTTATCAGGAGAGTATTTATTTTTAATCGTCATCTTCAATTCCAAAACAATGAATGGTGTCTTCACAAACCAGCCACCAGTCACAGTTGCTGAGCCTTTGAGTCGTTTTATCTGCCTCGCTCAGTGAACTGGGTCCTTCAGGATGGCTATGGACCAGTGCCAGAATTTCTCCATTTGTCGTCGCATGCAGGAAGTCTTCCGGAGAGATAACGAAGTTCTGGCAAGGACTGGCGGCAAAGTTTGTGCAGGGAATATAGCGACAGTGTTGGTGTGTACGGATGACCAGACCGCAGCACTCCTGAGGTCTACAGGCTTCAGCATGTGCCAATATCGACTCGGAGAGATAACCGGGTACGTTAGATACAACGAATTTGTGTGTCACTGGGAAAAGGGATTTATTGATAAGAAACCGCCGAAACGGGCGATATTTTTTCTCAGACGGCAACCATCAGGCGTTTTAGAGCAGTGATCATGAGCCATGTCTGTCACAGGATTACCTGCTTCATCAGCCATAAAGGCCCCTTTATAACCACAATCATCGGATCGGTATTTCCACGGGCAAAGGTCGGCAAGCATGATACGCCCGGGGCAATATAGCCCATCAGTTTCAGTCGGCACCGCGAGAATGAACCGCGCGATCACGTCATTCAGTTCTGCCAGTTGTTCGATAACATACTGGCTCCTCGATTCTTGCTGAGGGTCAGCATAAGGATTACCCCCAGTAAAATTTTCCGCATCGAGAAAGCGTGGGCTAACTCTATGCCGGACAACAATCCCCCCCACCAGGCTCTGATGCGCCTCAGCCAGCCCGGTCACAACGCCATAAAGGTTTGATACAACCAGGGCAGGCCGCGCAGCTGCACCACGGCCCCGCATTTCACAATCTTCGATACGTACGGGATAGGGACGATATCGTCGTTTTTGCCACACCACCGCTTTCCCCCGAGCGTTCTTCTCATTACAGAATAAGTAGCGCTTGCCGCCGAAGTGGGCCAGGTCCAGCTCCCAGAGGTCAATCAATCCCGCCAGTTCAGTGCGCGTGAGTTCATTTAAAGTGTCCGGAAGTATGTTTTGCATACAAATACCCTCATGCCACAACCTGTTCAAATTCACCGGAAATTTCAGTCCTACGAGCAAGCCTGACCGTTGACCAGTTACGGCAAACGTAAGCACTGACAGCTGCTTGTCCCGGAGGCTGCCATAAAAATGCCGTCACGCCCCGGTGACGGACAAGAAAATCATCCACACTCTGCATAGCAGCATGTGGACCAGACAGCATCACGGTATAGCGACGGAGGAGCACGTTAAGCCCGTCGGCACAGCGTTGTTCATATCCGTCACCAAACTGAATAACCCGGGTACGGGGCTTCTGCTCCGATCTCATACCTGGCCTGACTTTCCAGTGAAAGGTATCCATCACCCCCGGCCTCCGCTCATCATTCCCCCGTCACGCTGCTGCTGCATGAAAAAGTCTTTTGCCCCCTGACGCCCGAGCTCATACATCATTCTTGCGGCCTCCGGACCGAGCTGACCATGATGGCCATCGTTGTGGATGGTGACGTGGTAAGTGGGTGCGTATTTCATGCCAGCCCCCATCACTTTTGCCACCACACCGAGCTTCCCGTCAGCCCCTCGTCGCAAAGGAAATATACCCTCGGGCCCGGCCTCACCCATAACGCCAGCCCCATGAGCAAACGCGAAGAGCGTGGGTTTATTCACTACGCTCCCATTAAACCGCTGCAATGCGGGAGAATGAACAACGCTACCCTTGGCATGAAATGACACACCGTGCAGCTTTAATAATCCTGAGAAAAAATCCACGCCTTTAACCAGCGCCATTTTGACAAGAATCTGGGTGAGCATACTCAGTACAGAGCGGGTAAACGCTCTGAATCCCGCCTGACCGTCGGTCAGGAAAGACGTCAGTTGAACGCTAAGTCCTTCCAGTGCTTTAGAAGATGCCTGTCGGATCTGACTGTTCGCATCCACCGCTGTATCGCGGTAATCAGCCCAGGCACCCTTCGCCCCGGCGAGCCAGTCAGAACGCAGCTTATCTTCTGCATCCCAGGTTTTACGTTGCTCCGCAAGTACTGATGAGAGGGTATCCAGATCAGATGAATAGGTGGCCCCGAGATGAGCCATCATGGTCAAACGCTGCGCATCACGTGTGGATATGCCGCGCTCCAGAGCCTCAATCTCTGCCCGCCGGGCAGCCTGTTGCTCACTGAACTTCGCCGACTGGAGGTGAAGCTGGTTGATACGTTCCAGAAGCTGGATCTCGTCTCCCAGTGATGCAAGCTTCTCATGTTGAAGCAGTACGCCAGCTTTGGCGCTAAGCAGGGATTTTTCATCATGAGAGAGCGCCCTTTTATGCGCGCGTTCTTCCAGAACCAGATATTTTGACTCGGCCAGCCAGAGCGCCTTACGCTGTTGACTGACCGTTTTACCGGCTTCAGCATGCTGTTTCAGCGCCTGAAGCTGTGCCTGCAGCGCCAGCACCTCTGCCTTCGCTTTATCTTCAGCTAATGCACCGGAGGAAGGCTTATTAAGCTGATGATGAGCTCTGAGCTTCTGATAGCGTAAGTTCTCCCGGAGAATGGAAGCGTCTTTTACCTGCTGGGACGCCCAGGAATGGCGGATCTGTAAAAGGGTTCGCTGATGTTTTTCCTCTGAGGTTTCATATTGTTTTTTCAGTGCCAGATCCGCATCAAACTGGCGCTTTTTGCGGGTTTCTTCATCCCCGTCAGTTTTTGCCCGGGCAGCCCTCAGATCGTGCTGAAATTTTTCCTCTTCAAGACGTGAAAGCGTGTCTTTATCCTCCTGTGTCACCGGAAGCCAGGCCTTGCCCAACTGTATTCCACCGCTGCTGATTTTGTTGCGTAATGCAGCAATCTGATCTTCCAAAGACTTCTTTCGACCGACCCCCAGCATGGCATCCCAGGTGCCTGATGCGGTTTCACCAAGCCATTTCCAGGTGCTTTCAAGCGCCCCCAGATTCTGATTGATCTCATCACTTCGGGTGCGCATGGCTTCGGCATATCGGTCCATTGCCAGTGCCGCAGCATCTGACTCACGCCCCTGCTCTGCCAGCATAGTGATATGTTCCAGCTCAGACTTAGTCAGGAAGTGCAGTGAGTTGTCCAGTTCGCGAATGGCTTCTAAAGGGGTCCCTTGTAACCGGGAAAACTGCCGGACTGTTTCCTCTACAGCCTGACCGGTGGCTGTCTTTAACCTCAATGCAATGTCAGAGACCTGCCTGAGCCGCTGCCCGGAAAATAATCCTGTCCCGGCAACGTCTGCCAGCACAGACGACGCCTCATGTTGTGTCAGACCCTCTTTTGCCAGCGTGCGCGCCATCGTCTGCAAATCTGACGTGGTTCTGGCGGCGTAACGGCCAGTCAGGATCAGCTTTTGATTGAAGGTCTCCGCTTCCTGACTGCCCAGATACCAGGCCTTACTCATCCCCCAGACTGCAGCAGCAATACCGCCGATAACGCCCGCCATGCCAAGACCACGCAGCGTCATCAGTTTTTCTATCCATCCGGCATTATTGGCGAGCGTAATGCCCGATCCACGCAGTGCCCCAAAATTTCCCCGAGCAACCTCACCGAGCAGGACGCCCAGTTCCCGACGGGCGGCCGCGCTTTCAAGGCCAAGTGAATGGGTGCCCTTGCGGGCAGACTCGAGCTTACGGATATAAACATCTGCGGCGTCATTCAAACCAAGCTGGGCTGCGCGCGTCCTGAGAAGTTCTTCACGGGACAAACGCTGCGTGGCCAACTCCGCTTTGAGCTGTTTGATAAACCGAGCTTTTGCTTGTTCTGCCACGATCTCTGAACGCGTCAGATGTGTGACTCGCTGCGTAGAGCGGTCGGCATTTCGCCCCGTTTCCTTTAACTGACGCTCCACCCGTCCCATTTGTTGATGGAAACTAGCCGTGTCAGCACCGAGATTAATGACTAAATCAGCGATCTGTTGGGACATAACGCTCTCCTCCCATAGATTCCGCAACAGACATCAGCATGTCATCCGTCATTGTTTTACCTGTGTCAGTACGGTCCAGTAGGCTGAAATCCTCAGCACTCAGCCCACACTCTCCGGCCACCAGCGAGACGATCGTACTGTTGAGTGCAGAAAACTCTGCGTCCAGAAGTTGGTGGCTGAAAGGAGTACTCGTAAAATAACGTTTCCATTGAGCCAGCTCTGAAGACGTCATCTCACTTAACATTCTGTGCCAGTCTGGTCGCCGAAATTCATGAGCGAGGTGCATAATAAAAATCAGTTCTCCTCCACCGGCTTTACTCCTGTTTCTCCCCCTGTCTCGTTTTCTTCCTGACCTTTAACCCTCTCATCGACACCGAGATCGCTGAGTGTTATCACCGTTTGCGCCGCAAGCGTAAGCGCCTTTTCAGGCCAGTCAGATAAAATCTGCTGATATAATTCGCCTAAGTTCGCCTCACGATGGCAATTCCAGAGCGATCGGGACACAAGCCAGGCATTCAATTCGGTGTTGAGCCGAACCAGCGCAGCGCCTTTAGCTGCATCCGTAGTATTTTCATTGCCATCCGCCAAAAGGTCGGCAATACGCTCAAAGTATTCTGCACGCTGCAACGCGGTCAGCTCAGACAGTTCAATCTGATCATAGCCAAATTCAACAACTGTTTTTTCCAGAAACATTGGGGTTACCTCGATGGTTGATTTTCTTCAGAGACAGAATCAGCCTTGGGAGAAGAATTAATTTCTTCTGCCAGCACCGGGCGGCCGCTGTTCGTCACTTTGATTGTGCGGGTGATCACTTCTTTAGCCGGAATGGTTTTGCCCAGACTGCTGACCCAGCCTTTGAAGAGGTCAACGGTGCCATTTGGATAGCGAATTTTGTAATAGCGAACCTCACCGCTGTGAAACCAGGCCAGCAAATCTTTTTGGCCTTTTTCGCCCGGCTTCCATGCGAGAGTAATACTGGCTTCACCCGCTGACTTTTCACCCTGTGCAGTGGCTTTCCAGTCGGCATCGGGATCATCTAGCCAGGTATCGTCATAACTGTCGGCGCTGATCTCACCTGGCTGCAGCTCGCGGATTTTCGCCAGACTAATCCAGCCAGTGTCATCCAGCGGTTTCGCTGTAGCATCTCCGCTGCCGGTATAAATCAGTAAGGTGGTTCCCGCGCCTTTTACTGGCGCAAGTGGGTCAGGTGTGGCCATAAATACTCCTTACATCTGGTAAGTAATGAGGTAGGTCAGATCAGCAGAGCCCCAGCTCGCCATTTCATTATCCCGCTGCCACTCAAAGCCCTGTGGAGTCATGGTTTCAATAACGGATGAAATGCCAGGAACGTCTCCCAAAGCAGGTAGTACGTTGTTTTCCATCCAGTCATCCAGGGCAGTATCCGGATGGGATGCTTTCAAGAACACTTCAAAATGCAGCGTGGCCTGCCAGGTTTCGGCATCAAGATAATGTCCGGTGTAACGGGCGTCAGTCAGATACACCGCTACTGCGGGCAGTTCTTTTTCGTCAATAAAAACGGGGCGGCCATCATGGATAACCGCCCCGTTCAACTGGGCCTGAAGCGCATCCCGGAGCGTGCGCCTGATAAGAGAATGTTTTCTCATCGTATCGTCCTGTTCAGATATAACCTGACCTGTTGCCTGAGTGCTGCCACCAGCTCTCGCGGCAAATCGGCTTCGACAAGATGATGAGTCTCTTCCTGATAGGCTTTTGTCAGCGGTGCAGATAACGGAATTTTGACCACCTGAAGTGGGTAACGTCCACGCCCCGTTCGCTGCATCACATGCCAGCGCCCATTGGCCAACTGCTGAATAAATGCATGACGAAAAGTGAAACGGCCAATTTTCAGTACGCTACCTCGACGGCTCGTCATATTGTTACGGCGTGATAGCTGGAATCGTGCTGTACCCAGGTTGATAGCAGGAAGATTGCCACGATTGATTATCAGCCGGGCTGCCAGTGAGTCACGCGAAGATGTTGCCAGCCTTATTCGCGCGCGTTGTCTGATCAGCTTCTGGGATACGCCTGTCTCTTTTGCGACTAAACGTGTACTACGCGAGATGACCCGACGTGCAACCCGGTTCACCGCCTGGGTGGTGGCTTTCGGTACCAGGTTTGTTCCCAGTTCATTTAGATTATTGATTGCCTGCTTAAGGCCCTGCATCCAGTGCCTCCTCAAGCCATATTTGTGGCTTGTTGTTGTAGGTATGCCACCGCTCAACCCGCCAGACCCTCCCCTGCCACTCCACCCGGTCATTTCGATACGGCTGATATGTCGTGTTGAATATGATCAGAGAAAGGCCGTCACCTGAAAGTGGCCCTAAATCAGCCGTAAATGCCTGCTCTGTGGCATACATGTGCTGATTGTTGATGACCACTGGCCGCCCAAAGCGCTGGGCTGTGACGTTGTCCATTTGAAATGTAAGGCGGGAAAACAGGTCAGCCATGAAGCTTAACTGCAATTCGTGAAGCGCCAGAGGCTGAACTCTCCCATGCAATCCCAATTGAATCTTTGTTGACATCACTGATATTGTCGATGAGATTGTCAATCATACAGACACGACTTCCCTGAACGATGCTCACATCAGGTTTTTTCGGTAGCGTGAAAACCCCTTCGGTCAGGCCCGTTCCCACCTCACCTTTATCAATATCAGTAACAGCAATGACGATGCGATCCTTTAGTCGCACCATGTCACCGCTTTGGTAGCGCACATCAGCAATAAAAGTGAGCGTTTTACCATCCTGCAGATAATTTTTTGCCATGGTTCATCTCCTGACCGGTCCCTTACGACCGGATTTTAGGCATAAAAAAAGCCCTTTCGGGCATTCGGAAATTTTTAAGGGCGCTTTAAGCGACGCACTGCACCAGACCACGATGATCGACCGGCGCAACGCCAGCATCAATACGGACTTTTGTGGTGATGCCATCGGCGGTGAAACCTTCAATCTGGTCAATGAACGGGGTATCGACACCGTTCAGATAGGCAACTTCAATGGTGTCAGAACCCTGCGCCGCTGCAAGATAGAACGTGCTCTGGCTGGCATCATCCAGACGTGGCTCTGCAATGACCGTCGCGAAGTTCTGCACCGGATTGATGATGCCCGCGTTGATGTCGGCACCTTTCACAGACGTAGAGCGGATGACCTGACTTGCCGTGGACTCCATTACGGTCGGCACCAAAACGAACGCCGGACGAATATTCAGATGGCGATCGCCCTCTTTCTGACGGCGCATCATCTGACGAGCCTTATCCAGTGAGTTAACATCCATCACCGCTTTTTCCAGCACGTTGATATGGCGAGCCTTGTCAAACAGCGGCACGTTATCGGTGGAAAGCGTCGGGTTCGTAGTCAGAATCGCGTAAACAAGATCTGCAACAGTCGCTTTTGCCGCTCGGCCGAGTTTCATAGGTACGTCAGTCAGCATGCTTAAATCATCATTGATAATGGCCTGACGGGTGATACTAAACAGTTCACCGTAGGTTGCCAGTGCAATCGTGGCCTGCTTATCAGACGTCGTGACGTATTTGTATTCCGCCCCCTCGCGAACCTGACGCAGGGAAGGAAAACCACCCAGTCCCACACGGTGCGCAATTTTGAAATCGGATAGCTGCCCCTTTTTGGTCCATTCTCCAAACGTCTCAGGCGATTCTTCCCAGCCCTGAAGAATAGATTTGTAGGAAACATCCAGCATGATGTCACCGAAATCGGATGTGCTGTGCGTAAAGGCCAGACCGACCATTTGTACCGGATTATAACTTGCCACACCGAAGCCTCGCTCAGTCAGCGACAGGCGAGCATGTTCGCGCAGGGTCATAGCATTGTAGGGGTTGTCAGGCTGATGCACTTCATAACCAGCACGCGCCATGATGGCCTGCCGGATGCCATCCCCGGTGAAATTACCGTTACCAGCATAGATGTGCGATGCTGAAAATTTGTTGGAAGGTGTGCTGTGTTTGCCCATTTCGGTTAACAGCTTTTCACGGGCCAGCTCAAGCGTGCAGGCTGGATCGGCGATGCATTCCGCCTGTAAAACCTGATACTTTTCGCCAAACATCCCGAACAAGTCGGTAAGTGCACAAGCACGAATACGCTGTTCCTCAAAAATCTGCTCACGAATTGCCGATTCAATCTCCGGACGCTGAGGCAATGATGGCTCACGGGGGAGGCTGTTTTGTGGATGCATAAGCATGTTACGAAGACTTTCTGGCATTTTTTCAAACTCCTCAATACGTTTTGAATCGATACGCGCCATTGCCTGAACGGCGGACACCAATTGGTCAGCAAAGCCCAGCGCGACACATTGGGCCCCATCCATCCAGGTCTCTTCTTTTAACATTCCCGCTATCACTTCAGGATCAAGGCCGGTTTTTGATGTATAAGCGGGAATGAGTACGGCCTCAGTCTGATCAAGCAGGTCGGCATAATCTCGCATGTCATCCGCATCACCGCCTGCCACCACCCACGGTTTATGGATCATCATGAAACTGTTAGCTGGCATAATGACCGTATTACCCACCATGGCGATGACCGATGCCATTGAAGCGGCAACACCATCAATATGAACTGTGATGGAGGCCGGGTGATATTTGAGAGCATTAAAGATAGCGATGCCCTCGAAGATGCTGCCGCCGGGCGAATTGATGTGAAGATTGATATGTTTTACTTCTCCCAACGCCTGTAAATCACTCACGAACTGCTTAGCTGTTACCCCATAAAATCCAATTTCGTCGTAGATATAAATGTCTGCGTTTTCGCCCGTTTGCGCCTTCATCCTGAACCAGGATTCAGTCCTGTTCGATCGGGCTTGCAGGTGCGGGGCTGTCATCGTTTTTTCTGTCACCATTAACTCCTTTGTCATTGGCCGGATCGGTGTCATACACCAGTCTTTCTTTAGCGTTTTCATCTACTTCTGCTTTGCGCCGACGCTTCACTTCATCTGGATTTTTTCCACATGCACGCACCCAGTCGGATTCTGTTGCAGCCCCTCCCCGAATCTGAATCTTCCACGCTGTCGCCTCCTTAACAGGATCGATCCAGGGCATGGTGGGTCCAGAGTAAACGGCATCGTAAAGCGTGGACATATCGATATCAGAAGGAGGTTTAATTACGCCTGCGGCAACCGCCTGTTTAAGCCATGCGCGAAAGGTCGGGCGGGTTACCGCAGCAATAAAACAGTCCTGCAGAATGAGGTAACCATCAGTAGACTCCACCAGCTCCTGGCGCTGCGCGCTATAAGTACCGTTGTAGTTTCGTGCTGTACTTGAAAAGCTGAGCCGCGCCCCAGCAGCCACCGCTCTCAGCTGGCCATTTCGAAATGATTCAAGGTTGGCATTGGGGCGGTCTGATTTGATCATGCCAATTTCTTCACCCTGACGTAGATCGTCATACAGCATGCCGGGCTGGATGGTGAGTTCACGCTCATTAACGTCGTTCACACTTTCTGAATAGTCCTGACCATCCCCCTTTTTGATATACATTCCGAGAGCTGCAGCAATGCGGGCTGCCACTAACTCGCTTTCTTCATAATCTTTAAGTGAACTCAGGCGCATTAAAACCCCGGACAAAATGGAATTGCCTCTGACCTGATGCAGGCGCCTGGTGAATTTAAGATGAAGCATGGCTTCTGCTGAAACCTCTTTGGTCTCAGACAGCAATCCACTGATGGGGAGGTTTTTATATACCTGATATCTTTTCGGTTTGCCCCAGTCACTTAGGTAAACACCCTGAATGAGCCCAACAGCGGGATCTGAATTCATCGTCACAAAGTCAGGCTCCAGGGCTTCAAGCCAGAAAGGCACCCCGCCTCCGGCATTTAAGCCTGCGCTGTTGCCACTCACTAACTGAGCAAACACCTCTCCGTCTCTCAGCCAGGTTCTTAACATCAGACGTTCCAGCACGGGGCGTGAATATTCCCCTGTCACGTCTGGACAGAGCGACCACTCAGCCCATTTCTTCCGAATGGCTTTGACAAAATCCGTTGCCACACAGCCATCTTTCAAAAGCGGATGAGGCTCTACGATGATGCCTTTGGCACCAATGATTCGCTCTTCAAGTTTGTCAAAAATACCGATAACCAGATCGTGATTTGCATCGAGCGATCGCGCCTGATGGCGCAGGGATATTGCGCCAGCCTGAATCATTTGATTAGCCGACCGGCTTTCACGCTTAGCCTTATGGGTGCGGGTGGGTAAAGCCGCTTCATAAGCGCGAATCTGAATACGTGCCCGCAATCGGGCGGCCTTCCAGGACGGTGAAAACACACCTATTGCATTATCGATGAACGACATCAGAACCTCGCTATGCGATAGCTGGCCTGACCACGGCACTGTTTAAGATGATTCGCCAGCCGGCGCTCCCACTCTTTACGTCCCTCACGAATGCCTGAAAGATTTTCCATTGTCATGGACTGACCATTAAGCGTGACGACTTTCCCCGCAAGAACGGCAACTTCAGCATCCGTGTAATGACGGATCATGATTTCAATATCACTCTGGTTCATAGCCACCCTCCTGATGTTATCCAGGGATTGTTTTCTTGAGTTGCACGCTTCTTTTGCGTGACAGCGGACTCAGGAGATGTTGCAGAATGAGGATCATTTGAAGGCATGGCACTAACGTATTCCTTAGTTATCCATGTCTCCTGCCGGGCCCATTCGGGAGCATGCGGCCATTTGATTTTCTCGTAGCCATGTAGAATCACCAGCGCCTCGGCATAGACAAGTAGATCAAACCCTTCGTTAGCGCCCCGACCGGGTTTCTGCCATTTGCCATTGACCGCACGTTCTTCGTAAGTCAGCTCGTCGTAAAACCAGCTCCCAAGCCATGCTGGAAAATGAATGTAATTAGGTCCGGGTGATTCACGGCAAAGTGCATTATTTACCCGGTCTTTTAGCGCATTGGTTTGCAGCAAATAAAGCGGAACATCTCCTGCAGCTTTAGCACGGCGAGCCGAGCGTCCTGTGTTATCTGGCCATGTTCGTGTAATAAGTTTGTCGCGTAGGTGGCTGTCACCTTTAAAAAGATAAACACGCTTACCGTGACCATCACGACGACATTTACGCCAAAATCGATAGGCATTATCGGTGACACCATCCTCACCACCGGAATCAACGGCCATTGCCATCAGTGACATCCGTTTTGCAGGATCATGAGCCATAACCCAGGACTTGGTTAAAACATCGCTCAAAAGCAAATCCCAGTCCTCAGGGTAACTGGCAGGATCAACAGGCAGACACTCACCACTACCATCACATCGGAGTGAATGCCTGATGTTGTAGCGATCCACCACCCATCGCTCTCCCATACTGCCGTAACCCGTGACCTGCACGACGAAACGACGATTGCGACCGCCCTGCACGTCCACGGTTGCGACCAGAAATCTCACGCCATCCGCCACCGCACGCTTAGGTATTTCTTCTGCGCGCAGCTCAAGCTGCTCACCTTTGCGCTGATCAATTGCAGTGCGAGGCAGATAAGGTCGTCCGAAATCCGTATTGATGACGGCTTTGAGCGTTTCTTCGCTGCCCGTGGCCTGATACTCCTGTTCGGCAGAGAGGTATTTAAAAACCAGCTGTGCCCATGTCTGATAGGCCGCGGCAGGTCCTTCCATCCAGAAGGATGCAATACGGGAATGACGCCCTTCTCCGCGTAGTTTCCCATCCCGATCAATGGCTTCACCGTCCCTCAACCAGATCCCTCGGATGTTCAGCTCTCGCTTCATCTCCGGGGCAATCAGCCCTTTACAGGCCGGGCACTGTAGACGTACCGCTTCACTAGCCTGTACAGGATCAGCATGATCGCGATAGTTAGTCATATTGGCCATTTCCGGCTGAAAATATTCACTGCAATGTGGACAGGGCCAGTACCAGCGGCGGCGATCACCACGGTTATATAAAGAAAGGATGCCGGTTGAAGGCGGTGCTTCATGTGGCGTTGAGGCCTTCCATTTTGTATCGCAGATATCTCGGCCGGGTGAACTTTCCACCAGCGTCATACCACCTGACATAAAGGTGGTGGTGCGTTTGGACGCCAGGGAAAAACCATCGCCCTCACCGCCTATATCGTCGGGCCAGCGATCGTAGTCAGTAAGTGCAACATATCGATAATCTGATGAGGACATTATGCTGACGGATGGCCAGCCAATTTTTAGGTAGTTGCCAGCGCGAAAAGTCCGGTCATGCACATTATTATCGCTGGCGCGTGGGCTGAGACGGCTATGAAGCTCTGGGCTGCAGCGAAAAGTGCGTTCAAGGCGTTTCTTAGAATGTTCGCGCGCCTTCTCTTCTGTCATCTGTATCAGGAGAAAATCTGCTGGATCACAGACCACAGAATACGTTATCCAGCCATCAATCAGACCCAGCGTTTTCCCTGTCCGCGCAGGACCGACAAAAACCACCGCGTCAAAATTGCGCGACGTCAGGCAATTCATGGGTTCGACAATATAGGGCGTCAGCGTCGCATCCCAGGGTAGTGAACTGCCGCCGCCCATAGGCACGCGCATGTAGCGTTTAACCGCATCAGCTACTGGCATTCGATGCGGAGCTTTAAATAGTTCGGATACGTCCTTACTTATGTCAGCTGCTGAAGCGTATGTCATAAATCACTCTCTTCGACGATATCTGCACTGCGGATCTTTGTAGCCAGCGATTCTCGAATTTCATCAACAATGCTTTTTACTTCGGAAATCTGATGGGGAGACCACCCCCGATCGCGCTCCAGCCTGTCAGGCCATGTATCCAGTACCTGTAAAACAGACTTCGCCATCATGGCCATTTCGCGATGTACTTCATTAGCAGGGACGAGCTGGCTGAGCGCCGCCTCAAGCTTTACGCGCTCATTCTCAGACTGAAACCAGTCCTTACGGGATTTAGGATCCATGCGGGAGGGATCATGAAGTGTTTCAGGTGTGGTTGCTTCCTCAGGGGTAAAGAGAACAGGACCGATGTCCTTAAGGGCATAGACCGGATTTCCACGAATGTTCCCGGCGGATGCAACCTTAGCGATCATGATTTTCTTTCTGACCGTCTTACGATCTATGCCGAAAGCTTCAGCAATTTTCGCAATACTCCAGTTATAGGCATCCCCAATTCTGCTGATGTCTGACATTCCTCACCTCAACACACCAGCTCATTCACGGATTTCCCTTTTAGTATCATGTAATTAGTCGCTACCCACCTGTCCCTGCCTTTGGCGAAATGGACAGCTCATAAGCCGATTTAACTCTTATATTCAAATAGTTACGACACGTGGTGGTGTCCCTATGAAAATTACAAAATTAGCCGTTTTCTGCGGGGCCGCCGCCTCGTGGATGGGGCACCCCGTCGGGAGGACCCGCGATTCAGAAGAGGAGCAGCTAATTGGCATTCCGACTTTGCTCAATATCTCTGATGGCAGCCTTATCCAGGTTGCAGTTTTCAATGACAGTGAGAAGCTTTTCATTCAACTCTAGGCTGTCACCGTAAGTCATGTGCTCAGGAATAGCAGGGACTTCACAGCCCACCAGCAATTCTGGTGGTATTGGTACCACGGGAGTGGGCACGAATTCTCTCTCTGTGCGCGCGCAGCTGGTCAGCAGCAACGGCAGGAACAGGCTGATGAGCAAAGCTATCTTCACGCAGCTCTTTCCTGATACGTACAACGCGCATCTCACTTTCGGCAAAATTGCATAGCCTGTTGTCCTGAGTGATGCGGGCAATATCATGAAATAACACTACAGCTGCAATTGCGTTATGCAGGGCTGACTGATTTCGCTGTAGTTCTTTCCTGGCTTCATGTTCTGCCTTTTCCGCTAGTAGCAGCTCTGAATGATAATGATCTGCAATCCAGCCCAAAGAGAGAGCAACCATTAGAAGCCCACACATAACTGAAATTTTCAAATAACCTCCGAGATATCAAAACTAAGATATTCGGTGACCTCAGTTATCAGCGACTCGTACTGGTGTGAAACGACACTCCTGAGCCGCCCCCGTACACTCATACCCCTGAATGCCGGCTACGTCGCTCTCTTTATGCCAGCCCTGATACCCTTCAATTGACACAATCAGATTGACCAAATTATGTTTGCGATTTTTGGGTTCCCAGGTCAGGTCAATCTCTTCGTCCGAACTGAGTAAGTAAGTACAATTCACCAATACCCCTTCTTTCGCTCCGCCACGGGCGAAAAACAGCGTAGACACGAAAGATTTAACTTCAGACTTCTCATGTTTTTGAGAAACCCATTGGCCTTCCCAACCAAGTAAAGTAACGGGGGCGCTGAACAGCCCATTTTCATAATGGATACTTTCAGGTGCTGGGCAGTTCATGACAACGGACGGTGGGAAAACTGAAGGTCGTTTAGTGAGTGAGAATGCGCTGCAGGCAAACAAAGCGGCAAAAATGAAAACCAAATTATATTTCTTCATCTGTATTTCCTCTTAGGTTGATAAATTTTTGCTGCGTAAAAGCACGGAATAAACCCGCATATCCAGAGAGCTATATCCCAGCCGTATATAACGATTAAGATAAAGATCACTCTGTACAGACCCTTGTTCACTTCACCACCAGCGTATAGCCCATATAAAAATTGCGATCGATATAAGACGAATTGCGAAGGCAGCCGCTTGAGTTATTTCAGGGTTTTCTGGTGCCTCCAGTTCGAGACCATTTTTCATAGTTAACCTCAACAGAATTCGTTTATAGTTCACCTATGTTCCTCGTTAGTTGTGTAACGCTGGAAAGCAGAAGCCCCGGGGTGTTCCAGCACCCCGGGGCTTCGTTATATATAGCTATGTCTGAGACTATCTACGTCATAGTGCTGCACTCGCTGGTAGGCCAGATAAGCCCATCGCCAGGAAAATGAACCACAAGAAGTGATATCGCAGATTACTCATGTGCCAGTTTCTCTGCCCTTTGAAGCACTGAAGCATCGTATGGCTGATATCCGTTTTCGTGAACAATAATGGCCTGGACAAGTTTCGACATCGTCGAGCTGTCCGTTACGTTGATTGGCTTGTGTGCAGTAATGCCGGTCACTTTGACCACGCTATTTATGTAGGCCTGAGTGTCATTTTCTTCTGGCGGTGCCCAGCGCTGAATGATGTCTGCGATCGTATTGAGGCCGTGCTTAATCTGATAGTGGTGCAGGATAATCATCATGGCCCGAATGCCGTACTCCGGGCTGACAAACTGGCAGAAAGCTGTATCTGTTCGCTGCTGCTCAGGAACAAGCCCCATCCACTTATCACGCCATCGTATGTTGCCCGGATTATTATTGCGTACACCCCGTGCATCACTCGTTGTCATTTTTCTCTCCAATACGATTGCCGATAAAACGCAGGGCAAAGGCGCGAAGGGAATCTACGCCAATAAAGCCGACCGCCCCTCCTATCGCAATGGTTGCCGTACGAGGCCATTCTATATAAGCCAGACCGGAAGCCACGGTTAAAGTCAGGGCACCACACAGTAAGCCTTCAAGGATCATTCGCCTCCAGCCTCCCCCCGTATAGGCAATTCGCAATACAGCCATGGCCATCGCTAAAATAATCGCTCCCATGGGCGTTTCACCCCGCCACCAGCTTTGTACCAGTTCTTGCAAGTCTGGCCAGCCACTTGGATTGGTTTGCATCGTTTTCCCCAGTAATTCTCCCCAGACATGGGGAATATTTCTTTCAGGCAGTAATGAAAATGAGTGGGATGACAGGCCTAATACTGATGAGCCACCAAATATTGGTGCCTTAAAAACATTTGATGAAATGAATAAAAGTCAGGCTTTTGACTAGATGCTATTTACACCATTTGATAATGTGCAGTTTCGCTAACTCATCACATGGAGGTGGAATATGCAGCTAGAGGGCCTTCGTTCACTTCACGCAAGCATGCGCGCGAATAACGTCACACGAACGCAATTTCAATATCGTCACAACAACGTCGTTTTCGATGTGCTCTTTTTCACTGACCGCACGCCATATAAACTGCTTTTCGGTGCGATAGGTCATAAGTGCAGCTTCATTCTCGATGTCCGCCAGGGCTATGACGTGGCCCCGGTTATAAAACCTGAGTCCGCATATTCAGATCTATGTAAAGCGCTTGGTCTGACCTACGATCCTGCTAATCCCTTCAGACCGTCAAAATTTCTGGGCCACTTCGCCCAACATATACCGTCCTCAATCGAAAGCACGAAAGAGCCTTCTGCTCCAACGAATCAGAATGCGGAAATTGTCGATGACGGGGCGAAGGTGTTTTTTAGTCACTGGAGAAATAATGGAAGCAGTAGCCATGTCAGTGAAAAAAACCTGGATAAAACTTATCGCGCGTTTGGCAAGCTAATCTCTGATTTCTGTCTGGACAGAAATATCAGTAGTTGCTGGACTGTACACGATAAGAAAAATTAACGCAGAGACAGAACAAGTGCGGTCTCAGAAATCGCATTATTGACAGAATACGCTGACTTTTACGTACGTAAAGACGTTTCAGAATGATTTGGGCGCGGTGTGTATTGCACATACCGGTCCATCTCAAGTGATACGTTAAGCATCACAAGCATACCTTCAATCATCCCTTCTGCCTTTTGCATCTTCTTCCCTATGTGGCCATCTGAGCACTGATGTATTCGCGCAAGGCTCATGAATGTATGCCCCATTACGTAATAGTCCACCAGCAGGTCGTGCAGGTCTTCATTTCTTGCCTGCAATTTTGCGACACAACGACTAATAATGAGCGCATCTTCATCACAGCACTGGGGAAGTGAAGCACTTCTTTTCGGGAAAAGACCTTTAAATCCAGCAGCGACCGGATACCACACCACTTTTTCGGGGTTATTCATCGCCCATGCTCCCCATCGCTTCAGCATTTCCTGAATATCTCGCATCTATATGCCCCTTTTCTCATTACCCTTAAGAACGAAAAAACATTTAATGCTCCATCTGTATTGCTAATCAGCACCGAGCATTAAATTTTTTTATCAGGAAGACTCAACCTCATAGAGCTTAGTTTCAAATGCGATGTTTCTATATTAGCCCCACGATTAACAATGGCTAACTTCGAAAGAGATTCTCAACAATCTAAAAGATTAATCAACCCACGAAAAAATAAAAATTAATTAATCTGAAAAAATCACTTTCAGCTTTACCTTTGGGATGGTTAATAAAATGTCATATTAATCACGCATTTCCATACATTTACACATACATTTATGCTTAAGATTCACACCCAGATGACAATAAATCCCATATTATTTTTACTGCCTACGGGCAATAACTGGCCAAATGCCCGGGCTAGAGAGGCATAGCCTTAAAACTCACTTAGCCTGTGTCTCCCTCACAAAATTTGGTGAGGGAGTTCTTTTAGCCATAAGAGGTGAACTATGCGGAGGAATTGAGATGCTTAAGATTGGAATTAAAGGGTGGCTTTTTGCTTCAACATTTTACACGTTATATAACGTTGCGATGAAGCTTTGCCTTTTATACCCAGATAAAGAAAAAATAATCATGGTGTTGAGTGTTGTAATCAACATCGCTATTAACTACTTATCCATATTAGCATTTGAGGAGAAGAATAATGATAACACATAACATCCCCCTTTTTACTCTGGAGAAAGACCTATGACACAATATTCACTTACAGACTCAGATTTCCCAACCATCGATGAGGTGAAGTATTACAAAATTGCATTAAAAAAATGCGATTGCGCAATTTTTACTAAATACATACCTCTTATATTCATCAGAAACCCTAAAAAAATAAAGTTAGGCACACTCCAGTTCGCGTCTGGAATGGGGTTAATTTTCTTTAGATTAGGCGCTGAGGACAAGGCAAGAAAATTAAAAAACCTCTATTCCGAAATGGAATTGGACTATATAAATTTCATGACTGCAGGCTCAGGGGCCTTAAGTGAACCTAACGATGCCCGCTTAAAGGAAAAGGTTTCAAAAAGCATGTGCAAGGATCTCTTTATTCCCACAGGCATTGAACCCCATGATGGATGTGAATATGTATTGATGCATAAAGGTCTGAAGCACTTAGCTTTATTTGAATATTCGTTACCTATTGAATTCATCAACAACCCGTTAAAAATAGAACTAAACCGCTTGGATTATAAAAATGGTCAAGGAGTTATCTATTACTTACACGGATATGAATTCAGTGCAAAAGAGCTCAGAAAAGAACTGAACCGTACCACTAATCACTATGATGAGGATCACATTCGACGGGTCGGTCGATTTCTTGGGTATCATATATCTGACATTGAGCAGTTTGTCGAATATTGTCGCGATCGCCGTAAATTTTACGCACGATAACTCATGAAAAAAGAGTGATACATTAAATAACAATTCCAAAGCAGTGGCATTTAATCACAGGCGTCATCATAAGAGTGAGTCGCCTGCCCAAACTGTTTTAAAAACCGCCCCCGAAATATTGATGAAGCTCTTAAATAAATCAACTGCTACTACATTCATTATGAACACCCCCATCCAATGACATTAAAAACATCAATGACAACAAGCAGCACCGTCAATATAAATGAAATACTTCACCCCATAAAATACAATCTTCAGCAACTACGTACTCACCTCTCATCATTAATAAGTTCACCAAGGGATAAAAAATCAGAAAAATGAAATCAACCAAGCTCATAATAGCAACCAGTTCCAAATTCACATGTTCCTTATGTGACTAATTAATACAACATTGCCATTTTTCCAAACAGCATTAACTACCAAGCAGAAATAACGAATGAAGACATCAAAATTTATTGTCGCGACGTTAATATTTATTACCTTTACGCTAAGTGGCTGTACTTCTTATCATGCCGTAAACCTACGGCAGCAACAGTTAAAAAATCATTATATTTATTATAAGACCGACCCTCCTGTTTATGCAGGGGATGTTATTCAGTTAACTCACAAAGATGGCAGTAAGGACAGGGTTACCGTTCAAAGTATCAACCTTCACGCAATCATTTCGACTACGGGACAGGTTATCGAGTTTGACGATATCACGTCCATAGAAAGGAAAGATTTTTCGAAAGTGAAAACGGTAGCTTTAGTAGGTGCAAGCACCCTGTTGGTCGTCGTTTCATTAGCATACGCTGCAGCTCTGACCGTTATTGTAGCTAAGAGCATTTCGACAATTTTTTTTGCTGCGTAGCATGAATATCAGAAATTGACTGATAATGATGCTATCAACATGGATTGACGTGACTTTGATTTTTTCTGCCATCATGCTGAGTACTTGTAACTATAATGACCCCGTACAAATGGTTCACCAACATTTAAACCTTGACTATGAGCCTCCTGATACATTCAACTTGCTGGACGCATGTGATGTTGTAGTTGTTAAATCTGCGGATGAAATTTATGCAGAAAATATAGTTCAAAGCACAATTCACCGTGCAATGGTTGAAAATACAGATCAGGTCGTCGACTGCAAAGAATTAGTCTTACATGAACGTAAAGAGATTAAAAAAATAAAAGCTGTGAAAGAAATTTTAAGAGGTGCCTTACTTACAATGTTGGCAATGGTTCTCACAGCTTTAGTCCTGGTTTTGACGGTAATTATTTTTGGCTAATACAGTTTAATGAATGCAATAATTTCTCTTTTTTGGAACCTCGTTTGATGCCCCTCTCACGCTTTAAAAGCCATGGCCGTCATAACTGACCAGTAACGATGAGTTGGCATGATGAATGAGGAGTCTGTATAAGGGCCAGTATCATTGTCTGGGACAATAGAAATAGTAAAATGCTTACTGTCGCCTCACTTCAACCGCTCATCCGGTGTGCGCCATTTCAGCAGGCGCTGAAGTGCAGTCTCACCCTGCATGAAATCCCTCGCGGCCTTGAGACGTTCTCTCAGCTTATCCTGCAGAGCCGGGTCACAGTTCTGTATATCCCTCTTAGCATCAATAAAGAATTGCTCTACCCGCATATCCTCGGTCCACTTGGCCATGATGCCCTGCAGTTCACTGACGCTGTTTGTATAGGCCTCTTCATTCCGCCGAATAACTTCGCGTTTTTCATACTCGATTATCTGCAGCTCAAGACGCAACCGCTGTGCCTCAGCACGCTCCTTTTGCGCCTCGATTTCTTTCTTCATAATGGGTACAGCAGCCCGCAGAGCTTTAATCATTTGGGGTATCTGACTTATCAGGCCACAGCTTTTTGTTTGTGTGAAAACCTGGTGCCAGCCATCAGGTTCATAGGGCGAGTAAAGCTGAAAACGGAATCGCCCACAGGGTATGTGTCGCCGGCTGTAGTAACCCAGGTGAGCTGAGTTTTTACCTCGAGACCAGTCGATCATCTTTTCATCTCGTACATAACGTCCCTTCACCTCCTTAGTAGGCACATCTTCGGTCATCTCCACCAGCGAGAAACCCACATTCAATCCATCTATGCAGATGACGCTCTCGTTGGAGGGCTTCCAGAGTGATGGGTAAAGGAACTCCCTACTGCCATCCTCACTAACAGCGATATCCCTTCTTCTCAGGCTTTCATTCATCTCCGCCAGCCTGACAAGAAAGCCATTTTTTTCTACTGCAGCAAACAGCTTCAGAAGGAATGCCTCAGCTGCGCTCATTCCCGTGTCGGATACATTCACATCGAGAAGTTTGCGTTTTGAAGGCTTGTAATAACCTAATTGAGTGATTGGAGAATTGAGCAAAATCGCTTTGGTGGCGAAAAACAGCTGAGCTCCCAGCATGGAACGAGACGGCGATTTTGGCCTGGCCTTCCGACTGGACTTTAAACCAGCAGGTAATGGCTTCTCTCTCTCGACTTCAGCATTTAGCAATTCATGAGAATGGGTGTGGGGATGGGTACTTTCTTTGAGCTTGTAAGGGGGCAAAGAAGGAACAGGTGGCGCAGCACCTTTCTCAACTGCGCGCCAGTAACCTTCCAAAGGTCTGGGTATTTGGAGTTCAATGCATCTGGCAATAAGCTTTTGCTCGCTTATCTTTAAGTTAGCGACTATTTCATGAGCAGGCTTTGACCAAACCAGCTTATATAAAACATCTCTATTCGATAATAGGCCTCTCAAATAAAACCCCGAATCGCACCAATGAAATAACAATTAAAAAACACATTCTAAACCTTGATTACAAAGAAAATATAATGTCACGCGAAAATATATAAACACATAATCATCATATCAAAATTAATCAAGGTTGATCAAGATAGAGCCAAGCCACATGCAAAACGCCCCCCATATGGCTTTAACTTAAAATAACCACCATTACAATCACATTCGATTAAGCATTTACAATCAGGGTTAGCACAACCATATTCAAGAGGGTTTTAACATTATGCGACCATCATACGTTTTAACTAATTGTACATAGCTCTTATGTTCAAGCAAACTAATCCCAGAATTTTTTGATATCCATAAAATTCCTGATGATTCCTGCACATTCCATAATGATGAAACACCAAACTGATCAACTATCTGTATCACACCTGGTTTCAAACCACAAGATTTGCTAATTTTTAAACATTTGTCCATAGCATTATATAAAGCAAAGCCTATACTTTCTGTATGCACTGATAATGTTCCTTCGATCTCGTAACCAGAGACATCATTTCTCCCTTTAAATACAGAAACGGTAAGAAGTTGAATATCCATCCCTCTTAGTTGTTCATGCCACTCCTTGAGACTTAAATTTACAATAACAAGTACGTGGCGTGGTACATAAAGTAGAAGAGTTTGAAGTTGTGAGGGGCTGATAAACGGAAAGGAACGATGTAAACTGTTAATGCAACTAGCTTCTGGCTCACCATATCTAAAACATCTCACCTGGGGTAAAACATGTCCACTAAAAGAATGCCCAGCTAATTCAACCTCCACCACAAACCAATGAGAGAAACTCTTATGTATCAATGCTAAATCTGGAGTTCTACGATCACCATCCAAAATAAATGAACCGGAAAAGACATTGCAGAAGTATTCAGGAAATAACTTATTAACTGCTTTTACAACATTAGCTTCGAAGTCAATTTCGTAAAAATCAGTTGGGTCAACTTGAAAATAAGTACTATTTATATCATTGCTTTCAAGATATATTCTTTTCATCCTTTACTCCATTTCACGACAGCTAATCCATCCAAAAACTCTTCTTCATCTTTTAATCTTTGCACTTCTGGCCCAGTAGCTACAAGTGAATAGATTATAGCTCCAGTTTTTCCTTTAGCTGGTCTTACGACACGACCTAACCGCTGAATCCTTTGTCGCCTCGTTGCCGTACTTGCAGCAATTATTCCTAATTCGGTTTCCGGAACATTAAACCCTTCATCTAATGCTCGACAAGTTACTAAAACATCAAGATTTCCACTTCTAAAAAACTTGAGTGTTTCAGCTCTAGTTTTTAAAGACATTTTAGAATGGTATATACCTGCTTCAATGCCGTAACCCTTCAGAACTTCATAAATGAGTGAACATGCCTCAACATCTTCATGAAAAATTAACGTCCTTTTACCCTTATTCGCAGCCACAATTTTTAGAGCCAATCTTATCCTGTTCATACTCAAATTAAGTATTCTTGCTCTCTTTAAAAACAAAGCTACTGTTTCTTCAGCATCTAAGCCATTTTGACTTATTGATCGAGCAATAGATTTGCTGACCTTTTCGTATTTCTGCAGGCATTCAGGTTCAAGCTCGAACACAATATTTCTAAGTTCAAATGGAACAATAACACCATCTTTTAGGGCATCGCCATAGTCGTAATTAAAAATAACGGGCCCCAATAAAGGTATTAAAATCTCATTTAATTTATTATCGTACTGTCTTTCCGGCGTGGCTGAAAGCCCAAGGGAAGCAAACATATCTATTTTTAGGATATCGCTAAAATAGTCAGATGCCACTTTATGACATTCATCTACTATGAGAAATACATTCTTACCAATCAACTGTGAAGAATACTTGGCTGCTGTATTCATTACTGCTAAATTTATTGTACCTAATTTGAACGAAGATGAACTGGAGAGTATATTTATTTCATCCAGATCCAAATCAAAATATGAAGAAACCTCTTCCCACCATTGTTCTAATAGTGCAGTAGTAGGAACGACTATCAAAGTCGAAGTAGGCTTAAGCTTATCTATACAAGACAGCGCGAAAATTGTTTTCCCCCCTCCAGTAACAACACTTACTATTCCTCTATAACCCGTCTCGACCCAATTATTTAGAGCCTCTACTTGCCAACCTCGGGGGGGAACTTTAGGCATAATTAAATTTCCTCAAATTAATGTTCATCTTTAAATAGTTCAGTTTGCTCTTTTGTTCTGACTTCAAAATCCGCATTATCCATTTGATGTGCTTTAGCGGCTAATAGGTTGTTTTTAAGTGACCTAACACTATCAGGGTTAACTCGTGAAATAAGTCTACTTGCTTTAAATTCTGCAACAGCATCATAGATGTATTGTTGAATGCATTCATGAATTTGATCTTTACTTTCTAATGTTTGATAGTAAGGGTGCAGTCCGTTGATGATAACATGGATAACATCAGAACTAGCGCCCGGTGAAAAAGTCACATGTGGCTCATATGTGCTTGTTTCTTTCAGTGAAATTATAACCTTTAAATCATGCAATACATTTATTTGACCTATTTCGTCTTCTTTTGTTAATGACTTCACCTGTTGAAGATTGTTTGAGTTCAAGACTTCTATAGGAGGTAAAGAAGCATTATTAAGTGCGTCTTGGATTTCCGGACTTACAAATTCATCATGCATATCTTTAACCAAATCTCTTACCTGGTCTTTAGTCCATTTTGGACCTTTACCTTCACTTCCTCCCCTTCTCCTTTGAGCATAATCAGCAAAATCCTTACATTCATTAACAAGGTATTGTTCCAGTTGATCTTCTTCGTTGTTCTCGAATAATATTTTATCTTTTGTATGAGAAACACCAAAGCCATCTAATAATAGCACCCCGGTCAATCTTTGAGCCACAAGGTTATTAGCACCTTCAGAATCAACCCCACCAAAAATCACACTTGGTTTCCATGCATTAGGGAATCCTTGAATTTGTCTACTATTTTGGAAGAGTGAAAAGCCACCATACTTTCTTCCACCTTTACGTAAAACACCAATCCAACCTGAAACCTCTTTGCCATCTATCATTATTTTCTTTAGGTCGCGCTTCATTACTGTGCCGGAAGGGTCAGTATCCCATTCATTTTCTTCAGGAGGTTTAACCTCTTCTCCATTATAAGTTAACTTCAATCCAACATTACCATTTGAATCTCTTCTCAGATCGAACATATACATTGAACCGAGATAATCTTTTATTGTTTCTTCTGTTCTTTTTTGTATAACTCTTCGTAAACCACTTATAGTTATACGAGTAAAATGCTTGTCATTACTGACAGCATTCATACTTAGTGGTACTCGAGCATTTTCGTTTGCAATGCCATTCACATCAATTTTTGCTGTCCATTCTTCTCCACTACCTAATTCACAAGTCGTAACCTCCCAATAAGATCCAATCCAGCATGCAGCAGTCTTCATACCCATTCCATATTTTGAACGACCACGGCTATCTTTCGTTGGATTTGCAATTTTGAGAGCATTTACCAATGCTTCATAGTTCATACCAATTGAGTTATCTTCTATTGTTATTTTCTTGTTTACTCTGTCATGAACAATTGATACTTCAAGAGTTGTGCCTTCCTCCTTAAATGCATCAGTTATAAGCCCCTCGTAATTCAAAAGTGATTGTGTAGAATTATCAACAAATTCAGCTAAAGCATACCACATTGTGTAGCTCAAACGGCTATATGCATCTATCGCTCTTGAACCAACTGTTAAGTCTGTCATCATTTCTTTGGTCATTTTTTTCTCCTTAAGATTATTTAAAAAATGAACTTAATCAAAAATTACTACTGATGAGTTTATCCTTAAATCTTCCTTGTGAACCTTTTATATATTGATCATTTGCTTCTATGCTGAGCCAGAATCGATTCAATTCCTCTGCCGAGGCGCCAGTTGTATTACTCCCACCAAATGGGTCTAAAACAATATCATTAGGATCAGTTAATAACTTTATAAAAAAACGTGCTAAATCTGCTGGCATTCTTGCGGGATGAAGAGCAATTTTATTTAACTTACAATAGTTCATGTATTCATCACTGCTAGCGGTATTTGAGTAAGTTAATACGTTAGATGGTATAGCTCCGCCATTGTTTTTAAGAAATGACGTCTCACTAATATCATGTTCAGAAGGACGTTTACCTGCATTATAACTTCCTCTTTTCAAGAGGTTTTTCATGGAGTTACTATATTCTTGCAGAACATTCAAATTACAAGCTTTAGGTTTAGTTACTGGAGAAAGCCACCAGATCTTGGTAAAACTGTCTTTTACTCGGCTACGTTCAATATTAACCCACTGCGCAGGAGAGGGTAATTTAGCCGGGTTGTTCCATATGAATTCCTGACATAGATATAAACCGTTTTTTTCTTGAAACTCAAGAAGAGCTTTCATTACCAGTGTAGACATTACAGGCTGACCGGGTTCCCATGCATTCCCCAACTCAATAACAATTGATCCATTAGGAGTAAGCATTTTCTTGAATAATGGTCCAAAATCACACAACCATTTAATATAAGCCTCACCTGTTTCATTACCATATTTCTTCTTTCTATTTAGAATGAAGGGGGGGGACGTAAAAATAAGGTTTACTTTATTTTCCAAGTAATCCAATTCACCACTGGCTAAAATATCATCAGACTTACCCCAAAGCATCCTGCCTTTTTGTGTTTCATATGCAAGGTTAGTATCAGGGCTGTCTGAGAAAGGATTAGTTTGATTTTGCAACTGCTCATCAGCCTGATTTAGAATATCTGTAACTTGCATTCAGGACCCACCTCTAAAAAGTTAATAAAAAACACATGCCCGCGCCATGAGCCAAATCCGTAAAACCCTTTAATTTCAATTAGTTAGAAAAAGCATAGAATATGGAGTACGGTATCTGATGTTCTACGACCACTTGGTTATCGTTCTAATTCTAACGCGCACTGCGTTGGATGGCACTAAAAAAATGCTGCAAATTAACATATCCTATGAAGTAAGTTGAAACTCTATAAAAAATATACTCATCGAACATTAATATCCAAAATCTATCCTTTTATCTTACAACCTTCAAATCTATATTTGTTCTCAGATGCAACAAGTCAAGCAAAGATCATAAAGTGAACAACCTTCTTATTTAACTCCTGTGTGATTATTTTATTTTTTAAATCACCAAACAACTTGTAATAAAAAACACACCGATCATACCAATTAAATAACACTCACCAGTAATTAAGGATGTAGTAAAAGCTTTAGCTAGCTTATTCACTAAAGCAACATATTGGCAGTAATGTAACCTCAAAGTTAAGCGGCTCGGGTTGCTCGTAGAGGGAACACCTGCCTCATAAAGATGTTCGACGAGACCATGCTTGATAACCTAGCGTTTAGGTCGTTAACAGCCAAAAATAATGACGGCAGATCATAAGAGGAAGCAAAGGAACTCACATGTGAGGAAAAGAGTATGTAGCAATACCGTGCCTACATGAAGGCTCGTCTGTGCCTTACAACTCGTTACTATGCGCTTAGCGTAAGACTGCTCACGCGCAGCTCTCATCATGCATCCATAAGGCAGGCGACAGAACGGCTTCTGCTGCCGTATGCACTGAACTTGGCATGATCCACGAATTTTCTTGTAGATGCACTCGGTAGAGTACCGCAGGATTATGTACATTATCTGAAGGGTGATTTCGCAAGGAATTGGTCATGTTCAGCCTGCTCCGGGGATTTCAGGCATTCATGTTGCATTTATTATAGAGAGCATTGCACTGTTTCGTATGTATCCACTACAAGGATGTAGAACTTAACCGACGTGAGCTAAATCTATGGGCCTTTGAACATGGAGTTGAGTAGCACAAAAACCAGCCGGCCAAACCAACTCAAAAAAGCTCATTGGGTGTTTTAAAGGCCTTTGAAGGTATAAAGCCTAAATGAACGCTGTTTAAGCGATATTCTTAATACCCAGAAATCATGGATGACCAGCGGAGGGACTAGAAGAGTCCAGACCTCATTTACAGCTGGAATACCTAACGCCATTTATTTTTGAAGCAAGCTGAAACAGCTCAGGGTCAGGGTTAGGGTTAGAATTCGACATTACTATATGATTGTTCCAAGTGATACTAGGTAAGGTCAACGAGCTTCCTCCTCCCTTTCTCCTAGCAGTTGTCTCTACCTATCCGATAATAAAGAATGCCCTTTGCGCCTCTTGCAAACGTTTCAAAAAGTGAGGTTAATAACCTAGTTAGGATAATCAAACTAACAAAAAGTAACGAAGCATGTTCACCTTCTCAATGCAGCGCGATATACTACGACAGCGCCAAGATAAGAACTAATGGTAGCGAAGTTGAGGTAAACTATCTGTATAACATGGGATATAAAAATCTGAGCGAATAAGAAATGCGTGAAAAATTAAAAGATAATAAGTTTAGAATATTCTACACATTATTATGTGTGATTTTATGTGTGATCTCTTGGGTATTTCAGAAAGAAATATCAGAATCTCAATCAAACATGTTAGCCTTCTCTTACTATGCATCAGTAGCTACGTTGGTAGCATTAATAATTGCCGTAATGGAGATTATTTATGCAATAAGATTAAGCAAAAGCACACAAGAAAAAATGAAAGAGAGAGTTGATTGGTTCAAAAATCAAACTGTTTCTCATTTATCTCATTTGTGCTCTTCATATTATGAATCATCTCTTGATGACCTTGCAAACAACCAATACGGTCAACTTTCATTAAATTTCAGGTTTGCACTTAAATTACACAGAAATATCGCACATAATTTTATATCGCCGGATGACAAAATTATATTTGATACTAAATCCGAGATAATAAACAAACTTGAAAAGGACATTCAATATGCAAGATTTATTCCCCCACAAGAAAAAATGCCAAATAAAAAAGCAAGGGAAATTCGAGAGTCAATCATTGAAATAAAGAACATGATTGATTCAAAACATACTTTCACTAACAAAGAGGTGTAGCATTATGCTGCCAGAAAATATTGCTAAATTTGTTAACCAGATACTCACCGAAACAAGGCAAGGTAGCGTAACCTGGTCTTACAATTCAAACAGTGATCTAGTAAATACAAACTACAATGGCATGTATGTTTCCCTTGATTATATTTTTGATAATAATAATGAAGTTGGTTTGTATCGGCTAAATATGATTCAAGGTGACAGGCATTTTTTCTTCCCTGTGAATGAATATGAAAGTGGATATAGCTTACTAAAAATGTTATACCTTGAAGCTCAAGCTTCCGATTTTCAATTTTAACCTGAAAGGTATGGAGTCACTCTTCATACCTTCGGATGTGAAGGTTAAAAGTCAGTGTGAATTTCTGACAAAGATTTATTTATAACAAAAATCAGCCTTCACTTTCAATTACAGCCCTTAAATTCATAGATTATTGGAAACATTACTTAAATGGATCCTCATGCAACGCATTAACAGCTGAATGATTCTGTGCACCAATAATAACTTGCAAGTCTAGCGTTTACCATTAAAGTGAGTTTATAGACAGGTCACTTAATTTGGTTATGGCTTCAATATGTATTTCCGTAGGTTTTTAAAACGAAAACTTTTAGGAGTTAATAGAAATGCCGCTCATTTATCCGCACCCAAAAGAATCTTTCCCCGATTTTTTAAAAAATTGTGGCTATAATCATTTTGAACACGAAGTACGTGGAGCCTGTGACTGTTACCGTTTAACGAATGGGGTCATAGTTAATCTTTATACAACCAGGACGATTCAGTTACAGGGAAATTTACAGGAACGCCCTTCAGTTGAAGCGACCATAGCAGCACAATTGGGCCTTGTTACAGCGCCTAATAAAGCCACCACGGAACGACAAGCGGAACCATCTAAAAAAATATTTATCGTACACGGGCATGACCATATAGCTAAAGAACAACTTGAATTGATATTGCATAAACTTGGTTTGCCAGACCATTTCATTCTACAAAATACAGGTGGGACGGGATTAACAATTATCGAAGAACTTGAGCGGGAAATTGGACAAGGCCAAACTGCTACCCGTTTTGGCATTGTATTATTAACGCCTGACGATATGGGGTATTCAAAAAGGGATGGGGAATCTGGAGTTCAACCCAGAGCCCGACAAAATGTCGTGCTAGAAATGGGGATGCTATTATCGTCGTTGGGCCGCAGCAATGTAGTAATTCTTCAAAAACAACACTTAGAACAACCTTCCGATGCAAATGGGATTTTGTATCTTAATTTTAACGATCATGTGCGGGAGACTGTGCCACGCCTTGTGCAACGTTTGCAAAATTCTGGTTTCATTTTCACACAGAATCAACTTTCCAATGCATCTTCTTAACTTTCAATCTATAGGTTAATAAATACCATCCCTGCCAAGGCAGGGGTTACCTTATTCATTCTATTACCATTAATATATGTTATACAGTCCAATTGGTTCAGTGTGGATTTATCCATCAATGCTTCATTATTTAATAATGACCGACACCACTAACATTTCTTATGTTTTACACGATCAACAGCAATAAAAATGTAAAATTCGAATTGATTATCTCATCATATAAAATCGAGCACTACATGTCGTTTTTTATTTGATCAGTCGTTAATATTCTAGTTTGTAATTGCGCCACCTCATCCGGTGTAAATCGATCTTTAACTACTTTAAGATAATTGATAAGATTATTTATCTCGGAATCATCTTTTACAATGATATATTTAATGTCTCTTGGTTTAAAGCTTAGCCGCAGATGGCTAAGTGTCTGGTTATATTTTTCTTTTTGTTCTTTTGTTCTAATCCTACTAATGGGCACGAATGGCAATACGTTCTCCTCATCTATACTAGGAATATATCTCCATTCTTTTTCATCAGCAAATCTATAATTTTCAACACTTTCTCCTTTTCTTTTTAGTTCCCCCTCGTAATTTTTCAAATATCGATAGATATCCATAAATTTCATGTATGTTTCATTAAATTCTTTATGTTTATTTGAATCTAATATCACATCCATTTGTCGATATAAAGCGTTTAATGCAGCGGTGAAACCATCAGGAAATTCGCTATCTTTATTTACATACCAAACAGGGTTAAGTCCATTTGAATTTGCCCAAGTCTTATTTAATCCAATACCATAATCACCATATTTATCGATATGCTCCTTTAAATCAGAGAGCTTTATGTCACAAAATGAAACCATGGGGATGCCAAACTCTCTTACTTCTTTTTTACCTTGTATTTTTTCCCTTGCGTATGATATTTTGAACGTATCTTGAAGAATATTTAACAAACCATTTTTATTAGTGAAGTGAAATAATATTTCAGGGTGCAAGCTCATCCTTACCTCTAACATTCATCCGAAATTCGCACGACAAATTATCACCATTGATTTAATCTTGGTCAAGAGCAATCTATGGTAAATATCAAAACCCCTAAACTTGAACAACCTGCGGTCTTTTGTTGAAAATCAGGCATTAGCATTGCTGTTGTAAATAGTTGAGATGATTGTAATCTCCCATTTATCACTTTCAAAAAAAACCTCATCAATAGTCTGCAATATTGTTTCCAAATACAGCTTTTAACTGCCCAGATTAACAATTTACTCAGCTCACCAATGGCAGACGTCATTGAATGATCAATGTACAGAGCTAATTAAGACTCAAATGATACGCCCGTCATATCTTTTAAGAAGCGGCAAAGATCGTCACCAGCATCCTCAATCGTATTAAAAAGCCCGGAGTTTAAACACCCAGATTTAGTCTCATTAAGACGGTTAACGAATGGAGGAGTTGGATCTTGCCCCGTTAGGCTCCTGAATCTAACTGCATCAACACGCCAGCGATACATTTCACCATAACGTTGTACTCCCCTAATCCCTGTGCTGGTATTTTTCGTCGCTTTAATCGAAATTGGCATTCTGAGTGACCTTAGTTAAATGAGCGGGCGATTGTAACGTCCCTATGCAGCTGACTGGATATGTTTACAGCAAACTTAAGTCAAATCTGCGTTTAATAGTTATGAATTTTTGCATTTCTTACTTAGACGCAAATACTTTAGCTTGTCATTATAGTTTTAGCATAACCTGCGCTAGTTCCGGAAGTTCACCTCAATTCTTCGTACAATTTCCTTTGAGCAATGCCTTCATTTGACCAATATGTACCAGCGCCCTTTCGGTACTGGCTGGCACATACAGCTTTTCAACCTGCAATTGAGGCGGCGGAATGTATTCGCCGGCCTTAATGCGCTTGGCCATCTTATGCAGTTCAGTGCGGCATTTTCCACGCAGTTCTGACTTACTGAGGCATTTCCCGCATATCTGGCTATAGAGATTCGTTACCATCCAGTAAAGGGCATTAGCTTGCCATAGGTACGCCTCTGGTGAGTCATACAGACCGCGTCGCGCGCTTTAGCGCATGACCATGTCATATAATGCATGTTCATCCGGCAAACCAGCAGCACCACTTTCGCCGTCTTTGTACCAGATGATGAACTGCACTGAAGATGGCCAGAACGGAGAGCCGCTTGCTGAGACTCGCTTGGATCCATCGAATAGTTGGCGCTTCTTACTGCTCTCAATGGAAAAATGCGTCTTATCCCCCTAAGACTCCAGTTTTCCCTGACTTTTGGGCCATGATGATCATGTCTATGCACCTAAGGTGCTTTTAAAGTCGAGGACTGGTTGTTGATATTAATTTCAGCTAAGTGCCAACGGCGGACATGGCTACTAATTAACCTAAAATAAGGCAATTGTTCCCATTAAATAGTGGTAACTCCAAAGATATTTGGGTCGGCACAAAAAATATGAGAATGGGCTTGATATGCAGCAAGCTTATTAAAGCGTTCAAGTAAGCTTAGATTATGATGATGATGCTGTGCTGAAAATGAAATGTTATATGACCCTACTTGTTTCATCATTCGCGGCGGTATGTCTACAAGGGTCTGTTTTGACAAGTTCACCACATTGAATACAGCAAATGCGCTTCGACCCAAATTAAAAAGAAACATATTATGATTGGGATCATCAGTTCCTTGGAGGTAGCTTGTATCAGGCAAAGAAACTCTATATCCCGGAATGTCGTCAAAGGTAGCTACTATCAAATGACACATATTTCCCTCCGACTCAATAAGCTTCTCAATAGTAGACTCTAGGATACTTTTTGTTGCTCCGGGCGGAGTCATTAACGCCAAAAAAAGGATCTCCAACCACTGGAAGTACTGCTCACTAGTCACACCAAACATTGCGCAAACACCGGTCAAATGGGGTTTTGTTCCCGCGCGAATGTCGGAAAAGTGTGTTAGTAAAAGAGGATCAGTTGGATGCATTCCCTTCAGCCCTACAAACATATCTATTGTTCTAGCAATTAAATAGGGATTTCTAATCCACCCCATAAACTTTGCTTTGTAAACTCGTTCAGCGGCGTCCCTCAAAACATCGCCGTCAGAATTTACCTTTGACTCAGAAATAAGAAGATCAGTTGCTTGAACTAAGTCCATTTCAAATCTCTGAAAATAATCCTCTAAATTTTTTCTTAACTTTGAGCTTTTCACATCTAAGCTAAAGAGATCATCAAAAGATAGGTTTGTCTTTATCTTAACGCCTATAGTATCAGTCAAGCGAACAACGTAATTTTCGCGGTCTACAATTTCGAATTTGTAGATTCGCTGCTTATCTTTTGGTCTGCTCTTATCAATGCAATTACTACGCTGCTCAACCTGAGATATGAAGTGTTGATTCCTAGTTAAATTATCCATGAAATCTCCTTGTTTCGATGAAACGCCGCGCTTGTGATTTTTCTGCTTCCCATAGATTAATATGCGTTAAAGCTTGCAGTACGTCAGTATATTTGTGGAGAACTGTGAACTTCCGGTCTTTGATCATACCGGAAGTTCGCCCTAATGCTTCATGCAATTGTTTTTGAGCAAAGCTTTAATCTGACCAATATGTGCCAGTGCTGCCTCGGTGCTTACTGGTACATACAGCTTTTCAACCTGCACCCGAGGCGGCGGAATGTATTCGCCGGCCTTAATGCGCTTGGCCATCTTATGCAGTTCAGTGCGGCATTTTCCACGCAGTTCTGACTCACTGAGGCATTTCCCGCGCATCTGGCTATAGAGATTCGTTACCATCCAGTAATGGGCATTAGCTTGCCATGGGTACGCCTCTGGTGAGTCATACAGACCACGTCGCGCGCTGTAGCGCATAACCATGTCATACAGTGCATGTTCATCCGGCAAACCAGCAGCCCCACTTTCACCGTCTTTGCACCAACTGATGAACTGCCCGGGTGATGGCCAGAACGGAGAGCCGCTTGCTCGGGCACGCCTCATCCCTGCCGATAGCTCCTGCTTTGAAGTTATGCCGTTTTCAACGAACGCGGCTATCCACTGGCGCTTCGCTGCAGCCTCATCCCGTGGGTCTTTCAGCGTGGTGCTGATGGAAGCCGGAAATACCAGCTTCAGACTGCGGAAGAGAATATCCACCAGCTGCTCGACGGAGGAATCAACGCCACGGCTGTCCTTCGGTGAAAAGGTGCTTGCCAAGCCTGAGACTTCCATTTGCTGCTGCGCGTCGAAAACTGCTTCGCGGTTCGTCATAAGAAATTATTCTCCCACTCGCTGAGATCGTTCCAGTGCGGCTGGTTTGTCCCCTCAGGCGGTTGCTGACAGCGCCAAACGCCCTGTTTGTTCTGGTAGCTGAGCTTTTGGCTGGCTGCAATAAACCAGTTTTTGGGTTTTTCATGTGAAAACTCGATATCGAGTTTCTGCAGCTCGTAAACCAGATCCACGTTTGCGTAGAGCTTTTGCCACGATGCGAAGTCTGCGTGGTTGAGCTTCACGATGTTGCCTTCGAATGCGTATCGCGATCGCGGCACGAACTCCCCATTCGTTGCGTCAGCAACGGGTGTTATTTTTTTAGGTTCTTTGACTGGTTCTAATGACTGATTCTGTGACCCGTTTTTGGGTACATTCAAAGACCCGTTTTTGGGTGCATTCAAAGACCCGTTTTTGGGTATATTCCCGTTTTTGGGAACATTACCGTTTTTGGGTTCATTACCCTGAGCTGAATCAACCCGTTTTTGGGGGCATTCAGAACCGACATTCAACCTCAAAACTCTGACCCGTTTCGTTGCGCCTTTGCGTTCACCAGTGTCGGTAAGAAGACCATCTTCAATCATCTGGCCAATCCATTTTCCGATGGTCTTTTTGTCGAGACCGGTATCTTTAATCAGCCTCATATTGCTCGGATAGCAACAGTGGTACTCATCTGCCCTGTCCGCCAGAGAAAGGAGAAGAAGTTTTTGCGAAGCCTTGAGATCAAGGTTCCATACCCAATCGGTTGCTATCCGGCTCATTTAGCCAATTCCTTCAATAGAATGGTGGTTATGCAGATCGGCGTCAGGGAAAAACAGTATCGCTGGGTGATGTACTGGTTCGATCCAATTCATACTCCGCGAACTGAATAGATACATGCAGCAGCCATCGGTATTGCTCCAAAGGCACTTTCATTTCCCCAGGCAAAACAAAGTCATGAATCCCGCTGGCCGCAAGGGTTTCCATAATCTCCGGGTATTTTTCAGTACGGCGAAGGATCGTCGAATCCGCCACACCTAAGCGTTTAGCTACCTCGGTTTGTCGCGTGTTCAACAATGCTTTGTGGGCTGTCGATAACAACCGCTGGCTTATCTTGTTCATCACTGCACATTTGCGCGATTTTGCGTCATGCATTCCTTAGTCTCCTGGTGCTTTGAGGTTGGGATTAATCGCCTGTGTAAAAAGGGAGCGCTTATACCCTCCGTGAGTGTATGAACCTGATCTTTAATCTTTGGTTCCACAACCGTTGAGCGAATGGAAATACCTGTTAATAGCCAGCCGATTTCACAGTTGAGAGCCAAGGCTATTTCAAATAGAAATCTTGGTTTTTTGGTTAGCCCAGATTCGATTTGATGGATCGATTGCTGCTTGATACCTACCAATTCAGCAAGTTCTCTTTGGGACATCTTCAGTTTTTTCCGCTTCTCTTTGATTCGTTCAGCAATACTTTCCACATTACCTCCACAGTTTTGCCTGTAACATAATACAGCCTTGGCTGTTTGTAAAATACAGTTTTACTTGTGAGAATGTGATACAAGGAGAATTGTGTATGAATCTTTCAAATAGAATCAAAAAGCGTCGTTTAGAATTACACCTCAGTCAGACTGAAGCAGCTAGTCGCGCTGGTATCAAGCAACAGTCTTGGGCCAGCCTAGAGAGTGGTACGACCAAATTCCCACGCAACCTGCATGGTATTGCCAAGGCTTTGGAATGTAATGCAGAGTGGTTAATTAACGGCGGAGTTTTCATAGAAGATAAAGCCATCGCTCCATCTGTAATTCCTGTTCTGAATGGAGTTGAAAGGTTAAGCCCTGATTTTGAGGAAAAAATTTCAAACCCTGACTTGGATAACGAATTCATTTTGTCAGAGAGAGCCGATACAAAAGGTTTGATAGCCTTCAGGATTACTGATGAGTCAATGGAGCCTGCTTTTCAAAAAGGCGACATAGTTATCATAGATACATTTACAAAACCTGCACCAGGCGAATTTATCGTGGCTTCAGATTTTGAGAGTGCTTTTTTATTCAGGAAATTCCGTGAGTTAGACAGTATCTCTCCTGAAAATACGGGCTATTCTCTAGTTCCGCTGAACAGCGACTATCCAGTTGTAACTGTTATTGATCAAATGACGAAGATTATTGGCACTATGGTCGAACAACGGATCTATCGTAAAAGACGTTAAAATTCAAACCCTTAAAGCAATTAACACACCCTCATTTTAGCAACCAAATTCTCTCGCCCCTAAAAATACAGTTTTAACTGTTGACAGCATACAGCCAAATTTGTATTTTCATCCCTATATCAAGCATTCTTTTGACTAACTAAGCCTCAATTTATTGAAGAATGCATTGTTATAACCAAATGATTTGCCTGTTCTTTAACAACGAGCGGGAAGCTCTATGCCGGTGCCGAGAACGCACCAATCCTATAGCTACTGAGTGCGCTGTTTCGACAGTGCAGTCCGCAGCTTTTGGAGATACCTATGGCAAATATCAGCTATGGCAGATCTGTCAGATCATTCCTTAAAGATAATTCCAGAACACGGCGGCACTTTCGCCGCATGTTGGAAGCATTTGATAGTCGTGAAAATCAGGACATTGTGACGGTTCAGCCTGAACGGGAAATGCCACTGCATAAGGTAATTCAAAATCACAATGCTATTGCGCCACCGTTGTCACGCGTTGAAAAAGCTTTAGCAATACAGCCATCTAAGTGTTGTGCCAGCATTGATAACTGCTGTTTGCCACAGGTTGCTTTTTTCCATGCCGGTTATCGAGCCAGGCAAACCAAAAAAGCAAAATAACAACCATATGGCCTTTCAACACTATCCAGTCCAGCAACCCGCTTCGGCGGGTTTTTTATTGCCCTCAACCCGGAGAACACCATGTCTAAAGACAAATCCCCAGAAGCCCTGTCTCACAAAGAAATGCAGCATCTCGTGCTCACTCATGTGCAGGCGTATCTGAATGCCTGCCACTGCCAGTCACGTAAAGATGTGCTTCAGGCACTGACTCACTGGCAAGACGTGGGCACTGAAATGGCTGACTTCATACGTCATACACGCATCATCATTGTCCATTAACCCAGGCATGCCCGGCAGGGCATTCATTCGACCCGGAGGTCAAAATGCAAAATCGCGAAGCAGCACAGTATGTAACCGAATCGCTGATGGTTGTGATGAACAAAGTCATGACATCGGTAGAGCACATCGATGCATTGAAAGAAGGTAATAAAGTTAGCCAGGCAGAGGCAGAAACGTACCGGCTCAACATGGTAGGAGCTCTGGATAAAATGCTTCAGTCCGTCTTAAACCCTGTATTCGCAATCCACCCCGATTTAAACCCCAGTTGTCGTTGCTGCGGCGTTTCTGAGGAGAAAGGGGCTCGGAGCGAGTAAGGCATGAGCTATCGCTGAGAATAACCGTCCTATGAGGCGGTTTTTTTATACCTGAATGGAGAAGCTATATGAGGTTTAACACTCAAGATGGCCAGTTCATCTTCACCCTGAGTTCATTAAACAGGAGTCAGACGTTCATCAGTTTCATGGAGGGAATTCACTGGGCCTTTGTGCAGAAGCTGGCTGGAGCCTGCGCAATTGAACTGAGGCTGACATGATGGCTAAACCACGAACACCGGTGCGCATTCGTCAGCGCGCCAGACAAACACTGAATCAGTGGCAATCCGGTTCAGTCCACGCCCGTAGAACCTATCGTTACCGCTATCTGACCCTGCAGGTTTCGCCTGGCTGGCGTCTGCTCTCCAGAGACAACGGCAATAACTGGGAGCTACTCAGTCACGCAGATTACGACCACCAGATTTAATACCGTCTTACCCGGAAAGAGGAACATTTCCCATGATGCAGCAAAACATCAGGGGCGATGCCGCTTCAGCTCGCCCTTTTCACGCCATTCGCTCTATCGAGTTTGCGTCAGAGAATATTTTGTCCAGCGCCAGCTTCACATCATCCCCTCCACCAGCATTACCACCTCAGCCACCTTTGCCGCTCTTACAGGTTGGGCTGGATCGGATGATAGGCATTCTTTTACAGGAAGGAAAACCATGATGGCGGCGATCCGGGGACGGTTAACGGATGGGGATGGCCTTTTCACCCCTCGGCTTTCAGTTCAAAAAGTAGGGTTGGATCCTCTCAGACATGCTCTCACAACCGATACGGTACTACCGACGACGCTCCAGTCAATCGTGTTCATAACCAGCCAATCATCAGGGATAAAACACCAATGAATAATGAAGTTTTAATCCATAAATCCTCCCCTTTTAAGCGGCTGGCCACACTTGCTGCGGAAACTGAAAAAGCAGGTGCCTATGATTTCGCAGCCGAAACCTGGGCTGCAGCTGCTGCACTGGCGCGCCGTGACTGCAACAGACAGTGGGCCAGCGAACGTTCGGCACTCTGTGCGAATGCTCAGCTACGTGGCTGGGGCACGACTGAAATGATTAAGGAGCTATGACATGAAGGCATCGACCGAGATTCTCACCGGACTGTTTAGCGATGAAATGGGCAATTTGTTCGTGATATTGCTGCTGGTCGTTCTGGGCATGCTTATCCAGCTGGATTTCACCCTGTCAGTTTTTCAACAGGGACGGGATGACCAGCACTGATGTAACAGGCGTCAAACCATGCCCGGCCGGCAGCCGGGCATCCTGCTTGGGGCAATCGTAATCAACGTGAGTTTTCTGTGAGGTAAATATGCTGAATCTGCAATGCGTGCCTATTTCTGTGTACTGCAAAGAAACAGGAGAAACACCTGAAGCAGTGACTAAACGCGTACAGCGTGGGTTCTGGCGCGAAGGGATACATGTTCTGAAGGTCAGTGGAGCTAAAGAACGCTGGATAGATTTAAATGAGGTTAATAAATGGGCACGACAGACGTCAGATTGCCGCGTGGTGTAACAATACGCAGGCATCGCAACGAAGAGACCATCAATATTACGTTTACCTATAAAGGCGTCAAATGCAGAGAACCTCTCTCACATCTCACGCCAAATACGAAGAATATTAAATATGCGGAAAGGTTGTTAGGGGAGATTTATAACAACATTGGGCGCGATGCATTTAACTACGCTGACTACTTTCCCAAATCGTCAAAGCTGAAAATTTTCGGCAAAACATGTCACACCAGCCAGATTAAACACTACCTCCGCGAGTATCTTGCAATCTGCCAGACCCGCAACCTTTCCCCCTCTACTATCAGAGGCTATAAAAAGTGCATGGAAGCACTGCGGGATCTGCACGAGGTCCGTGCTGCAGACCTGACCCCTGCTCTGTTAAAAAACTGGATAAAAAATCAGAGCACCGTACTTAAAACCATCAGAAACCAGCTTTCCTTTCTGCGATCTGCAATGGATGAAGCGGTGATTGACGGCGTCATCCCGATGAATCCGGTGTCACTGATCAAGGCGTCACGCTACCGGAGTCAGCAATCGGAGCAGAGTCATTACATGGTTGACCCGCTTTCGCCTGATGAAGTCAGCACGTTGCTCAGGGCGGCCGGCAACCAGCAATGGGAAAACCTCTTCCTTTTTGCCATCAATACCGGCCTGAGAAGCTCAGAGCTTTGTGCTCTGGCCTGGAAAGATATCGACTTCGACAAAAGAAAGGCCAGCATCCACAACGCGAGCGTGGTCGGCGTTCTCAAGTCCACCAAAACACGGGCAGGAAAACGAAAAGTCGATCTGAATGGTGACGCGCTCACTGCGCTCACCCGCCAGAAACTGTTCACGTTTGAAAAAGGGGAGTTTGTCTTTGAAGATCCCAAAACCTGTCAGCCCTGGGCCAGTGCGGATGCCATCCGTAAAAAAGCCTGGGTCCCGACCGTCAAAAAAGCCGGTATCCGTTACCGTAATCCCTACCAGACCCGGCACACATACGCCACGCGTCATATAAGTCAGGGTGCTAATCTGTTCTGGCTCGCATCTCAGATGGGGCACAAAGGCCCGGAAATGCTTTTCCGTCACTATGGGGCCTATCTTGAAGAATATGACGGACACACAGACCGGAGTGGGATACGCCTTACAGTGCCCCTTCTAAAGGAGCCGCATGAATAGCCGCGTGTACTTAGAAAAAAAAATCATATACCATTCATCTCATTATGGGGTTCTTAGACGTGTTCAACTCCCGCCAGCCCACCAAAATTCTCCATCGATGATCACCAGAGTCATTCGATGAAGTCCTAAGAGCCCGTATGGCGCAAGCCTTACGGGCTTTTTTGTATCTGGACTCTTTCAAGGCGACTCGCATGAAAATCCCAAACCGACTCCAGCCTCTTGTCGATGATGGCCTGGTAGATGAAGTACTACAAAGACTAAGAAGCGGCAAAGAAGCTGACGTTTATACCGTGTTAACGGGCGGCAAAATCCAGTGTGCGAAAGTGTACAAGGACGCCACACAACGAAGTTTCAAGCAGGCTGTGCATTATCAGGAAGGGCGCAAAGTCCGCAACAGCCGTAATTCACGTGCGATGCAAAAAGGGTCGAAATTCGGGCGCAAGCAGCAAGAAGAGACCTGGCAAAGCGCGGAAGTTGATGCGTTATTCCGCCTGGCGAATGCTGGCGTACGCGTCCCGCAGCCCTACATTTGCATCGACGGCGTTTTGTTGATGGAGCTGGTCACAGACGCAGAAGGTCTGGTTGCGCCACGCCTGAGCGATGTGTTCCTGACCGAAGAGAACGCCCTGAAGGATTTCGATACCATGATCCGCAATATCGTGCGCATGCTGTGCGCCGGCATTGTTCATGGCGATCTGTCGGAATTCAACGTGCTGCAGGATGCCAACGGACCGGTGATTATCGACTTGCCACAAGCGGTTGATGCCGCGGCAAACAACCACGCTGAATCGATGTTTGAGCGCGATGTGAACAACATCACCGCCTATTACGGGCAATATGCTCCGCAGATTTTGCAAACGCGCTATGCGAAAGAGATCTGGCAATTATATGAAGATGGAAAGCTGACGCCAGAAACGCCGCTCACCGGTCTCTTCGTAGAAGAGGTGCATGAAGTGGATATGAACTCATTGATGGATGAGATTATCGCCGCCGAAGATGAGTTCTATGATCGTCAGCGCGCCGCTAAAGAGCGCGACGAAGAGTAGAGGCGGCTCCACAGCTCAGGCAGGCTGGCGATAAACGCCTCGGCTATCGCGTGTTTATTGCCACCCGGATTCCACAACGTTACCAGCGTAACGTTCAATCCCTGATTGCCAACCTCGGTACGCAACCGTTGCACGTTGCGCCACTGCTATGCTGCGCCAGGCAGATAGCAGATTAATATTGCAGAGCCACAGCTCAGGTGGCTCTTATCCCTTCCTGCAACAACCTAAAATGCTATCTACTGGTGATTTTGCCAGCGAAACTAGACCTTTTTCATTCCTGGTTTATTCTTAAATCTTTCCATCCCGGCCTGTGCCAGGATGATTACCTGAGACGACATATTTCATGAAAGAGGGAATTATGAAAAAGACCATTATTGCACTGTCAGCCGTTCTGATGGCATCTTCGGCTTTTGCCGCGACCACACATGCAACTGATGAAACTGTCGCTAACGCGCAGGCCGGTGCGAACACCGCTAAAGAAAAACTGCATCAGGCGCAGAACGAAGGTAAAGAGCAGCAGCTGAAAGCGAAGCATGCGGCAGAAGGTAAAAGCGATAACCTGACCAGCAAAGCCAGCGAAGGTACGCAGAAAGCCTGGAATAAAACCAAAGAAGGTTCTGAGAAAGGTTGGGATGCCACCAAAGAAGGCACGCAGAAAGGCTGGAATAAAACCAAAGAAGGTGCCAGCGATCTGAAAAAGAAAGTGACTGAATAACGTTCGTCGCTCACTCCAGAGGCCGCGTTTGCGGCCTTTTTTATTGCCTGTTTTCCTCAACTTTGCATCTTTAACGCCATCCCCTTAGACTTTACCCAACACTCCATTAACCAATTATGCTCATGTCTGACACCTTTACCCGCCAGCCGCTGCCCTTGCCCAACGGTCATAACAAAGTCCTGTTGCACTCCTGCTGTGCGCCCTGCTCGGGCGAAGTGATGGAAGCAATGCTGGCTTCCGGCATCGATTACACCATCTTCTTCTACAACCCAAACATTCATCCGCTGAAAGAGTATGAGCTGCGTAAAGAGGAGAATATCCGCTTTGCCGAGCAGTTTGGCGTGCCCTTTGTTGATGCCGATTACGACAAAGACAATTGGTTTGAGCGGGCGCGTGGCATGGAGTGGGAACCGGAACGTGGCGTGCGCTGCACCATGTGTTTCGACATGCGCTTTGAACGCACCGCGCTGTATGCACATGAAAACGGTTTCCCGGTGATCACCAGTTCACTCGGCATTTCGCGCTGGAAGAATATGCAGCAGATCAACGACTGCGGCGTGCGCGCGGCGGCGCACTATCCCGATATGCTTTATTGGGAGTTCAACTGGCGGAAAGGTGGCGGCTCGTCACGCATGATTGAGATCAGCAAGCGCGAACGTTTCTATCAGCAGGAGTATTGCGGCTGCATCTATTCGCTGCGCGACAGCAATCGCCATCGTGTAGCTAGCGGCCGCGAGCGCATTGAGATCGGCGTGCAGTATTATCAGCCCGACGAAGAGTAAAGAAAAGGGCAGGAAATCCTGCCCTTTTTTCATTAACGAAACACCAGCGTTAACACCACCATGACAACCATCATCATTATCAGGTGAAACACCACCTTATTGAGATTGCGGTTACGCATTTCACCTCCATGTGTTTAAAACCACTGACCAAAGCGCTTGATGTAGAGCATTTTCATGCCCTGCGCGACCACGCAATAACCGAGCAGCGTTGCCACCAGCCATAGGAAGTAAGACCATGGCAGCGGCACCAATCCCACCATCGCGCCCAGCGGTGAGAACGGCAGCAGAATGCCGGCGATCATCACACACGCAGTGGTCAGCAGCACCGGCAGCGCCGCACGGCTCTGGATAAACGGAATCTTTTGCGTGCGCAGCATGTGCACCACCAGCGTTTGCGACAGCAAGCCTTCAATAAACCAGCCGGACTGGAACAGCGACTGCATTTCTGGCGTATTCGCCGCGAATACGTACCACATCAGCGCAAAGGTGGTGATATCGAAAATCGACGACGTTGGCCCAATCCACAGCATAAAGCGTTTGATATTACGCGCGTCCCATTTACGCGGCTTACGCAGGAACTCGCGGTCCATTTTGTCCCACGGCAGTGCCAGCTGAGACAGATCGTACATTAGGTTCTGAATCAGCAGATGAATCGCCAGCATCGGCAGGAACGGAATAAAGGCGCTCGCCACCAACACCGAGAACACGTTGCCGAAGTTCGAGCTGGCGGTCATGTTCAGATACTTAATGATGTTGCCGAAGGTTTCGCGTCCCTTCATTACGCCCTCTTCCAGCACCATCAAATCTTTTTCCAGCAGGATGATATCGGAAGACTCTTTAGCGATGTCCGCCGCGCTATCGACGGAAATCCCCACATCGGCATCACGCAGCGCCGGCGCATCATTAATCCCGTCGCCGAGGAAGCCAACGGTGTGGCCCTGTTGCTGTAGCGCGCGCAGGATGCGTGATTTCTGCAGCGGCGTGAGTTTAGCGAATACCGCACTCTGCGCGGCGGCGTCTGCCAACTGCTCGTCGCTCATCAGGGCAATTTGGTCGCCGGTGACGATCGCGCCGCTGTCGATGCCAACCTGCTGGCAAATGCGCGCGGTCACCACTGGATTATCGCCGGTCAGCACTTTGACGCTAACGCCATTGTCGCGCAGCGCGCCGATGGCTTTGGCGGCGCTCTCTTTCGGTGGATCGAGGAAGGTCAGCAGCCCTTCTACCGTTAAGCCTTGCTCATCCGCCACGCTCAGCGGCTGCTGTAAACCCGGCTCCGCCAGCACGCGGCTCGCCACCAGCAGCACGCGGAAACCCTGCTCATTGTATTGATGTGCCAGCGCCAGCAGTTCTGCACGACGCGTTTCGTTCAGCGGCTGCACCAGTTTGCCTTCACGCTCGGCAGTCGCGATGCTCAGCATCTCTTCCACCGCGCCTTTGCAGATCAGCATCTGTTGATTGAGACGACGATCGCGCACCACCACCGAGACGCGACGGCGAATGAAATCGAACGGCAGCTCATCCACTTTGATATAGGTATCGCTTACCGCTTCGCTGACGCGGTTTTTGCCGTACTGCAAAATGGCGCGATCCATCAGATTCAGCGTGCCGCTTTGATAGTGGCTGTTGAGCCAGCTCAGCATCAGCACGCGTGAGTTCTCCACGCCAGCACAATCCAGATGATGCTCCAGAATGATGTTGTCCTGCGTCAGCGTGCCGGTTTTGTCGGTGCAGAGAATATCCATCGCGCCGAGGTTTTGAATCGCATTCAGACGTTTGACGATCACTTTACGCCGCGACATGGCGATGGCGCCTTTCGCCAGGTTGGAGCTGACGATCATCGGCAACATTTCCGGCGTTAAACCTACCGCTACCGCCAGCGCAAACAGTGAAGCATCCAGCCAGTCGCCTTTGGTTAGGCCATTAATCAGCAACACCACCGGCACCATCACCAACATGAAGCGGATCAGCAGCCAGCTCACGCTGTTGACGCCGCGGTCAAAGGCGGTTTGTGCGCGATTACCCACAATCGATTTCGCCAGGCTACCGAAGTAAGTTTCGCTGCCGGTTGCCACTACCACCGCTTTGGCGCTGCCGCTGGACACGTTGGTGCCCATCAGGCAGACGCTGCCCAGTTCCAGCAGCGATGTGCCCTGTTCGCTGGCACCGCTGCTTTTGCTGGTGACGTGGCCGGTGACGTCATACTTCTCAACCGGTAACGATTCGCCGGTCAAAATCGCCTGGCTGATAAACAGATCGCGTGAATCCAGCAGCCGCACATCGGCTGGCACCAAATCCCCCGCCGACAGATAGATGATGTCACCCGGCACCAGCGTGGCGATATCGACTTCCTGTTTGAGCGGCGCTTGTTGCGCTGACTCACGACGCAGCACCGTGGCGGTGGTGCGCACCATTGATTTCAGCGCCTGCGCCGCTTTATTGGTACGGAACTCCTGCCAGAAGCGCAGCAAACCGCTGAGCGTTACCATCGTCACAATGATGATGACACCGGTCAGATCGGTCTCCTCGCCGTTGCGCAGCGGCAGCCAGAAATCAGTGAAAAAGCTCACCAGCGCCAGCGCCATCAGGACATAGATAAACGGATTGTTGAATGCCTGCAGCAACTGCAACAACGCTGGTGGCGCTTTGTCGTGTTCGACCTGATTACGGCCATATACATTCAGGCGCGCCTCGGCTTCACGTTCACTCAGGCCAAGCGCATCGCTGCGCAGACGCACCAGCGTTTCGTCGGCAGTAAAACCGGCTTCATCTTCAATCAGGTAACGCGGTGTTTTTTGACGCGGCTGGCGCGTGGTGTTCCAGGCTTTTTTGTCCTGGTTGAGTTTCATGTCAGTCATAGTGACATTCCTCTTTATTACGGCAATAAAAATCCCTGCGTGCGAGGCACACAAATTAAATTAACGGCAATGCGTTTGTTAAATTAAAAATAACCTGTCGGGAATTTCCATATCACCTCCCGGAAATTAAAGACGAAAAGAGTCGCTCGCAAAATAACGAGTAATAAATAAAGACGAAGGTAAACACCACGCAATCGAACAGCGAAAAGCCGTCTAATGTGCAGCGCCAATCAGCACGCTGAAGTTCAGCGCGCGTATCGAGGCGGAGGGAAAAGTGTGTTAAAAATCATGTGCATGATGATATCCCCACGGGCTTTGGCCCGTTACAATGTCGTTTAAAGGGAACAATCATCAGAAAAGAGAGGATTGCTGCCCGCCGTGTTGGCAAGCAGCGACAAAAAAGTTCGCGCGTCAGCTTGCCTTGTGATACCAACTAAAAGGGTGACTGTCCAACTGAACTCTCCTGCTTTGAAATTGCGGCCATTATATTCTGGCAAGTAACGAAGTAAAGTTAATTATCGGTTAGTCACCCATCATTTATATTCCGTTGCAGTTGAGTTGATATTACCTCACATGCACATTCCGTAGCGGCGTGATTAATCGCGCGATTTTGCGTTAACGATCCTGCACCCAGAGCCCGTCCACACATTGCGCAATGAATTGCGCCGCTACGGATTGTGCGGTTTTCCCTTATAACTGAACCATGCGTCTTAGATCATTAATGCATATGCATAGCCTGAAATTGACTATTCTTCACTGCTGCGCTCTCGTAAACTCGCGTTACTTTTTTTAGGCAAGGAAACAACATGAAAAAAATTATTCCATCACTGCTGGCGTTATCGCTGGTAGCCGCCTTCTCTGTTCAGGCAGCGACGCCGAAAGATACGCTGGTGATTGCCCAGTCTACCGATGATGCCGACAGCTTCGATCCCGCGCAGGGCTTCGAGCTCACCACGGTGCAAGCGTTCACTAACATTTATCAGCGCCTGGTTCAGTCCGATCCCACCAATCCAACCGATTTGCAGCCAACGCTGGCCACGTCCTGGCAAGCGGGCAGCGATAATCGCAGCCTGACGTTTGAACTACGCAAAGGTGCTCAGTTCGCCAGCGGCAATCCGCTGCGTCCGGAGGATGTGATCTTCTCACTGGGTCGCGTGGTGAAACTCAACCTCGATCCCTCCTTTATTCTTACCCAACTTGGCTGGAATAAAGACAACGTCGATACCTTCCTGAAAAAGGTTGATGACAACCACGTACAGATCAGCTGGAGCGCCAACGTCAGCCCGGCGTATGTGCTCAGCCTGCTCTCCGCGCCGGTCTCTTCGATTGTTGATGAGAAAACCGCGCAGGCCAACGCGAAGAACGGTGACTTAGGCCACGCATGGCTCGGTACTCACTCTGCCGGTAGCGGCCCGTATCAGATTCGTAAAGTGGTGCTGCACGAAGCGGTTCTGCTGAGCGCGAATCCAACTTCGCCAGCGGGCGCTCCGAAGCTGAAAAATATCCTGATTAAAAACGTTCCGGAACCGGCTGCGCGTCGTCTGCTGCTGGAACAGGGCGATGTGGATATCGCGCGTAACCTCGGTGCGGATCAGATCGCCTCGCTGAAAGGCAAAGCGGGCGTGAAGACCGAAGCGATTCCGATGGCTTCTCTCTATTACATCCAGTTCAACATCGGTGAAAACCCGGTGCTGAAGAACCCGGCGCTGTGGGAAGCAGCTCGATACCTATTCGACTATAAAGGTATCGCTAACGACCTGCTGAAAGGCCAGTTCGACGTGCATCAAACCTTCCTGCCGAAAGGCTTCCTCGGCGCAATCAACGACACGCCATACACTTACGATCCTGAAAAAGCCAAAGCGATTCTGAAGAAAGCCGGTCTGACCAACGTCAGCTTCACGCTTTCCACCAGCAACCAGCCGCCTTACCTCGATATCGCGCAGGCGCTGCAGGGTAGCTTTGCCAAAGGCGGCGTGAAGGTGGAAGTGCAACCTGGCCTGAGCTCTGAAGTCTCGACCCGCGTGAAGGCGCACAAATATGAAGCCACCCTGAACGCCTGGGGCGCAGACTATTTCGATCCCAACACCAACGCCGCGTCCTTCGCTTACAACCCGGAAGATGGCAGCAAAACCGTGGCTTACCGTTCTGACTGGCACATCCCGGAGCTGAACAAGCAAACGTTGGCCGCCACCGCCGAGAGCGATAACAACAAGCGCGTCGAACTCTATCAGGCGATGCAGCGTGAAGTGCTGAAGAACTCGCCGTACGTGATTGGCTTGCAGGCGAAAAACCTGATTGCGCTGCGCGACAATCTGCAAGGCTATGTGCAGGGCATCAACCCGGACATGGTGTATTACTCGCAGGTTTCTAAGTAATGGCAGTGTCAGCTTCACAGGCCGGGTTCGCCCGGCCACTTTGGCAACGCGTTAGCCACATCGTCACCAGCCTGCTCTCGCTGCTGGTGACGTTGGTCGGTTTGTTAGCGTTCACTTTTATGCTGTCGCACCTTTCGCCAGTCGATCCGGTGCAACAGATCGCAGGCGATCACGCCAGCGAAGCCACCTACGTGCAGGTGCGCCACGATCTCGGCCTCGATCAGCCGGTGCTGGTGCAGTTCTGGCGCTATATCAGCCATTTGGCGCGCGGCGATCTCGGCTTATCGCATCTGACCAATCAACCGGTCAGCGCCGATCTGATGCGCACCTTCCCGGCCACCATTGAGCTGGCCACCTGCGCGATGATTTTTGCCGCGGTGTTCGGCATTGCCTTAGCGCTGATGGCGGCGTGGAAGCCGGGCAGCATCATCGATAACGTGGCGCGTTTTGTTTCGCTGCTCGGCTACTCGGTGCCGGTGTTCTGGCTCGGCTTGCTGGGTTTGCTGCTGTTTTATGCCGTGCTGCACTGGTCCGCCGGACCGGGCCAGCTTGATGACATCTGGATCTACACGCTGGAGCCAAAAACCGGCTTTGTGCTAATTGATAGCTGGATGTCCGGTGATCCCGAGATGTTCCGCAATGCGATTGCCCACTTGTGGCTGCCGGTGGTGATTCTCGGCCTGCTGGCGATGGCGGGTATCACGCGCCTGCTGCGCGCGGCGCTGCTGGAAGAGAGCAGCAAAGAGTATGTGGTGCTGGCGCGTGCGAAAGGTGCCAGCCGTGGCCGCATTTTGCTGCGTCATATTTTCCCCAACGTGCTGGGCACGCTGATTACCGTTATCGCCCTCTCCTACGCCACGCTGCTGGAAGGTTCGGTACTGACCGAAACGGTATTTGCCTGGCCGGGCGTTGGTCGCTACATGACTAACGCGCTGTTTTCCTCCGATGTACCGGCGATTCTCGGCTCGACCTTGCTAATTGGCAGCTGCTTTATTCTGCTCAACGCGCTGGCCGATGCCCTGACCTGGTTAACCGATCCGAGAACCCGATGACTCAACAATTCTCTGAACTGGAAACGCTGCGTCCGCGACGCCGCCGCGCGCGCGTGACCTCGCTTTCCATCGGCCTGACGCTGGTGCTGATTGTGGTGGCGATGGCGTTGTTCGCGCCATTGCTGGCGCCTTTCGATCCCAATGCGCAGATCATCTCCCAGCGTTTGCAGGCGCCGTCGGCGCTGCACTGGTTTGGCACCGATGGCTTTGGCCGCGATCTGCTGTCACGCGTGATTTATGGCGCGCGCCCCACGCTGCTGTTGGTGTCACTGATTCTGGTGCTGACCATTCCGGTTGGCCTGCTGGTCGGCATCACCGCCGGTTACGTGGGCGGCTGGACCGAGCGCGTGTTGATGCGCATAACCGATATCTTCCTGTCGCTGCCGAATCTGGTGATCGCGCTGGCGCTGGTCGCCATGCTCGGCCCCGGCTTGATGAATGGCGCACTGGCGCTGGCGCTCACCAGCTGGCCGCCGTTTGCCCGTCAGGCGCGCGCGGAAACGCTGGCGCTGCGCCGCAGTGATTATCTCGCCGCCGCGCGCATGCAGGGCATCACCGGTTTACGCCTGATGTTTGGCCACATTCTGCCGCTGTGTATGCCAACGGCGGTGGTACGTGCCGCGCTGAGCCTCGGCGGAATCATTCTTTCAGCGGCGGGCCTCGGCTTCCTTGGCATGGGCGTGCAACCGCCTACCGCCGAATGGGGTTCGATGGTGGCAGAAGGCAGTAAAGTGATCTTCGACCAATGGTGGGTAGCCGCCGCACCCGGCGGCGCGATTCTGTTCGCCAGCCTGGCGTTTAACCTGACAGGCGATGGCCTGCGTGACCGACTGGATACTCGTCATGCCAAATGATCTGTTAATTGATGTACAAGGCCTGACGATTCGCAGCGATGATGCGCTGCTGGTCGATAACATCGGCTTTCAAATTGGCCGCGAGCGCGTAGCGCTGGTGGGTGAATCCGGTTCCGGTAAATCACTCACCGCGCGCACGCTGATGGGCTTGCTGTCACCTTCGCTGCACTTGCAGGCCGACCGTTTGCAGATTGTCGGCACCGATGCGTTGAGCCTGCGCGAGCGTGACTGGATTCAACTGCGCGGCAGCAAAGTAGCGATGGTGATGCAGGATCCGAAATATGCGCTTAATCCCACGCGCACCATTGGCTGGCAGGTGGAAGAACCGCTGGTGCTGCACCACAAATTGAGCCGCGCTGAACGTAAAGAGAAAGTGTGCGAGATGCTGGATGCGGTGGGCTTGCCCGACCCGCGTCAGCTGATGAAACGCTATCCGCATCAACTTTCTGGCGGCATGGGGCAACGCGTGATGCTGGCGATCGCCCTGATCACCGATCCTGAACTGCTGATCGCCGATGAACCTACGTCGGCGCTCGATCACGCGATGCGCGATCAGGTACTGGCGCTGATTCGTCGTCTGGTTGAACAGCGCAACATGGGTTTGCTGCTGATCAGCCACGATCTGCAACAGGTTTCCGAGCACTGCGAACGTGTGATGGTGATGTATCAGGGCCGCGTGCTGGATACCTTGCCGGCGTCCGAACTCTCCAACGCCAGCCATCCTTACACCAGCACCTTGTGGGCCTGTCGTCCGAGTAAAGCCACGCACGGCGAGCGTTTGCCGGTGCTGGATCGTGCCGCGCTGGAGAAGAATTATGATTGAGTTAGCGAACCTCAGCGTTTCGCACAAGCAAGGTTACGAGCTGCGCACCGTGGTGCACGATGTGTCGCTGCAGGTCGCGGCCGGTGAGTGTTTTGGTCTGGTTGGCCCGTCCGGCTGCGGCAAGTCGTCGCTGCTGTGGGTGCTGGCGGGATTGAATCCGCACTGGAGCGGCAGCATGTCGCTGGCGGGCACCGCCGTGCAGCCCGGCAAAGTGTTTACCGGCCAGCTGCGCCGCGATGTGCAGATGGTGTTTCAGGATCCCTACGCTTCGCTGCATCCGCGCCATCGCCTGCGCCGCACGCTGGCGGAACCGCTGAAAATGCTCAAACGTGATAACATCGACGACCGCATTAATGCCGGGTTCCGTCATGTCGGGCTCGATCCGGCGCTGGCGGATCGCTATCCGCATCAGCTTTCAGGCGGTCAGCGGCAGCGCGTGGCGATTGTGCGCGCCCTACTGCTGGAACCCAAGATCCTGCTGCTGGATGAGCCGACCTCGGCGCTGGACATGTCGGTGCAGGCCGAGATCCTCAACCTGCTCAACGATCTAAAGCAAAAAGATGGTTTAACCATGGTGCTGGTCAGCCACGATCCGGATGTGATCGATCACATGTGCGATCGCGCGGCGCGTATGGCGCAGGGCCGCATCGTGGAGCAACATTCAACAACAAGGAACACCGTATGACGGTTAAGTTACGTCCGCTGGAGCGGGAAGATTTACGCTTTGTGCACCAATTAGATAACAACGCCAGCGTGATGCGTTACTGGTTTGAAGAACCGTATGAAGCGTTTGTTGAGCTTTCGGATCTGTATGACAAACATATCCATGACCAAACCGAGCGTCGCTTTGTGGTGGAGCATGATGGACACAAAGCCGGGTTGGTGGAGTTGGTCGAGATTAATCACGTGCATCGCCGCGCTGAGTTTCAAATCATTATCGATCCTTCCCATCAGGGCAAAGGCTTAGCCACCAAAGCGGCAAAGTTGGCGATGGATTACGGCTTTTCGGTGCTGAATCTCTACAAACTCTATCTGATTGTTGATGAAGAGAATAAGAAGGCGGTGCATATCTACACCAAGCTGGGATTTGAGGTGGAAGGCGTACTGAAGCACGAATTTTTCATCAACGGCGAATACCGCAACACCATCCGCATGTGCATTTTCCAGCAGCAACATCTGGCGCAGCATAAAAGCGCCAATGCGATGGTGAAGCCTACCGCGCAGTAACTCAAACTGTTGAATGATTTGTAGCGGCGCAATTAATTGCGCTGTTTTTTTTCGCGGTAAAATTGCGCAATAAATTGCGCCGCTACGATCGGTGCGGGCTTATTAACCGCGCGCGCCGACGACGTTCAGCTTCGGCTGTGGATGTTCTGGTTTGAGATCGTACATGCCGCCGTAGAAGGGATCGACCAGCAGCCAGCCGGGGAAGCCCAACAGCGGAATATTGCCGAGCAAATACCACAGATTGGCATTGGCCTCGATCGGCAAGGTTAGCGGCACATAGCCCGGACTCTCCAGCATCACCTGATAGTGCTTCTTACCAAAATAATTCCCGGTCGATTTCGCCAGCTCGACGGTTTGCGGGGTATAGCCCTGCGCCACCGCGCGTCCGGTCTCATCCTGCACGGTGAAACGCGCGCCTTGCGGCAGGGAGTCGATTTTCACCGGTTGCGTTTCAGTGCCGACAATGGTGGCGCAGCCGCTCAGCAGCAGCGCACAGGCAGGAAAAAGAGGTCGCAGGTTCATAGCAGGTCCGCTTCAGCATCAGATAGGACAGTGTAAACTGCCCTTCTGTGCTTAATCGCGCTATCACTGATGATTTTCTGCGCTTTATTGCGGTTGACAACAAGCAGCAATCGCCGCGATATCCTGCGGCGTGGTACGGCAGCAGCCGCCAATCAGACGTGCGCCCGCCTGCTGCCATTCAGCGAATTTGTCATGCAGCGTGCAGCCCGACGGCGCGGAGTGCCAGGTTTTGCTGCTGGCATCGTACTGCTCGCCGGAGTTCGGATAGACCAGCAGCGGCTTATCACACAGCGCATGGAAGCGGCGCAGAGCGGGCGTTACGCTCTCCAGCGCCACGCAGTTGATGCCAACCGCCACCACCTGCGGTGCCGCATGCACCAGCTCAGCCACTTTACTCAACGGCGTGCCGTCGCTGATGTGTTCGGCATCGCGCAGGGTAAAGGAGAACCACGCGCTGCTGGCAGGGAATTCAGCCAGTAAACTCACCAGCGCCTGCGCTTCGGCGAAGGACGGTAACGTCTCACAGGCCAGCAGATCGACACCCGCTTCCAGCAACGCCTTCACGCGCGGACGGTGGAACGCTTTCATCTCCTCTTCCGGCAGCGCGTAATCACCGCGATACTCCGCACCATTGGCCAGAAAAGCGCCATACGGCCCGACCGAACCGGCCACCAGCAAGGGCGCGTTGCTGGCGGAAGATGCGCGATAGTCATCACGCGCGCGCTGCGCCAGCTGTACGCTCTGGGTGATCAGTGCCAGCGCCTGCGCTTCATCTAAGCCGCGCGCGGCAAAACCCTGCGGCGTGGCCTGGTAGCTGGCGGTGATCGCCACATGCGCGCCGGCAGCAAAGTAGTCGTGATGCACCTGATAAATCAGCTCAGGATTTTCCATCAGCACTTTGGCCGACCACAGCGCATCGGCCAGATTGCAGCCGCGCGCCTCCAGCTCGGTCGCCAGCGCGCCATCCAGAATCAACGTGTCAGTTTGGGTTAGAGCCTGCGCGATAGGATTACGCGACATCGTTGGCCTCCTCAGCCTTAAGGGATGACTTGCGTCGTTGCGTGACATGGTATGCGGCATAGCAGAACAGCACAAACGGAATGCCGCACCACAGCGCAATACGCTGCGATGGATCGAATGCCAGTCCGACGCACGCCAGCAGGCATAACAGGAAGCCCAGAATCGGCGTCAGCGGATAGAGCGGCGCGCGATACGCCAGCTGTTGTAAGCTGCCGCCCGCCTGCAGATGGCGGCGACGGAACACATAGTGCGAGGCGCAGATGCTGAGCCACACCGCCACCACGGCAAAACCGGAAATCGCCGACAGCGCCACAAACACTGTGTCCGGCGCAATCACACTGGAGAACAGCGCCAGCAAGCCACCAATCATGCTCACGGTCAGCGCCAGCACCGGAATGCCACGACGGTTGACGCGCGCAAAACAGCGCGGCAGCGTCTTCTCATTAGCCAGCGACCACAACATGCGGCCAGAAGCATACAGGCCGGAGTTGGCGGCGGAGAGAATGGCGGTGAGGATCACGAAGTTGAAAATATCCGCCGCGTACGGGATGCCGATCTTTTCAAACACCAGCACAAACGGGCTTTTAACGATCCCGGCCTGATCCATCGGGATCAGCGCCGCCAGCACAAATACCGTGCCGATAAAGAAGATGATCAACCGTGCGACGGTGGTGCGGATCGCCAGCGGCAGCGCTTTTTGTGGCTGCTCGGTTTCACCGGCGGCGATGCCGATCAATTCCGTGCCCGAGAAAGCGAAGTTTACCGCTACCATGGTCATCAGAATCGGCAGCGTGCCGTGCGGCAGCCAGCCGGAAGCGGTGAGATTGTGTAATCCCGGCGCAGCGCTGCCGTCTTTCATCGGGATAAAACCAAAGATCGCACCCGCACCGAGAATGATAAAGGCGATGATGGTGATCACTTTAATGATGGAGAACCAGAATTCACCTTCGGCAAAGAAGCGCGTTGAGACGATATTCAGCAGATAAATAGCGATGCAGAACACCAGACACCATGTCCACACCGGCACGCTTGGGAACCAATACTGCATACAGAACCCGGCGGCGGTCAGGCTGGAACCCAGCGCCACCGTCCAGGTGAGCCAGTAAAGCCAGGCGACGGTATAACCGGTGGCCGGACTGAGATAGCGCGCGGCATAGACGTGGAACGCGCCGGTTTCCGGCATCGCCACGGCCAGTTCGCCAAGACAGACCATCACCAGCCACACCACCAGCGCACCAATCAGATAGGCCAGCAAAGTGCCGGCTGCACCGGTGGTTGAGATGATGTAGCCGGTATTGAAGAACAGCCCGGTTCCGATCACACCGCCCAGCGACAGCATCACCAGATGCCGCACTTTCATGGTGCGCTTAAAGTTTTCCTGAGGAGGCGTATCCTGAGTTTGCATGATATTTATCCGTATGGACGTCTGAACATCTATATGGACACAAGGTTATACGCGTCAGCGTGCGGATTTGCAACGGGGCAGAAGGAGAGGATTGAGTCAGGGTTTGCGGCCCCGCGTGAAACGGGGCGCAAGTTCAGGCGCCAAATACGCCTTGCAGATAACGCTCAAGCGCAACGCGCGAGCTGAAGCCGTGCGGAATGCCGTAATGCTCCTGCGAATCGCCCATTAAGTAGAGTGGGAATTGCGTGTAGTGATCGCAGGTTTTCATCTCTGAAGCCGGTTCAGCAAAGCTCTGGCTTTTCTCTTTCAGCGTCGGGTGAATGATTAAGGCGGTCCGTCCCATACGCGCTTCGCGATTGACGTACACATAGTTTTCGCCGCGACGATAACCGTAAATTTTTGGCGTTTGGGTATCCATTTCGAAGCCCACTTTCTCAAGTACGCGCGCTACCTCATCTGGTCGTAAATACATGCTTGCTCCTCTCTTCTCACAGCCCCGCAACCTTACAGCAGCAAGATGGCATGGGCATTCGGAATTTTCCCTAAAGCCTGGCACATCCCTGCGTTTAATCACGCTTCGTCTACACTAAGTATTACGTTTTAAATCAAAGGGAGCTAAAAAATGTTTAATCGAAGCGCAAAAAACGATGACATTGATATCAATCAGGATGTAAACGAACTGGCCGATTCGCTAGAGGCGTTACTTAAATCTTATGGCAGTGAAGCTAAAGACGAAGTTGATAATGCCCGTAGCCAGGCGCAGGCGCTGTTGAAGCAGACGCGTGCCAAACTGAGCGGCGGACAGAGTCGCGTATCGCAAGCGGCACGTGATGCGGGTACGCAGGTTGACGCCTATGTCCACGACAAGCCGTGGCACGGCGTGGGCGTCGGTGCGGCGATAGGTTTAGTGCTTGGCGCGCTGCTGGTATCTTCACGCCGATAAGCCTATGTTCGTTGATGCAATGAGCCTCGCTGATGCGGGGCTTTTTTGTGGGCGCGAGATAGTGCGCGCTTTCCCTCACCCTAACCCTCTCCCGCAGGCGGGAGAGGGAATGTTTAGGTGGCGTTCAACTGTAACACCTATGCTGGATCGGCTCCTTCTCCCGCTTGCGGGAGAAGGCTGGGATGAGGGTCAAATCGCACAAAATCCAACCAACCTTCCCACTCCATTCCCTTTACAAAAAATTTTTCCGGCCTGGAAGGCGCATGATCTCTGGCCTTAGCGAATATCCGAAGATCATAATCACAAAACCCTATATCTGGTGGGCTTGACCCTTTTACCCACTACATCTAGTATTCAACCCATCAACTAACTACCAAATGTCGTCAAGGACGAAGTTCGATGCAAACAGGAATTTGCTTCGTATCTCGCAATCTGACCGCAATCAAAGGGAAATACGAATCATGCGCATTATTATTTACACCAAAGACAACTGTGTCCAGTGCAATGCGACAAAAAATGCCATGGACCGCAAAGGTATCGACTATCAGCTGATCAACCTTGATACCCAACCTGAAGCCATCGACAACCTCAAATCTCTCGGCTATCGCCAGGTGCCAGTGGTGATGACGCAAGACGATCACTGGAGTGGCTTCCGTCCCGACAAAATTGCCAGCCTGAGCCAGCTCGCGGCCGTCGGGGGATAAGCCATGTTTCCACTGGTCTATTTCTCTAGCCAGTCGGAAAACACGCACCGATTCATCACGCGTCTTGGGCTGCCTGCCCGCCGCATTCCGGTTGACGGCAAGCAGCGCCTGCATATCGAACAGCCCTACATTTTAGTGGTGCCGAGCTACGGCGGCGGCAGTTCGCGCGGTGCGGTGCCGAGACAAGTGATTCAATTCCTCAATGATGATGCCAACCGACGCGGGATTCGCGGGGTGATCGCTGCCGGTAACCGCAACTTCGGTGAAGGCTATTGCCTGGCGGGCGACATCATTGCGCAGAAATGTCAGGTTCCCTATCTCTACCGCTTTGAGCTGATGGGAACCCCCGACGATATCGCTAATGTAAAAGCGGGAGTGACCCAATTTTGGCAACGACAGACACCCTAAACAGCTCGCTGACTGATTACCACGCGCTTAACGCGATGCTGAACCTGTATGACGCCGATGGCCGCATCCAGTTCAGTAAAGATCACGAAGCGACGCGCCAGTTCTTCCTGCAGCATGTACAACCCAATACCGTGCAGTTTGCCTCGGCAGGCGAGCGCCTGCGCTATCTGGTGGCCGAAGGCTACTACGAAGCCGAGGTGCTGAATCAGTACACTTTCGATTTCCTGTGTCAGCTGCACGATGAAGCTGATGCGGCATGTTTCGTCTTTCACACCTTCCTCGGGGCGTGGAAGTTTTACACCAGCTACACGTTGAAAACCTTCGACGGCAAACGCTATCTGGAAACCTTCGAACAGCGCGCCTGCATGGTGGCGCTGACGCTGGCACGCGGCAATGAAACCTTAGCGCGCGAGCTGCTGGCGGAAATGCTGAGCGGTCGCTTCCAGCCGGCTACGCCAACTTTCCTTAACTGCGGTAAGCAGCAGCGCGGCGAGCTGGTCTCCTGCTTCCTGCTGCGCATCGAAGACAACATGGAATCGATTGGTCGCGCGGTGAACTCGGCGCTGCAACTGTCGAAACGCGGCGGCGGCGTAGCGTTCCTGCTCTCCAATTTGCGTGAATCAGGCGCGCCGATTAAGCGCATTGAGAACCAGTCGTCCGGCGTAATTCCGGTGATGAAGATGCTGGAAGATGCGTTCTCCTACGCTAACCAGCTGGGTGCACGTCAGGGCGCAGGTGCGGTGTGGCTAAATGCGCATCACCCGGATATTTTCCGCTTTCTCGATACCAAACGTGAAAACGCCGACGAGAAGATCCGCATCAAAACGCTGTCGCTCGGCGTGGTGATCCCGGACATCACCTTCCAGCTGGCGAAAGAGAATCGCGATATGGCGCTGTTCTCGCCGTACGATGTCGAGCGCATCTACGGCAAAGCCTTTGGTGATATCAGCATCAGCGAGCATTACGACGAGATGCTGGCGGACGATCGCATCACCAAAACCTACATCAAGCCGCGCGATTTCTTCCAGACGCTGGCGGAGATTCAGTTTGAATCGGGCTACCCGTACATCATGTTTGAAGACAGCGTGAACCGCAGCAACCCGATTGCCGGGCGCATCAACATGAGTAATCTCTGTTCCGAGATTTTGCAGGTTAACAGCGCCAGCGAATTCAATGACGATCTTAGCTATCGTCGCGTCGGCAAAGATATCTCCTGCAACCTCGGCTCTCTCAACATTGCGCATGCCATGGATTCGCGCAATCTGGCGCAAACCGTGGAAACCGCCGTGCGTGCACTGACCGCCGTTTCCGAGATGAGTGAGATCAATTCGGTGCCTTCGGTGGCGGAAGGCAATCGCCGCTCGCACGCGATTGGCCTCGGTCAGATGAACCTGCACGGTTATCTGGCGCGCGAAGGCATGGCGTACGGTTCAGAAGAGGCGCTGGATTTCACCAATCTCTATTTCTATTGCGTCACCTATCACGCCGTGCGCACCTCGAATCTGCTGGCGCAGGAGCATCAGAAGAGTTTCGACGGTTTCGCCGAGTCGAAATACGCCAGCGGCAGTTACTTCGATAAATATGTCGAACAGCGCTGGCTGCCGCGCACCGCGCGCGTGGCAAAACTTTTTGCCGATGCCGGACTGACTCTGCCAACGCAGGCCGACTGGCAAGCGCTGCGTGCAGCAGTGATGCAACATGGGCTGTACAACCAGAACCTGCAGGCGATTCCGCCCACCGGTTCGATCTCGTACATCAACCATGCGACCTCCAGCATTCACCCGATTGTGTCGCGCATTGAGATCCGTAAAGAGGGCAAAACCGGCCGCGTTTACTATCCGGCGCCGTTTATGACCAACGACAATCTCGACCTCTATCAGGATGCGTACTCCATTGGGCCGGAAGCGATTATTGATACCTACGCCGAAGCCACGCAGCACGTCGATCAAGGCCTGTCGCTGACGCTGTTCTTCCGCGACGACGTCACCACGCGCGATATCAACAAAGCGCAGATCTACGCGTGGAAAAAAGGCATCAAAACGCTCTATTACATCCGTCTGCGCCAGATGGCGCTTCAAGGCACCGAGGTGCAGGGCTGCGTCTCCTGCTCACTGTGATGAAAACTATGCAACTAAAGCAAATTCAAGCCATTAACTGGAACCGCATCCAGGACGAAAAAGACCTCGAAGTGTGGAACCGACTGACCAGTAATTTCTGGCTGCCGGAAAAAGTGCCGCTCTCCAACGATTTGCCAGCGTGGCAGTCGCTGGACCACCAGCAACAGCAGCTGACTATTCGGGTGTTTACCGGATTGACGCTGCTCGACACCATCCAGAACGTGATTGGTGCGCCTGGCCTGATGGAAGATGCGATTACGCCACACGAGGAAGCTGTGCTGTCGAACGTCTCCTTTATGGAAGCAGTGCATGCGCGTTCGTACAGTTCGATTTTCTCCACGCTGTGTAACACCGCAGATGTCGATGCGGCGTACCGCTGGAGTGAAGAGAATGAAGCGTTGCAGAACAAGGCGAAGATTGTGCTGGAGCACTATCGCGCCGAGGATCCGCTCAAGAAGAAAATCGCCAGCGTGTTCCTTGAATCGTTCCTGTTCTACTCCGGTTTCTGGCTGCCGATGTATTGGTCGAGCCGTGGCAAGCTGACCAACACCGCAGATCTGATTCGCCTGATCATTCGCGACGAAGCGGTACACGGTTACTACATCGGCTATAAGTACCAAAAGGCGCTGGAAAACGTCGATGCTGGCCGCCGCGAAGAGCTGCAGCAGTTCGCGATTGATTTGCTGCTGGCGCTGTACGAAAACGAAGTGGTGTATACCGAAGCCTTGTACGGTGAAGTCGGTTGGGCGGAAGAGGTGAAAACCTTCCTGCACTACAACGCCAATAAAGCGCTAATGAACCTCGGCTACGAAGCGCTGTTCCCGGCCGAACTGACCGCCGTGAACCCGGCGATTTTGTCCGCGCTGTCGCCCAACGCCGATGAAAACCACGACTTCTTCTCAGGTTCAGGCTCCTCTTATGTAATGGGGAAAGCCGTGGAAACCGAAGACGAAGACTGGAATTTTTAATACGCGTCATAGTTCGCGTTGCCTGGAGGCACCTACTTTTGGCACAGCAGCGTTGACTGCGCCCACTCTTCCCAGTCCCATAGTTCACTATGCTGCTGGGTCGAGTGGGCTTGTCGCCTTGCTGTGACGCGAATTATTTAGCGTATTGATTCAGTGATAATTAATTTTTAAACCAATCTTATTTCCGCTCTTCTCACCCATTTATTTCACTTATATTTCTTCTTTTTGGATTGATTTTCGGCCGCTCTGCACCAGAAACAGTCTGAAACGCACATAAATTCACTTCTCAAATGCAAAAAATTAATCCGCGCGCATCCCTTGTGAGCACTGGCGATTTTAGCGATTGACTGCTGCGCGCGCCGCCGAATATCGCCCTTCAGGGTTGTCAGATAATTTCACTATGTTAGGGTATAGGGCGCTTAATTTTACTCAGGACCACAACAAGAAATAGTTAAACATTTAACCGGGAAATTAATTACTGCATGGCAATTAAACTCGAAGTAAAGAATTTATATAAGGTATTTGGGGATAATCCCGAAAAGGCATTTAAGCTGATCGATAAAGGCGAAAACAAAGAGAGTATTCTGGCAAAAACCGGCCTCTCTGTTGGCGTCAAAAATGCCAGTCTGGCCATTGAAGAAGGCGAGATCTTCGTCATCATGGGGCTTTCAGGTTCAGGTAAGTCCACCATGGTTCGCCTTCTCAATCGTCTGATCGAGCCCACTCGCGGCCAGGTAATCATAGACGGTGTCGATATTGCCAAAATATCGGAATCAGAACTGCGTGAAGTCCGCAGAAATAAGATCAGTATGGTATTTCAATCCTTCGCGCTGATGCCACACATGACTGTGCTAAATAATGCCGCTTTTGGCATGGAATTAGCCGGCATTCCCTTAGCCGAACGTCAGGAAAAAGCGCTGGAAGCATTGCGTCAGGTTGGCCTGGATAATTACGCCCACTCTTATCCCGATGAACTTTCTGGCGGCATGCGTCAACGCGTTGGATTAGCCCGCGCATTGGCGATTAATCCTGATATTTTATTAATGGATGAAGCTTTCTCAGCACTTGATCCGTTGATTCGTACCGAAATGCAGGATGAACTGGTAAAACTGCAGGCCAAACATCAGCGTACCATTGTATTTATTTCTCACGACCTCGATGAAGCGATGCGTATTGGCGACCGCATTGCCATTATGCAGGGCGGCGAAGTGGTACAGGTCGGCACGCCGGATGAAATCCTCAATAATCCTGCCAATGATTATGTGCGCACCTTCTTCCGCGGCGTCGATATTAGTCACGTGTTTAGCGCCAAAGATATTGCGCGTCGCAGTGCGGGTTCACTGATCCGCAAAGCCGCCGGTTTTGGTCCGCGATCCGCCATCAAGCTGCTGCAGGATGAAGATCGCGAATATGGCTACGTGCTGGAGAAACAGAAGTTTGTTGGCGTGGTGTCCACCGATTCATTGAAAGCCGCGCTGGCGGCCGGTGAAGGGCTGGATAGCGCGCTGCTCGACACGCCCTTAGCGGTTCCTGCCGATACCTCCCTGAACGATCTGCTGTCGCATGTGGCACAAGCGCCCTGCGCCGTGCCGGTAGTCAGCGAAGAGAATCAGTACGTCGGTATCATTTCGAAAAGCATGCTGTTGCGTGCTTTAGACCGTGAAGGAGCCTAATCATGAGCGAACAAACAGCGAATCCGTGGGAAAGCGCCAGCCAAACCACCCAGCAACCTGCCACCACTGATACCAGCCCCGCCGCCAGCAGCAGCGATCCCTGGGCGAGCGGCGGTGCCGCGCCTGCAGATAGCAGCTCCGGCAGCGCCGATGCATGGGGCGATCCCTCCGCCGCCAGCAGCGGTGGCCACGATGCCGCCAGCAATGCTGCCAGCAGCAGCGACTGGCTGAGCAGCGCACCCGCTCCCGCGCCGGAACATTTCAACCTCATGGACCCGTTCCATAAAACCTGGATTCCGCTTGATAGCTGGGTGACTGAAGGCATCGATTGGGTGGTCAGCCATTTCCGTCCGGTGTTTCAGGGCATTCGCGTGCCGGTGGATTACATCCTCAGCGCGTTCCAGCAGTTACTGCTCGGCATGCCCGCGCCGGTAGCGATTGTGGTGTTCGCACTGATCGCCTGGCAGATCGCCAGCCCGGCGATGGGGATTGCTACGCTGGTCTCGCTGATTGCCATTGGCGCGATTGGTGCCTGGTCGCAGGCGATGGTGACGCTGGCGCTGGTGCTAACCGCCCTGCTGTTCTGCATCATCATCGGCTTGCCGCTCGGCATCTGGCTGGCGCGCAGTGAACGTGCCGCGCGCATTATTCGTCCGCTGCTGGATGCAATGCAGACCACGCCAGCCTTCGTCTATCTGGTGCCCATCGTCATGCTGTTTGGTATCGGCAACGTGCCGGGCGTAGTGGTGACCATTATCTTTGCGCTGCCGCCGATTGTGCGCCTCACCATTCTTGGGATTAAGCAGGTACCAGCCGACCTGATTGAAGCGAGTGAATCCTTCGGTGCCAGCCCGCGTCAGATGCTGTTCAAAGTGCAGCTGCCGCTGGCGATGCCGACCATCATGGCTGGCGTAAACCAGACGCTGATGCTGGCGCTGTCGATGGTGGTGATCGCCTCGATGATCGCGGTTGGCGGTCTCGGTCAGATGGTGCTGCGCGGCATTGGTCGCCTGGATATGGGCCTCGCCACCGTCGGCGGCGTGGGCATCGTGATCCTCGCCATTATCCTCGATCGCTTGACGCAGTCGATGGGCCGCGACAGCCGCAGCCGTGGCAGCCGTCACTGGTACAGCACTGGCCCGCTCGGTCTGCTGATGCGCCCTTTCAGTAAAAAAGCCTGATTTCAATGGGCGGTCCGCTGCGGCCGCCCGTCTTCGACGTAACACGTAAAATAAGGAATGACTATGCGCAAGACAGCTCTCATCGCCGCCGTCCTGACGACGTTCGCCGCGACGCACGTGTCCGCCGCCGACCTGCCCGGTAAAGGCATCACCGTTAAACCGACGCAGAGTACCATCTCTGAAGAGACCTTCCAGACGCTGCTGGTAAGCCGCGCGCTGGAGAAACTCGGCTATACCGTTGAGAAGCCAAGCGAGATTGATTACAACGTGGCGTACACCACCATCGCAGCCGGTGATGCCACCTTTATTGCCACCAACTGGCAACCGCTGCACGACGATATGTATAAAGCCGCGGGCGGCGATGCGAAGTTTTATCGCCAGGGCACTTACGTCGGTGGCGCGGCTCAGGGTTACCTGATCGATAAGAAAACCGCCGAGCAGTATCACATCACCAATATTGAACAGCTGAAAGATCCCAAGATCGCCAAACTGTTTGATACCAATGGTGATGGCAAAGCGGATTTGACCGGCTGTACGCCAGGCTGGGGCTGTGAAGCGGTGATTAATCACCAGATTGATGCCTACAAGCTGAGCAACACCGTGGAGCACAATCAGGGCAACTACTCGGCGATGATCGCCGATACCATCACGCGCTTTAAACAGGGCAAACCGGTGTTCTATTACACCTGGACGCCGTATTGGGTCAGCGACGTGCTGAAGCCGGGTAAAGATGTGGTATGGCTGCAGGTGCCGTTCTCTTCACTGCCGGGCGAGCAGAGCAAAGTCGATACTAAGCTGGCGAACGGGGCTAACTACGGTTTCCCGGTGAACACCATGCATATCGTCGCCAACAAAGCCTGGACCGAGAAAAATCCGGCCGCGGCAAAGCTGTTTGCTGAGATGAAGCTGCCGATTGGTGACATCAACGCCGAGAATGCGGCGATGCATGCGGGCCATGCTTCTGAAGCCGATATCAATGGCCACGTTGATGGCTGGATCAAAGGTCACCAGGCGGAATTCGATAAGTGGATTCAGGACGCACTGGCGGCAGCGAAGTAACACATTTACATTAGCGTTAGTATTGTAGCGGCGCGATTTATCGCGCCGTTTTTCATGGAATAATTCCACTTCAGGAACTCAGCGCAATAAATTGCGCCGCTACGGCAAATGGCTGCCTCCCCCTTTTCCTTTCCCCCGATAAGCGAAGCGTGCGCTATAGCGCACTGGTACGTCCTGTTAATTAACACACCATTGAAATAATTTTTTCGGTTACTATTACCTACAAATGATTATCTCTCTTATCCGCACGCAATGACTGCTTCCCGTTTAGCGATCAAATTCCATCACTTAGGCTGGTGTCGCATTCGCGCGGGCTTGTTAAGAGCATGTTAATCAACACCTTGATTTACGTGGATAAGCGGCGCGCGAAAAGTGTTTAGAAATCGTAAAGATGGTTCTAAACCGCTGAGCAATACTATTCATTAATGATTGGGTTTGTTATGGTTAGCAGCGCAGTTATTCACCAGAGTTATTTTTTCTCGCGAAATTATTTATCTGTAAAAAGGTTTCCCGAGATGAATTGATGGCATCGGCTGCCTGTATGTTCAGGTGGGATGTCAGGGCAAAATGCCCAGGGTTAAGGAACAACCTGGAATGTCAGATGTTGACTATGTGATCGTGCTAACAATCACCTGCGGAAATTGTGACTACGCTTAATCTGTCACCATCATTACTATACCAGTTGCAACTAAGAGGTTTTTTTAAAATGGAAAGTTCGTTTACTCCCATTGAACAGATGCTTAACATCCGTGCTAACCGCCATAAAGATTTTCCGCTGCAGGAGATCATTTTGACCCGCTTGTGCATGCACATGCAGGGTAAACTGCTGGATAATCGCAACAAAATGTTGAAGGCGCAGGGAATTAACGAGACCTTATTCATGGCGCTGATTACCCTTGATGCACAGGAAAATCAGAGCATTCAGCCTTCAGAACTGAGTTCTGCCCTCGGCTCTTCACGCACCAATGCCACGCGTATCGCTGATGAGTTGGAGAAGCGCGGCTGGATCGAACGTCGTGAAAGCGAGAACGACCGTCGCTGCCTGCATCTGCATTTGACCGAAAAAGGCAATGAATTCCTGCGCCAGCTGCTGCCACCGCAGCATCAGAGCCTGCAATACCTGTGGTCTTCGCTCTCTACTAACGAGCAGGATCAGCTGGAATCGATTACCCGTAAGTTACTTAACCGTCTCGATAAAATGGACGAAGATCAGGTTATCGCTTCCCTGTCGCGCTAATAGCAAGAAGTGCGACACAATCACCTTCCGAAATCGCTATTTTAATCCCCTTTTGTCCGGCCAGCGCTTAAGTGCTGGCTTTTTTGACTCGGGCAACCGTGTTGAAGGATCGGCACATCCCGACTAAATGGAAAACGTGGAGAACGACATGAGTGCGACAGCGGAAGCTCAAAGCCCGCAACAGCCAGCGAATAAAAAGAAGAAGCGCAAAGGTGTGCTGATCCTGCTGGCTATCGTGTTTGTAATTATTGGTGTTTCGTATCTGGCTTACTGGTATTTGGTGCTGCGTCACTTCCAGGAAACCGATGATGCGTACGTGGCGGGCAACCAGGTGCAGGTGATGGCGCAGGTTTCTGGCAGCGTAAACAAAGTGTGGTTTGATAACACCGACGTGGTGAAGAAAGGCGACGTCCTGGTGTCGCTGGATAAAACTGATGCCGAGCAGGCGTTTGAAAAAGCGCAGACCGCGCTAGCTACCAGCGTGCGTCAAACCCACCAGCTGATGATCAATGGCAAGCAGTATCAAGCTACCATCAAACTGCAGCAAACTGCGCTGGAACAGGCCGAAGCTGACCTGAAACGCCGCGAGCCGCTGGGCGCGTCTAATCTGATTGGCCGCGAAGAGCTGCAACACTCGCGTGATGCCGTAGCGACAGCCAAAGCGCAGCTGGATGTGGCAGTGCAGCAATACAACGCTAACCAGGCGATGATTCTGAATACCTCGCTGGAAAATCAGCCCGCGGTACAGCAGAGTGCGGCTGAGCTGCGCGATGCCTGGCTGGCGCTGCAGCGTACTGAAATCCGTAGCCCGATTGATGGCTTCATTTCACGTCGCAGCGTACAGGTTGGCTCGCAAATCTCCACCACCACCCCGCTGTTGGCGGTGGTGCCGTCCACTAATCTGTGGATCGATGCAAACTTCAAAGAGACCCAGCTTGCAGGTGTCCGTATCGGCCAATCGGCCACGGTGATCAGTGATATCTACGGCGATGACGTCGAGTATCACGGCAAAGTGGTGGGTCTGGATATGGGTACCGGCAGCGCCTTCTCGCTGCTGCCTGCGCAGAACGCCACCGGTAATTGGATCAAAGTGGTCCAGCGTCTGCCGGTGCGTATCGAGCTGGATCCGAAACAAGTGGCGGAACATCCGCTGCGTATCGGCCTCTCCACGCTGGTGAAAGTGGATACCCAAAACAAAGAGGGTGCCACGCTGGCCAGCACCGTGCGTTCGCAAGCCGCGTATGAAAGTAATGCGTTGGCAATCGACCTCGCGCCGGTTAACCAGCTGATTACTGACATCGTTCGTGCCAACGCTGACTAACGCCGCGGGAGGCTGTTATGGCACAAAAACCGCTTGAAGGTGCGCCGTTAGTCCTGATGACCATCGCCCTGTCGCTGGCGACGTTCATGCAGGTACTCGACTCCACCATCGCTAACGTGGCGATTCCGACCATCGCCGGTAACCTCGGTGCCTCGAACTCGCAGGGCACTTGGGTGATTACCTCTTTCGGGGTGGCAAACGCCATCTCGATTCCGATAACCGGTTGGCTGGCCAAGCGCATCGGTGAAGTGAAGCTGTTTACCTGGTCGACCATCCTGTTTGTATTGGCGTCCTGGGCTTGCGGCATGTCCGAAAGCCTGGAGATGCTGATCTTCTTCCGCGTCATTCAGGGCGTGGTTGCCGGTCCGCTGATTCCGCTGTCGCAGAGTTTGCTGCTGAACAACTATCCGCCAGCGAAACGCAGCGTGGCGCTTTCGCTGTGGGCGATGACGGTGATTGTGGCACCGATCTGCGGTCCGATTCTCGGCGGCTGGATCAGCGATAACTATCACTGGGGCTGGATCTTCTTCATCAACGTGCCGATTGGTTTGGTGGTGGTGTTACTGACGCTGCAAACGCTGCGTGGACGTGAAACCAAAACCGAAATCCGCCGGATCGATATGGTGGGGTTGGTACTGCTGGTGGTGGGCATTGGCTCGCTGCAGGTGATGCTGGATCGCGGAAAAGAGCTCGACTGGTTTAGCTCAACCGAGATCATTGTGCTGATGGTGGTCGCCGTGGTGGCGCTGCTGGTGTTGCTGGTGTGGGAGCTCACCGACGACCATCCGATAGTCGATTTGTCGTTGTTCAAGATGCGCAACTTCACCATCGGCTGTTTGTCGATCAGCCTGGCCTATATGCTTTACTTCGGCTCGATAGTGTTGCTGCCGCAGCTGTTACAGGAGGTATATGGCTACACCGCCACCTGGGCCGGATTAGCGTCGGCACCGGTGGGGATTCTGCCGGTGATCCTGTCGCCGATCATTGGCCGCTTCGCCCACAAGCTGGATATGCGTAAGCTGGTGACCTTCAGCTTCATCATGTATGCCGTCTGTTTCTACTGGCGCGCCTACACGTTTGAGCCGGGAATGGATTTTGGTGCATCAGCGTGGCCGCAGTTTATTCAGGGCTTTGCGGTGGCGTGCTTCTTTATGCCGCTCACCACCATTACGCTGTCAGGCTTACCGCCAGAACGTATGGCGGCGGCATCAAGCCTGTCGAACTTCGTGCGTACGCTGGCGGGTTCCATCGGTACCTCAATTACTACCACCATGTGGAGTAACCGTGAATCGATGCATCATAGCTATCTGTCGGAGTCGGTGAATCCGTACAACGTCAATTCACAGCAGATGTATGACCAGTTGCAAAGCATGGGCATGACCCAGCAGCAGGCCTCGGCATATATCGCGCAACAAATTACCAATCAGGGTCTGATTATTTCGGCGAATGAGATCTTCTGGGCATCGGCGGGCGTGTTCTTGATCTTGCTGGTGCTGGTGTGGTTTGCGCGTCCACCATTTGGTGCGGGCAGTGGCGGCGGTGGTGCTCACTAAGCGAGACAAACAAAAACGGGCCTTGCGGCCCGTTTTTTTATGCGTTCTGACGCCACCATTCGGCGAGCAGAATACCGGTCGCCACTGACACGTTGAGGCTTTCAACGTTGCCGGTGCCACCAATCGACAGGCTGAGATCGCCCTGCTGGAAAGCGCTGTCTGACAGACCTTCGCTCTCCTGACCCAACACCAGCACCATTTTGGCAGGCAGCTCAGCTTTCGCCAGCGGTGTGCCTTCGTGGCTTGAGGTGGTAACGATGGTGTAACCCGCTTTACGGAACGCTTCCAGGCCATCGGCAAAGCTTTCGCCGCTGATTGCCTGTACGTGTTCAGCGCCACCTTCGGCGGTACGTACTGCCGCACCTGACTCCAGCAGCGAGGCATCATTCACCAGCAAACCTTTCACACCGAAGTGCGCGCAGCTACGCATAATGCCGCCAAGGTTGTGCGGGTTGCTGACATCTTCCAGCGCCAGCACGCAATCTTTGGTGGGGGCCTTGGTCAGCCACTCGGTAACCGGCATGCCCATACGTTTTTTGATGATGAAGCACACGCCACCGTGGTGTTCAGTACCTGAAGCTTTGGTCAGCTCAGCATCTTCAACCACATGATAGGCTTTGCGGTTGGCCGCCAGCCAGCGCAGGGTTTCACGGAAACGCGGTGTTACGCTCTGAATAAACCAGGCGCGCACGATGCTTTCCGGACGGCTCAGGAACAGCGCCTGACAGGCATTTTCACCGTAGACGCGCGTCTCTTCCTGACGCTGACGGCGAATCTGCTCGGGATCGATGACCGGCTTGTTCGCGGCATCATCCAGTTGACTATCATCCGCGACCGGCGGACGAGAAACGGTGCGCCACGGCGAATCACCGAAGCTGCGGTTGTCGTCACCACGATCGTCACGACGACCAAAGCTGCGACCGCGTTCGGTATTACTCGCACCGCGCGGTGCCGGGCTGCGTGCGCCGCTACGGCCACCTTCTTCATTATTACTTGCACCGCTGCGAGGACCAGAACGACGATTATCTTCCTGGCGCGCAGCAGGACGGCCGCCTTTGCCGGTACGGGAATTCGGCTTTTGACCACTCTCCTCATCACGTACGTACATCACTTTTACCTTGCCGCTTTTGCCTTTAAATTCGTCGTTCATCTGTTCCTCCAGCATTGAGAGCGCGAAGATTACCTGATGTGTCGGTGCTTAGCTATCAACTATTGAACCTATTGGGCAATCCAGATTGAGCATAGCACTCAACCTTTTCATAATGTCCGGCAATCATCAGATTTACAGGTCCGGGTTGAGGTAAATATGAATACAGTTTGTGCCTCCTGTCAGGCAACCAACCGCGTGCCCGAGTCGCGCATGGCTGATGGAGCAAAATGTGGTCGTTGCGGCGGCGAGCTATTCAACGGTGAAGTCGCCAACGCGACCGCAGCCACGCTGGATAAGTATCTGCAAGACGATCTGCCGGTGGTGATCGACTTCTGGGCGCCGTGGTGCGGCCCGTGCGTTAACTTCGCACCGGTGTTTAAAGATGTCGCCGACGAGCGGCGCGGCAAGGTGCGCTTCGTGAAAGTAAATACCGAAGCCGAACCCGCGCTTAGTTCGCGTTTCCGCATTCGCAGCATTCCTACTATTATGCTGTTCAAGAACGGCGAGATGGTCGACATGCTGAACGGCGCAATGCCGAAAGCGCCCTTCAACGAGTGGCTCGACGAATCGCTGTAAACCGCTGATGGCCAGCCGCGTGCTGGCCTTCCTTATTACCTTTCCCGGCTAATTCCATTACACTGGCGTTTTTTCTCCTGCCTGCGAATTTATGTTTGAAAATGCCGTTCTGCGCTTACGTGCGCAACGTTTAGCGCGCGCCACGCGCCCGTTTCTTGCGCGCGGTAATCGTGTCATTCGTTGCCAACGCTGCCTGCTGCCGCAGAAAAACTGTCTGTGCGCCACCATCCAGCCTCAGCAAGCGCGCAGTCGCTTCTGTCTGGTGATGTTCGATACCGAGCCGATGAAGCCGAGCAATACCGGAAGGTTAATTGCCGATGTGCTGCCGGACACCGAGGCGTTTGGCTGGTCACGCACCGAGCCGGATGCCGCGCTGCTGGCGGCGGTGAAGAACGCGCATTATCAGCCGCTGGTGGTTTTCCCGGCGTCTTACGCAGATGCCGATCGCGAAGTGCTCACCAGCCCGCCGCTCACCGGCAAACCGCCGCTGTTTATTATGCTCGACGGCACCTGGACGGAAGCGCGCAAGATGTTCCGCAAAAGTCCGTGGCTGGATGCGTTGCCGGTGATGTCGCTCAACGTGTCTGCGCCCTCGCGCTACACGCTGCGCGAGGCCCACGGCGAAGGCCAGCACTGCACCGCCGAAGTTGCTGCCGCGCTGCTGGAACAGGCCGGGGATCTCGCCGCCGCCGCAGAATTGCAGCACTATTTCGCCCGCTTCCGTCATGCTTATCTGGCGGGGAAACCGCATCATCCGATTCATGCTCTGGAAGAAGCATTGAGTAGCGGAATCTGAAGCTGGCTCTCAGCCTGCGATCGGTGAATCGGCACGCGCGCTAAAAAGCGTTTACAATCATGCCAATCTTGATAGCAGGAGCGGATGATGAGCCAACGCGGACTGGAAGCGCTGTTACGACCTAAATCAATCGCGGTAATCGGTGCGTCAATTACACCGGGGCGCGCCGGCTACTTTATGATGCGTAACCTGCTGGCCGGTGGATTTAGCGGTCCGGTATTGCCGGTGACGCCGAAGTATAAAGCGGTGAGCGGCGTGCTGGCATGGCCGGATATCGACAGCCTGCCCTTCGCGCCCGATCTCGCCATCATCTGTACCCACGCCAAACGTAATCTCGAACTGCTGCAACAACTGGGCGAAAAAGGTTGTAAGGCCTGTATTATTCTTTCGGCGCCATCCAGCCAGTTGGAAGAGCTGAAAGCCTGCGCCAGTCAGTGGCAAATTCGCCTGCTTGGGCCCAACAGCTTAGGTTTGCTGGCGCCGTGGCAAGGGTTGAATGCCAGCTTCTCGCCGGTGCCGATTGCTAAAGGCCGCATTGCTTTTATTTCGCAATCTGCTGCGGTCTCTAACACCATTCTCGACTGGGCGCAGCAGCGTAACCTCGGTTTCTCATGGTTTATCGCCTTGGGTGATAGCCTGGATATCGACGTTGATGATCTGCTGGATTTCCTCGCGCGCGACGGTAAAACCAGCGCCATTCTGCTCTACCTCGAACACCTCAGCGATGCGCGTCGCTTTGTTTCCGCTTCGCGCAGCGCCTCGCGTAATAAACCGATTCTGGTGATAAAAAGTGGTCGCAGCCATCAGGCGCAGGCGATGATCGGTACTCACAGCGGACTGGACGCTGCCTGGGATGCGGCGATTCAGCGCGCCGGTTTACTGCGCGTACAGGATACGCATGAACTGTTTACGGCGGTTGAGTCGCTGAGCCATATGCGTCCATTACGCGGCGATCGACTGATGATCATCAGCAACGGCGCGGCCCCGGCGGCGCTGGCCCTGGATGAACTGTATGCGCGCAACGGTAAGCTGGCGACGCTAAGTGACGAAACCTTGCAGGCGCTGGCCACCCTGCTGCCAGAAGGCGTTGGCCGCGGCAATCCGCTGGATTTGAAAGATGACGCGACACCAGCGCGCTATGTCGCCTGCATTGAACGGCTGCTGGATAGCCATGAACTTGATGCACTGATGATCATTCATGCGCCAAGCGCCGTTTCACCCTCGAGCGAAACCGCCGAGCAGATTATCGCTGCGGTTGCCAAACATCCGCGTGGCAAGCAAGTCACTTTACTGACGAACTGGTGCGGCGAATACTCTTCGCAGAGCGCACGACGCGCGTTTACTCAGGCTGGTATTCCCACCTGGCGCACACCGGAAGGTACCGTTACCGCTTTCATGCATCAGGTGGAATATCGCCGCAACCAGAAGCAACTGCGTGAGACGCCCGCGCTGCCGATTGGTTTGACGCAGAACAGCGCGCAGGCGCATCAGCTGATTCAGCAAGCGCTTAATAAAGGCATCACCACGCTGGACACCCACGAAGTGCAGCCGGTGTTGCAAGCTTATGGCCTGGCGACGCTGCCCACCTGGATTGCCAGCGACAGCGCCGCGGCTGCCAGCATCGCCGATCAGATTGGCTATCCGGTCGCGCTCAAGCTGCGTTCGCCGGATATTCCGCATAAGTCGGAGGTACAAGGCGTAATGCTGTATCTGCGCAGCGCCGCAGAGGTGGAACAAGCGGCTGAAGCCATTTTTGATCGCGTGCGTGAAACCCATCCACAGGCGCATATTGATGGTTTGCTGGTGCAGAGTATGGCGAATCGCGCCGGAGCGCAGGAGTTGCGTGTGGTGGTCGAACAGGATCCGCTGTTTGGTCCTATCATCCTGCTGGGCGAAGGCGGCGTGGAGTGGCAGCCCGACAAGCAAGCCGCCGTGGCTTTGCCGCCGCTGAATATGACGCTGGCGCGCTATCTGGTGATTCAGGCGATGAAAAGCGGCAAAGTTCGCAGCCGTAGTGCGTTGCGACCACTGGATATCACCGGGCTTAGCCAGCTGTTAGTGCAGGTTTCAAACCTGGTGGTCGATTGTCCGGAGATTCAGCGCCTGGATATTCATCCGCTGCTGGCATCAGCTGACGAATTCACGCTGCTGGATGTCACGCTGCAGCTGGCGCCTTTCAATGGTGATAACGAAACACGGCTGGCGATTCGTCCTTACCCGCATCATCTTGAAGAGCAGGTGCAGCTGAAAAATGGGCAATATTGCCTGTTCCGCCCGATCCTGCCGGAAGATGAACCGCAGCTGCGCGCCTTTATCGCCCAGGTAACGAAAGAAGATCTCTACTATCGTTACTTCAGTGAAATCAATGAATTCACTCATGAAGATTTGGCGAATATGACGCAAATTGATTACGACCGCGAAATGGCGATTGTCGCTATACGGCAGCACAACGGCGTCGACGAGATCATTGGCGTAACACGTGCGATCTCCGATGCCGATAATATCGATGCTGAATTCTCCGTGCTGGTGCGGTCTGACCTGAAAGGCTTGGGCATGGGCAGGCGCTTACTGGAGAAGATGATTCGCTATACGCGCGATCATGGCCTGCAACAATTGAACGGTATCACCATGCCAAACAATAGCGGCATGATCACGCTGGCGCGAAAGCTCAATTTTCGCGTGAATATTCAACTGGATGATGGCATTGTCAGCCTGAATTTGCCGCTCGGTGATGTCATCAGCTAACCTGTACAGAAAGGTAAAATTCCTCCTCTACAGGCCGGTTGATGGTATTATTTACCGTTAGGATCATGATTTGATGGCAAAAGGCCATGCAATGAACAGAGAAGAAGTGCACTGTGATGTTGTCTAAATTTAAACGTAATAAACACCAACAACACCTCGCACAGCTGCCTAAACTGTCACAATCCGTGTCGGATCTGACGACGCTTTACTCGCCTGCCGAGTTTCGCGAAACCCTGCTGACGAAAATTGCCGCAGCAGAAAAGCGTATCTGTATCACCGCGCTGTATCTGGAGAATGATGACGGCGGTCGGGGAATAATGCAGGCGCTGTACGCAGCGCGTCAGGCACGTCCGGAGCTGGATGTCTGTATTCTGGTTGACTGGCATCGTGCGCAGCGTGGTCGTATTGGCGCTGCTCGCGGCGTGACCAACGCTGACTGGTATTGCGAAATGGCGACTCAGCACCCGGATATCGCTATTCCAGTTTACGGCATTCCGGTTAACACCCGCGAAGCGCTCGGTGTGCTGCATCTGAAAGGGTTTATCATTGATGATACGCTGCTCTACAGCGGCGCGAGCCTGAACGATGTCTATTTGCATCAGCATGATAAATATCGTTATGACCGTTATCAGCTGATCCGCAATCCACAGCTTACCGATACCATGTATGCGTGGATCTGCGAAAATCTCAAGGATTCCGATGCGGTTAACCGGCTCGATAAAACTGAGCGCCCTTCCAGCCCGGAAATCAAAAACGAAACACGTCAGTTCCGTCAGGAGCTGCGCAGCTTTAACTATCAGTTTACCGGCAATGCAGATAATGATTGCCTTGCCGTCACGCCGTTGGTTGGCTTGGGCAAACGTAGCCTGCTGAACAAAACCATTTTCCATTTGATGCCCTGCGCTGAGCGCAAGCTGACGCTGTGTACGCCCTATTTTAACCTGCCGGCCATTCTGGTGCGTAACCTGATTCATTTACTGCGTCAGGGTAAAGAAGTTGAAATCATCATTGGCGACAAAACGGCCAATGACTTCTACATCCCGCCAGAACAGCCGTTCAAGATTATCGGGGCGCTGCCTTATCTATATGAGATTAACCTGCGTCGCTTCCTGAGCCGTTTGCAGTATTACGTCAATAATGGTCAGCTGACGGTACGCTTGTGGAAAGATGGCGAAAACAGTTATCACCTGAAAGGCATTTGGGTGGATGACGAATGGATGATGATCACCGGTAATAACCTCAATCCACGCGCGTGGCGACTGGATCTGGAAAATGCGGTGCTGATTCACGATCCTCTCAATCAATTGGCCGAGCAGCGTGAAAAAGAGCTGGCGCTGATTCGTGAGCATACTTCCGTGGTGCAGCATTATCGCGAGCTGGAAAGTATCTCCGATTATCCGGCAAAGGTGCGCAAGCTGATTCGTCGCCTGCGCCGTATTCGCATCGATCGCTTGATTAGCCGTCTGCTTTAGCCGATGCGTGCGCCTATCCTCTGCGTGGTTTTGCTGTGTAGTGGATGTGCGCATGTCGCCCAGGATAACTGGACCGGCAAAGACAAAGCGCAACACTACTTCTCTTCTGCTGTGCTGGCAGCCGCAGGTAGTGTGATTTCTCAGCATCAAAATCACAGCCGCGGGCAGAATTTGCGTTTCGGCTTTCTGTTTTCGTTGAGTTTCGGTGTGGGGAAAGAGTTATATGACAGCCGCTCAGCGGGGAGCGGCTGGAGTTGGAAAGATCTTAGCTGGGATGTCGCCGGCGCCGCCAGCGGTATCGCACTGTGGAATCTCAGTCAGTAACTACAGCGCAATCCCCTTCCCTTTGCGATGCAGCATCAGCGATACCAGAAATGCTAAAGCGCCCATTGCCGAAACATACCAGAAGAAGCTGGTTTCAATACCTTCCCTTTTCAGCAGTAAGGCTACGTACTCTGCTGAACCACCAAAAATAGCATTCGCCACCGCATAGGAAAGCCCAACGCCCAGCGCGCGGACTTCCGGCGGGAACATCTCTGCTTTCAAAATGCCACTGATAGCGGTGTAGAAACTGGTGATGATTAGCGCCAGCATGATCAAGGCAAATGCCAGCCAACTGCTTTGCACATTTTGCAGCAATAGCAGAATAGGTACCGTACAGATAGCTGCCCCGGCACCAAAAATCATCATTGAGGCACGACGACCAATCTTGTCTGACAGCGCGCCAACTATCGGCTGAGTCAACATGAATACCAATAAGCAACCGGTCATTAATCCACTGGCACTGCGCGCATCCATCCCGGCAGTATTTACCAGATATTTTTGCATGTAGGTGGTGAAGGTATAGAAGCTTAGCGAACCGCCTGCGGTAAAGCCCAGCACCATCAGAAATGCACGGGTGTGATTGCGCAGTAATCCCGTAATGCTGCCGGCGTCACGATGTTCTCGGTGTTTTTTCTCTGAAGTTTCGTTGAGAGAACGACGCAACCACAATGCCACCACAGCGAGCGCCGCCCCGAGGAAGAACGGAATACGCCAGCCCCAGCTGCGAAGTTCTTCATCGCTGAGAATTTGCTGTAAGACTACAACGGTAAGCACCGCTAACAGTTGGCCGCCGATGAGCGTCACATATTGGAAAGAGGCATAAAATCCTTTTCGTCCTTCCAGTGCTACTTCGCTCATATAAGTGGCGCTGGTACCGTATTCCCCACCAACCGATAATCCCTGAAACATACGCGCCAGCAGAAGAATGACAGGCGCGGCAAGGCCAATTTCTCCGTAGCCCGGTAGACAGGCGATCACTAATGATCCCAGACACATCATGCACACTGAGATCAGCATTGAGGCTTTGCGACCGTGACGATCGGCAATATAGCCAAATAACCATCCGCCGATCGGGCGCATCAGAAAACCAGCTGCGAAGACGCCTGCTGTTTGCAGCAATTGGGTGGTGGTATCACCGCTTGGAAAGAAGACATGGGCAAAATAGAGTGAGAAGAAGGAGTAGACGTAGAAATCGAACCATTCGACTAAATTGCCAGACGATGCGCCGACAATCGACCAGATGCGCTTTTTACTGTCAGCTGCCGTTGCAGTTAGAGCCACTTTTTGTTGTTGTGAATCAGTCATGCTTACCTCTTTTCCTTGCGAATAATTAGCGCCAAAGGATTGAGTAAAGCATCTATTAACTGGTTGCGGGAATTGTCTCTGTTCCTGGATTGCAAAATGTGATTGCCGCGAAGTTTTTAGTGCAATTTATTACTGATTTTCATGCAAATTCAGCCATCTGCCGACTTTAATTCACTATATGCAGATGTAAAAAAGCCCCGGACTTTCGTCCGGGGCTTCTTCACTATTTGATGCCTGGCAGTTCCCTACTCTCGCATGGGGAGGCCCCACACTACCATCGGCGCTACGGCGTTTCACTTCTGAGTTCGGCATGGGGTCAGGTGGGACCACCGCGCTAAAGCCGCCAGGCAAATTCTGTTTCGTCCGCTGCCCCCTCTCAGGCGCCGCAGACCAGTCCGTAAACAAGCTGAAAATATCCGGTCTCTCAGACCAAAACGCCTCTGGCGTTGTAAGGTTAAGCCTCACGGGTCATTAGTACCGGTTAGCTCAACGCATCGCTGCGCTTACACACCCGGCCTATCAACGT